>JBBSQW010000006.1:0-177411 GCA_038243635.1 Sphingobacteriales bacterium
TTAAAAGCTTTTTTTGTTTCTTCGTACTTTGCTTTTGCCTGCAAAACCGAATCTTTAAAAAGTACTTCGGGTAAGGGAATGGCTAAGCGTTGGAGATAAATAATCAACGCATTCTGATTATTGACTTTCAGCGTATCGTTTTTGTAGTTGTTCAGTTTGCTTACTAATAGGTCATTCTTTTGTGCGTCAATTGAAAACTCGCCGATATTGTTGTTGTAAACCGTTTGATTGGTTCGCAAATTAGTGACACTTACCCTGTTTAATCGTTGTTTGGTTTCTTTGTCAAATACCAAACCCACCAAAGGTTCTTGCTGTGCAAAAAGCTTTAGGCCGATAAAGATTAAAGTAATTAGCGCTAGTAAGTGTTTCAATAAATTATTTTTTAACCCTCAAGGTTTGACCAATTTTAATGTAGTCATCTGCCATGTTATTTAACGCCTTCAACTCATCAACAGTTAGTCCAAAACGTTTAGAAATATTATAAAGTGTATCGCCTTGTTGCACCATGTAATTGTCGCCTGCTATAATAGGCGTGGCGTCTTTCTCTTTGTCCTTTTTTGGCTCGTTCGGGATGTTTTTATTAATGTCTGATAAAACCTTGTCCTCACGTTTTATTTTTTCATACCTGCCCTCTGGTTTGTCAAACTGGTGGAGTTCATAACGATCTACCAAACTAATCAACAAATCAGGATACTTGGGGTTTGTAGCATAACCAGCCTGCTTAAGTCCTTTTGCCCAGCCCACGTAATCATCTTTATCTAACTCAAATAGAAAGGCATATCGTTTTCTTTTTAAAAATTCCGAATGATCTCTAAAACTTTCCTCTGGGTTTTTATATACGCGGAAACAATCGTCTTTTTTATCATCGTCTTTATAATAGCCTTTTCCTTTCCAATCACTTGTGCATTTTATCCCGAAATGGTTATTGGCATATTTTGCCAAATCGCTTTTTCCTGTGCCCGACTCTAAAATTGCTTGTGCCAAGGTAATGCTTGCGGGTATCCCATATTGGTTCATCTCGGTAACGGCAATTCCTTTAAATTTTTGGATATAGCTTGCAACCGTATAGCTTGTGTAAGCGCCAGAATTTTGCTTGTTAGCTGATTTTTCAATTTGTTTGTTTTGATAATGTAAGCCCTTTTTTGACGAGCAAGAAGCTAAAAAAGCCAAAGCAAGTATTCCGATTATTAATTTCTTCATTTATAGTTCTAATTTCTGACCTATCCTTAAAACGGTAGATTTAAGGTGGTTCTTTAACATTAATCTTTTGGTAGTGGTGTGGTTTTTTCTAGCAATTAAATTCAACGTATCGCCTTTTTTAACGCTATAAACTTTATTGACAGTTACCGGCTCTATGGGTTCAATATAGCCTTCTGGCCGATTATCAAATTGCTGTAAGTCATTTTTTTTAATCAAACCCATAATTTGGGAAGACCAAGTTCTGCTAGCAGCATAACCCCCACGTTGTATTCCTCTCGCCCAATTTTTATAATCATACTCGGTAAATTGACTAAATAGTTGATTCAATTTTGGACGACTTTGTAAAAAATTGATGAAATAATTGTAAGAATCGTGAATTTCATCAAAACCTCTGTATGCTGATTTAATTTGAGTGCTGTTATTCGGTCCTTTAATGCCGAAGTGGTTGTTGAGGTAACGGGCAATTTTACTTGTTCCACTTGCAGATTCATGTATGGCCACTGCTAAAATTATACTTGCGGGTACATGATGCTCATTCATTAGAGCTATTGCCATTTCTTTATGGTCATCTATATAGTTTTGAGTGACGGATTGGGCGTTAGCGCCAAAATTTACAGCTAGAAAGCAAATGAGTAAGAATTTTTTTATCAAAACAAATTTTTAGAATTAACGAAGTTTACAAGTTTTTATTTTTTTTCTGACGATGAATAAGCCATCTCTCAATGGAAGTATTAACTTGTCTACTCTTTCATCTGCAGCCACCATTTGGTTAAAATTATGAATATTGGAAGTGTCGGTATCGGTAATTTTTGTTAAAACTTTTCCGCTCCATAACACATTATCCGTAATAATTAAGCCACCACTACGCACCTTATCAAAGACTAAGTTGTAGTAGTTGCCATTATTCTTCTTATCCGCATCAATAAAAACGATGTCAAAAACCTCAGGTATCGTTGGAATAATTTCCATAGCGTTTCCAATTCTGTAATCTATCTTATCACCATAATCGGAGACTTCAAAATAGCCTTTTACTCGCTCTTCCAATTCTTCGTTAATATCTAGCGTGATGATTTTGCCGTCTTTAGCCAAGCCTTCTGCAAAACACAGAGTTGCGTAGCCAGTAAAAGTCCCAATCTCTAAAATACGTTGAGGCGCCATCATTTTCGAGAGCATACTTAGCATTCTACCCTGTAAATGGCCAGAGAGCATTCTTGGCATTAACACTTCCAACTGCGTTTCGCGATCAATTCTTTTTAGCAATTCTGGCTCAGGGTCACAAAAAAGAGTTAAGTAATGATGGAGGTCGTCCTGATTTATACTCATTTGGCAAAGTTAGAAATTCAGTTTAACAATTAAGATTTCAACATTTATAAGTGCCAAAACGTACTATTTATTTTCAAAGTGATACATTTGATAGTGCTTAGACTTTGTTAATAACGGCTGTTTTCTAAGTACCCATCATTTGTTAAGCAAGAAATTGGATATTCAAAATAAAAAATACTCGTCCGAAAGGTTACAAATTCTTAAATATGTATTAAAATGGATTGCATTATGTATTCCCGTTGGGTTAGTTGTCGGTAGTATAGTAGCACTCTTTTTAGGATTGTTAACCAGTGCAATATTCTTTAGATTTTCTAATCCTGACCTACTTTATCTTTTACCTTTTGGCGGTGTTGCTATACATTTTATGTACAAGTTATGGGGTAAATCATCTGAAAAAGGGAACAACTTAATCATGGATGAAATCCATCAGCCCGGGGGTGGAGTTCCGCCGCAGATGGGTCCGCTGGTTTTAATCACTACAGTATTAACGCATTTATTAGGTGGTTCGGCAGGTCGGGAGGGGACAGCCGTACAAATTGGTGGGAGCATTGCGCAACTTCTGGCAAAATGGTTTAAGCTTTCTAAAGCAGACGTTAGAACTTTGTTGATGGCTGGAGTTGCAGCCGGTTTTGGAGCGGTATTTGGAACTCCGTTAACGGGAGCAATTTTTGCGATAGAGGTTATTGCTTTAGGAAAGTTAAAATACGATGCAATTGTTCCTTGCTTGGTTGCCAGTATTGTTGGCGATTTTGCAGTAAGCGCTTGGGGACTTAGCCATACCCATTATCGGATAGATTTTTTAGAAACCAACACTACCTTTTTAGCAGGTTTTTTACATAAAGACATACTTTTACTTTTAAAAATTATTATTGCTTCTGTAGCATTTGGTTTGGTGAGCTATCTGTTTGCAACTTTAGTACATCATGTAAAAATGGTTTTTACAAGCCTTTTTAAAACAACTTGGTTAATTCCTTTTTTTGGAGGTGTAGCAATCATTTTATTAACATTTTTGGTCGGTAAATCCGATTATTTAAGTTTAGGAGTAAATGCAGAGTATCCCGGTGCAATAACCGTTGTTTCTGCTTTTAAAGCTGGCGGTTCTGATATGTTTAGTTGGTTATGGAAAACCATTTTCACCGCTGTTACCTTGGGTACGGGTTTTAAAGGTGGCGAAGTAACGCCGCTGTTTTATATTGGTGCAACTTTAGGCAACACCTTAGCTACGTTAATGGATGCGCCAATTAGCCTGTTCGCTGCGTTAGGGTTTATAGCAGTTTTTGCAGGCGCAACCAATACTCCTTTAGCTTGTACGTTTATGGGCGTCGAGCTTTTTGGCGGGCAATACGTTTTGTTTTTTGCGATAGCGTGTTTTACAGCTTATTTCTTTAGTGGGCATTCAGGGATTTATAGTTCGCAACGCATTGGCGTACCTAAACTAACCAATGCTGGAATTAGCGAGAATGAGACGCTGAAGGATATTGAGGAAAGAAAAGATAGCTTTTTGAAAAAGAAATTAGGTAAGTATAAACTTTAATAATAGCTATAAACTAAAGTTGATTTTTTTTAAAACAACCTCGCCCAGCTCCAACTATTTTTTTAGGCTGTCCGCTTTTGGTGCAAAATTGAAATCAGAAACAAAAGCTAGCGTACCCAACAAAATTACCAGTAAAGTTTGTGATGCGTGAAGGACTGTTGCATAAACTAAAGCTGGCGTACTACTAATATCTAAAAGAACTAAGCATTTTGAAACCATAAAGTGGAAAGCCCCTATTCCGCCTTGTATTGGAGCAATCATACCAAAACTAGCAGCAACAACAGTTAGCAGCGCATCAGCATAAGTCAATAATTCCGTTTGTTGCAGCATCTTAAAAGCAAAATAGCTAGATGCGATAT
Source organism: Sphingobacteriales bacterium (assembly GCA_038243635.1). Classification (GTDB taxonomy): domain Bacteria; phylum Bacteroidota; class Bacteroidia; order Sphingobacteriales; family Sphingobacteriaceae; genus Pseudopedobacter. The sequence goes on from JBBSQW010000006.1 coordinate 4,417, forward strand.
AGAAAAACCAAATAAATAAAGTAAATATTATAAAGCCAAGTCGGTTCTTCATTTTACGTACCGATATAAAACCATCCCATAGTTTTTTTAAAATAGTTTTAACCTTGGTTATTACGGGATGCTGATTGTTTTTGATTAAGTGTATTAAGAATACTAAAACAGCAAAGCCCAGAGCTGCAGCGGCACTAACGATTAAGAAATTTCTTTTAGATAAGCGACTAGCGTCAAAGTGGAGTAGCTTAGCAAATAAATCTTGATAAAGTAATAGGCTCAATAAAACCAAAACAAGCAACATCAATAAATCAAAAATACGTTCGGCAATTACGCTACCAATTAGCTTTGCGGTATCCATTTGTTCTTTTTTAGCGAGCCATGCGCATCTGGCTAATTCGCCAGCTCGTGGTAAAGCCAAATTTACCAGATACCCAACCATCAAAGCATTAAAAACGTTTAAAAAAGCAGGTTTTTTATTAGTGAGGGGTGTAATCATTAACTGCCAGCGAAATGCTCTAAAAACATTAGCACAAATTGCACATAATGCAGAAACAGTGAGCCATTTTAAACTAACACTTTTTAAGTCATTTAAAAAAGAAGGATTATAATATAAACTAAAGAGGTAATAAATAATACCCAACCCCACTACTAAAAACAGGATGTATTTGATAGCAGTAAGCGCCGGGATTTTCAATGTTTATTAATTAACTTATTGTTGTCATCTGGAAAAACTAAAACTGGATTATACTTTTTAGCCTCTTCAAAATCCATGTGCGCATAAGATACAATAATTACAATATCGCCGATTTGAGCCAACCTTGCGCAAGATCCGTTTAAACAAACCATTCCTGTACCTCTTTCGCCTTTAATAATGTAAGTTTCAAATCTAGCGCCGTTATTATTGTTTACAACCTGCACTTTCTCATTTGGAATCATGTTGGCTGCGTCCAATAAATCTTCATCAATAGTAATACTACCAACGTAATTTAATTCTGATTGGGTAACTTTAACCCTATGAATTTTAGATTTTAAAACTTCAATTACCATTTTGCAAAAATAAAGAATAGATTTTATAAAACATGTTAGGGTAGCATCATATTATCTATTAGCCTAGTATTTCCTACGCTACAGGCAACTAAGACTATCGCATCTTTCTCATTATTTTGTGCTTGCAAAGTGTCGCGGTTTACAATTTCTAAGTATTCTAAATCAAGCAACTCATCCTTATAAAAACCTTTTGCTTGGTTTAATAGCTCTTCGTTAGGTAATTTTACATAATTTTCTTTAACAAAGCTTAGTGATTTATAAAGCTGCAAAGATTTTTCGCGTTCTTCATCGTTTAAACGGATATTTCTAGAGCTCATTGCTAAACCATCCTTTTCGCGGATGATGGGGCAGGCTTCAAGTTTTATATCCAACTTAAAGTCTTTGGCCATTTCCTTGATGACCAAAAACTGTTGATAATCTTTTTGACCAAAAAAAGCCAAATCTGGTTCAATTAAGAAAAAGAGTTTGTAAACTACTTGTGTAACGCCCTCATAATGTCCGGGTCTAAATTTACCTTCTAAAACCGTGTTAAGGTCGCCTACTTTGTAGTGCCATTGCTCGTTATCCTCATATATTTCTTTCACTTCAGGATTAAAAAGCACATCGCAACCGGCAGCGTCTAAAAGCTTTTGGTCATGCTGAATAGGTTTGGGATATTTCAAAAGATCATCAGGATTGTTAAACTGCGTAGGGTTCACAAAAATGGTTGCAACCGTTAAGTCGCATTTTTCTTTTGAAGCTGCAATCAAAGACAGATGTCCCTCATGCAAAGCGCCCATAGTTGGCACTAAGCCAATTTTTGGGTTGGTCTTTTTTATAGAATCTAAGTAGGCTACTAGCTTTTCTTTTGTGTGGAAAGTTTTCAAAAACGATGAAATTTTAGTGGGCAAAAGTGGCTAAATTGTTCTGTATTAACAATGGGCATTTACGAAAAACATTGTAACTGTGCAAGATTTTTGTTATATTTGCACTTTAAAAAAGAAATCTTAACAAAAACTTATCAAAGATTTAGGAGATGGGAAAAACCAAGCTTTTGTTTATCACACATGAAATGTCGCCATTTCTGGATTTAACAGCAATTTCAAAGATTACGAGAACTTTGCCGCAAGCAATGCAGGAGAAGGGATTCGAAATAAGAATATTAATGCCTCGTTTTGGTAGCATCAATGAAAGAAGAAACCGCCTTCATGAGGTAATCCGTCTTTCGGGAATGAACATCATTATTGACGAGACTGATAATCCGTTAATTATAAAAGTAGCATCTATACCTTCTGCAAGAATGCAGGTTTATTTCTTGGATAACGAAGATTACTTCCATAGAAAATATGTGTTTAATGATGCAAAAGGCAAGTTCTACTCAGATAATGACGAAAGAGCTGTTTTCTTCTGTAAAGGTGCTTTAGAAACGGTTAAGAAATTAGGTTGGTCACCAGACATTGTACACTGCCATGGCTGGATGAGTTCATTGGTTCCTGCATATCTGAAAACTAATTACAAAGACGATCCTACATTTAAGGATGCTAAAGTAGTTTATTCTATTTACGAGAACACTTTCGAAGGTTCATTAGGAGATGCTTTTGCAAAGAAGGCTTTGATTAAGGGAATGAATGAAAAAGACACAGCGGCGTATGCGGATGCAACTCACAACGGACTGAATAAAGCTGCGATACAGTATTCAGATGCTATAGTTTTGGGTGCTCAAAATGTAGATGAAGAAGTGTTAAACTTTGTTAAAAAATCAGAAAAACCTGTTTTAGAGCATTCATCTACCGCAGATTTCGAAAATTATTACAACTTTTACCAAGAAATTGCTTCAGATGAATTAGTATCGGTAGCTTAAAACGTTCAAAAAATTATATGAAATTTATAAAATCAGACTTATTAACCCTGTTAGTAAGTCTTTTTATTTTAGGGAGCTGTAAAAACCCTACAGGTGTTGGTTTAGATGTTGATCCTGACATTGCCTTGGCTACAAAGTTAGTTGATACAAGTACGGTAATTACTAAACTACAAAAGCAAGATAGTATTGTAACCAATTTTACTGATAGAAGTGTGCTGGGTTACTTTAAAGATGCTGTCTTTGGCGAAACTACCGCAAACATAGCTTTAGGATTAAGTATGCCGGGCTCAAATTATAAGTTTGGTACAGCCACTGTTGTAGATTCTGCTGTTTTAGTGTTGCCTTATGCTGAGTTTTACGGAGATAGTTTAAACTCAGCCTTTACTGCGGAAGTAAGACAACTTAACGAAGTATTGTATAATGAGTCTGGAAAAAAATATTACGCTAACAAAAAGTGGTTAACTAAGTCGGACGTAATTGGCACAAAAATTATTACTACCAATTTGAAAGACAGCATTACACTACAGGATATTAGAAAAGGGAAAACAGACAGCACAAAGAGGGTTCCAAGAGAATTGAGGATTAAGTTAGATGCTAATTTTGTTAAGAATAATATTGTAGAGTTAGATTCTGTAAACAAGGTTTCAAACTCAACTTTTAATAATTACATTAAAGGGTTGTTTATTTCCGTTAATAAATCCGCAACTACAGGAGCCGGAGGGTTGTTCTCTTTTGGCACTAGCACAAGTGGCGCTGCCAGGTTAGATGTTTTTTACAAATCAACAGCAGCAGGTGTAACTGATACGTTGGTAAATACTTTTAATATAACTGATCGAAACGCTGCAACAGAGTTAACTTGGGATATGACCGGAACTCCTGTTAAAACGGAGCTAGAGAGTACTGCTGAGAACAGCAACCTGTTATACTTAAAAGGTTTAGGCGGTACTTTTGTTAAAGTTGAATTTCCCTATTTAGACAGCCTTAAGAAACTTGGAAAAAACGTTGCCGTTAACCGGGCCGAATTGGTTTTTTACGTTGATAATAGTCCCCCAAACAATTTGTACAAGCCTATAAGTAAGCTGCGTACCTATCGTTGGGATATTGCAAACAGGCCGCAACTTGTTCCGGATGAGTCTCCAAATGATCCTCGCTTTTTTGGCCCAAGTTTTATTGGCGGTTTTTATAGCAGTAAGACAACATCCTATACTTTCAACTTTACTGCTTACGTACAAGATTTAATGAGTGGGAAAATTAAAAATTATGGTACATTTATTACACCTTCAGATTTTCTGCCGCCAAGCGCTTTAAATAATTTAGGAAGGTCTGTTTTGGGTGGAGGTAGTAATCCAACTTACAAAGTTAAGCTACGCGTATTTTATACAGATCAAAAGTAAATTTCCTGTTACTTTATAAATGAAACTATATTTTGTAGATTTGCAAACATCTTCAAAATATAGTTTTTTTTATGTGCGGAATTGTTGGTTACATTGGTTTTAGGGATGCCTATCCTATCATCATTAAAGGATTACAACGTTTAGAATACAGAGGTTACGATAGCGCTGGAGTAGCATTGTTGAACCATTCGTCAGAGTTGAAAATTTATAAAAAGGCGGGCAAAGTCGCTACGCTAGAAGACTTTGTAGAAGGAAAAGATCACTCTGGGTCGATTGGTATGGGGCATACCCGCTGGGCAACACACGGGCCACCGAACGACCAGAACTCTCATCCACACCAATCTGGTGACGAAAAATTAGCAATCATTCATAACGGTATCATTGAAAACTATGGTCCTTTAAAAGAAGAGTTAATTAGTCGTGGTCACGTTTTTAAGAGTGATACAGATACGGAAGTATTAATCCACTTAATTGAGGATATACGTAGAGAAGCAAAGATTAATTTACAGGAAGCGGTTCGTGAAGCGTTGAAGCAAGTTATTGGTGCTTACGCGATTGTAATCATGAGCAAAGAAGATCCTGAAATGCTAATTGCGGCTCGTAAGGGAAGTCCAATGGTAATTGGTGTTGGAGTAAACGAATATTTTATTGCTTCTGATGCTACGCCCATTGTAGAGTATACTAAAAACGTAATCTATTTGGATGATAATGAGATTGCTTATCTTAAAACAGATGAGTTAGTGATCAGGTCAATTGATAATGAGATTAAAACGCCTTATGTACAGCAATTAGAGATTAAACTCGAAATGATAGAAAAAGGTGGTTACGACCACTTTATGCTGAAAGAAATTTACGAACAACCGCGTTCTATCACAGAATGTATGCGTGGGCGTATTTATCCTTTAGAAGGTAAAATCAAGTTAGGTGGAATTAAAGATTATACTAAGAAATTCAAAAACGCCAATAGAATTATTATTGTTGCCTGTGGTACTTCGTGGCATGCGGGTTTGGTAGGGGAATATTTAATCGAAGAATATGCGAGAATACCGGTTGAGGTTGAGTATGCTTCGGAGTTTAGATACCGCAATCCTATTATAACAGAGAAAGATATTGTTATTGCGATATCACAATCTGGTGAAACTGCTGATACTATGGCCGCTATTGAAATGGCTAAAGCAAAAGGTGCAACAATTTTTGGAATATGTAACGTTGTTGGAGCCTCTATTCCTCGTTTATCTGATGCAGGAATCTATACACATGCCGGTCCAGAAATTGGCGTAGCATCAACCAAAGCTTTTACAGCACAAGTAACTGCTTTAACTTTATTGGCTTTTTATATGGCCGAGAAGAAAGGGACTTTACCGCAATCGAAATTGATTGCTTTGTTAAGCGAATTGGAGAGAATTCCAAGTATGGTAGAGAAAGCTTTAGAATCTGATAAAATGATTTTAGAGATTGCTAAGAAGTTTAAAGATTCAAGAAATGCACTCTTTTTAGGAAGGGGAAGCGGTTTCCCGGTGGCTTTAGAAGGAGCATTAAAACTGAAAGAGATTTCTTATATCCATGCAGAAGGATATCCGGCTGCGGAGATGAAACACGGTCCAATTGCGTTAATTGACGAAGAAATGCCAGTTATTGTAATTGCTACTAAAAATTCGTCTTACGAGAAAGTAATATCTAATATACAGGAAGTAAAAGCCAGGAAGGGAATCGTTGTTGCAATTGTTACCGAAGGCGACACAGAAGTTGTTAAAATGGCTGATTATGCTATAGAAATACCCGCTAGCGACGAGGCGTTTTTGCCGCTTCTAGCTACCATTCCTCTGCAGCTATTGTCTTATCATATCGCGGTTTTAAGAGGTTGCAACGTGGATCAACCACGAAATCTTGCAAAGTCTGTAACGGTAGAATAAGATAATGTATTAAATTAAAGAAAAGGAGGCATTGTCTCCTTTTTTTGTATACACAGCTTTTTTATAATAGAATTTATCTATTTTACAGCATGACGATTACCCAACTTGAATATGCTGTAGCGGTAGATACCTACCGTAGTTTTGTTTTAGCTGCAGAAAAATGCTTCGTAACACAGCCGACTTTAAGTATGCAAATCCAAAAACTGGAAGAAAATTTGGGGGTTAAGTTGTTTGATAGGTCCAGACAGCCAATTACACCTACTGAGATTGGTGTCGAAATTATAGAGCAAGCAAGGATATTGTTGCAAGAAAGCTTCAAAATAAAAGATATTATTGAAGAACGTAAAGGCGAAATAGGCGGTGAGCTTAAAATTGGAGTAATCCCCACGGTGGCGCCTTATTTAATTCCAAAAGTGATTGGGGGCTTTTTAGAAAAGTATCCAAAAATCCGTTTATCAATATCTGAGCTAACTACTGAGCACATTGTACAAAAAATAAAAGTTGGTATTTTGGACTGCGGTATACTAGCAACGCCGCTTGATGAGGATTTTTTAGCGGAGCGTCCTGTTTATTATGAAAACTTTGTAAGCTATTTGACTAAAAACAGCCCAATGTTTAAGAAGAAAGCGCTGACTACAAATGACTTGGATATAGATAATCTTTGGCTGTTAAACGAAGGACATTGTATGCGAAACCAAGTGCTAAACATTTGCCAGCACACTAAATCAAATCATCATAAGCTGAACTACAATACCGGAAGTATAGAAACACTGATCAAAATGGTGGATATAAATGATGGCATTACCATATTGCCAGAACTTTCTTTACAGGATTTTTCTGTAAAACAAATGGATAGGGTGCGTTATTTTAAAAGCCCAGAACCAAGTCGCGAGATAAGCATCGTAACGCACAAAAACTTCATCAAAAAAAGAATGATTGATGCTTTGGAGGAAGAGATTTTACAGGCGATCCCAAAGAGAATGAAGAGTAAGAAAAAGAAAGCGGTAATTGCTATTGTTTAATCGCTAAATAAAGGAAAGCATCGAACTTTTTTCGCCGATTTCTAATTTAACGTTTCTACCTAAAACTAAAGCTCTATTATCAGGCAGGTGACCTGCCGGGAAATTGAAACCTACCGGAAAATCATATTTGGAAACTATCGAATTGATAATTTCGTTTACCGAATAACCGAATGGTGGATCGTCCTGCTTGATGTTAGTAAATCCACCTACTATTAAGCCTTTTAAATTTTTAAATTTACTAGCTCTGTGTAAAGTGCGAATCATCCGGTCAATCACATAGGCATATTCTCCAACATCCTCAATAAAAAGAATCTTATCGTTATAATCTATATCATTGTTGGAGTTTATACAGGCAGTCAATAGTGTTAAGTTTCCCCCTATTAATTCTCCTTCACTTAACCCTTTTCTATTAAAAGTAGTTGCAGGAAAATTATAAATTATAGTTTCCCCAAAAAGTGCTTTTTTTAGACTTTCTAAGCCTTCTTTTGAACTATCAGAGATAGTGGAAGGCATTTGTGCATGTAAACTTTGCAGGCCCATTTTTTGCAATTGCATATGAAAAACGGTGATGTCGCTAAAGCCAATAATCCATTTTGGGTTTTGGACTAATGGTGTCCAGTCGATGTCGTCCACAATCCGTATACACCCGTAACCACCTCTTGCTGCAATAATTGCTTTTACGTCTTCATCGTTGATAAACTTTTGCATATCCTCGGCTCTCAACTTATCCGTTCCAGAAAATTGGTAATGCACTGCGTTAACAGTTTCGCCCAAAACAACTTCTAATCCCCAGGATTCTAACAATGCGATTGCATTCGTCATTGAGGATTTTAAACTTTTAGCCGGACAGGTAATGGCTATTTTATCTCCTTTTTTTAAGTACGGCGGACGTATCATTTTATAAATGTTCTAAATCATTCAAATCCTTATATCTCCCAGCCGCTTTTTTAGCTTTTATTAAATCCTGATAGGAAATAAGGGTTACGTCCAGCCCTTCTATATCTACTATATTTGAGTCTTTTATTGATTCTGTGAACACCAAGCCTTTGCAGCTTGTCATTAAGTCAATTCCGTATGGAGGTTTGCCGTATGAAAAAACTTCATTTTCTATACTCATAAAATCATTTAATGGCATAACAGGCAGACCAAAAAGTAGAAAAGCTGTTTTTATATTCTTATAATTAATTTTCGATCTATTTACCCAAATATCCATATCGCCAGTCGATCTAGGGTAACCGTGTAATATGACAGAATATCCGCCTACTAAAATGTATTCAACCTTATTTAAGTTTAAAGCTTCGATAAATTCCCTGAAATCATCATTAAAAATATTACCCATTTCTTTTTATAATGGCAGTTAAAGTTTTCTGCATTTTAGGTTCAGGCTTTCCAACTAAACCAAAAGATATTTTTATCATTTGATTAGCCGCTTCTAGTCTTTCAGCATATGATTTCGATTGCCAGTAATCTTTCTGCAAATCAGCTTCTTTAAAGGAATTAATTTTATAAGCGGTTTTATCAAATTTCATTTCACCAAATATAATCAGAATAGATTTGTATCAATTATCTTTGCAAATTAATAAAACAACCCAAACATTTAGTTTTGACTAATAAAAATTATAAAAGATATACCATAACGTCTGCCTTACCTTACGCAAACGGACCTTTACATATCGGCCATTTAGCAGGGGCTTATTTGCCTGCTGATATTTTTGTAAGGCATCTGCGCTTGCAGCAAAAAGATGTAATTTACGTTTGCGGATCTGACGAACATGGCGCCGCAATCACTATAAAAGCTAAAAAGGAAGGCACTACGCCACAAGCAATCATAGACCAATATCATCATCAAATTAAAAAGAGTTTCGAAGATTTTGGGATTGCTTTTGATATTTATCACCGTACGTCTGCACCTATTCATCACGATTTATCGAAAGAGTTTTTCCTGAACCTTTATGAGAAGGGAGAGTTTATAGAAAAATTTTCTGATCAGTACTTTGATGAAGAATTTCAGCAGTTTTTAGCCGATCGTTACATTATTGGCACTTGCCCTAATTGTGGAAACGACAATGCTTACGGCGACCAATGCGAGAAATGCGGAACTTCGCTAAGTCCAACAGAGCTAATTAATCCACGGTCTACTTTAAGTGGAAACCACCCAGTTTTAAAGCCCACTAAACATTGGTATTTGCCTTTAGATAAATACCAGCCTTGGTTGGAAGAGTGGTTATTAGAAGGCAAAAAAGATATTTGGAAAACTAATGTTTACGGTCAGTGTAGCTCTTGGTTAAAACAAGGTTTACAGCCGCGTTCTATGACACGTGATTTGGATTGGGGTATTGATGTGCCATTAATGGAAGCTGAAGGTAAAAAGCTTTATGTGTGGCTAGATGCGCCAATTGGATATATTTCTGCTACTAAGCAATGGGCTATTGATAATGGTAAAGATTGGCAACAGTATTGGAAAAAGCAGAAAAACGAAGAGGATAATTCTTGCTTAATTCACTTTATAGGTAAAGACAATATTGTTTTTCATTGCATTACGTTTCCATCTATATTGAATGCGCATGGCGATTATATTTTGCCAGAACATGTGCCTGCAAATGAATTTTTGAACCTAGAAGGTGATAAACTGTCTACATCTAGAAACCATGCGGTTTGGTTGCATGAATATTTGGAAGAATTTCCCGGCAAGCAGGATGAATTACGGTATGTGCTAACTTCTATTATGCCGGAAACTAGCGATAGTGAGTTTACTTGGAAAGACTACCAAGCCCGTGTAAATAACGAGTTGGTAGCTATTTTAGGGAACTTTGTGAATCGAGTGATGATTTTGATGCACAAATACTTTGATGGAAAAGTATTGGGCGGAGAAAATTTGAAAGACGAAACTTTAGCGGAGCATATTAAAACCGCTTATGCCGATATTGACAAGCACTTAACTGATTTTAAGTTTAGAAATGCTATTTCATCACTAATGGATGTAGCAAGATTAGGGAATAAATACCTGACGGAAAAAGAGCCTTGGAAAACTTTTAAGGAAAACCCGGAAGAAACCCGAGAAGTTTTACAAAACTGTTTATACATTATTGCGCATTTAACTATTCTTTCACAACCATTTTTACCGCATGCGAGTAAAAAATTAGCCGCTATGCTTAACCTATCTACGGAAGATAAAAGCTATGATGAAGTAATTTCATTTGCCGATGGACATCAGCTTAACCCCGCGAGTTTATTGTTCGAAAAAGTGGAAGATGAGCAAGTAGAAAAGCAGTTAGCTAAGCTGGATGCTAAAAAGGAAGAAGCAAAGGCGGCAAATCCTCCAGCGCTTACACCAGCCAAAGATAACATCACCTTTGATGATTTTACATTATTGGATATAAGAACAGGCAAAATATTAACTGCAGAAAAGGTAGCGAAAACTAAAAAGTTATTAAAGCTTACGGTTGATACGGGTTTAGATCAAAGAACCGTAGTTTCTGGGATTGCTGAGTTTTTTACGCCAGAAAGCATTGTTGGTCAGCAAGTAAGTATTTTAATTAACTTGGAACCACGAGAAATTAAAGGAATTCTTTCACAAGGGATGATTTTAATGGCAGAAAATTCAGATGGAAAACTTACTTTTGTCGCTCCTAAAGAAGAGTTCGGAGTTGGAAGTGTGGTGAGGTAAAACAAAACTTTTTTAGAATATTGGTCCCGTAGTTCAACGGATAGAATAGAAGTTTCCTAAACTTTAGATATGAGTTCGATTCTCGTCGGGACCACTTTTATACCAATTCAATTGAGTAAAACAGGTATTCTGAATAGGGATAGCTGTTTCTGTTTTAGCTTAATAATGAAATTTGATTGTCCGACAACTAACGCGACACCCGATTTTATGGTATTCTCGGGACGAAATGATCACAAAATAGCAAAACTTAGTCCAATTTAAGAGAATTAGATTGTTAAGACAGGATTTTGAAGAAGCTATCAGCTTGTGTTTTTAAGTCTAAAAAATCTTAATCAAAGCCGAAGAATATTTTGAGGGATTACAAATTGAGATTAATTATATAGTATAAAATTAGACAGAGGAGATTTTCGAATAATTGCTTTTTAATATTTAGTCGGATAATTCAATGTTAGTTATTTTTTACAAACTGCAAAGTTTACAAACCATTAGATGAGATCTAACCTAACAAATGCGATGGCCACCAAGCCACATTACCCTATATTAGATGGCCTTCGTGGTGTTGCAGCCATAATTGTTGTAACATTTCACTTAGCAGAGCCATTTTCAACAGGTAATTTAGATAAAATGGTTAACCACGGCTATTTGGCTGTGGATTTTTTCTTTTTGTTATCAGGTTTTGTGATTGGCTATGCTTACGACGATCGCTGGAATAAAATAACTGTTGGCAATTTTTTTAAACGCCGTATCATACGCCTTCAACCATTAGTGATTTTGGGTATGACCCTCGGCGCCATCGGGTTCTATTTTACGGATTCAACAATATGGCCGCTTATTCACACTATTCCCGTTTGGAAGATGCTGCTTGTGATGCTGGTTGGTTATACTATTTTGCCAGTACCATTATCACTTGATATACGCGGTTGGGAAGAGATGCATCCCCTTAACAGTGTGGGATGGTCATTGTTCTTTGAGTACATTGCTAACATACTTTATGCGGTTTGGATCAGGAAATTTTCTATAATGGCGCTAAGTATTTTGGTAGGCATTGCCGCTCTTGCGCTCACACACCTTGCAATAACAAATGGCGACGTCAGCGGCGGTTGGACATTTAATGTGGAACAGGTACGCATTGGGTTTACCCGCACTATGTACCCGTTCTTTGCTGGTCTGTTACTTTCGCGTATAGCTAAACCGACTCGCATTAAAAATGCCTTTTTATGGTGCAGCATTTTATTAGCCATCGTACTTTACATGCCTCGAATTGGCGGTGCGGAGCATTTGTGGATGAACGGGATTTATGACTCAATTTGCATTATTATCGTTTTCCCATTTATAGTATATCTTGGCGCCAGTGGTGTGATGCAAACCCGCGGAGAAAACAGGATATGCAAATTTTTAGGCGATATATCTTATCCGCTTTACATGGTACATTATCCGTTAGTCTATTTTTATGTAGCGTGGATCAGCAATAATAAAGGAATGACAATGACGCAAGCGTGGCCTTATGCATTACTTATTTTAATAGGTGGGATCGTTTTGGCCTATGCTGCATTGAAATGGTATGATGAACCTGTCCGAAAATGGTTGCGGAAAAAGCTTGCGTAAAGTTGGAATAATGTGGTAACTAAGCAATAGTTATAATAAAATCATGAGCGTTGATCTTTTATTGAGGATTCAAATATTTGTATATCTCAGCAATTCTGATTAAAAATTAGTTTTTTGAGAAAAGTAGCATTTATTTCAATCAATTGATTTTACGCTAAAAAATTGCTTTAGCTATTTTGTTAAGAAACCCTTGTTGATACAAATTTTTTTTGAATTCTATAAGTAAGGAGCTTACTTTTAACTTTATCAAGAATGTTTTTAGCATCTTTTAGGGAATCATATTTGTTAATCAGCTCTTTAGCAATCTTTCTTGGTGAAGTTCTTAAATACATTTGGTCAACACTAATTCGACAAACTTTTCAGCTTTCGTTAAATAACGATAATGTTGTTGCTTGTACTTCTAGGTGCTGAAACCTTTTTTCATGATTTCTTCGCGACCATGTAGAAGCGGCCGTTCAGCGATTTTTATGCGTTTAACCCGAGAAAATTATGTTACACTCGTTAAAGCTGGAAAGATTGGAAAATCAATTCCGTTTCCTCAGAATACAAATAAAAAAACCACATGCAGATTAACCCTAAAAAACAGGCTGTTTCTTAACCGGAAGCGGCCTGCTTTTTTATAAAACCTCCTTGGTAAAGTTATTGCTTAGTATTTGTTCGCTAATGATGACGGCGGAAAATAGAAAATTATGAAAAAATTTGATGCAATAGTTATTGGAGCAGGTCAAGCCGGAATTCCATTAGCCAAAAAATTAGCTAAAGCCGGAAAAAAAGTAGCATTAATTGAGAAAAGGATAATTGGAGGCACTTGTATTAACGATGGCTGCTCGCCGACTAAAACCATGATTTTTTCTGCAAGGGTTGCACACCTCGTTAAAAATTCCGAACATTGGGGGGTTAACTGTAAAAACATAAGCATTGATTATGACAAGGTTTATGATAGAAAGCAGAATATTGTAACGTCTTTTAGAAACGGTGCGATTAAGGGTTTGAAAAAAACGAAGAATTTGACCATTATCATGGGCGAAGCTTCTTTTATTGATCAGGAGACTTTAAAAATTAAAACTACTGAAGGCAAAACTGAAATTACGGGTAAACAAATTTTCATCAACACGGGTTGTAGTCCGCTAATCCCAAAACTAAAAGGTATCGAAGAAACAGATTACCTCACTTCTACAACTTTATTAGAGCTTAAAGAAATTCCAAAACATTTGGTAATCATTGGTGGTGGCTATATTGCATTAGAGCTGGGACAAATGATGAACAGGTTTGGTGCGAAAGTCACCATTCTGGAGCAGTCAAAAACTTTGCTTCCGCATGAGGATGAAGATGTTTGTATAGCCATGACAGAGATATTTAAGAAAGAAAATATCGAAATACATACCGGTTCAAAAGTATCAGCGATAAGCGGTAAAAAGCAAAAAAAGGTAGCAGCAACTATAAAAGGAGAAAACAGAACTTTTTCTTGTAGCCATATTTTGATTGCAGCCGGCAGAAAACCACAAACCGAAAATTTAAATTTAAAATTAGCTGGTGTTAAAACCGATGATAAAGGACACGTATTGGTGAACAATAAACTGCGGACTTCTACAAAAAACATTTTCGCTTTAGGTGATGTAAAAGGTGGTCCAGCTTTTACACACGTAGCCTATAATGACCATTTAGTCGTCTACGATAACATCATTAATAAAAAGAATAAGAGTATTAAAAACAGGTTGATACCTTATTGTATGTTCACTGACCCACAAATGGGACGTGTAGGCATTACAGAAACTCAGGCGAAAGCCCAAAAACTTGATTACAAGGTGACTGCTTTACCTATGAAATATGTGGCAAGAGCGTTAGAAACCGGCGAAACTTTGGGGTTTATGAAAGCAGTAGTAGACGCCAAAACCAAGCAAATTTTAGGGGCAACCATTATCGGTGCAGAAGGAGGAGAGGTGATGTCGGTGTTGCAAATGGCTATGATGGGCAAAATTACTTACCCAGAAGTTAGGCATACTATGTTTGCACATCCGCTATTTAGCGAATCGTTAAACAATTTATTCATGTCTTTAGACGATTAATGCGTCTGTGCTATACAATCAAGCTTTCTGCCTTTCTTTAATTTTGCTATTTTTGCAGGGTATATATTAAGCACATGTCTGAAGAGAAATCACTCAACTTTATAGAAGAAATTGTAGAAACCGATTTAAAAGAAGGTAAATACGATCAAATTATTACCCGTTTTCCGCCTGAACCAAATGGTTTTTTACACATTGGCCATGCCAGCAGTATCTGTTTAAATTTTGGGTTAACTCAGAAGTTTAAAGGCTATACTAATCTTCGTTTTGATGACACTAATCCCGTTACAGAAGAAACTGTTTATGTTGATGCGATAAAAAAAGACATTGCTTGGCTAGGGTTTAAGTGGGAGAATGAAAACTACGCCTCAGATAATTTTGATGCGCTTTACGGTTACGCCGTTAAACTGATTGAAAAAGGCTTGGCTTATGTGGACGATTTAAGTGCTGAAGATATGGCAACGCTTAAAGGAACGCCTACCGAGGTGGGAAAAAACAGTCCGTTCAGAGACCGAAGTGTTGAAGAAAATTTGGATCTCTTTACCCGTATGAAGAATGGGGAGTTTCCTGACGGAAGCCGAACTTTAAGAGCGAAAATTGATATGACTCACGTAAATATGATTATGCGTGATCCAATTATTTATCGGATAAAACATATCAAGCATCATAGAACAGGTGATGCTTGGTGCATTTATCCAATGTATGATTTTGCCCACGGCCAAAGTGACGCGATTGAACAGATTACGCACTCTGTTTGTACGTTAGAATTTATTCCTCATCGCGATTTATACAATTGGTTGATTGAAAAATTGGAGATTTATCCATCTAAACAATATGAGTTCGCTCGTAAAAATTTGAATTATACGGTTACTAGCAAAAGAAAACTGCTGCAATTGGTAAACGAAAAGTTTGTTACAGGCTGGGATGACCCACGAATGCCAACAATAAGTGGATTGCGTAGAAGGGGTTTTACGCCTTCATCTATCCGCAATTTTTGCGACCGAACTGGTATTGCAAAAAGAGAGAATTTAATTGAATATAGCTTATTAGAGTTCTTTATCCGTGAGGATTTAAACAAAACTTCTTGGCGCAGAATGGCGGTTTTAGATCCCATTAAAATGGTGATTACTAACTACCCAGAAGGGCAAGAAGAAATGCTGATGGGTGAGAACAATCCTGAGGTTGAAGGTCATGATGGCGAGCGTCAGATTCCTTTTAGCCGCGAACTTTGGATAGAGCGTGACGATTTTATGGAAGAACCACCAAAAAAGTTTTTCCGTTTGGGCCCAGGATTAATGAGCCGTTTAAAAAGCGCTTACATTGTTAGGTGTGATGATTTTGTTAAAGATGCAGAAGGTAACGTGACAGAAATCCATTGTACTTATTTCCCGGAATCAAAATCTGGCGAAGATACCTCTGGACTTAAAGTTAAAGGAACGATGCATTGGGTAAGTGTGAAACATGCGAAAACTGCCGAAGTAAGATTGTATGAAAGATTATTTACGTCTGAAGAACCAGATCGTGAAGAAGGTGATTTTAAAGATTATTTAAACCCAGAAAGTTTAGTGGTGTTGAAAAATGCTTACATAGAAGCTGATTTGGCTAATGCACAACAGCAATTAGCGGATTACCCGGATAGGCGTTACCAGTTTATCCGTAAAGGGTATTTCTGTTTAGATGCGGATTCGACCGCGGAACATTTGGTGTTTAACAGAACGGTGACTTTAAAAGATACTTGGGCGAAATTAGTTAGTTAGGAGTTAGTGACTGGTGAAATGAGTTCATTATTCATTAGTTCATTAGTAAAACTAAAACCCCCCACTTCATCATGTCTACGATAGGAGACATCTCACCAGCAAGGTTGCCATTAATAGCCGCTCTGCTTGTGAGATTTTTCTTTTACCATAAAGTCTATACTGCTTTTCATCATTTACAATCTCTGCAAATTTCGTTTTACAAGATTTCGCATAGAGCGTTAAACATAAACTCTAGTTAAAAAAAAACTACTCATACCTCAGTGCATCTACCGGATCTAACTTAGATGCTTTTGATGCGGGAATAATCCCCGAGGCCAAACCGGTTCCAACACAAGCTACCAAGCCTATGAAAATCCATAACCAAGGGATTAGGAAAGAAGCACCCATTGCAATAGCTAACAAATTACCCATTACAATCCCTAAAAATATTCCCACGCCACCACCTAGCAAGCAAATTACAATGGCTTCGTACAAAAATTGTTTACGTATTAAGGCTGGGTTTGCGCCAATTGCTTTGCGAATGCCGATCTCACGCGTACGTTCGGTTACAGAAACCATCATAATATTCATTAAAGCTATTGCAGCGCCAATTAAGGTGATTAAGCCAATGGCAATCCCAGCAATTTGCACAAACTTTAAATTGCTGATTAAAGTTTCTGCAATGGCATCGCTTTTACTAATTTCGAAATTGCTGTCTTCCTGAATGGTTAAATTCCGCACTTTTCGCATTAAAGCGGTGGCTTCTCCAGATGCGTAATCAATCACAGTTGGGTCGTTAACCATTACAGAAATGGTATACGTTGGGTTTTTGCTAGTCATAATTTGCCGACCTCTAATAATCGGTATTACGCAAACCTTATCGCCACCAAAACCCATGCTAGAGCCCTTTGGGGCAAATACGCCAATTACACGTAATCTATTAGTGCCAATAGTAATAATCTGATCTACAGCGTCTCCATTATCAAAAAACTTTTTCCTTATTTCGTCCCCAATAATTACAACGCTTGCACCAAACTCCATTTCACTATTAGAAAAATTACGCCCTTCTACGATTTTGTAACCACCTGTAGATACATAAGCAGCATCGCCACCTAAAATAGAAATATTGGGGTTGGTTTTCTCATTTTTAAATTTAACTGTTGCTGCAAAAGAAGCAAAAGTGTTTACAGAGACCATAGCCGGAACCGAGAAACGTTGTTTAAAATCCATTGCTTGGCGATAGGTAATTACGGGCCAACGTTTTGCTTTATTTCCATTCCCACCAATTCTAATCCCGGTGCCACGGTTACGGATAGTAAAAGAATTAGCACCCATACTTGCAAAAGTGTTGTTTAGCGAACCTTTTATGGCATCAATAGAAGTTAAAATACCTACTAAAGCCATCAAACCAATTGCAATAATTAAGGCCGTTAAAAAGGTTCTTAACTTATTGCTTTTGATAGATTGCAGGGCAACTTTTACGATTTCTATATTATCCATTGAGGAGATTTACAGGCAAATTAAATATTCTTTTATTAAGACCGAAATAGTATTACTTTGTTACAGCTTGATTTATTGTTAACTAAATAATTTAGAACGATTACTTGCTGTGTCAAATGCTTGCCATGCAAATGATAAGCATAACGATTTTCAAAATTATTCACTAACTTTATACTATATACCAGATTAGTTTTTAGTTTAAATTTGAAAAAATGAGCAGTCATATAAAATCAATAATCGTGGGGACAGGGAAGTTTATCCCTTCTAACGTGGTCAAAAACGAAGATTTCCTTTCTCACACCTTTGTAGAAAAAGATGGTAGTCCGCAGCTAAGAAAAAATGCTGACGCTATTAGTAAGTTTAAACAGATTACAGATATTGAAGAAAGACGATATGCTGACGCAGAACATAATGCATCTGACTTAGCTTTTTTTGCTGCAAAAGATGCTTTAGAAAGTTCTGGAATAAATGGTGAGGAATTGGATTACATTATTGTTGCGCATAATTTTGGAGATGTAAAAGCAGGTTCAAATAGAACCGATATTGTGCCAACTTTGGCAAGCCGGGTAAAACACAAGTTAGGAATCGAAAACCCTAGTTGTGTTGCTTACGATTTACCTTTTGGTTGCCCAGGGTGGTTGCAAGGAATGATACAAGCCGATTATTTTATTAAATCTGGTGATGCTAAAAAAGTAATGATTATTGGCTCAGAAACTTTATCAAGAATGGTAGATCCACATGATAAAGACAGTATGATTTATGCTGACGGTGCTGGTGCAACTATTTTAGGGGCATCAACCGATGATTCAAATAGTGCAGGAGTTTTAAGCCATAAAACTGAAAGTCATACCGTTGATCAAGCTTGGTTTTTAAGAATGGAAGGTTCTAATAAGTTAGACCACGATGCAAAAAGTGATTTATACCTAAAAATGGATGGTCGTAAGGTTTATGAGTATGCTTTAACTCACGTTCCTTTAGTAATGAAAGCTACCTTAGAAAAAGCAGGTGTTTTGCCAAGCGAGGTTAAAAAGGTACTGGTTCACCAAGCAAACGGCAAAATGGACGAAGCAATTTTAAAACGTTTCTTTAAATTATATGATATTGATACGCCACCAGCCGATGTAATGCCAATGACGATTTCAACATTAGGGAATTCTTCTGTGGCAACAGTGCCAACTTTACTAGATTTAATTTTAAAAGGCGAAAAAGAAAATCATCAAATTAACAAAGGAGATGTGATACTTTTTGCTTCTGTTGGTGCGGGAATGAATATTAACGCGATGGTTTATAGATTTTGATTTTAGATATAAGATCGCTTCGCTGATAGACGCAAGACATAAGACTGATTTGCAAGCGAGATAAGCCGCTCGCCGTGTTGATCCGCCAGCTGGCCGAGAAACATCTCACAAGTAAGGTAGTTATCCTACACTAATGAGTTAATATGACGATCTGAATAGCAACTACAAAAAAAGGGGTTAATTTTTTCAAATTAACCCCTTTTTATATTTAAAAATTTCTTTAATCTCGTCTACCAAAAAGCATAGATGCATAGTAAACTAAGGTTGCTAATGATGATAAAGCAGCAACAACATAAGTCATGGCAGCCCACCATAAAGCATCTTTAGCTTGATCGTTTTCTACACTAGTTTGCATTATTCCTTTTTTTGTTTGCAACCAAACTAAAGCTCTCCTGCTTGCATCAAATTCTACAGGCAAAGTTACAAAGCTAAAAATTGTTACAATGGCTAAAGCACCAACACCAACAGCCAGCACAATTGGACTGCCGCTAAAAATCATCAGTAAAACTCCAATCATCAATACCCATTGAATAAGGTTTGATGCAACACCAACTATAGGCACCATTGCAGATCTAAACTGTAACCAAGCATAAGCTTTTGCGTGTTGTACAGCGTGACCACACTCGTGAGCCGCAACTGCTGCGGCAGCAATGCTTCTTCCATGATATACATCTGGCGAAAGGTTTACTGTTCTATTTGCTGGGTTATAATGGTCTGTTAATTGCCCGTCAACAGAGATAATTTCCACATCGTGAATGCCATTATCAGATAACATCTGACGAGCAATCTCGGCGCCGCTTATACCAGAAGATATCGCAATTTCCGAATATTTTTTAAACTTGCTTTTAAATCTCCACTGCACTGCGAAACCCGCTAAGGCAATGATTACGAATAAAATAATAGCCATTTTTCCTTTTAATTATTTTATAATGATAAACAAAAAGCCGTCCTTTCAAAAATAATTGGACACAAATTGCTAATCTTTGACGAATATCATCTTAAAAAGGATAACCTATGGTTTTGTGAAGTAATGTCGTCAGGCGCTCAAATGCCATTTTGACAAAATCATTAATAAAATCAGTATGCTAATCTTTTGCTCATGATGTAATCATTCAGAACGAAATGATGGTAAGGAATATCGACAGTGTGAATAATGCGATAATCCATTTTTTCATAAAATAATTTTGCCTTATTATTTCTATTCACGTTCAGTAGTAATTGTTGAGCTCCTTTTATTTTGCAGTAATTTTCCACAAAACTTAAAAGCAATGTTCCAGCGCCTTTTTTATGCAAACTTTGGTGGATGTATAGCTTTTGGAGTTTATAGATGTCTTCAACTTCTAGGGTCACGCTGGCAAAACCTTTAGTAATTTTCTCCAATTCAAGAATGAAAAAAATATGAGCTTCTTTCATCTGCTTTTCAATTGAGTTAATCGTGTAGGATTTTTCTAGCATAAACTGAATCTGCTCAGCACTTAAAATATCTTTATAGGTCAAAGGCCAAACTTCGTTTGCAAGTTTGCTGATGATTTCAGCATCTGAAAGATTAGCAAATCTTATTTCCATCAAATCTCTTCAGCAATAAAAATAAAAGAATTTTGGAAAGTAATACTAAAAAAGCCATCTTTTTCTGTGCGGTAATGGGCCGGTTCAATGCATTCTAAGCCGCTGGTTGATAAATGGCTCGCTAAATTCTCTTGTAAAATAAAAACATTTTCTCCTGCGGCTTTCCACTTACTAAATCCAGATTTTATTGGAAAAATCTTTCGATTGCCATTAAAAACAACTAAGTCAATTAAATCGGTATAAAACTGATATTCGTTTGCTTTAAAATGATTGCCAATTATATTCACTGCCGGAAAACCTTCAGCAACTAAATACTTTAATGCGCAGTCTAACAGGTTGTCATCACACGGAATCACCTTTACATGCTCTTGAAAATACAACAGATTTGGATTTTCTTGCGCTAACACCGCATCAACCTTAATCCCTAACGAAACTACTTTCTCAAATAAGTTCAGCGGAACCATAATCATGGGCGACCACTCTAATAATTGCCCCAAATATTCCTCGTTAAACTCGCTTAAATCAAAAATCAAAAGTGCGGGTTCCTGTTTTTCTCTAATTATATGGTGACTAGACATTTTTTTTTGGTTTTATAGCTTTAAACTATAACTATGCCCAAAATACTATTTATTGTTTAGTTTAATTAGTGAAATGCCTCTAGGTTTATAATTTAAAAGTCTTAAAGTGATTCGGGCGTTTTAACACGCTGTATATTCATACTTCACAAGGCATTAATCACAGGCCGGTATCCATTTCCATCGTTAACGCAAATCCAGAAGAAGGATTACAAGCAGATACATCGCTATGCTATAGGTTTTTGGCTTTAACTATTGTATCCTACTATCTTTGCTTTATGAATAATATAATCACAGCATTTTTCCAAAGATTAAAAGAAGATAGATTACCCTTTACAGCGGTAATTACAAAGATAGATTCACTTTATAATCATACGCCAACTGCGTTTAAAAATGGAGAAACTTATAATGAGTCTACCCAAAATCAAGGTAGTGCAAAAGCTTTTTCCTTCGCAAAACTCAACAATTTATCAAAGGAAGATACGCTCTTATTATTTGCAGAACATTATCAATCCGTGTTAACCAGCCCCGAAGCGATCGATCACCAAAACATCCGTCAGTTTATGAAAAACGGATGGGACGGAATTCAATTTGAAGGTGAAGCGCTTTCGGCTAAATAACTTTTTCCAAAAAATAGAGAACCATCGGGTACAATCTGTTAAGGCAATTAAAATTTCATGAATTCTTCAGGGAATTTTAATTGCCTTCTACTGGCAACGTTCTTGCAAAACAAAATTTCATATCTTGTATTTCAATCTAAGAACTATGTCGGATCTATTTTCAAAAGCAAAAAATATTTATCAGCTATTAAAAACGGTGGATTTTAACCAATTAGAGGCGCTCTCTAAAAAGGTGAATTTGCCAAAGATGATGAACCAATTTAGTAAGCTTGATGAGCGACAGTTGAGTGGTTTGATGAAGATGATGAGTGGCGATTCAAAAAAGCGAGAACTTCCACCAATCAACGGAGATTTTTACAAGTTGTCAGATTCACTTTTGCCGGAAGATCGAGTTTTGCAGTTAAAAGTGCGCAGCTTTATGGAAGCAGAAGTTAAGCCAATTGTTAATCATTATTGGAACCGGGCCGAATTTCCTTTTGAATTGATCCCTAAACTAGCCGAATTAAATATTTGCGGTTTAACTTTTGAAGGTTATGGATGCGCTAATCGTTCTTTTTTAATGGAAGGTATTATTGCCACCGAAATGGGTAGGATAGATGCTTCCATAGCGACTTTCTTTGGTGTACAAAGTGGCTTAGCAATGGGCTCAATTTATATTTGCGGTTCTGAAGAGCAAAGGCAAAAGTGGTTGCCAAAAATGCAAAAGCTAGAACTGATTGGTTCTTTTGGTTTAACCGAGCCAGACGTTGGTTCGGCTGCGGCCGGTGGTTTAACCACAACGGCCAAAAGAACTGGTGATACTTGGGTTTTAAATGGCCAAAAGAAGTGGATTGGCAACGCAACTTTTGCCGATGTAAATATCATTTGGGCTAGGGATTTAGATGATAATCAAGTGAAAGGTTTTATTGTAGAAAAAAATAACCTTGGTTTTTCTGCAAAGAAGATAGAGGATAAAATGGCACTGAGAATAGTTCAGAATGCCGTAATTACTTTAAAAGATTGTATGGTTTCTGAAGAAAACCGCTTACAAAACTGCAACTCATTTAAGGATACGGCCAAAGTTTTACAGATGACAAGAGCTGGCGTAGCGTGGATGGCCGTTGGTTGTGCCAGAGGTGCTTATGAAAGCGCTTTAAAGTATACTAGAGAACGCGTTCAATTTGGAAAACCAATTGCATCATTCCAGTTAATCCAGAACCATTTGGTAGAAATGCTATCCAATTTAACAGCGATGCAAACATTAGTTTTTCAACTTTCTAAACTGCAAGACGAAGGTAAGTTGACCGATGAACATGCATCTTTAGCTAAGGTTTTTTGTACCATGCGAACCCGAGATGTAGTAAGTAGAGCCCGGGAAGTAATGGGTGGAAATGGGATTTTGTTAGAATATGACGTTGCAAGGTTTGTTGCAGATGCAGAAGCCATTTACTCCTACGAAGGAACCAAAGAAATTAATTCGTTGATTGTTGGTAGAGCAATTACAGGTTTTAGTGCGTTTGTATAATTGTTCATTGAGTTGAAGTATTCACTACTAATTTGGGACGAGTGAGAAAAAGATGTAATTATTGAAACAATTGCAAAAAATCCAAATTAACATCTTTAAACAAATCATCACGCATAAGTAAAAACAGCCTGCTAAATTAATTATTGGCGCAGAAAGTGATACTCATCATTGGCAAGTAGCCATGCAATCGTACTTTTACCAAAAAACATATCATTATGAAAAGAGCATCCATTTTAGAGAATTTAGAATTTAACGAAAACAAACCGGCAATATCGGTTTTATTTGAAAGTGATTTTACCAAAGAGATACGTATTGCGTTTTTGGAAAATCAAACAATGAAAGAACACAAAACAGCTTTCCCTATTGTGGTTGAGATTTTTGATGGGGAAATAGAATTTGGCGTAAACGGAGAAAGTTTAACGCTTAAAAAGGGAGATATTGTAACCTTAGATGCGAACGTATCTCATGATTTAAAAGCAAATCAAGAAAGTATTGTTAGGCTAACATTGGCTAAAGGCGATAAAGTAAATCGGGTTAAGGAGGTAGCTGATCAAACGTAGTTAAAATCAAAAAAATCTTTTAAATTGTGCAATTCAAATTTTGGTGCTATTTTAGTGTTTAAACAGATAATTATTTAGTAAAGTCGTATAAAAAGCTAAAAATGAACAAAAATAGAGATTTGAGTTTGCTAATTCTCCGTATAGGAGTTGGTGTTTTAATGCTTCTGCATGGTATCGCAAAACTGAAAGGACTTGGTTTTATTGAAGGAATGCTTGCTAAAAGTGGTTTGCCTATCTTTTTTGCTTATGGTGTTTATCTCACAGAAATTATTGCTCCACTGTTAATTATTATAGGCTATAGAACAAGATTAGCATCCATATTTTTAATATTTGGAACCTTGTTTGCTATGCTTTTAGTCCATTCGGCCAATATATTTCAATTAAATCAAACGGGTGGTTGGGGAGTTGAACTTTTAGGCTTGTATATCACTGGGGCTTTAGCACTTGCAATTAGCGGATCGGGTAAGTTTGCGCTTTCTAGCAAAAACAAGTGGGATTAAGCTTTGAGATTATAATAATCTAAGAGCTTTTATTTAACGCTTAGCGTATTATCAATCATATGTTGGTTATACTGCTGGATAAAAGCTTTTAGATACTTTTCCATTTTATCAACTTGTTCAGGCTCTTTAGTTACGAGATTTTGTTTTAAAAACACATCATTTCTGTAATTGAAGAGCTTTTCTGGTTTATTCTCGCGAGACAACATCACATAGTCTCCCATCATAATTTGATAATCGCCATCAATGGTATTTACCACAAATTGGTTATCATCCTGTTTTAACATATCATTACCGAACGCAAAATAAGGCTTGCTATAATGTAGATAATTCATAATGGTAGGGAAAATGTCAATCTGTTGTACGGGTTGGTTATACTGTCCTTTTAAATTCCCGCTTGGGTCAAAAATAATAAGAGGAACGGCAAATGCGCCAATGGATGTTTTATATTCATTATGCCAAGCTATGGTAGAATGGTCGGCGGTTAATACAAAAATTGTGTTTTTATACCAAGGCATTTTAGATGCGGTTTCAAAAAACTTACGCAAAGCCATATCAGTATATCCGATATTTTGATGGATCGGTAAGGTGCCTTTCGGGAATTTACCGTCATATTTTTCTGGTAGTTTAAAAGGATGGTGAGAAGAAACCGTGAAAATATTACTAAAAAAAGGCTCTTTAAAGCCATTCATTTTTTTAGCCCAAAATTGTAAAAACGGCTCATCCCATATTCCCCAAATTCCGTCAAAATCAACATCATTATTATATTCAGTTTTACCATAGTAATGCTGTATACCAGCGAGATTTATAAAGGAGCTAAAACCCATTGAGCCGTTTGGTGCACCATGAAAAAACGAAGTGTGATACCCTTCTTCGCCCAACAATCCGCCTAAGCTATTTATTTTATTACCCGAATAATACCCCAGTACAAAAGGCTCGTTGATTCCCGGAATGCTTGCAAGTACAGAAGGTAACCCTTCTATAGATTTTCTGCCGTTTGCATATGCGTTGTTAAAAGAAAGTGAAACAGATTTTAGCGAATCTAAGAAAGGAGCATATCCTTTATATTTGCCGTGATCTAGATTTTTGTTGAAATCTCCAATATATTCTCTGCTGAAACTTTCTAAAACCAGCACAACAATGTTTTTTTTATTGAAAGGAATATTTGTATTAGGTTTTCTGATAGGATTGTATAAACTATCAACTACTGCTTGTGAAAAGTATTCTTGCTTTTTTAAAGGTTTTGTACTAACGGTTCTTATAATAGAAAAAGGGCTGTTAATTACAATATTTATTTCTGCAGGATCTTCAACAAATTCGCCTGCGTTGCTTAATGTAATGGGGCGAGTGCTGTGTCTAAAACCACCACGCATACCTGCAATACAAAACCAAGCAATCAATAACATGATGATTAACGAGCTGATATGATATAATAATTTTGATTTAACTTTCGGCTCAATAAGTTTTACTTTTTTATAGCTCCATATCATAAAAAGCAGCATTGCCACAAAAATTAAGGTGATGTACCAATAATCAGCAAACATGAATTTTAAAAATAACTTCCCAAGATTATCTTCGTTAGAAAATTGCGAAAATGCCGAAAATGTAGTGCGTTTAAGGGTAAATGGATAGTATACAATATCACCCATATTGGTAGCTAAGCCAATTGCATTGGTGATAAAAAATACCCAAGCAAATACTTTTTGATAAAGCTTGTTGTAAACAATCTTAAAAGGGATACTCTGGCTAAGTATAAAAAGAATATTGATGTAAAGTATGGCGCTTAAATCAAACTTTAAACCACCAAGCAGTATGATGAAAATTCTTTTTGCTGTTAAACCGTTAAAGGAGTCGAGATTAAAGGTTAAAAAAAGTGTTCTACTGAGCGTGTATAGAAAGAATATAACAAGTAATCTTAGCGCTAAGGCGATGTAGACATTGCCTTTTAAAGATTTTAACATTTTAGCCAACGTTTGATTTTTGCTTGGCAAAGTTAAATAAAAATGTGGGGATGCAGTTGTTTTAGAAAGGTAACGTTGCCTTTTATGGCAGATTTGGTTTAGTCCTTCTTAATGTATTTTGCAATCTTATTTATTAGCTCGGCTGGCTTAAAAGGCTTAAGCTGAAAATCTGTCATTCCAGATTTTTCAATCTCTCCTACGCTATCATCTAAAACAGAGGCGGTTAATGCAATTATAGGCAGGTTTTTATAATATTCGTCATCAATAGACCGTAGTATTTCAGTGGTTTCATAGCCATTCAAGTCTGGCATATGCACATCCATTAAAACTAAATCGAAATCTTTAGTTTTAAGCAATTCGATACCGTTTATTCCGCTATTTGTTGTAATAACAGTTAAGCCAAACTTACCTAATACGCGTTTTGTTAATAACGTATTTATTTCATTATCATCAACTACTAATATTTTACCTTGTAGCGTGATTTTTTCTGGCGTTTCTAACGTAGCTATATCGCCCTCAAATTTATTAAATTTAAGTGTAAAAGAGAATTCAGTGCCAATGTTAAGTTTACTTTTTACAGCAATATCGCCACCAAATAGGTTAATCAGTTGTTTAGTAATAGATAGGCCTAAGCCAGATCCTCCGTATTTTCTACTTGTATTACTCGCCGCTTGTGTAAAAGGTTCAAATATTGCAGATAGTTTATTTTCTGGAATACCAATACCTGTATCCGTAATTTTAAAGTTTAGTACAACCTTGTTTTCGATTTCTGGTTGCAGTGTTACACTTATGTTTACAATCCCTTTTTCGGTAAATTTAATGGCATTATTGACCAGATTTACTAAGATTTGGTAGAGTCTGGTTTTATCACCTCTAACCAGTTCAGGAATTTCGCTATCTACGTTATATTCTAATTTTATTGGCTTTCCATTGGTATTAAAACGCATGGAAGCAACAATGTCTTTCAGTAAAGTCCGAATATCAAGGCGCTTATTTTCAAGTTCCATTTTGCCAACTTCGATTTTATTAAAATCTAAAATATCATTGATGAGATTAAGCAAATTATCAGCCGAGAACTTGAGTAAATTGATAGATTTCTCTTGACTAGGAAGTTTCTCCTCATCATTCAAAATATTTGCTAACCCAATTACTGCGTTTAATGGTGTTCGAATTTCGTGACTCATGATTGAGACAAAGGATTCTTTTGCTTTACTTAACTGCAAAGTTTTTTCACGTTGTGCTGAAAGTTGAAACTCAGCAAGTTTTCTTTGCGTTATGTCATTGATAATCTCTATTTGTGTGTGTTGATTAGTTATGTTGTTGTAAATTGGTGTATTGGCAATTGAGAGCCACATTGATTTTCCATCTTTTCTATAAACTTTGTGTTCAATATTAAAAGGTTCATAACGCTTAGCTTTTTCCCTCACAATCTCCAGAAGATCCATATCAGTATCGTCTCCTTTCACAAAATCAACTAATTTTTTGCCAACAAGAACATCTTTTTTAAAGCCTATAATGTTTTCTAATGCTTCGTTAATCCAAGTTACATTACCGTATTCATCGCAAATATGAACCCCGTTATTAGTATTACTCGCAACCAACGACAATAATTCTAGTTGTTTTTCTGCTTCTTTTCTTTCGGTAATGTCAATAATTAGGGTGATTTGAGTATCGATCACACCGTCTTCCACAAGAGGCGTATTATGTATGGATATCCAGATTTTTTCGCCTGTTTTCTTATAAGCTAAGAACTCTGCAGATGATGAGCGCATATTCCTTGTCTCATATCTTACTTTTTCTAGCAACTCTTTATTTGACTCTTCGCCAGCAAGCACATCACCTAAACGTTTGAGGTTAAGGTCGCCTAATTTATAGCCCGTAATGTTGGTGAATGCTGGGTTTATCCATGTTATTTCTGTCTTTACGTTACTAATTACTATACCGCTCTCTATCTTACTAGCAACGGTTGAAAGATGTCTTAAGTTTTTACTGATTTCTTTTTCTTGCGTAATTTCGCGGCCAATCACAAACCATTTTCGGTTTCTAACAACAGCATTCCAACTAATCCATTTTAACTCATGGTTTTTTGTGACGATACGGGTTTCGATATCAAATGTTTTAATGCCTTTTTTTAGTATTTCAGATGCGAGATTGATTACCCTAATACGGTCTTCAGGAACGATGAAATTGGCAATGTTTAAACCTATGCATTCATTTGGTTCAAAACCAAATACTTCAAGAACAGCATTGTTAATCACTTTAATTTCTAAATGATCATTTAAAATACAAACTACGCTTGAAGAAGCATTAAAGAAAACCTTGTGCTCATCTGCAGATTCCTCACTTTTCTTTTTCTGGATATTACGTTTACGTAACTCTAAAATATTGAGCACTTGTTTGCCTAGTATTTCAAAATTTAAGAGCTGATTAGCATCTAACGTTTTAGGGTCTGAATCAAGAACGCATAAAGTGCCTAAAACAACCTCCCTTTTGTCAATTACTGGTAAACCAGCGTAAAATTTGAATTTTTGTTGTGTTTGTAAAATTGAATTTATGAGTGACGGGTTAGCGCTAATGTCTGAAATTTGCAAAACCTCTCTTTCAGCAATTGCAAGCTTGCAAATGGAGTCGCCTATGGGATTTTGCCCAGCAATAAAATTTTTGGTGTATCTGATGTTTTGCCAGCCTTCATCAATTAAAGAAATATAAGCCGACGGAGAACCTGTTATAAAGCAGGCTAAAGATAGGATGTTATTAAATTGGTCGTTAGATGAAGATTCGTATAAACCAAAATCTTCCATCAATTTGGATGGAGGATTTTGGTCTAAGGCATTTTCTTCAGCAGGTTTCAAGTTTGGTTTATTTGTAAAGCGGATGTTTGGCCATCATTTCGTTTACTGTCTTACGTACGCCAGTTAAAAAAGTTTCATCTTCATGATTAACAATCACAGAGTCAATTAATTCCACAATCTCTTCCATTTCTTTTTCTTTTAAACCACGGGTTGTAATTGCAGCTGTACCTAATCTTATGCCAGAAGTTACAAAAGGAGATTTTTTATCAAAAGGCACCATGTTTTTATTTACGGTGATGTCTGCTTTACCTAAAGCTAGTTCTGCTAGTTTACCGGTAATATTTTTATTGGTAAGGTCAATAAGCATCAAGTGATTATCTGTGCCGCCAGAAATGATGTTATATCCTTTAGCTACTAAAGCGTTTGCCATCGCATCGGCGTTTTTCTTAACCTGTATAATGTAGGTCTTATAGTCATCGCTTAAAGCTTCGCCAAACGCAATTGCTTTCGCCGCAATAATATGCTCTAAAGGACCACCCTGCGTACCGGGGAAAACACCGCTATCTAAAAGAGCCGACATCATTCTTACTTCTCCTTTTGGCGTTTTTAAACCCCATGGGTTCTCAAAATCTTTTCCCATCATAATTAAACCACCACGCGGACCTCTTAAGGTTTTATGAGTAGTTGTTGTTACAATATGGCAATGTGGAAGTGGATTTTTTAAGATGCCTTTCGCAATAAAGCCAGATGGATGAGAAATATCAGCTAAAACTAAAGCGCCAATTTTATCGGCAACAGCTCTAATAAACTCATAATCCCACTCTCTAGAGTATGCAGATGCACCACAAATAATCAATTTTGGTTTTTCGCGTAAAGCAATTTCTTTTAACTGTTGATAATCAATTAAACCTGTTTCCTCTTTAACGCCGTAAAAAAATGGTTTATATAATTTACCAGAAAAATTTACTGGTGAACCGTGAGTAAGGTGGCCGCCATGTGATAAATCGAAACCTAGTATTTTATCACCAGCATTTAAAACCGCCAATAATACGGCTGCATTTGCTTGTGCACCGGAGTGAGGCTGTACGTTTGCCCATGCCGCACCAAATAATTCTTTCGCTCTTTCAATCGCAATTGTTTCAATATCATCAACAACTTCACAGCCTCCGTAATATCTTTTTCCGGGTAAACCCTCGGCATATTTGTTGGTTAAAACAGAACCTGCAGCTTCCATTACCTGCTTGCTAACAAAGTTTTCTGAAGCAATTAATTCGATACCGTTTTCTTGTCTTTCTTGTTCTTTTTGAATGAGGTCAAAAATTAATTTATCTTTTTTCATGTATTTATATTATATTTTGATATTATTATAACGTTATTTGGTGCTAATATTATAGTTTTAACCGATTTACGTGTTTATTTAAGTCGCCTAAATTAAGCATTTTTTGCAGGAATATTTGAATAAAAACTAACATGAGCACTATAAGATTCGTAATTATTGGCGTAGGCAACATCGGAAAGAAATACGTTGCACTTGTTAATAGTTTTAAAGACGCCGAGTTAATGGCGGTTGTAGATACGGATTTTA
Source organism: Sphingobacteriales bacterium (assembly GCA_038243635.1). Taxonomy (GTDB): domain Bacteria; phylum Bacteroidota; class Bacteroidia; order Sphingobacteriales; family Sphingobacteriaceae; genus Pseudopedobacter. The sequence continues at coordinate 35,156 of JBBSQW010000006.1, forward strand.
CAAAGCACAAAAGCTTAGATAACCTAGTTCCTTTTTTTACATCAGTTTCTGATTTTTTAAAAGCCGAAATTCCTGCAGATGTGGTGTGTATTTGCACTCCAAACGGCTTACATCCTCAACATACCATAGCGTGTTTAAATTCGGGATATCACGTGGTTTGCGAAAAACCGATAGCCTTAGAAACCTGTGATGTGCATAGGATGATGGAGGCAGAAGAGCGGTCTGGTAAAAAGGTTTTTGCTGTAATGCAAAACCGATATAGTCCAGTTGCAGTTTGGTTAAAAAAACTGATGACCGATCAAATGTTAGGCGATGTCTTATTTTTACAGATCAATTGTTTTTGGAATCGAAATGAACAATATTATACTGATTCGCCATGGCGAGGAACGAGAGAATTAGGTGGTGGTCCGTTGTATTCTCAGTTTAGTCACTTTATTGATTTGCTTATTTGGCTATGCGGAGAGCCACAAAACATCCTTAGCAACCTGTTTACCTTAAATCCAAAAATTAAGATAGAATTTAACGATAGTGGTACTATTAGTTTTAATTTCGCAAATGGCGGAAGGGGATTCTTCAATTTTACAAACGCGACCTACCAAACCAACTTAGAAAGCAGCTTAACGATTATTGGGTCTGAGGGAAACGTGAAAGTGGGCGGACAATATATGGAGAAATTGGATTCGGTGAATTTGAAAAAGAATTTTGAGATTCCGGTATTTAACCAAATCAACCAAGCTAATAATTACCAGTACTACCAAGGTTCGGCAGATAAACACGATGTTTTTTTAAGTAAGGTGATTAACTGTATCAAAAACGATAAACAGCCCGAAATTGGTTTGGCGGATGAACTCAACGTAATTCAGTTTATTGAGGAAGCACTTCTTTCTGTTACAACAAAAAGTTATTAAAATTTTATTCAAAGATTAGGACTTACTGATATCATCCAAACTTAACGGAACCAGTTTTTTGGTTTTAAACCAAGTTACACCAGCAACCAGCAAAGTCATACTTCCGCCAAAAACAATAGCCGGTACGGTGCGCATTAATTTAGCGGTTAAACCGGATTCGAACTGCCCAATTTCATTGGATGAACCAATAAACATTTGATTAACAGCAGAGACTCGTCCACGCATATCATCGGGCGTAAGCAACTGTAAAATGGTAGATCTAATAATTACGCTAACGCTATCAAAAGAACCCTCTAAAAATAAAAAGAACAGCGTAAGGTAGAAGTTTGTAGATAGGCCGTAACAGATGATGGAGATCCCAAAACCCGTAACTGCTAACAATAAGTTTCGCCAGGGTTTTCCCATTGGCGAAAAACGAGTCATTAATAACATAGTTAAAACGGCGCCAACTGCAGGGGCGGCTCTTAAAAAGCCAAATTCGGTTGCGCCAACATGTAAAACTTCGGTAGCAATTACTGGAATTAAAGCCACTGCGCCACCAAAAAAAACAGAAAATAGATCTAAGCTTAAAGCACCGACAAGCATTTTGGTTTTAAAAACAAAACGTAAACCTTCTGAAACGCTTTGGAGGATATTGGTTGTGCGCACATAGGTTGCTGGCCTACTCTTGAAAAAAAACGTTGAAATAAAAGAGATTGTTAGGCATGTTAAAATAAATAGAAACGTATTATGTAGACCTGCAAAACCGTACAACAGGCCACCAATGGCAGGCCCTACAATAGATGCTGTTTGCCAAGCAGAGCTGTTCCAAGTAGAGGAATTTGGATAATGCTCTCGCGGAATAATCATTGCCATTAGCGAAAAAGCGGTTGGACCATAAAATCCTCTAGCAAATCCGTTTACAAAAATCATGAGATAAATAACATTAATGAGCATGGACTGCCCCAAACTTTGTGTTACGGAAGGCAAAGTGACCACAAACATTACCAAAGAGGAAAGTAAAATTAATGCAACTACCTTAATTAGTAACCATTTTTTGTTGGATTTATCGGCTACGTAACCACCGTAAAGTGCAATTCCAATTGCTGGAATGGCCTCTGCTAAACCTACTAAACCCAAGGAAAGCGGGTCTTTGGTTAAACTATAAACATACCAGCCTATAACTACACCTTGCACTTGATAACCAATCGTTAAAAAGAAACGCATAAGCAAGTATGACCTAAACTCTGGAAAACGTAATGCGACGTAAGGATCGTTTGCTTTAACTGCGGGACTGTTCGGCTCTGTCAATTGGTTTATTATTTATGATACAAAAAACGTGAATACAAGGCAGGTTCAAAAATAAAAAAGCTTCCTGATATTTTCGGGAAGCTTCTGACTCCGCTAAGTCTGACTGTCTAAAATATAGCTTTTGCAATGTCGTAAGTTTGTTGCGGCCTACCCATGGTATAAAAGTGCAATACTGGAACACCAAAATCCATCAGTTCTTTACATTGCTGAATCATAAACTCGGTACCAACTTGTTTTACATCTTTAGTGGTTTTGCAACTCGCAACTGCTTCACTTAACTCCTCGGGTAAATCAATATGAAATATCTTCGGCAAAGCTACTAGCTGGCCAATTGCGCTTATTGGCTTTAATCCTGGTATAATCGGGACGTTAATGTCGTTTTCACGGCACTTATTAACGAAATCAAAATACTTCTGATTATCAAAAAACATTTGGGTAACAATAAAATCTGCACCCATATCTACTTTTTTCTTTAGGTGTGCAAAATCTGTTTTTAAGTTTGGCGATTCAAAATGTTTTTCTGGATAACCAGCCACACCAATACAAAAATCGCTGGTATGATCTGTAGAAATATCTTCGTGTAAAAACTTCCCAGAGTTATGGTCTTTAATGTGTGAAATCAAATCGGTTGCATAGCAATGTCCGCCGGGACTGGGTATAAAAGAAGAATCTGCTTTGCGGGCATCGCCTCTTAATGCCAATACATTATCAATTCCTAAAAATTGTAAATCTATGAGGGCATTTTCCGTTTCTTCTTTGGTGAAACCACCACAAATTAAATGTGGGACCGCATCTACACCATATTTATTGATAATGGCCGCACAAATAGCGATAGTTCCTGGACGTTTTCGGTACGAAACTTTCTCCAACAAACCATTGTCTTTTTGCTTGTAAATATAATCTTCACGAAGAGAGGTTACATCAATAAAAGGTGGTTTAAACTCCATTAACGGGTCAATAGCATCGTAAATCCACTGAATGCTTTGCCCCTTCATTGGCGGTAAAAGTTCAAAAGAGAAAAGCGTTTTCCCGTTTGCATTTTTTATATGGTCGGTAATTTTCATGTAGTTGGTTCGGTGGTTGGGTTGTTAGTTTGTTAGGCTCTCTTAGGTGGCTAGGGTTTAGGTTGTTAGTTGGTTAGGGCTTTGCAATCTGAATCAAAGAGTTTTTACAATTCATTAAGTTTTGATCTTTGATACCTGATATAACCGTTGATTAGCTTTCCCACATTTTCAATTTGTTCGATTGCAGTTATTAGTTGCTCCTCGGATATAAAACCTAAATCTTTAGATATATATGTTTGAGTTTCTAATTCAAATAAAGACCCTCTTGTAATATTAAGAAATTGAATGGTTTCTTTTACATGCTGTCTCCCACAACCCTCAGCAATATTTGATGGAACAGAAACTACGCATCTTCTCATTTGTGATACCAAACCAAATTGTTCGGATTTTGGAAATGTAGCGGTCAATTCATAAATAAATGAAGCTAATTGTCTAGCATGTTTCCATACGTCTAACTCTGTATATTTTTGATAACCTGTCATCTCTTTTGTAGTTTGTTCGGGGTTAGGTAGTTAGTTTTTTAGGCAGTTTGTTCGGGCTTAGTTTGTTAGCCATTCTATAGACCTAACCACCTAACAAACTAAAAACCTAACCACCTACTAATAACCTAAATTAGGACTCATCCACCTTTCAGCGGTTTCAAAATCCATATCTTTCCTTACTGCGTAATCTGCTATTTGGTCTTTGTTTATTTTCCCTAAGCCAAAGTAACGTGATTCTGGATTAGCGAAGTAAAACCCACTAACCGCAGCAGTAGGATACATCGCAAAGCTTTCGGTAATTTCTAAACCTATTTCTTTGTCAGCCTTCAATAATTCCCAAAGCGTTCCTTTTTCGGTATGATCTGGACAAGCAGGATAACCTGGCGCTGGGCGAATTCCTTGATATTTTTCTTTGATGAGTTCGTCAGTGTCAAGTGATTCTTCGTTAGAATATCCCCAATAATCTTTCCGCACCATTTCATGCAGTTTTTCTGCGAAAGCTTCTGCCAATCTATCAGCTAAAGCTTTGGTCATGATGCTGTTATAATCATCATAAGATTTTTGAAATTCAGCAACTAATTCATCTGTTCCGTGACCTGCAGTTACTGCAAAACCTCCAAAATAATCTTGAATGCCAGTTTCTTTAGGTGCGATGAAATCTGAAAGCGCATAATATACTTCGCCTTTTGGTTTTTCTGCCTGTTGACGTAATGTATGTATTGAGACTTGAGATGTGGGATTTGAGATTGGAGAACTTGTATCAGCAGACAGCGGACTGTTGACCTCTGACCTTTCTACCTCCAAAACGATATCATCACCAACTGTGTTTGCTGGCCAGAAACCGAAAACTGCTTTTGCGGTCAATAGCTTTTCATCTACAATGCGCTTTAGTAAAACCTGTGCTTCTTCAAAAAGTTTTTTTGCTTCTACTCCTACAAATTCATCTTCAAAAATTCGTGGATAAGAACCTCTTAATTCCCAAGTATGGAAAAACGGTGTCCAATCTATGTATGGTAAAAGTTCCTCTAAAGGATAGTTGTCGATAACCTTTGTTCCAAAAAACTTTGGTTTTACTGGTTTTAAGTTTTCTAAATTAATCTGATATTTATTGGCTCTTGCTTCTGCAATTGGCAAAAAGGTTTTTGTAACCTTCTTTTTATTGTAGTTGTCGCGAGTTTTTTCGTATTCGTCTTTAAAGTTTTTGATGTACGCTACTTTGGTGTCTTTCGCTAAAAGCTGGCTACAAACGCCCACACTTCTGGAAGCATCCAAAACATGTATTACAGCACCACTATAAAATGGATCTACCTTTACAGCTGTGTGAATTCTGGAAGTTGTTGCACCGCCAACCAATAAAGGCAGGGTAAAGCCTTCACGCTCCATTTCTTTAGCAAAATGAACCATTTCATCAAGCGAAGGCGTAATTAACCCGCTTAGGCCGATGATATCCACATTGTGCTTTCTGGCTTCTTCAATAATTCTATTGGCAGGCACCATTACACCTAAATCAATTACCTCAAAATTATTGCAGGCTAAAACTACTCCTACAATGTTTTTTCCAATGTCGTGAACATCGCCTTTTACCGTTGCCATCAATATTTTTCCGGCACTGCTGCTAGAACCTGCAACTTTACCAGCTTCAATATAGGGCATCAAAATGGCAACAGCCTTTTTCATTACCCTTGCAGATTTTACCACCTGCGGTAAAAACATTTTTCCAGCACCAAATAAGTCTCCTACTACATTCATCCCGTCCATTAACGGACCTTCAATTACCTCAATTGGTAAAGGATATTGCAAACGAGCTTCTTCAACATCGTTATCTAAATAATCTATAATGCCTTTTACCAAAGAGTGAGAAAGGCGTTCTTGCACTGTTCCTTTACGCCATTCCTCGTCTTTAACAACAACCTTTCCTTTAGTATTTACGGTTTCTGCGTATTCAATTAAAATCTCGGTTGCATCTGGGCGACGATTTAACAACACATCCTCCACTTTTACAAGCAGTTCTTTTGGAATTTCCTCGTAAACCTCTAACATCCCGGCATTTACAATTCCCATATCTAAACCTGCTTTAATGGCATGGTATAAAAATGCGGAGTGCATGGCCTCACGAACTTTATTATTTCCCCTAAAAGAGAAAGATATGTTGGATACACCACCACTTACTTTTGCGTAAGGAAGGTTTTCTTTAATCCATTTTGTGGCAGCTATAAAATCAACTGCGTAATTGTTATGCTCTTCTAATCCGGTGGCAACCGTTAAAATATTAGGATCGAAAATAATATCTTGTGCAGGAAAACCGACTTCATTTACCAAAATATCGTAAGAACGTTGGCATATTTCTTTGCGTCGTTCTAAATTATCGGCCTGACCTTTCTCGTCAAAAGCCATAACCACGGTTGCGGCACCATACTGCTTAATTTTTCGAGCGTGTTCTTTAAAAGTTTCTTCACCTTCTTTTAAGGATATGGAGTTTACAATTCCTTTGCCTTGCAAACATTTTAAGCCTGCTTCAATTACCGTCCATTTAGATGAATCCACCATGATCGGGAGTTTCGAAATGTCTGGTTCTGACGCAATGAGGTTTAAAAACTTAGTCATCGCGGCTTCAGAATCTAACATCCCTTCGTCCATGTTTACGTCAATTACCTGTGCGCCACCTTCTACTTGTTGGCGAGCAATTGCAAGTGCAGTATCAAAATCTCCACCTAAAATGAGCTTAGAAAACTTAGGAGAACCGGTTACGTTAGTCCGCTCGCCAATATTTACAAACATGGTATCGGGTTTAATGGTAACCGCCTCTAAACCTGATAAGCGCATGTAAGGTTCTGTGTGAGGGATTTTCCTTGGCGGATATTTTGCTGCCATAGCAGACATTGCTTTAATGTGTGCAGGTGTAGTACCGCAACAACCACCAATAAGATTAATAAAGCCTGAAGCCATAAAATCATCGACCAAAGCAGCGGTTTCTGATGCAGTTTCATCATATTCTCCAAATTCATTTGGTAAGCCTGCATTTGGATATGCAGAAACGAATAAATCTGCTTTTTCTGAGAGCTCCTGAATATGCGGACGCATTTCCTTTGCTCCTAAAGCGCAGTTTAAGCCAATAGAAAGTAAGTCTCCGTGGCGCATCGAATTTAAAAAAGCTTCAACGGTTTGTCCAGATAATGTTCTTCCCGAGGCATCGGTGATGGTGCCGGAAATCATGATCTCTAATTTTCTCCCAATAATCTCCTCGTAACGCTTAATAGCGAAAATCGCGGCTTTGGCATTTAGCGTGTCAAAAATGGTTTCTACCAACAATAAATCGGCGCCACCATCTACTAATCCGCGTACTTGCTCATAATATGCACCTTCTAGCTCTTCAAATGAAATTGCTCTGTAACCCGGATCATTAACATCTGGCGACATGGAAAGTGTACGGTTTGTTGGGCCAACTGCTCCCGCTACAAAACGTGGTTTGTCAGGGTTTTTGGCAGTGTATTCGGTGGCAACTTCCTTTGCAATTTTGGCTCCTTCAAAACTTAATTCGTACGATAGATCTTCCATGCCATAATCTGCCATGGAAATACGTTGCGTACTAAAAGTATTTGTTTCTATGATATCTGCGCCAGCGTCCAAATATTCGGCATGTACCGCTTTAATAATATCTGGGCGAGTGATGTTTAGCAAATCATTATTTCCTTTAACATCTAAAGGATGATTTTTAAAACGCTCTCCACGGAAATCTTCTTCAGACAATCTGTATTGCTGAATCATGGTTCCCATGGCACCATCTATTACTAATATTCTCTTTTCTAATTCTTTTCTGATATCCATTTTTTTGTTAGATATGAGATGTGAGATATGAGATGTGAGATTCAATGAGTTCCGGCATAATGCAGGTTCTCAAATCTCAGATCTATAACCTCAAATCTTTATTAATGAGATATAGTTAAGATTATTTAAACTGCCATAAAGCAGGCATCAAATCTATTGTCTCAAATCTTATTTGCTATAGGGAAAAGTCTGGGGTGGTTTTTTTCGGACTTTCACTTATCTTTCCCGGTATAGTTTGGGATAGAATTTAGCACCTTATTTTAAACAGGTTGCTAAGACTTCGTTGGGTCTAATCCCTCCGTCTTTCTCTATAAGCGTGGCAAAAGTCGGGATATTTTTGATGAAAAGCAAATACAGACGTAATACGGTAGGTATACGTAAGCGCTTTTAGCAGTGTTTTATTCAATTGAAATGCTTTATTTGGAAAGATTACATTCCTCTTATATAATGTTTTAGAAAATTACGCTAATAAGTTTGCAAAGTTCTAAGCCAAAATCTCTTTAATATCTGCTTCTGTTAGCGATTTAATAAAGCTGTCTTCCGTAGTAATTAAGCTTTTGGCGACACGCATTTTCTTGTTTTGGAGAGCCAGAATTTTTTCTTCCACCGTGTCTTTGGTAATAAATTTATAGATGAAAACGTTTTTAGTTTGCCCGATTCGGTGGGTTCTATCAATCGCTTGTTGTTCTACGGCCGGGTTCCACCAAGGGTCCAAAATAAATACATAATCTGCTTCGGTCAGGTTTAAGCCTACGCCGCCTGCTTTCAATGAGATTAAAAAGATTTGGATATGATCTTCACTTTTAAACTCCTCCACTACTTTTCCGCGGTTTTGCGTACTACCATCTAAGTAGGAATAGTTAATGTGGTTTTTATCAAAGTATTTGCGGTAAATATCCAGCTGCTTTACAAACTGCGAAAAGATTAAAACCTTATGTCCGGCTTCTATCACGCTTTCTAGCTTATGAATTACGTCTTCAAACTTACCCGAATCGCCGGTGTAATTCTCATCAACCATATACGGATGATTTGCTATTTGCCTTAACTTGGTTAAGCCTTGTAGCATTTGGATTGGCGATTTGCTGTAATCTCCTGTTTCAAGTGATTTTAACAATTCGTTGCGGTAGTCTGATTTGGTTTGCTCGTAAATGTCGGCTTGTGCCTCGCTCATCTCACAATAAACTAAGTTTTCTGTTTTTGGAGGAAGTTCTGTAGCTACTTGCTCTTTGGTACGGCGCATTACGAACGGCTTAATGAGCACCTGTAGTTTCTGTGCTTTTTCTTCGTCCTTTTTCTTTTCTATAGGCTGTACAAACTCTGTTTGAAAAAAAGTTTGCGAACCCAACAAACCCGGGTTTATGAAAGACATTTGGGTCCACAGATCATTAACTGTGTTTTCTACTGGCGTACCAGATAATATCAATTTATGTTTAGATTTTAAGGATTTAACTGCTTTAAAAGATTTTGATGACGGGTTTTTGATGTTTTGGCTTTCATCTAAAATGATGTAATGGAAATACATCTCGCTCAGCAAATCAGTATCAACACGGGTAATGCCGTAGGTGGTAATTACCACATCGTATTTGTCAAAAATGGCGATGTCTTTTTCTCGAAAACTGCCGGTATAGGTATAAACTTTAAGTTTTGGCGTAAATTTTTTCGCCTCGTTAATCCAATTGTAAATTAGCGAGGTCGGCATTATAATTAATGAAGTAGTATGAACATTTTGCACTTCTTGATCCTCTTTGCTTTTTTGTAATAGCGCTAACGTTTGGATGGTTTTACCCAAACCCATATCATCTGCCAAGCAACCTCCAAAACTGTATTTCTGTAAAAAATGAAACCAGTCATAACCCGCTTTTTGGTAAGGACGCAACACTCCTTTAAAGTGTAAAGGTGCTGTTACTTCATCAATATGAGCGAAATCGGCAAGCTTTTGCAGTTTTCTATCCATAGTGATGTTTGCCAATTCACTATTTGCAAAATCATGCACCAAACCAACATGTAGCTTTTTTAAGCGCAGATGCTCATCGCCTTCCGAAAAGCTCAGCAGATTGCCATATTGCGAAAACCATTTTTCGGGAATGATAGCTATTTCGCCATTAGGCAAAGTAAATTCTCTTTTTTTATTAAGGATATGATTTTTAAGTTGAATAAAAGGGATTCTGTATTGCCCAAACTGAACGATGGCTTCAATATCAAACCAATCGTTTTTCTCGTTAATTTCTAAATCAATTTTACTGTTACCAATAACATACTTTTTTGCGCTGGTGTCTTGTTCAAATTCAAATCCTTGCTCTACTAAAATATCATGATGCTCGCTTATGAAATCGAAAACAGAAAGGGATTTATCTGCTTCTTCGTTTGCATTGGCAACTTCTAGATGGACAAAAAGACCAGAGGGTTGACTTAATCCCATGGACAATAGCTCTTCTAGTTTCTTTTTTTCCCAAATTAAAGAGCGCTTTATTCGGTGGAAAGCGTAATCGTCACCGTCTTTTTCCATCCGTACAGTTACCGCTAAATCGCTGCCGGCTGGGAAAGTATATTTTCCGTATTTGAAAAAAAGCTGTATTTCTGAAGTGCCGTTGCTCACATAAACCACTTTTAATATCGGTGTGGCTTCATGTTTTTCGGTGTTGATGATAAACCCTTCGGCGTAAACGTGATATTTTTCAATCAGTGGCGATACAAATTTTTCAAAATAGGTTTCTTCTGATGATTTTGGGATAGAGATGAAGCGTTTGTTTAAAAACGGTTGGAGTTTTTTACCTTCTAAATCCTGTTCGAAGTCATAAAGCGTATCTTCCAATAATAAATAAGCGGGTTTGTTGGTAATCACTTGCGCATCTTTAAACATAAAATCGATGCGGTTATCTAAATATTTGATAGTAGGGAAGTACCTGGTTTCAACTTCGTTTCTTCTAAAATGAAATAAAACGGTTGACGGCTTTTCTGCAAAATTCACTTGTTTTTCTACAGGCCATCCTTCTTTACTCATTACGTGGATCTCTTTTCCGTGTAAAAGCTTTAAAATTTCAGCAAGTTTTTTTTCTATTTTCGGACGAACGAAGTCGTAGGATTTGTCATCCCACATTTTTGCAAAAAACTCGGTTGCTCTTACGTTTTTCTTGAATAGCTTTTTGATAACGTAATCCTGCTCAATCTCTTCGCAAAGTTTAATAAGCTTAATGTCGGTTGCGTTAATGACTTCGCTAAACTCATCATAAGTATGAGAAAAAATTCTTTGATGGGTTAGCGAAAAGCCTCCATCAGTATTTAACTGAACGATATGCGGTTCAATTAAAAATCCAAAATAATCATGCTTAGCCAATGAATAAACCAGTTTGTAGGGTTTATCTGTTGCAACTCTTAACATCGTAGAAGAAAAAAAATTTAGAGAAGGTAGCGATAGAAAAAATCTAAAAGTATGAAGAGATTTTGATACTTTTTAGTGTAATGGAATATTTAATTTTTGTTTGGAAACTGTCCGTCTAAGTGAAGTCTAATACTAACTAAAGAGGAGTGAAGGTTTTTGACAGAGATCACAGCGTTGGGTTAGTCTTTGTTTACCAGATTAATCAGAAATGGTTTTCCGCCTTCAATGGAAAAACATCTTTTTTTATTTTACACGAAATCCGACGTTTCCAAGGAATAAAATTACCCGAGGAATGTCTTACGGCATTTTGGAAGTAAACTTAAATCTGTTTTACAAACTCCGCCATTGCTAAACCTGGGTTTGCGGTACGCATAAAGTTTTCGCCAATTAGAAAACCGTTGAAACCGGCTTTTTTTAATATTTTAATAGTTTCTGGCTCACTGATGGCACTTTCTGATATTTTAAGAAATTCCGCTGGGATAACTTCTGCTAGCGACAAAGAAGTATCGATACTCACCGTAAAATCTTTCAGGTTTCTGTTGTTTACACCTACTACATCTAGGTAGGGATTCAAACTTCTGTCCAATTCTTCGCGGTTATGAACTTCTAACAAAGTGCTCAATCCTAAAGATTTAGCAAGTTTTGCAAAGTTTAAAATCTCATCGGGTGTTAAACAAGCTGCAATCAACAAAACAATATCAGCACCAATGGCTTTTGCTTCAATAATTTGATACTCATCTACCATAAAATCCTTACGTAAAATTGGGATTTCATTGACCATACGAGCAGCAATTAAATCATCTTCATGACCCATAAAAAAGTCATGATCAGTTAAAACAGATAAAGCCGAGGCATCCGCTTTCGCATAACCCGTAGTAACTTCTTCTACGGTAACTTGATCATTAATAATCCCTTTTGAAGGAGATTTTCTTTTAAATTCTGCTATAATTCCAGATTTGTTTGGGTCTGTTAAAAATGATTTTAAACTGTATGTTTCTCGCAAAAACGCCGGAAAGTTTTCTAAATCTTTAATGCTATTTTTTGCTTTCGCCGATGCTACTTCTTCTTTTTTACGAGCAACTATTTTATTTAGGATATTCATTTTTTGTTAAGGTTTGAGGTTTAGGGTGTGAGGCTTAAGGTTACTGGGTCATGAAAAAAAGGTTTTTAAGGTTTATGCCTTCAACCTTTTACCTTACGCCTTCTACCTTGCTTCCAGCCAATTAGCAATCATTTCTTTTCCGTATTCTGTTAATATAGATTCTGGATGAAACTGAACTCCTCTTACATCTAAATCACGGTGACTTAAAGCCATCATTACCCCTTTTTCATCGGTTGCGGTAACTAATAATTCTTCTGGTAAATTATCTGGTTTTACCGCCCAAGAATGGTATCTGCCAATTTTAAAGCCGCTTTGCAAACCGGTGAATAGCAGTTCTTTTGGATCGGTGATTACAATATTGGTAGCTGTCCCGTGAACTGGTCTTTCCAAATTGTACAATTCGCCACCAAAAACTTCGGCTATGGCTTGCTGACCCAAGCAAACGCCCAAAATGCTTTTTGTTTTGGCGTAAGTTTTAATCACCTCCAAAAGTAAACCCGCTTCTGACGGTATTCCTGGTCCGGGTGAAAGTAAAATTTTATCAAATGCATCTACGTCTTCAATCTTAAACTTATCATTTCTCCAAACCTCTGCTTGGTGACCTAACTCGTTTAACAAATGCACCAAATTATAGGTGAAAGAATCGTAATTATCTATAACTAGTATTTTCATTTTTTTTGTGGTTTAAGGTTGGTGGTCTAAGGTTTAAGGCCTTATCGCATTGTCAACCTAAATGTTTTTATTCAAGAGTATTTAAAAATTTGCAAATCCCTTAAACCTCAAGGCTTACACCTTCTACTTATATCTCCTCTGCTTGCTTAAGTGCATTTCTTAACGCTGCTATTTTATGGTTAACCTCATTCAATTCAGACTCTGGATTCGAGTCAGCTACAATTCCAGCGCCAGCTTGATAATGCAGTTTGTTGGCTTTACTCAAAAACGAGCGAATCATAATGGCATGATTAAAATCTCCGTTAAAGCCCATAAAGCCAATGGCGCCACTGTAAAAACTACGTTTGCTTTTCTCGTATTGGTCTATCAATTCTATAGCTCTGTATTTTGGAGCACCGCTTAAAGTACCAGCCGGGAAAGTATCCGCAACAATTTTAAATGGGTTTACTCCTAATTTTAGCTTGCCACTTACTTTTGAAACCAAATGGATTAAGTGCGAGTAAAACTGAACTTCTTTGTAAGCTTCCACTTTTACCTCGGTACAATGTCTGCTTAAATCATTACGAGCTAAATCTACCAACATCACATGTTCTGCAGATTCTTTTGGGTCGTTTTGCAGTTCTTCTGCAATCACTTTATCTTGAATATCATTTCCGGATCGTTTGAAGGTGCCAGCAATTGGATAAATAGAAGCTACTCCTTTTTTAATTGTCAATTGTGCTTCGGGCGAAGACCCAAATATTTTAAAACTTCCGTAATCAAAATAAAATAAATATGGCGAAGGATTGATGGAGCGTAAAGCTCGGTAAACGTTAAATTCGTCCCCCAGAAAAGAAGTTTGGAAAGCTCGCGATGGCACAATCTGAAAAACATCTCCACGGTAAACGTGTTTCTTCATGGTTTCTACCAAAGTAATAAACTCTTCATCTTTTAAGTTTGAAGTTTCTTCACCTTGTAAATTGAACTTGTATTCCGGGAAGTTTTTGTTCTGAATTAAGTATTCAATTTTCTCTAAACCGTTTAATTCTTTTTCAAACTCAGTTTCGTTTTTTACGATGTATAACTCGTTTTTAAAATGGTCTATCGCAATGATATAATGGTAAATATGGTATTGAAAAATCGGGATTTCACGTTCGTCATTGTCGTCAGTTTTAAGTTTAATGTCCTCAAAAAATTCAACTGCTTCATGTGTAAAGTAACCAAATAAACCATCGGTGATGAACTTTAGACTGGTGTCGGCGTTGCTTTCAAAGTTCTTTCTAAAATTGTAAACCTCATCGCTAAGGTTAAATTCTCCTAACTGTAAAGTTTCTATGCTTTCGTCAGGATAGGTTTTGGTTAAAACGCTTTTGTTTAAGATTATAGATGCTATTGGGTCACAGCAAACGTAACTCATGCTGTTTTCTCTGCTGTGATAATCCGAGCTTTCTAACAGCAAGCTGTTCGGGAAAACATCGCGTAAACGCAGGTAAATACTCACGGGCGTGGTGGTGTCTGCTAATAATTTTTTATAGGATACATTTAATTTAAATGTCTTCATGCTTTTATGTTTTACAAATCTTAAATCAAAAAAAAACCCGACGGATTAGCGTCGGGTTCATATTTGTTTAGGTTTGGATTAAATTCATTTTAATATACAAATACAGTTACCGAAGCGAAGTTTTTACATTGCCACCAATAGCTGTTTGTATTGTTTTTGTTATTCATTGCTTCGCAAAATTATAAAGAAAATTGACTTAGAGAAATTTTTTTGAATTTATTTAAGTAATCTCGTCGTATCGATTCAAAAATCTTAATAATGGAATTATGATTCCTGGCCATTCACTCAAGCCAGAGCACTGATCAAAATTGTGCTTTAATTCGGCCTAGCAAATTCCGCAGGCAAGAGTTTATTCACTTTGTTAATTGTTCTTATAGGCTTTCATATATTCGTTTTCACTCGGTTTTTTGGTTACTTTTTTTACGGAAAAAAAGTCACTGCCATTTGCCATGCAAGAGGGCAGGCAAGCCTTGTGCGTAAAAGCCGAAGATTTCAATTTGAGGCTTATTTCTAAATCACCGACAAAAGGAAAAAAGATAGTTTTGTTGAAACTGAAAATCTTTAACAAAAATGTAAAATCTCTTAAAAACAGAATTCTCATTCCATTGTTTATATTTGTGTGTTCATGAATATTAAATCAATTTTAGCGCAATATAAAACAGATGAGCGAGTGCTCAGTTTAACAAAAGCGCTGCAAAATAAAGCTTCACGCATTCAGTTGAAAGGCTTAATAGGTTCTTTGGATGCATTTACTGCGGCTGCAACTTATTTTTTAAGCCATAGAAATATGGTTTTCGTTTTCCCAGATCGGGAAGAAGCCAATTACTTTCAAGCAGATTTAGAAAGCTTGATGGAAAAAGAAGTGTTAGTTTTTCCTTCATCTTACCGTAAATCTTTTGACTTTACCCAAACCGATTCGGCAAATGTATTGATGAGGGCAGAGGTTTTAAGTGAGCTGAGCAAAACCCACGAATTCGGAAATTTGATTGTTACTTACCCTGAAGCGCTCGCGGAAAAGGTAATCGACAGAAATGCGCTCGAAAAAAACACATTAGAAATTTCAATTAATAATAAGCTAAGTATTGAGTTTATTAATGAATTTTTGATTGATTACGATTTTGAACGTACAGATTTTGTTTATGAACCTGGGCAATTTTCTGTTCGTGGTGGTATTGTAGATATTTTCTCTTTTTCCCACGAATTACCTTACCGTATAGAGTTTTTTGGTGACCATATTGAGAGCATTCGAACGTTCGAAATTGAAAGTCAGCTTTCAGTTGAACATGTAAAATTCATTACCATTGTCCCTAACGTACAAGCTAAGTTTTTGACGGAGAGCAATATTTCTCTGCTAGAATTTATTGATAAAGATGCGGTGGTTTGGTTTAAGGATGTTCAGTTTACGTTGGATGTGATTAAAGCTGGCTATAAAAAAGCTTCGGAGCTGTGGAAAGCTTTATCGCCAGCACAAAAGCAACAAAACCCAGATTGGATTGATCCAAAGTTTGCTTTTACGGATGATAAAATGTTGGCCGACCAGCTGAACGACTACCCAGTTGTAGAGTTTGGAAAACAGTTTTTTTACCATGCTACGGAGGCGATTAATTTTGATGCTCGTCCGCAGCCTTCGTTTAACAAGGACTTTACTTTGTTAATGCACAACATTCAGCAAAATGAACAGCAAAAAATCAATAATTATATTTTAACAGATTCATCAAAACAGCAGGAACGTTTGTTCGCTATTTTTGATGATTTAAATAAAGCGATAAAATTTAATCCGATAAACGTTTCCATTAGGGAAGGTTTTATTGATCACGAACAAAAAATTGCTTGTTATACCGATCATCAAATTTTTGATAGATACTATAAATACAAGCAGAAACGTGGTTATACCAAGTCACAATCCATCACATTAAAAGAACTTCGCGATTTAAAACCGGGAGATTTTATCACCCACATTGATCATGGTGTTGGAAAATATGCTGGTTTGGAAAAGGTAGAAGTGAACGGTAAAACGCAGGAAATGATTCGTTTGGTTTATGCCGATAACGACTTGCTTTATGTGAATATCAACTCGCTAAATCGCATTTCTAAATACGCCGGCAAAGAAGGTCAGGTGCCAAAAATGAATAAATTGGGTACTGATGTTTGGGATAAGCTAAAGAAAACCACAAAAAAAAAAGTTAAAGACATTGCCCGCGACCTCATAAAACTTTATGCAGTGCGTAAAGCGCAGGAAGGAATGGCTTTTTCGCCAGATACTTATTTGCAAAATGAACTGGAAGCTTCTTTTATTTATGAGGATACGCCAGATCAGGAAAAGGCTACAGCCGATGTGAAAAAAGATATGGAATCGCCCAATCCAATGGATCGTTTGATTTGTGGCGATGTTGGTTTCGGTAAAACAGAAATAGCAATCAGAGCAGCTTTTAAAGCAGCAACGGATGGTAAGCAAGTCGCTATTTTAGTGCCGACTACTATTTTGGCCATGCAACATTATAAAACGTTTAATGAACGTTTAAAAGACTTCCCTGTCCGTACGGATTATATTAACCGTTTTAAATCTACAAAACAAGTAAAAGAAACTTTAGAGGATTTAAAAGCCGGCAAAGTGGATATCATTATTGGTACGCACAAACTGGTGAGTAAAGATGTGAAGTTCAAAGATTTAGGTTTGCTGATTATTGATGAAGAGCAAAAATTTGGAGTTTCTGTAAAGGAAAAACTAAAGCAGTTTAGAGCTAACGTAGATACTTTAACGCTTACTGCAACGCCAATTCCACGGACTTTGCATTTTTCTTTAATGGGCGCTCGAGATTTATCAATCATGCAAACGCCACCGCCTAACCGGCAGGCAGTACAAACTGAACTTCATGTATTTAATGAGACTTTAATTAAAGAAGCTGTTGAATTTGAGTTGGACAGAGACGGACAAGTTTTCTTCATCCATAACCGGGTTGCAGATTTACGGCAGCTGGGTGGTTTAATCCAAAAGCTGGTGCCAAAAGCTAAAATTGCTATTGCTCACGGGCAGTTAGAAGGTGATAAGTTGGAAGATGTAATGCTTGATTTTATTGACGGTAAATATGATGTTTTAGTGGCGACCACAATTATTGAAGCTGGTTTGGATGTACCAAATGCGAACACCATGCTGATTAACCACGCTCATATGTTTGGTTTAAGCGATTTACACCAGATGCGAGGCCGAGTTGGGCGTTCGAACAAAAAAGCTTTCTGTTATTTGTTGAGTCCGCCATTGTCTACGCTAACTTCTGAAGCTAGAAAAAGGTTGAGCGCAATTGAAGAGTTTTCTGATTTGGGGAGCGGTTTTAATGTTGCCATGCGAGATTTGGATATTCGCGGAAGCGGGAACCTGTTAGGTGCTGAACAAAGCGGTTTTATTGCCGAAATTGGTTTCGATATGTACCATAAAATTTTAGACGAAGCCATTCAGGAGTTAAAAGAAGACGAATTTAAAGGCTTGTTTGCTGACGATCAACCTCGTCCGTTCGTGAGTTTTACGCAGATTGACACGGATATGGAATTGATGATTCCCGATGAGTATGTAACCAACATTCAGGAGCGTTATAATTTATATACAGAATTATCTAAAATAGAAAACCAAACCCAGCTAGATGCTTTTGCAAAAGAATTGCATGATCGGTTTGGACCAGTACCAAGGCAAGTCCGTGATTTGTTGCGAACAGTAGAGCTGCAGTGGATTGGTAAAGAAATAGGTTTAGAAAAAATCAGCTGGAAAAAAGGTGTTTTGCGTGGTTATTTTATCTCGGATAAACAATCCAAATATTTTGAAACTGAAGCTTTTGGCAGGATACTTTCTTTTGCGCAACAAAACCCGCGTAATGTAAATTTAAAAGAGGTTAAAAATACCTTGCGTATCGCGATTGAAGGGGTGAGGAATATTGATGAAGCTATTTTTGCGCTAGAGCAAATGCGGGATCCGGTTGTGATTTAATAGTGTTTATAATCCTAGAGCGCTACGCTAACTCTAAGGACAGGTGAAACAAACAGAAGTCCAAAAACTAAAACATCTTCAACAACTGGTAAAAAGAGTTAATTCGCCCATTGCTTAAATCAGCTTTTCCATTAATAGTAACCACATTTCCGCTTGCTACTTTTCCGGTGATGCGCAAACTATCCAACCCTTTTAAGTAAGAGCTGATGAAAGTAATTGGATATTCCGCTTTCATCCGCTTTAAATTTAACTGCAACTGCATAAAATCTATGCTCGACGTTTCAACAGATGTCTTTGAAGTAAGTTTAGTGCCCACAATAAAATTTTGGGCATCGGCAAAGACCTTTAACTGATATAAAGGAAAAGCTTTTGAATTTACATTTCCGCTTGTGGTGTCCAGTAAATCTTGTCTTGCTAAATAAGCTTGCAACGCCTTTCCATCGGCATTAATGCCAAGGTTAAACGATGGGATTTTCCTTTCTTTAACGCTTACTTTCTCTTCCTTTTCAAAATCATCATTATACTCATAAGTAATTACCGAATCTTTCTGCGTCGTTACAGCTGTCCATTCTAAATCCAAATAATCTTTATAATATTTCAATAAGCTATCTGTTTCGATCTTGTAATTTTTAAACGTAAGCACCTGATTGGGTATGTTTTTGATGGACGCATTCATCCAAAATAGTGCAATGTCGTTCTCTTTAAAATTACGGTGCTTCGGTTTTTCAGAAGGAATGATTTTATCGGTAGTAAAACTAAATTCCGAAAGCATTTTCCCACTTTCAAAATCCAAGAAACCCAATGCATGTTTATCGCCAAAAGCTACGTGACGCTTGCTTTCTAAAACCTGCGTAAAGCCACTTTGCTTCACGGGAATAAGTGCTTTGTCGTTGAGCAAGCTAACAAGTGTTTTTGTAACATCTTCTGCTTCTAACGAATAACATACCGCTACCACATTTTTGTTATAACAGATACTCAATTTTTTATCTCCCGAAAATGCAAATTGAGTTCCGTCAATCGTAGTAGATTTTAAGTTCTTCTTTTGCCCAATTAATCGTTCGAAAACTTCGTAATCATCAATACTAAATCTCGCAAAAAACGTATTTGGTTTGTGGGTTTTAAGTATGTAAACGAACAACGAAGCTGGCATTTTAATGGCATCAAAAAGTTTTACCTTTTTAACGCCACTCCGCTTTTCCGAGGATTTGAAATAATAGCCTAAATTTAAAGGCACATTCAATAAAACTGACTTTATCAACTGATCAGTATTTAGTTTTACCAGCAGGTGAACGTTTGATGGCACTAAAGTTTTGTTTGCGCTATACTCCCTATATTTTAAAAATCCTACTGATAATACAATCAAAGTAAGCATGCTAATCAGTAGAATTTTAAAGGTTTTGATCATAAGTTGGCTGCTTTTTCAATTAAAGAAAAAATGTATTGTAAAGCATTTTCTTCGCCGTCAGGTATTTCTGCTACCATCTCCCCAGAAATCACATTTCCTTTTATCCGATTAGATTTAATGTAAATATCGTTCATTTCTGAAAGGGTATTTTTAAGTAAATCTACCTCTTTTTTGCTCGAAATCTCATCAAAGGGAACTTCCTTCGATACGTTTTTAGGATTAACCACAAAGCTAAAATTACTGCTCTTTAGCATCTTTTTATGCTTTCTGCTGATGGACGCACTGTAGTTGTTCTGACTAATTTTATTAAAATCTTCTAGGTTATTCCCAACAAACACAATCCCTTTTTGCATCGTCACATAAAAATCAGTCGGACTTTTTCTGTAGCTTACCTTATAAACTCCGTTTTGCTGAGTTACATAGTTTTTAGTGGAGTTTAAGTTTAAAACCTTGGTAAGCAATCTATAATCATCAGAAGAAAACATCATCAAAAAAGAAGGCAAGGTTTCGGTTTTTGTTTTTTCAACCTCTACCCTTTTGTAATCGTCATCGTAATCATAAGATGTATAATTAACTTTCTTTTTAGTTACGCCGTTAATTACAAACAAAGCATCACCTTTAACCACCTTTGCAATTGCCTCTTCATCTAAAAGTACAGAAAATACATCGCCACCTAAATCAGCTAATTCGGCGTACTTGTCACCAAGCAAACTTCCATAAGTTTTGCTCATTAGTTTAGGAAACTCTCGCAAATACGCTTTTGTGTTTACCGCATAACTTGCAAAACCAAGTGCTTTATCACTATCAATGTATTTAAAAAACTTTCTATTAATTTTTTTGTCCATCATCTTCCGATAGCTTTCTGCAATATCATTGTCCAACGTCATTTTGCTTTCAACACGCATCTTTTCTTTGTCTAAAAACACATCTAAATTGATTTGTCCAAAGCCGTTGAAAACATTGATGTTTTTATAGGCAATTATACCGCTAAGCAGGTTTGAATAAACGCTCTTCAAATCAGACACCCATAAAGATGCATCCGCCTTGTTGTTAATGCTTTTCGTGTAAGAATTATTGCTTGAAATGTTTTTAAAACCTCCTGCCAAAATATAATCAGCTTGCTTTGAAACCCACGTTAGCTGCAACTGCTTTTTTACTGTCTCGTTTTCATGATAACGCTCATAATATCCGGTAAGATCGCTATCTTGTTCTTCAAGGACCGCGGATGGTGGATAAGCAGGCGTAGCTACTTCCTCAGTATAAACGCTAACCGTATCTACCATTGCTACCCCGGCTTCTTCAACAACTGCAGGTGGCGAATAAGTCGGCGGCGCCACTTCTTCTGTATAAACGCTAACCGTATCTACCATTATTCCATCGACTTCTTCAACAGTTGACACCACCGCAGTATCTGCCGCATCCATTTCCACAACACTTTCTTCTACTTGTGGGTAACTGTTATTATAGGGTCTAATCAATTTAACAACTCCATAACGAGCTGCATTTTCTGGTTGATCTAAAAAACTATAGTTCACTTTTCCATCAATGTAAAGAACCTTCTCGTTGTCCCATTTGATGACGCCCGAGCTGTCTTTTAGCATAAATGTATTTGATGCATTGTTTGCTTTTATTAGATTGTCATCTGTTTTTATAAAGTCAGAAAACTTAGTCGCATCTGCCAAAGGCATTAGGTAACAGTTGTAATTGATACTGTCTGTTAAAATGCTAAAGTAGTAGCTGGTTTCATTTAGGTTTATACCTAGATCTGCTACACTTTCAAATGCTTTATTCTTAGTTCTAGAAATTTCTTTTAAAAATTTATTTCCTATAAAAGATTGATCAAAATCCGCAATCGGGATTAATTTGAACAAATTTTGATTTTTTACGCTGGCGACAGCAAAAACGTTTGCTGGAATGTTGCTGATTAAATTTTGCGACTTTACTTGGTAGGCAAAAATTAAAAGTAGCGCTAGTGTAGCTAGTTTTTTCATATTATTTGGCGAGTTGTATTTGATTAGATATGTTGATATTTCCGTTAATTAATTCTGTAATATTTGCCCTTAGCATTATTGCTTTTTTCGATTTAGCAACTACCGCCCCGTTATTACTTATTTTTACCACGGGCGATTCGAAACGGTAAATACTTACGTATTTTGCGGTTTTAAAAACCTCTCTATCTTTGTCTTTGAGCTTATTGAAAGAGGTTTTAGCAGTGCTTATTGGTTCGTATTTACGAACAAATATTTTATTAGTAGTACTGTAACTGTAATAGGAGTTATTGGGGGTTTTAATTTTTTGCTGTGCTAAAATGTTTTTTGTGATGTTGTTGATCTTTGACACATTTACGAATGAAAAACTAACTGTGGCTATAAAATTGTCTAAATCTAAACTGCTTTTTACGTTAGAAATCCCTTCCGACTTGCGGAGATAAGCTACCGCTTCGTTCAGCTTTGTTTTAATGTCTTTTTCGCTGGGCACTTTACGTCCGTTAACACTATCTAACAGCATAATTGACGCAACTTTTGATTTACTCTGGCTAAGGTTAATAGTTAACATAACGTCGCCAGAACCGTTATTTTTCATGTTGATTTCCTCAATAATCTCAAAGCAGGAGCTTAACCTAAAAAGCACACCAAGTAGGATAAAAAGAGCAAAGGATTTGTTAAAATTCGTCATAAATAGTAGCTGTTATTGAGAACTCAATGGGCGCAAGATAAAAAAAATAGGTTTTAGGAAAGAATTGGTTAACAATACGGGTTAAGAACGCTGGCTAATTTTGTTCATTAATAACCGTTTAATAACACACTGTTAAAGTCGAGTTAACAACTAGACCTTAACTTCGCTCAAACAATACGTAGATGCGTCAACCAATTCATCCAAAAATAAGCATACCCAAAGCATCAAAAATTTCAATTCCCTAAAAATAAAATATGTCTAAAAGAGATTTAGATATTGTGGTTATATCTGATGTGCATCTAGGCACTTACGGCTGCCACGCTAAAGAACTGCTAAAGTATTTAAAAAACATCAATCCCAAGATCTTAATCCTTAACGGTGATATTATCGACATTTGGCAATTCAGCAAATCTTACTTTCCCGAGGATCATTTAAAAGTTATCCGTAAAATATTAAAGTTCGTTACAGATGGCGTTCAGGTTTATTACTTAACAGGAAATCATGATGAATTGTTGCGAAGATTTGTTGATTTTAACATGGGCAACTTTCACTTAGTCAATAAGTTAGTTATTAATCTAAACGGAAAGAAAGCTTGGTTTTTCCACGGAGACGTTTTTGACGTAACCATGCAACACTCTAAGTGGCTTGCAAAACTTGGTGCAGTCGGCTACGACACGTTGATTCTGATTAACAACTTTACCAATTGGATGCTGGCTAAAATGGGCAAAAAGAAATATTCATTTTCGCAGAGGATAAAAGCAAGCGTTAAAGAGGCTGTAAAGTTTGTTAATCAATTTGAACAAACTGCTGCCGAACTTGCCATAGAAAAAGGATATCATTATGTAGTTTGCGGACATATTCATCAATCAAAAATTAGAAACATCAGCAATGAAAGAGGATCTGTAGTTTATTTAAACTCTGGCGATTGGGTAGAAAGTTTGACTGCACTGGAATATGACGGGAAGGATTGGGAGATTTACAAGTATGATCCACAGAGCTACCTAGAGAAGGAAGAACTAGAAGAAACGGAAGATCTTAAAAAATTGTTAAACATCAATAGCTTACTGGAAAAATTTAAAATAGATGTTGCGTAGGTTTTGTAATTATGAAGATATTATACGCTATACAAGGCACTGGAAACGGTCACATTAGCAGAGCAAGGGAAATTGTTCCGTTATTAAAACAATATGGAGAGCTAGACTTGCTGGTAAGTGGCTCGCAGACCGATGTTTCTTTAAAGGATGCGCTCAAGTATAAGTTTCATGGTTTTAGTTACGTATTTGGTAAAAAAGGAGGAATAAACTATTGGAAAACGCTGAAAAATATGAATATTAGGCAGCTTTAAGAAGATATATTTACTTTACCAGTAAGAAATTACGACTTAATCATTAATGATTTTGAACCAATCACGGCTTGGGCTTGTAAATTGAGAAATATTCCGACTGTATCGCTAAGTCATCAAGCTTCGTTTTCTTCTCCATTAACGCCTCGTCCGCCAAAGCACCGGAAAATTGCAGAGCTCATTTTAAAATATTACGCACCAACCACGCACCATCTGGGTTTCCACTTTAAAGCTTACGATAAATTTATTTATACCCCTGTAATCCGGCAAGAAATTAGAGACTTGATCCCTCAGAATTTGGGTTATTATACCGTTTATTTACCTGCTGTAGACGATAAACTACTAGTGAAATACTTACACCAACTACCCGATGTAGAATGGCAGGTTTTTAGTAGAACTCAAACTACTTCCTTTCAGTATAAAAATGTGTTGGTACAGAAAATTGATAACTGCACCTTTAAAAAAAGTTTAAAAAATTGTGCTGGTTTGTTCACAGGAGGTGGTTTTGAAAGTCCTGCAGAGGCGCTTTATTTAGGAAAAAAACTATTACTAATGCCGATGAAAAATCAATTCGAACAAAGTTGCAATGCTTTTGCTGCAGAACAGTTGGGTGTGCCATCGGTTAAAAAGATTGATGACAATTTAGTTTCCATATTGAAGAACTGGGTAAGTTCAGAACAGAAAATACAAATTGACTTCCCCAACCAAACCGCACAAATTGTTGAAGATATAGTGAAAAATTTTGCTGGTAGAAAGTAAGCTAATCTCTACTTCTTCCGTTTCAAAAACTTGGCGTAAGATTTTTTTACGTAGTTCATATCGTCGTAATAGTTCCAATAAGTAACTTCTTCTGGCTTTGGCCTAAATAGATACATAAATTCCACCAACTCCGAATCAGGAATTTTAATCGCCTTCTTAATTACAATCTCGTTGAAATGCCGATCAACCATTGATTGGGCGTTTTCACGTTGAATGTAATTTCCGAATTTCCGAGCGTTGTTAGCATCCGTACCTAAAAGTTCATGCAAGGCGGTAAGTGGCGCAAATATATACGCTAAAATAGGTGGATCGCCATTAAAAAAAACACCTTTACTGCGGTAGCCGTCTAAGATTTCTTGCTGTTGTTTAGATTTACTTTGTTCTTTTACCACCACCTCGTTTAAAGCAATAGCTTTGGTTAAATAAATAACCAAGTTGGTTTTTGCAAGAATAGGCCGCTCAGTATCGTCATAATTCAGTTTGCTAAATACAATTGTATCGCCAAGATTTACCTCAATTGCAAAATTTCCCCACTCATCTGTGTTGGTAGAATTTCGGGTGTTTTTCACGAAGATATTTACAGCTTCAACCCTTAAAGAACTCCCTTTCTCAAATACTAAACCTTTGATTAAAACCTTCTCTTGTGCATTAGCAGTGAATGCAATTGCTATTAGTAGGAGTGAGATAAAAGTTTTTCTAAAAACCATAGGATGTTTAAAGATGGCGATTCTTTTTCAGTCGGATTGAAATTTAAGGTATTTTAACATTTAAAGGATAGCGTTTGAGATATCTTTAGTATGGTTTGAGGTGAATGTGAGAGACTAATGCCGTGTTTGTTGGGAAATTGAAAGGTTGGTATTGTGGATGTGTTTCAGGTGAAAATGCAAGTCTTCTGTAAAAAGCCTACTTCGTTGAAGCAGGATCTCCCCAATGTTATTAAGTAAAGCAAATTCATGTTCAACGATTTGAAACATCTCACGAATATGTAGGCTATGTTATATTCAGACCTTGCTTGTGAGATTCTCGTCCCTCGAAATGACGCGAGGAAGAGTAAAACCCTTTAGTCCACGCAGGGTCTCTGTTTTCGAGGACCCTGCGTAAAATCAATAGCTATTTGAATTTTCCCATCAACGCTGCCAGTTTCGTCGCCATATCGTTTGTTGACTCTTTTGGCTTCACTTCTTTTTTCTTAACAATTGGCTCTGGTTTCCGAGGCTGAGGTTTTTGATTAGCCACTGGTTTCCGCTCTCTTGCAGGTTCAGCAGCTTTTTTCTCGCCCGATTTCATAGTCAAGGAAATTCTTTTACGAACAGCATCCACATCAACCACGGTAACCTGTACTCTTTGCGAAACTTTTACCACTTCGTTGGGGTTCGAGATAAACTTATCTGCCATCTGGCTTAAATGCACCAAACCATCTTGATGAACGCCTATATCTACAAAAGCACCAAAATTAGTAATGTTAGTTACGATGCCTGGCAACTTCATTCCCGGTTTTAAATCGTCAATTTTATTAATGCCATCAGCAAAAGCAAAAGCTTCAAATTGTTCACGTGGGTCGCGACCAGGTTTTGCCAATTCCGCAACAATGTCCTTTAAAGTTGGTAAACCAACCTCTTCAGAAACGTATTTTTTTAAATCGATTTGTTCCCTAAGCTTTGCATCTTTTAGCAAATCTTCAATTTTGCGATTTACATCTTTAGCCATTTGCGCAACTAAAGCGTAACGTTCTGGGTGTACCGCACTGGCATCTAAAGGATGTTCTCCATTTCTAATTCTTAAAAAACCGGCTGCCTGTTCAAAAGCTTTATCACCCAAACGGGCAACTTTTTTTAACGATGCTCTATTTTTAAATGCACCATGAGTATTGCGATACTCCACAATATTTTGCGCCAATTGCGGACCTAAACCAGATACATAAGCTAAAATTTGCTTCGAAGCCGTATTCAACTCCACACCAACTGCGTTTACACAGCTCATTACCGTATCATCCAAAGAAGATTGTAATTTAGTTTGATCAACGTCATGCTGATATTGCCCAACACCAATAGATTTCGGATCAATTTTCACCAATTCGGCTAATGGATCCATCATCCTACGTCCAATAGAAACTGCGCCACGAACGGTTATATCCTGATCTGGAAATTCTTCTCTTGCCGTGTCAGATGCTGAATAAATTGATGCGCCGCTTTCGTTCACCATCACCACCAAAACGCCCTCTAAATTTTGTGCTTTCACAAAATCTTCCGTTTCTCTGCCAGCAGTTCCGTTACCAATGGCAACGGCTTCAATCTTATATTTCTCACACAAAAACTTTAAAGTCTGTGCTGCTTCTTTTGCAACGCCAGGACCTGTATGCGGGTAAATAGTGGTGTTTTCTAATAATTTACCTTGTTCATCCAAGCAAACCAATTTGCAACCCGTTCTAAATCCTGGGTCTAAAGCTAAAACTCTTTTTTGCCCAATTGGTGCTGCTAATAAAAGCTGACGAGCATTTTCGGCAAACACACGGATTGCTTCTTCATCTGCCAGTTGTTTAGATTTTAAGCGAGTTTCTGTTTCCATCGATGGCTTTAACAAGCGTTTATAGCTATCATCTAAAGCTTGTTTCACTTCCGCACTTTTTTTATTGTTGCCTTTTATAAATTGCTGTTCTAAAATACTTACCGCGGCTTCCTCTTCTGGCAAAGCATCTAACTTTAAAATTTGCTCTTTTTCTCCACGTCGCATGGCCAAAATACGGTGCGATGGCGCAGTTTTCACAGGCTCGCTCCACTCAAAATAGTCTTTGTATTTTATTCCTTCGGCTTCTTTTCCTTTTAAAACGACTGCTTTGTAGAGGCCTTTGTTAAAAAACAGATTTCGCAAGGTTAGCCTTGCTTCTGCATTTTCGGCAATCATTTCGGCAATAATATCTCTCGCACCTTGCAAAGCCTCAATCGAATTGTTTACGCCTTTTTCGGTGTCGATATATTTGTCAGCTTCATTTTCTGGACTGTTTTGGTCTTGCTTAAACAGACTTAAAGCCAAAGGTTCTAACCCTTTTTCACGAGCCATGGATGCTTTTGTTTTACGTTTTTGTTTGTAAGGCAAGTAAATATCTTCCAAAAGTGCCATCGTTTCTGCAGATAAAACAGCTTTTTTTAATTCCTCTGTCAGCTTTCCTTGTTCTTCAATAGATTTCAAAACCGCCTCTTTACGCTTGTCTAAATCCCGTAATTGTTGCACACGATCTCTAATTGCAGCCACTTGCACTTCATCCAAACTACCGGTCATTTCTTTACGGTATCTCGAAATAAAAGGAACGGTTGCGCCTTCGTCGAGAAGGTTCAAAGTGGCTTGCACTTGCTTACTTCCTACGTTTAATTCCTGCGCAACTAAAAAGATATGGTGATCTGACATGTTTGTGTGGTTTTTTGAAGATACGAAGATGGAGAATTTAACCCCCAAATTAAAACCCGAATTTTGAACATTTTGGGGAAAGAATTAGCGTTTTGCCTTTCGGCGGACTGTATCCATAATTTGGGCATTTTAACACGCTTTTTACTATATCTTTTTGGCAGAAAAACCAAAAAGGATACCGTTTCAATCGTTAATGCGGTTTTATCGAAAATTGGAAAACCCCATCATGTTGAACAGATTGAAATATCTCATGTTAAAGTTATTCAGGTACAATGGCGAATTTGCAGATGAAGTGTCTACCGAAGCTTCGGATTTGCGTCATTGTTGAACAGAGTGAACTAAATTGGTAGCTAAAATGGTGAATTTGCTCATTAAACGTTCCCGTTCGTACACTCTAAGGGATAAACAGACACTATTGAGTAAATCCTTTTTCAGCATTAGCATTCATCAATAAAACATTCCTTAAATAGTTGTCAATAATATCCGTTTCCAAAATATCATTAACAAAAGAAATGTATTTGTCGGGTCTTATAATTAAAGTTCGTTTTTCTTTCTCTAATATTCCTAAGGCTTTGAAAATGGGCTCGTTCTTTTCGCTATAGGGCAGGTAGAATAGTTTAACGTTAAAATTCAGCTGAACCCATTTTGCAA
This sequence comes from Sphingobacteriales bacterium, assembly GCA_038243635.1. Lineage (GTDB taxonomy): Bacteria > Bacteroidota > Bacteroidia > Sphingobacteriales > Sphingobacteriaceae > Pseudopedobacter. Next base: position 63,629 of record JBBSQW010000006.1, read on the forward strand.
CGTTGAATAAGTAGTGCGAGTTTACACTTCCAATAATGATCATCGAAAAATATTGGTAGCTACACCATTGATAAAGCGAGGTTTCCAGCTTTAATTTTTCGTCATAAAATGGCAAATCAGGCAATAACCTGCCAGCTTCCAAAACTCGTTGTTGACTTAAATGTAAATTAACTGGACTACCAATCAATGTTAAGTTTTCTGGTTTTGCTGATGTTATCTTTGCAATCCACTTTGTTAAAAATCTACTTTCTTTTTTCACCCGATAGAAATCCGAAATCAAATTCTTTTCAAGATCGAACGAGTGCAGAATAAATGGATGAAAGTTTTGAAGCTGAACGCCAATCACTCGCCAAGCTAGAACAAAAGCGTTTCTAAAATTCGCTTCGTTATTAGCCTGATTGATTTCTATATCCTTTAAACTAAAAACAAAGTTAGTATGGTGCTGTTGGACAATTCCATCTTGTACCAACTGGTGTTCCTTGTTTGAAGAGCTCTTTAATTGAGTCTCCCAAACTACACAACATAGGCTATGTGCTAACAAAACAAGACTTTGCTCGGTAAAATCTCGTTCAGTAGTTTCTTTATTAAGCTGATAGCCGTGTTGGATTAATACTTCCTTAGTGTAAAAACTCAAATTTAAGTTCCGTTCATTTTCATCCGCTTGCCCTTCTGACTCATCTATAACCAACACATTTAATCCTCCTTTAGCTAAAAGGGTTGCAAAGCCTAAAGAAACTGGACTAACGCCAACTATTAAAACATCGGATGGTGTAGGGATTCTCATTTGGCTTTATACAGCAAGAAAATAGTAGGCTGTTTGTGTAAATCAGGCTGTTCTAATTTCCATTGCGCAATAGTTTTAGTTTGCAACAGTTCGTTCTCAGCAGTTAAGTTAGACGCAATACATAATCTAGTATCATTTCTGCAACTTGCTAAAATATCATTCATCATTGGGTTATTTCTGAACGGTGTTTCAATAAACAGTTGCGTTTGTTTAAATCTGTCAGCAAAAGATTCTAGTTCTCTAATCCTTTTCATCCGGTCCATTTTATCAATGGGTAAATAGCCATGAAAAGCAAAACTTTGTCCATTAAAACCAGAACCCATCAAAGCCAAAAGCAGAGAACTTGGGCCAACTAAAGGAACTACTTTTATGCCTCTTTTGTGTGCTTCAGCTACAATATCAGCTCCCGGATCTGCAACTCCGGGGCAACCTGCTTCGCTCATTAAACCAACATCATTGCCGGCTTCTAATCCTTGGAAATAAGGCTTTAAACTGCCATTTCTTTCGTGTTTTCCATAATCGTGAATAATCAGATCTGCCTGCTTGGTAATTAAGCCTGCATTCTTTAAATTGCGTCTTGCGGTTTTTTCGTTTTCAACAATGTATTCTTTGATTTCATTGATGGTTTGTGATAAAAAAGGAGTCAACGATTTTTGTTCTGCTCCTTCTGCCATCACCACGGGGATGAGGTATAATGTGCCTTTTGCCATGTTACAAATTAAACCATTTGCTTTTAAAAAGCTCCAAACTATATTAGGTTATTTTATGTGACACCTTTTTGCATAACGTATCGTCTTATAAGTAAGACCGCTCGCAAAGGGATATCGTTCTTATATCAGAAAGTAGAATAATGTGTTTGATGACTAATTTGTCACATTTTAAACACAACACATTAAACCTAATTTTGAAGCGTTAATTAATTATTCAACCAAATTAAATCTTAGAAAACATGAGCAACAGCATCAAAAAAATAGCGTGGGCTTTCAGTGTATTCTTCATATTGATAAGCCTTACCAACCATAATGCGGAAGCTCGGTCGCGGAAAAACATTAGTTTACAGGTGTTTTACGATGAGCTTTCTTACTATGGTGACTGGGTTACTAATCCCGATTATGGATATGTTTGGCGACCAAATGTAGGTAGTGATTTTAGACCGTATTACACCAACGGACATTGGGTAATGACTGAGTACGGAAATACTTGGGTTTCTGACTACGAATGGGGTTGGGCACCTTTCCATTATGGAAGATGGTTTTACGATAAATACGATGGTTGGATTTGGATGCCAGATACCGAATGGGGACCAGCTTGGGTAACGTGGAGAACTGGTGGAGGTTATTATGGATGGGCGCCTTTAGGTCCACGAATAAATATCAACATCCATGTTGGAAGACGTCATTATGTGCCAGATAATTACTGGGTATTTATTCCACAACGTTGTATTTATTATCCGTCGTATAGCAGATATTGGGAGCCAAGACGTAATGTTTACATCGTGAACAATACCACGATCATCAATAATATTTACACCAATGATCGGGTGCGTTATTACAGCGGGCCGGGTAGGGATGATGTAAGAAGAGCAACCCGTAGTGATGTGCCAGTTTACAAAGTGTCTGACAACAGCAGACCAGGTTCGGATCGAGTTACTCGTGGTGAAGTGAATATTTACCGACCAAATGTGGATCGAAGCGGAACTTCTGCACCTCGCACCATTGCAAGTAATACAGCAAGACCGAGTAGGAGTGATAGTAACGTAGATAGAACTTTAACTAATACGGAGAGAAGCAATTCAACATCGACGACCAGACCAGAACGCTCTGGCAGTAGGGATGGTGATGGTAGAAATCCAAGTGCAACAACACGTTCTGATGCGGATAGAAGTACAAGTTCTGGCAGACCAGAACGTACTGAAGTGCCAAGATCAAATGCGCCAGATAGAACAGAAGGTACTAGAGATGAAGTACCGACAACACGTTCTGATGTGGATAGAAGTTCAAGTAGTGGCAGGCCGGAACGTTCAGAATCACCAAGGTCAAGTACACCTACTAGAACTGAAGCTACAAGAAGCAATACATCGCCAAGCTCTCCACAAAGAAGCGAAGCGCCAAGTAGTCGCCCTGAAAGAGTAGAACGAAGTGCGCCAGCAGCTAGAGAGCAGAGTAATGCTCCGAGTAGAAGTGCAGAAAGATCAAGTGCGCCAACTCCAAGAGCTGAAAGTAGTGCGCCAAGTAGGAGTGCAGAAAGATCCGGTGCGCCTTCGTCTAGCGGTAGTACTTCCTCATCATCTTCTACAAGAAGCAGTGGAAGCGGAAGACCTAGTAGATAATAAAGACAGTTTTTGATTTAGTTTTAATCCGATTTTGTTTGCTAAGGCAAATGGAATCGGATTTTTTTAGGCGTAAACTTTAGCTTATCTTAAATTATCAGAGTATACTAAAAAAAAATACTAACACAGAGCAATCTTATCGGTGCAATACATACAAGTTTTCCAGACGTAGGTTGATTTATTCCTCAATAATGACAACACGTCCTCCGCTTTCTTTAACATGTTTGTGAGAAATTGCTATTTGAATACCAGATTTCATTTTTGTTTCCACATTAATCCCTATTCTGGCGTAACCAAAAAGCTTTGCGGTCTCTCTAATTAAATCTACTTCGGGCAAGCTAATTTGGTTTTTAAGTATTTTTTTTACCCCATTTGCAACTTCATCTGGTGGCAAGTCATCCGCATCTCTTTTATTAGTATCGCTATCGGGAATCCTAAAAATAGTATAATCTGATGGTTTTTGATTTACATTCCAGAAAAAATCAGTTCCATCAACCTCAATTGTTTTAATATCTAATTGCTTAAAAATAGAATCGAAATGTTGGCTAATTTTTGAACCTAATCTGGATATATCCCAAGCGTTCAAAACCCTTTTGCATAATAAATTTTTGCTGATAGGCGCTTCGGTAATTAAAACCTGATTTATCTGCTTGCTTATTAAATCAACATTTGAAAAATGGTAAAATTCATCAGGGTAATTGTTGTTTACTTTGTCGAGTTGAGTAAGTTGATAAACATTATCAGTTAATCCATTTTGGGGTATATCAATTTCAGATTTAACTTCTTCCTCTACGTTCAACGGAAGAGCGGTTACGTTTAGCTCCTCATTTGTAGGAGCCACTGCGATAAATATTTCCGGTTTTTCTGCGGGTTTGTTTTTATGTTCTTCTGCTAATTTAATAGCGTTTATTACCCCGCTTAAAACTTTGTCAGATTTCTCCCACCACTCTGTTGACCATATTTTATGAATATTCCATCCCAGCATTTTAAGTACGCTTACTTGTGTTATTTCTCGGTCTTTTAACGTTTTGGAGTTTTGATAATTTTTTCCATCTGTCAAAATTCCAAGGATATAAGCGGATGGGTTCTGTTTATCAATTATGGCAATATCAATTTTGTAATCTGAGCACCCAACATTTGTATGGACCTCGTAACCGTACGACCGTATTTCTTTTGCGATTACATTTTCAAAAGAATCAGAATCCTCCGCAGAAAACTTTGTTCTGATCGGAAGTGCTATTCTCCCTTTTTCGGCATAAGCCAAAAAAGCTTTTAACCCAGCAACACCTTCTGAACCTGCCCTATTTAAATCAATTCTATCTGAGGTAAGTGTTGAAAATACCTTCATTTCATATCTTGCCCTTGAGACGGCAACATTCAGCCTTCTCCATCCTCCTTCTCTGTTTATAGGTCCGAAATTATGACTAACATTCCCATTCTGATCTGGACCGTAGCCAATGGAGAAAAGGATGATGTCTCTTTCATCACCTTGAACGTTTTCAAGATTTTTAATAAAAATAGGTTCTTTGGATTCTAAAGCAATTGCTTCTAAATCTGGGCGCAATCTATAAACATCAGTCAATAAATCCTCTATCAAAGTTTGCTGTACGGAGCTGAAAGTTACAATTCCAATACTTTTGTCAGAAAGGTTAGGATCCGAAAGTATTGAAACCACTTCGCTCACTATCGCATCTGCTTCAGCTCTGTTTTGCTTCGTCTTGCCTTTGTCGTAGAACCCTTTTACTGGCATAAATTGCACTTTGCTCACAATGTCATCTGTTGACGGAAAGGTTAGCAGTTTATTTTCGTAGTACTTTGAGTTACTAAATGCAATTAGACTTTCGTGTTTACTTCTGTAATGCCATAATAGGTGTTGCGAAGGCATAGAAAGTGCTAAACAGTCATCTAAAATACTTTCTAAATCTTCCTTGTCAATATTTTCTTCGTCTATATTGTTTGATGAAAAGAAGTTTGTTGGCGGCATCTGTTTGGGGTCACCAACAACGATGACATTTGTTGCCCTAGCTATTGCTCCAATAGCTTCGCAAGTCGGCATCTGGGAAGCCTCATCAAATATTACCAAATCAAACTTAGCGCTATCAGCATCAAAATATTGCGCTACGGAAATCGGACTCATCAGCATGCAAGGCGTTAACCGAGGCAATAAATTTGGAATAGAATCGAATATTTTTCGTATGGAAATTGCTCTTCCGTTATTTCTAATTGTCTTTTGTAAGAAACCAATTTCCGAACTTTGGGACGCTTCCTGCGTAAATGAAGGAATTTTAGAAGCGAGTTTGGCATAAAGTTCTTTTTTTGTCAACTCTTCAAATCGACTGCTTAACTCACTAAACTTCTTGATTTTTTCACTGAATAATTCTCCGTTAAAAACCGCCAGATTTGGATTTTTTTCGATGATATACTCTGCTCCAGATTTAAAGAAACCTTTTTTAAACTGTAAGATAACTTCCTCTGTTTTTACTGCTCCGCTTTCATAGGCGTCAATTAACGGTTGAAGCTGAGCGTTAATTGCTTTGTTTTTAATCTCGACCCAATTGAACCAATCTTTAAGCTCGCTGATATGATTGAGCCAGTTAGTCGTTTCTGAAAGCAGGTATTTCGTCCAAGTTGGCACCGATTCTTTTAACACTCCGAAATTTACATTCAGCAGGTTTTCAATTTCGAGTTCTACCTCAGCAATCTGTTTTTTAACATCAATAAAATTTAAAAACGCATGTTTATTATCGAGGGAATAACTCTGGCTTCCTTCGCTCAGTTTAGTGCTAAAAGAAAGTCGCCATTGTTTGATTTCAGAAATTCCAGTAATTGAAATTATAGCTTTATTAAGTTTGATAATGTTTTCACTTATTGCTTTAAGCATTGCCCAATCGGGTTCTCCGCTTTTCCATAAAAAACCTAACACTTGCGGAAGAAATTCTGCGTTATCAATTACCTGTTGTTCTTCCTGATACTCAATTATTTTTTGAAGCGTATTTTCTATGCTCTCCTTTTCGATTTTAGCACCGTTGGATAGCTTTTTGAGCGATTTCACAATTTTACTTTGATCCAGCCATTTCATCAAAAACCACTTGTCTTCCGCCATGTTCCAATCTCTTAAGCTGTGTGTGGCTGGGAATTGAAGAATTTCTTTATCAAAACTTTCAAAAAGGCTTTTCCATAGACTATTTCTATTGTTGCCGTGTTCCGATAAACCAATGACCTGTGACAGCACTTGCTCCAGCGAATCAATCTCGAGCATGCTAGCTGGAAAATCTTTAACATTCAATAGTATTTCGGTAATTTCAACCAAAGCATCTTCCTCTTTTGCCAGATGGATCTTGTCTGTCAAATTCAGTTTTTCAGCGACTGCATAAATGTTTTTTTCATTAGCTGTTAATAGTTCTTTTAGTTTTTCGATGTTTTGTTGTGCATCCTGTTTAATTTGAGACGAATAACTCGTGATATTAATCAGATGTAGCGGATGATCGTTTGGCTGACCGATAATTTTACCAACCGCACTTATCTCGCTCACAATATCTTCCCAAATAATTAGCTGACTGGGCGTTAGATCATCGACAACAGACCTAGGAAAATATACTTTGTCCTCTGATTTTGGCAATAAACTATAGCCATTAATCAAATCGAAAAGAGAATAGCCAAAGGGATATTTGCGGTGTAGAGACTCTACATAAACATTGAGTTCATTTCTCAATTCAAACAATCTGTCCGCTTCTGAGTTAAAATTTTCTGGAGATGCAGTGCCGATTACCTCAGTTGCAACTTCTAATTGCTCGAGGACTTCTGACTTTTTTGACTTATTAGAATGCAATTCTAAACAAAACGTACCAATCCCTATGGCTTTCAGTTTATCATATACAACATCAAGCGCTACTTTCTTTGAAGCGACAAAAAGAACTTTTTTACCCGCATAAAGTGCATTGGCGATAATATTTGTAATCGTTTGTGATTTGCCAGTCCCTGGAGGGCCGTGTAGCACAAAGCTTTTACCTTGGGCGGAAGAAATAATGGCTTGCAACTGAGATGAATCTGTACTGATAGGAAGTGCAACATCTTTAGGGTGCAAAATGGCGTCAGAGATTTCTGTTAAAGTAGCATTTTCTTCAGGTTGCCATTCCAGTTTACCCGAAACAAGACTTGCCACAACTTTATTGCGGCATAATTTATCAGCATTGTTATGAATATCGTTCCAAAGCACAAACTTGCTGAAAGAAAAAGTGCCTAAAAGCGCCTGTTCTTCAATATCCCAACGCGATTTTCCCATAATAGCCTGCCTCATAATATTGAACACGGCTTTTACATCTACACCAACTTCATCTGCCGGCAACGTTTCTAATCCGCCTATGGTTATTCCAAAATCCTGACGAATCATTTCAAGAAGCGTGATATTCATGATGGTTTCTTCTTGTCGACTTTTGATTGTAAAAGCCTTTTGTGCAGATTTACGAGTGATTTCGACAGGGAGCAATAGAATTGGAGCGTATCGAGGTCTTTCGCTCGCCTCGGTTTCGTACCACTTTAGCATTCCAAGTCCTATAAACAAAGTGTTTGCACCATTTTCACTTATAGATAATTTTGATGAACGATAAAGGTGTGTTAAACTATGGTTGAGTTCGTTTTCGGAAAGAAAAGTTCTGATGCGCTTTTGTGAAAGTTCATGCTGCACCAAATCCGAGATAGGATCTGTGTGATGGATGCCTTGATAAACCCCTGCATCCCGCAACGGGCTATCCCAGTCTAAGGGTTTTGCAAGTACCTGAAATTCCTCGCCATTTGCAATAGAATCTTCCAGTTTGCCACTATTTATCGTGATAAATTGTATAACACTTTTGGTTAGCCTAATGTTAAGTAAGCTATTTCTTAGCGTAAGATCAAGTAACTTTCTCTCCCAAATTCTTTGCTTAGTAACATCTATTTTTTCGATGTGAACAAGCTTTTCGCTGATGTAAACATCTTCGGGAAGAATATTTTCTCTGGTATTTTCAATCTCTTGTTTAATTATAAATCCAGTGGAAGTAGGTACTCTTAGCGGAAGTGGACGAATGCCACCGAATCTTGTTCGTTTAACATCTATAAACAGCACAAAATCGTCAGTATTTAAAAGTTTCTGGTTTGCAGAACCTACAGCGCTGTCAAACGAGTTGGGTTGTCCGCTATTCATACAAGTTGCCTCAACCAAGGCAATTTCATTGATTCCTTCGGCTGTTCTTTTAGACAGCAATGAAGGATCATCATTAACAGAGTCTGCAAAAGACTCATCAATTAGCCAAGCTCCCGCAAAAGCATGACCTTTAATTATGATTATCAACGGGTGGATGCCAACAGCTTCCAAACAAGCCGCGTATAATAAAGAGAGATCCAAGCAATTACCTAGTTTATTAGCAAGAATTGAATCCGACAGCCTAACCCGCTGGCCACTCTCCTCAAAACTTGCAGGTACAGAGCAATAAACAATTTTAAACTCGGAAATGGCTTCATAAATAGCGGCCATCTGTTTTCTCACTCTGTTTGGGTTTCTACTCTGGTATTCGTCGAAAGAAGGGCTCCCCGTCCATTTTTCTAAGAGCGAGGATGCTCGCAGAATAATTTTAGGAATCTCAGGATGATTGGGCGTGACGAAGGCGCAAACCATTTCTGGTAGCACTGTTATCCCTGGCCATTGATCAAACGCTAGAAGATTTACTGGGAAATGCTCAACGTACTTAACAGCACCATCTACGATAACTTTTATAATTAATTGGCCTGTTAAGCTTTCTGTAAGTTCAGCAAGAAACGTGAAAGACAAACTTAGGGGAATAGTTTTAAGCTGAAAAATCTCACCCTTGCTGATACATTCAATTCTTTTTTTCCAAGTTACTGAGAATTCTGGCTCACTCGTAATTTCAATCTCCACATTATGCCAGTTCTCCTCTGTATTATTTGTCAAAAGAAATTCCCTAATAATAGGGACATGGTTTTGTTGTAGAGCAAAGTTGATTGATGGAGTAAGAACAAGATTAATTGTTTTTTCTAACTCGGGCGCTGTTTCCATAAAGATAAATATATTTAAAATAACGAAACCGAAGGAGATATTAATATAATTTTTTTATAAACTTATTCTTTCATAGGGGAATGTAATTTACAAAAAGAAAAGCCCCACAACAAACGTTGCAGGGCTTTAAACTTTTAACTTTCTACTTAAAACTTATCAAACTTAAGAACATCCCATCGAAGTTCCACAATTCAAACACTTGTAACAAGTACCAGAGCGGATGGTGGTATGGCCACAACTGCTACAAGCAGGAGCATCTGACTGTGCACCCATTGACAAATCAAAAGACTGACCTTTCGCACTTGCTTGTGCTGAGGTAGCTGTTTCTTTAACTTGCGCTGGCGTGTAAATATTAGTAGCATCAGTATTTACATCGCTGTCCTGCATCGTTGGGTTATCAGTAACTACATTTTGTTCTGTAATTACGTGTACCAAATCCGTACGGTTTAGGTAATCATAACCTAACATTCTGAAGATATAATCGATGATAGAAGTTGCTGATTTAATGTTTGCATGACCTGCAACCATTCCTGCTGGCTCAAAACGAGTGAAAGTGAATTTCTCTACGTATTCTTCCAAAGGCACTCCATATTGTAAACCAACCGATACTGCAATTGCAAAACAGTTCATCAACGAACGGAAAGTTGCACCTTCTTTGTGCATATCCACAAAAATTTCTCCTAAAGTTCCGTCACCGTATTCTCCTGTTCTAACAAAAACAGTTTGTCCGTCAATACTTGCTTTTTGAGTATAACCTCTACGTTTTGCAGGCATCACTTTCTTTTGTACAACTCTTGAAAGCTGACGCATAAAGTTGGTGTCTTCTGAACGTTGTAGAATTGCTGTTGCTGCTTCTAAAACTTGTTCTGGCGTTAAGTCACTTAATTTTAATTCGCCTGCTTTACCCAGTACATCTTCAACCGTGTCAATTTTCTCTTCTTTGGTATCAGATTTTGTAGATAATGGTTGAGATAATTTACAACCATCGCGGTAAAGTGCGTTAGCTTTTAAGCCTAAGCTCCAAGATAGTTCGTAGCTTTCTTTAATTTCTTCAACCTTAGCTTCATTTGGTAAGTTGATCGTTTTAGAAATTGCTCCCGAAAGGAAAGGCTGTGCTGCCGACATCATTTTAATGTGGCCATGAGCATGAATGTATCTTACGCCTTTTGCTCCGTTTTTATTTGCACAATCAAAAATTGGATAATGCTCTTCTTTTAAATAAGGTGCACCCTCAATCGTCATTGTTCCGCAGATGAATTCATTTGCTTCTGCAATTTGGGTACGAGTAAAACCTAAAGATTTTAATATGTTAAAGTCTGGCGCATTGTACTGCTCGGCTTTAAAGCCTAAACGGTGTAAACAATCTTCGCCTAAAGTCCATACGTTAAATGCGAAACCAATTTCAAAGGCAGAAACAATTGCTTTGTCTAATCTTTCTAAATCAGCGTCAGTAAAACCTTTTGCTCTTAAGCTATCTGGATTAACGTGAGGTGCATTTTTGATGGTTGCTGAACCTTTTGCGTAGTTAACGATGGTTGTGATTTCTTCTTCGTTATACTTTAAATTTCTTAAAGCTGCAGGAACTGCTTGGTTGATGATTTTGAAATAACCACCACCAGATAGTTTCTTGAATTTCACCAAAGCAAAATCAGGTTCGATACCCGTTGTGTCGCAATCCATCACTAAACCAATAGTTCCAGTTGGTGCAATTACAGTAGTTTGAGCGTTACGATATCCGTATTTCTCACCCATTTCAACTGCTTTATCCCACGCATTGCAAGCCGCTGATAATAAATAATCAGGACAAGTTTTTTGGTCAATTCCTGGAGGCGCAATTTCTAAACCTTCGTAATTATCTGTAGCGTTGTAAGCTGCATATCTGTGGTTACGCATGACACGTAACATGTTTTCTTTGTTATCTTGGTATCTGTTGAAAGTGCCTAACTCTCTAGCCATTTCAGCCGAAGTAGCATAAGAAACACCAGTCATAATTGCAGTAATTGCACCACCAATTGCTCTAGCTTTATCGCTATCGTAAGGAATGCCGGCAACCATTAACATGGAACCTAAGTTGGCATAACCTAAACCTAAAGTCCGGTAATCGTAAGATAACTGTGCGACTTCTTTTGATGGGAATTGCGCCATCAAAACAGAAATTTCTAATACTGTAGTCCAGATACGAGAAGTATGCTCAAAACCTTTAACATCAAAAATTAATGTTTTTAAATCGAAGAAATGACGCAGGTTAATAGATGCTAAGTTACACGCCGTATTGTCTAAGAACATGTACTCGCTACAAGGGTTAGAAGCATTAATTCTTCCACCTTCTGGGCAAGTATGCCATTCGTTAATTGTAGTGTCAAACTGAACACCAGGATCTGCACAAGCCCAAGCAGCAAATGCGATATCGTCCCAAAGTTTGTTTGCATCAATGGTTTTCATTCTGCGGCCGTCTGAACGAGCGGTTAAATCCCAACCTTTTCCTTCTTTCATTGCATTAAAGAAAGTATTTGGAATACGAACCGAGTTGTTAGAATTTTGTCCGGAAACGGTGCGGTAAGCTTCGCCTTCATAATCAGAAGCGTAACCTGCGGCAATTAACGCAGCAACTTTTTTCTCTTCTTCAACTTTCCAGCTTACAAAACTTTCAATTTCTGGGTGGTCTAAATCCAAACAAACCATTTTGGCTGCTCTTCTTGTAGTTCCACCTGATTTGATTGCTCCAGCAGCTCTATCTCCAATTTTTAAGAAAGACATTAAGCCAGAAGAATAACCTCCACCACTTAATTTTTCGCTTTCTCCTCTAATTTTTGAGAAATTGGTTCCAACGCCAGAACCGTATTTAAAAATACGAGCCTCACGAACCCAAAGATCCATAATACCACCTTCGTTTACTAAATCATCTTCTACAGATAAAATAAAGCAAGCGTGTGGTTGTGGGCGCTCGTAAGCTGAAGTTGATTTTTCTAAATTCTCTGTAATTGGGTCTACATAATAGTGACCTTGTGGACCACCGGTAATTCCGTAAGAAGAATGTAAACCTGTATTGAACCATTGTGGCGAGTTTGGCGCTGCCAATTGACCAACAATTGTGTAAACTAATTCGTCGTAAAAAATTTCCGCGTCTTTGGTTGTTGCAAAATAGCCATAACGCTCGCCCCAAACTTTCCAGCAGTTTACCAAACGGTGAGCCACTTGCTTAATGCTGTTTTCAGAACCTGTTGAACCATCTGCTTGTGGAACACCAGCTTTTCTGAAATATTTTTGTGCTAAAATATCTGTAGCAACCTGAGACCAGCTGTGCGGAACTTCTACATCGTTCATTTCAAAAACTGCGTCTCCAGAAGGATTTCTGATTACGGAAGATCTTCTGTCATAATCAAAAAGATCGTAAACACTTTTTCCTTCTTTACTAAAGTAACGCTCAAATTTGAGGCCTTTCGCAGATTTGTTTGTAGAAGCTTTTGCCATTACTGTTTTAATTTTATCGTTAAAGATTGTTGAACCAAAAAACTTTAGGGGTTTTTCCTCAAATTTATACTCCTTTGTGCTATAAAAGAATTCCAGTTTTCCACAAGCAAAATTTTAACATTGCCCTAGATTGAGCAAGCGTTTGTATTTGGTTGTTTCTGAACTGTTTAACGTTGTGGAAAACTAAAAAAACATATAATTTGGGGCAATTTATTTAACCCAACGGAGGGTTAATTATGACAATAATTTACCAAATTAAATATTGCTTTATTGAATAAAAATACAGCCTTGCTTTAAATCACTTGCGTTTACTTTTTAATAAGATTATTTAGGCATTCGGGTGGACTTTTTGTTGCTCCGAAAGAGTTCCTTTGGAACAATTTTTTGTCCGCCAGCTGGCGGACAAAAAGGATTTTCACTGCAATCCCTAACGCAAGTTGATAGTCTTTTTGAGTTTTTTTTACATTAAAAGCCGAATTCGATTGATAGATTCAAAAAGATCAATAGGAATGGGCTTTAGCCCATTTATTAACGTGAGGTAATTTTGGCTTTAGCCGAAATCTATAAAATATTCGGTTAAAGTTAAGTGTTGGAATAAATTGCTTATAAACAATGTCTCAAGGTTGTTTTTCCTATGGTCGGTGTCATCACCGCACCACTAAAGTAGTATCGAGAGAAGCGGTATGGTGATAACACCAACGGCAAGTGGTTCGTATTATTGGTAGCCAGTTATTAAGTGCTTTGTTAATTTGTGCTGACTTAAGTACCTAGACGGGATTGCAGCGGCAGCCCCGTAATGCTAATGGAGGGCTATAGCGGAAAGCCCGACTGACACTAAAAATGGAGGAGAAACCTGCTCTTCTAAAAAAAGAACTTATTTAAATAGCAATTACATTTTTGTTGTACATTATCTTATCCTATTTTTGGAGCATGAATATTTTGATACTTGGATCGGGCGGAAGAGAAAGCACTTTTGCATGGAAAATTAGCCAAAGCGCATTGTGCGACCAACTTTTTATTGCTCCTGGAAATGCCGGAACTGGCGCTTACGGGAAAAATGTAGCATTAAAAGTTACTGATTTTGCCGGCATTAAAGGTTTTGTGTTAGCTAATGGTGTCGATTTAGTTTTGGTTGGACCAGAAGAACCTTTAGTAAAAGGTATTCATGATTATTTTTTAGCGGATGAAGCGTTGAAAGCAATTCCGGTTATTGGACCGAAGAAAGATGGTGCGCAATTAGAGGGGAGTAAGGATTTTTCTAAAATTTTTATGGAAAAACACAATATTCCAACGGCGGCATCACAAACTTTTACCGTTGATACTTTAAAACAAGGTTTAACTTATTTAAAGCATCACCCAATGCCAGTTGTGCTTAAAGCGGATGGTTTAGCAGCCGGTAAAGGCGTTTTGATTTGCACTAGTTTGGCCGAAGCGCAAGAAGAATTGCGGTTGATGCTTGCAGAAGCGAAATTTGGTGAGGCCAGTTCAAAAGTAGTTGTCGAGGAGTTTTTGACTGGTATTGAGCTTTCTGTTTTTGTAGTTACTGACGGAAAAGATTATGTGATTTTACCATCTGCAAAAGATTACAAGCGCATTGGCGAAGGCGATACGGGTTTAAACACAGGTGGTATGGGTTCGGTTTCTCCGGTTCCATTTGCAGATGAAGCCTTTTTGAAAAAGGTGGAAGAATTGGTGGTAATCCCAACGGTTAAAGGTTTGCAAGCAGATAATATCCATTACAAAGGTTTTATTTTTATTGGCCTGATGAACACCAACGGACAACCAAATGTAATTGAATACAATTGCCGTATGGGCGATCCAGAAACGGAAAGTGTTTTACCAAGAATGGAAAGTGATTTTGTGGAGCTGTTGAAAGCTGTTGCAGATGAAACCGTGGGTAGTTACGAGTTGAAAATATCAAACAAAACCGCTGCGACCGTAATGTTGGTTTCTGCTGGTTATCCTGGAGAATATATTAATGGTAAATCTATTGCTGGATTAGAAAATATTAAAGAGAGTATCGTTTTTCATGCGGGTACAGAAATGGACAACGGCATTGTTAAAACTAAAGGTGGGCGAGTTTTAGCCGTTACCACGTTGCAGGATAATATGTTTGATGCGTTACAACAAGCAACGTCAGATGCTGGTCGTATTTATTACGATGGAGCTACGTTTAGGAAAGATATTGGGTTTGATTTGTTGTAGATTTTTGGGTAATTTGATTACCCATATATAAACTATAAATTAGCTGATTATACACAAACTCTTGATTAGGTGTATAATCAGCTTTTGGCACAATCTTCTCTTGCTGTATTTTATTAAATGAGTATAAAAATAGCGAAATACATAGTTGGTTTTTTAGTAATTCTGTTGACTACGGGTTGCGCTACAACCAATTTTGAATGGGTTAAAATTAACCCAGAGAAGATTCAATTGGCAAAAAAAACGGTGTCATATAGCGACAAAGTTCGCCAAGTTAACATCGTACTGCAACTGAAAGAAAAAGATAATGTTTTATATTATCCAGAATCTGATGGGTTTTTTGTTTCCCAAGAAAGCAAGACCGAAGTTGCCGTTAATAAATCTCCACTTCAGAAAAACACCGGTAAGCGTGTTCAATTTTCTAAACCAATTAAATCAAGTACCGTACAATCTGTTGCGCCAGTAGCAAAAAAATCAGCAATTGTAAGCTCGGCTACGCCTACTGTTAAGGTTGATTTGGAGGCGAACAAGTTAAATTCGGCACTAAAAATACCTTTAAATTCTAATGCCTTGAGGGCAAGAAAAAATGCTGCATCTTTTGGTTCAAGTGCATCGGAAATAAGGGAAATGGCTTTTAATGATATTAAAAAGAAAAATCCTGAGCTAGAACGAAGGTCTTTTGAAAATCAGCAACGTGGTAAAAACCTAATTTGGGCTGGTTTGGTGCTGGTTGTATTAGGTGGGGTTATGGGTTTTATTTTTGGTCGGTCGGCTTTCTTAATAGCTTTGGCAGGAGTTATTTTTGCTGGGATTGGATATTTTTTTAAGATTTGATAATAGCGTTGGCCTAAATCATTAGGTTTTATGCTATCGAACTTACCGTGTATTTTTAATTAAAAACCTTTCATAACGCTAGGTTACGAAAGGTTTTAGCACTTAGTCTGTTTGCAGAGATTACCACCTATTTGTGAGATTTCTCCTAATTTCGATATTATACCAAATATATTTAATAAATAGTCTGACGTTGATTACTGAAAACCACATAGACACATAGTTTTTTGAGAAAGAGATAGGAAACACAACTATGTTCCGCAAAGCGGAGCGCTATGTGAACTAAAAAAAACATGCTTTGTCTTCACAAACAAGACTATGTGTATATGTGGCGAATTTTAGGCTATTATATATACATAAATGGTATTACGAATAGCGAGCGTTCCGCTTATTTCAATACCTCTTTCAACTTCTCCATTAAAGCTGGCCCTCTTAAATTTTTAGCAATTATCTTCCCTTCCGGATCAATTAAAAAGTTCTTAGGAATGGCGTTTATTCCGTAAGTCATCGCAATATTTTGAGATCTATCAAGCAAATTGGTCCAAACTAAACCATCTTTTTTAACAGCTTCAACCCATTTGTCCTCTTTGCTATCAATAGAAACTCCTAAAATGGTGAAGTTTTTATTCTTGTAAGCTTCGTAAGCAGCAACTACATTTGGGTTTTCTTGGCGGCAAGGGCCACACCACGATGCCCAAAAATCTAATAATACATACTGACCTCTAAAAGCGGAAAGTTTTACTTTGATGTTTTCAGTAGTGCTTTCTTCAAAGTCGATAGCTTCGACACCTAAACCGGTTTTTTTACCCATTTCTAATTTTTGCACAATCGCTTGCGCTAATGGTGCTTCTTTCAGTTTTGGGTCTAGTGCGTTAAATGCTTTTTCAACTTGAGGAACGTTCATATCGTCCGTAGCTAAATCATTATTTAAGCTGAATAAGCTCACAAAGCTTTTCGGGTTCTTTTCAATAAAGTCGGCAATTATAGACTTTCTCTCTTCTAACAAAGCCAAGTATCTGCTTTGAAAACTTTTTACTACTTCTTCCTTAGATTTCTCTTTATCGTTTAAAGTAGTAAACTCTTTGTTTAAAACCATCAGGCCGTTTTCAATTTTCTGAGTGCTTTTATTTAGCGCTGCGTACTCATCGGCTACAGCTAAACCTTTTACTTTTGCAGATGCAATAGAGTCTTTTGCTGTTAAAGTAGCTTGTCCGGGTTCTATAAAAAAGCGATAGATGTCTTTTGGCGCTCCTTGAGATTTTAAATCATTACCGGTATGGTCTAACAATAAAATAGCTAAAGCAGGTGAGTTTAAATCGATATTAAAT
This sequence comes from Sphingobacteriales bacterium, assembly GCA_038243635.1. GTDB lineage: Bacteria > Bacteroidota > Bacteroidia > Sphingobacteriales > Sphingobacteriaceae > Pseudopedobacter. The sequence goes on from JBBSQW010000006.1 coordinate 80,623, forward strand.
TCAAATTTACCACCTACGGTTTTCGCAGAATCTAGTTTTTCGTTTCTACCGTCGATGTGAATTAGGTAAATTGTTTTATCGATTTTTATGTCTTTTACCTCGCCTTTAAGGTTGAATTTATCCTGTGCTTTGGTTAAAAAGGGGATCAGCAACAATGCAAACAATAATTTTTTCATCAATTTCTCTTTAATTTTTTAGTTCAATTTTTGATAAGTGCGCCACCATAAATCTGGCATCTCGCCAGATATTGCCAATTGGTAATGTTCATAAAGGCAAGGCACCATGTGATAACGCTCATTTTTGGATCCCATTGCAGGGTAGGGTACTTGCATCCACCATCTATCAGTTTTTTTACTTTTAACAAATATTAGTTCGTGAGCGTCTTCTTGTAAACTGGTTTTATAAATAACGAAATCACTTTTGGGTTTCAGCGGGAAATCTTGTTTTCGGCTGTAAAAACCGTCTAAAAAGCACCAAACCATTTGTGCAACCAACATGGCGCTTTGCCCGTTTTGATCGTAAGCGGGATTTAGCTCGTAAAAGCCGATAGAACTTAATTTGTCGCTATAACCTGCATATCGCATTAACTGACAAGCTTCTTCGCCATAAAGGCCATTTGGGCCGGCGTTTCCATTTGCTCTTGCGTCCGACGCTCTGATGCTCGAAATGTCAAAACTGATCATATCTGCATTTCTGATGACTGGCTCTGCCAAATGTATTGCACCCGTAATTTCGCCTAAGCGTTGTGCATCAAAAAATAATTTATCCATCACCCGCAAACTATCCTGGCTCACGTAATAAGTTTGATAACCTAAATTGCTAAAGTTGAATAAGTAATTAGGCTGGTGTAAAAATATTTTATTTAAGTACGACATTGAATTCGTCGTGATGGTGTCGTTAGCAGATTCGTCCAAATCAAAGTGCGAATCAATCACAACTAAATCAACTTTTTGCTCCAACTCATCATAAGCCATATATTGTGCATAAGTTAAATCTTGACTGCCACCTAAAATTACAGGGCAAATGCCTTTTTTAATCAATTCGGCAACTACCATTTTAACGGCGATGTAAGTGTCGGATAGTTTTTCGCCAGGTTTAATATTCCCTAAATCAACAATTTTAGAATGGAAAACACCCTCATTTAAGGTGTAAAGCTTTTCGCGAATGTAATCTGGTGCTAATGCACAACCCTGGTTATTTACCGCACCTCTATCGTCTAAAACTCCAATTAGCGCAACGTTAAAACCACCCTCGTCCAAATCGGGGAAAAACTCTTGGTGAACAGCTACTTTTAAACCCAACTGACTGTTGTAATAACCTTCTTTTGGAGCAATCTTCGAAATATTTACGGGGGAAAAGAAATCGGCTAATGACATATTTTAATTGAATGTGGCCAAATATCTATTTTTTAAATTAATTGGGATAATTTTTTTGAGGATGTTTTGGATTGAGTTGATTTTATGATTTTGTTTTCATTCAAATACCATGGCTTTTAGCTCACTAATCGGCACACTGGCTTTTGCACACTGGCTTGCCTGCCCTGATGCCGGGCAAACGGCAGTGACTTTTTTTTCCGCAAAAAAAGCAACCAAAAACCCGAGCGAAAGCGAACACATGAAAGCCTATAAAAAATAAGCAATTGAATAAACTCTCGCCTGCGCCATTTGCTATTAAAGGAAGTGTTTTTACTTTCTTTGTCTGTGCCGCAAAGGCCAAGGGCGAATTAAACGTTAAGTAAAGTCAGTGCTTGGGCTAAAGTTGCTGATGACTCTTAGAAAGATAGATTTAGCATCGTAAATAATTTTAACTTTGTTTCCGTGATGTTTTGATAGCGTCAGGTTTTAAGAATGATTTTAGTTACAGGAGCAACAGGTTTTTTAGGTGCAGAGTTGGTTTTTCAGTTATTAAAAACTGAGGAAAGAATCCGTTGTACAAAACGAGAAAACTCTGCTGTGCCAACAAAACTAATTCCGTTGTCCGATAGAATTGATTGGGTTGTTGCTGATATTCTAGATTTTTCTGATTTAGAAGATGCTTTTGAGGAAGTTACCCAAGTTTACCATTGTGCGGCTTTGGTTTCATTTGATGAGAAACTTAAAGCTAAAATGCTAGAGGTGAATGCCGAAGGAACAGCCAATGTGGTAAACTTATGTGTTCAATACGGTGTTGAAAAACTAGTTTATGTAAGTTCTATTGCGGCTTTGGGCAATGCTAAAGAAAATGATTTAATTGACGAAACTTGTTTTTGGGAAGGGTTTGAAGTTAAGGATGCTTATGCAGTATCTAAATACCGAGCGGAGATGGAGGTTTGGCGTGGCATTAACGAGGGATTAAACGCGGTGATCGTAAATCCGTCAGTAATTATTGGTGCCGATACAGGAAAGGGAGGTAGCGGAGCAATTTTTGAAAGTGTGAGAAATGGCTTAAGTTATTACACTCGTGGTGCCACTGGTTTTGTAGATGTAGAAGATGTAGCGAGATGCATGATTTTGTTGATGGGGAATCCACTAAAACAAGAAAGATTCATCATTAGCGCTGAGAATTTATCGTATCAAATGTTGTTTGAACAAACTGCAGAAGAATTTGGTTTGGCACACCCACAAAAGCTTGCAAAACCTTGGATGTTAAATTTAACAAGGCGACTAACAGCTATTAAAAACTATATTTTAGGGCAAAAAGGTGGGATTAATAAAACGGTTGCAAAAACTGCCGACAAAGTGAGCCGTTATGATAATTCAAAGATTAAATTTCTTCTAAATTATCAGTTCATTCCTTTAAAACAGAGCATTACCAAAATTGTAAATGGTTTAAAATAGGCCTAAATTCAGATAATTTAGCTTTTTAGAAATGATTTTCGCACTTTCGTAATCTAAAATAATTGCTTTGAAACCATACTTTATTATAGATTTTGACAGCACTTTTACTCAAGTAGAAGCGCTAGACGAGTTAGCCCGCATCTCATTAAAAGATCATCCAGCCAGAGAAGAAATTTATCAGCAGATAGAAAACTTAACCAACTTATCCATGGAGGGTAAACTTTCTTTTACAGAGAGTTTGGCCGCAAGGGTAAAACTGCTGAACGCAAATAAAGACCATTTAGATTTATTGGTAAAGCATTTAAAAAAGAAAGTTTCTTCTTCTTTTCAACGTAATAAAGAGTTTTTTAAAAAACACGCCGATCAGGTTTTAATTGTATCTGGCGGTTTTAAAGAGTTTATTACGCCTGTTGTAAAGCAATACCACATTAAAAAAGCGAATATTTACGCAAATACTTTTGTGTTTGATGTAGATGGAAATATTATTGGTTACGATACAGAAAATCCACTTTCGCAAGAAAACGGAAAGGTAAAGCTGTTGAAGCAAATGCCTTTAGAAGGCGATATTTACGGTATTGGCGATGGTCACTCAGATTTTCAATTGAAAGAATCTGGAATGATTAAAAAGTTTTTTGCTTACACCGAGAACATCGAGCGTAAAGCGGTTGCTGCAAAAGCAGATCACGTAGCGCCAAGTTTTGATGAGTTTTTATACGTAAGTAATTTACCGCAAACCATATCGTACCCAAAAAATAGAATTCTTTGTTTATTGGTAGGCGATGTGCCCCAGGAAAGTATTGATTACCTAAAAAAAGACGGTTTTTCTATCCGCCACAAAACTACTTTCGAAGAAAAATATGTGAAAGATGTGGGTATGTTGCTTTTAGGCGACGGCGAAACCATTTCTGATGAAAAATTAAGTAGAGCCGTTAAGATAAAAACCTTGGGCTACTTAGGTCATGCAAAAGATCAAATTAACCTGGGAATTTGCACCGAAATGGGAATGGTGGTTTTTGATAGCTTAAAAACACCGAGCAATAAAACCTTGATTGCCAAACGTATGGCAGATTTTATCAATACAGGAACTACTTTTAGGAGTACTAACTTTCCTAATTTGCAGTTGCCTAAAATTGCTGGTTCGTACCGTTTAATTCACATCCACAAAAACGTTCCAGGAATCATGGCTAAAATCACCAAAGTTTTAGCCAAGCACCATATTAACATTGTAGGTCAGTTTTTAATGACCAATGCGCAAATTGGGTACGTAATTACTGATACCGATACGAGTTACGATAAAGCGTTGTTGAAAGAGTTGCGGAAGATAGAGAATACCATCAAGTTTAGGGTATTGTATTAATTTTCTAAAAAAAGATTTACGATTTCACCGTGTGTATTACGGAAAATCGTAAGTCTACTTTATTTTGAACTCCTGGAGTTCCGCGTCAGAGGTGATTAAAACTCATCGATTAACATGTTCAAATTGTCCTTCGAATTATTAGTTAACGAGATTGGGTTTTCTTTTAGATAAACGTTAGAGAAGAAGCCCAACAATCAATAGCAAAATCACCGTAACGTCTAAAAAGGCTTATTACGCTCCTCGGTTAGCCAACCTCCAAACAAATTCCCTATTTTTACACTATGAGTGAGAAAACCATGTTTAAGCTACAACTACCTACTGATCCTTTTTGGGTGAAGAACGTAGTGGAAAGTAATATTGAGGAGATATTGACCGACCATGCTTATTGCGAGCAGAAGGCAGCAACAAACGCAATTACTTTAATTATCCAAAATCCGCAAATACCAGAACTGGTTTCAGAAATGGCCGAACTGGTACAAGAGGAAATGGACCATTTTAAGCGTGTGCATGATATTATTGTTAAGCGTGGTTATAGCTTTGGTTTAGAACGTAAAGACAATTATGTAAATGAGTTAATCAAATTTTTGAAACGCGGTGGAGGTGAAGCAAAACGCACCGAAAGTATGGTCGACAGGCTGTTGCTTGCTGCCATGATTGAAGCTCGTAGCTGCGAAAGATTTAAAACGTTATCAGAACATGTAGATGATAAAGAATTGGCAGATTTTTATCACGAATTGATGATTTCTGAAGCCAACCATTATACACTTTTTATTGGGTTAGCTCGTAAATACGGTACCGGGATAGATGTTGAAAAACGTTGGGAAGAATGGTTGGCTTATGAAGGAGAAGTGATTAAGCGTTACGGAAAAACGGAGACGATACATGGATAATTTTTCGGAAGAAAACCGTTCCAATAAAAAGAATGGTTTTTTTTATTTCGATGAGAAAAACGAGGAATTATGGGTCGCCAGATCCGGTTCTTGGTTTGGTAAATCGTTGAATTTCGCTAACCCACAAGCTTATATCATTGTAATATTGGTGATTTTATTTTTTGTTTTACTAGTTAGGTTGGTTTAGCCAGCGTAAACTAGTTGACTTGCGGTTAGTGACCGGATCGCTGGTGCGAGCTTGCAGCTCGTTCCGTTAATTAAATTAAAATGAACAGAAAGTATAAATTTTACAATAAAGAAGGGCTGTACTTTGTGAGTTTTGCTACAGTTTATTGGCTAGATGTATTTGTAAGGGATTTATATTTTACCAAGCTTGTAGAAAGTTTGGATTATTGCAGAAAGGAAAAAGGCATGGAGTTGTATTGCTGGTGTATAATGCCAAGTCATGTGCATTTAATATTTAGCGCAAGGGATAATAATCCTGGAGAATTATTAAAGAGTTTAAAAATGTTTACATCAAAAGCATTGCAGTATGAAATTGAAAGCAATGTGCAAGAAAGCAGAAAAGAGTGGATGCTATGGCTAATGGAACGAGCAGGATTAAAGAATAGCAATGTAAAAAAACGGCAGTTTTGGCAACAACACAATCATCCGATAGAATTATGGAGTGCAGATGTGATAGATCAGAAAGTGGACTACATCCATCTTAATCCAGTAGTATCTGGTTTTGTTACCGAAGCACATCATTGAAAATATAGTAGCGCAATTGATTATAGTGGAGGAAAGGGAGTTTTAGAAATAGACCTAGTATGAGAAATAGAAAGGAACGAGCTACAAGCTCGCACCAGCGGCGCAAGGGATAATAATCCTGGAGAATTATTAAAGAGTTTAAAAACGTTTACATCAAAAGCATTGCAGTATGAAATTGAAAGTAATGTGCAAGAAAGCAGAAAAGAGTGGATGCTATGGCTAATGGAACGAGCAGGATTAAAGAATAGCAATGTAAAAAAATGGCATTTTGGCAACAACACAATCATCCGATAGAATTATGGAGTGCAGATGTGATAGATCAGAAAGTGGACTATATCCATCTTAATCCAGTAGTATCTGGTTTTGTTACCGAAGCACATCATTGAAAATATAGTAGCGCAATTGATTATAGTGGAGGAAAGGGAGTTTTAGAAATAGACCTAGTATGAGAAATCGTAAGGTACGAACTACAAGCTCGCACCAGCGGCGTTGTAGTTTATAGAACGCAAAGTTAGCCTTCGCCACATGCTGTTGCAATAAGACTAGCCTGTCAGTTAAACCAGGAATCGTATTAAAGGTAAGATCTAGTATTTCTATATGTTCTTCAAGCTCTTGAGAATTAACTTCCTCGAAATTTGCTAAACTATCGAAGTATTCACTCCGCTGGTGCGAGCTTGCAGCTCGTTCCATTAATTAAATGAGCAGAAGGTGTGAATTTTACAATAAAGAAGGATTATACTTTGTGGGTTTTGTTACAGTTTATTGGATAGATGTTTTGTAAGAGAAATAAAAAGGATCGAGCTACAACCTTGCATCATCGATACGCAATAGCCCCAATATCACACAGCAATACGTTTAAAAAACAAAACCCCTGAATCTTTACAAATTCAGAGGTTTTGCATTTAATTATCGTGAAAACTAAATATACCTATTAATCAAATTCTCTAAAAACTCTTGCTGACCGCTAATGGTTTTTGGTTCGCCATTTTCAGCAGCGTAATTTCTTAAATCTTCTAAACTTAATTTTCCGTTTTCAAAATCTTTACCTTTTCCGCTATCGAAAGAAGCGTATCTGTCAGATCTGATTTTTTTGTAATCAGATTTTTGAAGAATGTTATCAGCAGTAACTAACGCTCTTGCAAATAAATCCATTCCGCCGACATGAGCGTAGAACAAATCTTTTTGGTCTGTAGAGTTTCTCCTGATTTTGGCATCAAAATTAATTCCACCACCTTGAATTCCGTCGCCATCTAAAATAACTAACATTGCTTCTGTTAATTCATTGATGTCGTTAGGGAATTGGTCAGTATCCCAACCATTTTGATAATCTCCACGGTTAGCATCAATAGAACCTAACATTCCGGCATCTACTGCAACTTGCAACTCATGCGTAAAAGTATGGCCGGCTAAAGTTGCGTGGTTAACTTCTAAATTCAATTTAAAATCAGCTGCTAAATCATATTGATTCAAGAAACCTAAAACAGTTGCTGCATCATAATCATATTGGTGTTTTGATGGCTCGCAAGGTTTTGGCTCAATAAAGAAAGTGCCTTTGAAACCATTTTTACGAGCGTAATCTTTTGATGCATGTAAAAACTTTGCAAAATGCTCTTGCTCACGTTTCATGTCGGTGTTTAACAAAGTCATGTAACCTTCCCGACCACCCCAGAAAACGTAATTTTCCCCACCTAACTCAATAGTAGCATCTAAAGCAGCCTTAACTTGAGCTGCCCCATGCGCTAATACATGAAAATCTGGATTGGTAGAAGCACCGTTCATGTAACGGCTATGAGAGAATAAGTTTGCCGTTCCCCATAATAATTTGATTCCGCTATCTGCTTGCTTTTGTTTTGCATAAGCCGTAAGCGTTTGTAGTCTTCGTTCGTTTTCTGCAATGTCATTACCATAATCAACCACATCCACATCATGGAAACAGTAGTAAGGCAAATTCATTTTTGTTAGAAACTCAAAAGCAGCGTCCATTTTATCTTTGGCTCTTTCAATTACATCGCTCTTAGCATCCCAAGGGAAAACATGAGTTGGTCCGCCAAATGGGTCAGCGCCGTTTCCGTTGAAAGAATGCCAGTAAGCACCCGCAAAACGTAAGTGTTCTTTCATAGTTTTGCCAGCAATAACGCGTTCAGCATCATACCATCTAAAAGCTAAAGGATTATCGCTTTCTAACCCCTCAAACTTAATTTGTCCAATTCCTTTAAAAAATTCTGTTGCCATATTTATTTTTTTATAATTTGATATTTATAGGTACTCAATATTTATCTAAGAAGTTTAGCTTTACTTTTTATACCTGCTTTTGCATTCTTACACCCAGTCCCAATATTATATTTAACGAATTCTTTCTCCTTTTCGTCATTTCGACCACAGGAGAAATCTGCAAGTGCTTTGCACTACATTGGTTCAACAAAGAAATCAACAGATTCTCTCTTCTTCATTATCAAACAAACAGGAAGAAGCACTACCTTGGTTCAACAAAGAAACCAACAGATTTCTCCTCGTACCTCGTTCGAAATAACGGAACGCCTAAATTAACGTAAAGCCTCAACTAATCTGTTTCATCAAAAGAACTTTCCACTTTTGATAAGCTTCCTCCAAATTATTGGTTTTCGGCTCAATTAACTTAAGCGCCTTGTTATTTGCAAAGGCATCCTTTGCCGACGCAAAAATTCCGACGCCAATTCCTGCTCCAATTGCAGCGCCATGGCTTCCGTCATTATCGTATAATTCTACCGGGACGCCGGTAATGTTGACGAAGCTTTGGGTAAAAACATCGCTTAAAAATAAATTTGCTTTACCTGCTTTAATTACCTCGGCCTGCATTCCATTTTCTTTCAAAATATCAAAACCGTAACGGAAAGCGAAAGCAATACCTTCTTGCACTGCTCTAAAAACGTGAGCTTGCGTATGGATATTTAAATCGATGTTCTGTAAAGAAGCACCTACAATTTTATTATTCAACATCCGCTCGGCGCCATTTCCAAAAGGTAAAACAGATAAACCGTCACTTCCTTCGCCAATGGTTGCCGCTAAAGTGTTCATGGTTTGATAGTCAAAATCCGTAGCACCAATGTTTTTTATCCAACGGTTTAAACTTCCTGTGCCATTAATACATAATAAAACGCCTAACCTGCTTTCTGTTTTGGTGTGGCTAACGTGAGCAAATGTATTTACACGAGATTGTAGGTCAGAAAGTAATTGATCTGTAACGCCGTAAATCACACCAGATGTCCCTGCTGTTGCTGCAACTTCGCCGGGCTGCGTTACGTTTAACGATAAGGCATTATTAGGCTGGTCACCAGCTTTATAACTAACAGCAACCCCAGCTTTTAACCCCAACGTCTCAGCAATTTCTTTCGTCAGCAATCCGTGAGTAGAGAAAACCGGATTTATTGTGGGTATTAAATCCTTAGAGATTCCATAATAATCCATCAGCTCGTTAGCAAGGTTATCAGTTTCAAAATCCCAAAAAACACCTTCAGAAAGTGCGGAAACAGAAGTGGTTGCTTCACCTGTTAATTTTAGTGCGATAAAATCACCAGGCAACATTACCTTGTTTATTTTAGCATATATTTCGGGTTCGTTTTGTTTTACCCAAGCTAGTTTTGATGCTGTAAAGTTTCCAGGCGAGTTTAGATAATGTGACAAACAGAAATCTTCGCCTAAATCTTTAAACGCTCGATCTCCAATTTCTACAGCTCTGCTGTCGCACCAAATAATACTATTTCTTAAATTATCTCCGTTAGCATCAACCAAAACTAAACCATGCATTTGGTAAGCAATACCAATTGCAGCAATGTCTTTAGGATTATATTTTCCGCTAGCATTACATTTTAATATCGCTTGTTGCACATTGGTCCACCATAAATCTGGTGATTGCTCTGCCCATCCATTTTTTACAGCAATAATTTCTGTTTCCTTATCGGGATAGCTTGCACTAGTAACGTTTTTGCCCGTTTGAGCATCTACGACTGAAACTTTAATAGAAGATGTACCTACATCAATACCTAATAGAAGCATTTGTTTGGTTTAGAGGTTTATTCCTTGGTAGTTAATCAAAAGTAGATAATATATTTAGAAATGCAATCGATTGCTTAAAAATGTTTTTATAATATTGCAACAGGTTATGGAAAATCAGAAACGTACCACCATTTACGATATTGCTAAGAAGCTAAATTTGAATGCCTCATCTGTTTCAAGGGCATTAAGTGGTAATACAAATGTTAGCGCAACCACTAAAGCTCTAATATTAAAAACAGCTAAGGAGTTAAACTACCGGCAAAATAGCATGGCGTCGAATCTTAGGAAAGGCGAAAACCGGACCATTGGCGTAGTGGTGCCACGCATTAACCAAAACTATTTCTCTAATATTATTGCCGGTATAGAGGAGGTGACTTATCAAAAAGGGTATAATCTCATAATTTGTCAATCTAACGAGTCTTATGAGCGGGAACTTAAATGTGTAGATACGCTAATTAACCAACATGTAAGCGGTATTTTTTTATCAATTAGTGCCGATTTTGAAAACAGCGATCATCTAAAATCAATAACAGAACATGGAATAAAGCTGGTACAGTTTGATAGGGTTGATGATAGTTTAGATACTTATAAAGTGCTTTCTGGAAACGAAGAAGCAGCATTTGAGGCAGTTTCGCATTTAATTGAACAGGGTTATCAAAGAATTGCCTTATTAGAAGGACCTCAAAACTTAAATATTTTTAGACAAAGAAAAGCTGGTTATTTGGCAGCTTTAAAAAAACACGGTTTCCCAGTCGTTGAGGATCTGATAAGAGAAAATGCCTGGACCAGAGAACTCGGCGCAAAAGCGACAGAAGATCTTTTAAGTTTGCCAGAACCCCCAGATGCAATATTTGCTTCAACTTCTGATTTTGCAGCTTTGGGAGTTTTGGATGTAGCGCAAAGTAGCGGGATAAAAGTGCCGCAAGAATTAGGGATTTGTGGTTTTTCGAATGAAGCGTTTACCGAAATTACACAGCCATCCCTCACCACGATAGATCAGTTTAGTAAAGAAATAGGTAAAAATGTTGCCAACCTCTACTTCCAAAAAATGAAAAAAGATGTAACTACTGATACTGGGAAAGTGGTCAATATCAAGCCTCAGCTAATTATTAGAAACTCTACACTTAGAAACGGTGGTTAGAAGATTTTGTTAGGTAATTATTATACCAAGTATATTTATTGAATAGCCCAATCTTAGAAATTAAAAAAAACCACATAGACACATAGCTTTTTGTGGATATGAAAGTTTTTTAAGATGCTTAAAAGCACTTCATAGGCTATGTGCAGAAGATTTATCTTCCTATTTTTTTTATTTTGCCAGAAGATGTACTATGTATCTATGTGGTGTAAGGTTAGACTGCTAGATACTCATAAATGGTATTACTACGATGTTCAAAGCGAAAGCGAGCTGATCTGCTCAATTCGTTATTAACCTTTTAAAAGTCTTTTACAAATCATTTCTTAACTTTGGACTATGCAAAATAAACTTTCAATTGTATTAGTTGCTATTACACTTTTTTTGCTTACCGCCTGTTCTTTCGGAGAAAATGCAAACGGTATCATCAAAAGATCCATCGCTTTTTATGGCATGGATAAATTGGATGGCAAAACCATTGATTTCGACTTCAGAGAAAAGCACTTTACCATCAAACTTAATAAAGGAGACTACTTTTATGAAAGCACCTTAAAAGATAGTTTGGGGATGGTAAAAGACCAGTTGAGTAACCATGGTTTTGTAAGAGAGCAGAACGGTTTAGTGATTGCGCTTTCACAAAAAGATTCTATAAAATACGCCGAGTCATTAAACTCTGTAGTGTATTTTGCTTTGTTACCGTTAAAACTTAAAGACAAAGCGGTAAAGGCTAAATTTTTACGGACAGTGCAAGTTAAGGGCAAAGAATATCAGCAGGTAGAAGTGAGTTTTGGTGACAAGGACGGCGGAAGTCACCATGATGATATTTTTTACTTTTGGTTTGACGCCAAAGATAGTAGCATGGATTATTTTGCTTACAGTAAAGGTGGAAATCGTTTTAGAGCAATAGATGGATTAATTAATACTGATGGCATATACCTCCAGAACTATATAAATTTGGAAAATAAACGAGATTTAAAGAAAGATTTAAAAGATTATCATATTTTATTTGAGCAAGACAAACTAAGCACCCTATCTCACATCACATTAGAAAACTTGAGTATTAAGTAAAATTAAATACCATACTATTTTTAAAGCTCGGCAGTGAAAAATGTCGGGCTTTTTTTTGTTTTTTTTAAGAAAACAGATGAATTTTTTTTTTGATTTAATCCTTATGCGTGTTGAGGAGTCATACACCCATAAACCCAATTAACATGAAAACCTTGCTGCGATTTTTTTATGTGCCATTTTTGCTCTTGACTGGCGTTTTGTTGTTATCGTCTTTTTTGAGTGATAGCAATTACGATTTAGCCAAAGCCTATAAAAAAGCAGGTTTAACAGATAGACAAGCTGCTTTACACCTACTAAACAGATTTACGTTCGGTGCCAAACCAAACGATATAGACGGACTTCTGAAAATTGGAGTTGATAAATGGTTTGTTCAACAATTACGAGCAAAGTTTAAGGATGCCGATTTAAATAGCCGGTTAGCTGATTATGACGCGATTAATTTGAGCAATACGGAGGTAAATACGGTTTTTCCAAAGAATGCGCAAGTGTTAAGGATGGCTATAAAAGATGGTTTTATTGATAAAGATTCGGTTCGGACGGGTGACAAAAAGGAATACCGCCAAAAGCTCTCAAGCTATATGGATAGCAAAGGTTTTCGCCCAACACAAGAATTAACTCGCCAGTTCATTGGCCAAAAGATATTAAGAGCGGCCTATTCAGAAAACCAGTTACAAGAAGTTTTAACCGATTTTTGGTTCAACCACTTTAACGTTTCGTTAAGTAAAAATGATTGTGCCATGTACATTCCCGCCTATGAGCGTGATGTGATTAGGCCCAATGTTTTTGGCAAATTTGGAAACTTACTTATTGCTACAGCAAAGTCTCCCGCAATGCTTTTTTACCTTGATAATTTTAGCAGCGTAGCCAGCAACGAGGGCGAGATGGCCGCAATGCAGAAAAATGTACAAAACCCAAAAGTAAAAGCAGCTCTAGTTAAAGCACAACAGAATAAAAAAGGATTAAATGAAAACTATGCTAGAGAAGTTATGGAATTACATACGCTCGGCGTAGATGGTGGTTATTCCCAAAATGACGTTACCCAAGCGGCTAGGGTTTTAACAGGATGGACAGTTTACCCAATGGGTACTTATGGTGGCGGCGCTGCAATGTTAAAACAGCTAGATAAACTAGATTCAAGCACTTTAGAAAAACGAGGCTATGTACACGATGGCGATTTTTTGTTTGTTCCCAACAAACATGACAAAGGAGATAAGGTTGTTTTAGGAAAGAAATTCGCTGGCAATGGTTACCAAGAGGGCGTTGACTTATTAAGTATGTTAGCTCACCATCCCTCAACGGCTAAATTTATTTGTACAAAATTAGCAGTACGGTTTGTTAATGATAATCCGCCACAAAGCATCATTGATAAGATGACCAAAACCTTTTTAACAAAAGACGGAGACATAAGTGCTGTGCTAACGACCCTAGTTAACTCACCCGAGTTTTGGGCTAAAAATGCTTTAGATGAGAAGACGAAATCGCCTTTTGAATTGGCAATTAGTGCAGTTAGGGCGTTAGATGCTGACATTACACAGCCTTACCCGTTATATGCTTGGATAAATAAAATGGGGCAAAAGGTTTACTATTACCAAGCACCAACAGGTTTTCCGGATAAGGGTCAATATTGGATTAACACGGGTGCGCTCTTAAATCGGATGAATTTTGGCTTAGCACTGGCTGGGCAAAAAATTAACGGAGTAAAAATAGACTTGGCAAAATTAAACAATAACCACGAGCCAGAAAGTAGCGGTGCTGCGTTAAAAACGTACGGTAAAATTATTTTGCCCGAACGAGATTTGACAAAAACGATAGATCGTTTGTCCCCTTTTTTAAACGATCCAAACTTGGTGCAAAAAGTAAATCAGGCGGCCAGTAAAAACAAACCGGCAAGTGCTATGGAGCAAACCGATGATGAAGTGATGATGAGCGGAGATAGTATGGTGAAAAAGAAAGCTAATGCACCAACAAAAAAGCCATCTTTTGCAAATAACAAGATGTTGGCGCAAGTAGTAGGAGTTATTATTGGTGCTCCAGAATTTCAAAAAAGGTAATAATCTTTAAAAAGAATTTGATCATGACATCTAGAAGAGGATTTTTAAAAGCAGGTGGTTTGGCCGTATTTGGAATTGGCTTTGGTGGTTTACCAACTTTTGTGACACAAGCTGCAGCACAAATCAAACAACCAGGATTATTTAAAAGACGAAAAACCTTAGTCTGTATTTTTCAACGTGGCGCAATGGACGGTTTAATGGCGGTAACACCATTTACCGATGAGCATTTGAAAGCTGCGAGACCTACACTTTTTATGTCACCCGCAAAAAGTGATACAAAAAAATCACTGATTGATTTGGACGGAAAATTTGGACTTCACCCGTCTATGGGCGCTTTTCAATCCGTTTTTAAAGATGGAAAGTTAGGGATTGTACACGGTATCGGCTCTCCTAATAATACCCGTTCACATTTCGATGCACAGGATTACATGGAATGTGGTACGCCGTTCAAAAAAGGGACGGCCAGCGGTTGGCTAAATAGGGCAGTGGGACTTTTGGGTCATGATGCGGCAACTCCTTTCCAAGCGGTTAGTCTTACTTCTTCTTTGCCACGTTCGTTTTATGGCGATAGTCCTTCGGTGGCGATCAATAATTTGCAAGATTTTAACATCCAAATGCGAGGAAACCCAAATGGAGCTAACATGGCTGCAAAAAGTTTTGAAGATTTATACGATCAAACTGCGCAGGGACTATTGAAAGATACTGGAAAAGAGAGCTTTGAGGCAATGAACATGCTGAAAAAGATGGATACCAAAAATTACAAGCCAGCAAATAATGCGCAATATCCGAATACGGCTTTAGGGAATTCGTTAAAACAAATTGCCCAGTTGGTTAAGATGGATGTAGGTTTAGAAGTTGCCTTTGCAGAATCTGGTGGCTGGGATACCCACTTTAACCAAGGAACAGATACCGGAATTTTCGCTAGAAATGTAAATGACTTAAGCGAAAGCATGATGGCATTTTGGAATGATATGGGAACGCTACAAGATGATGTAACCGTGATGACGATGACTGAGTTTGGAAGAACGGTTAAACAAAACGGTACCGGCGGCACCGACCACGGAAGAGCATCCTGTAATTTTATTTTAGGTAACGATGTGTTTGGCGGGAAAGTCCATGGGAAAATGAATGAGCTGGCCGTAGAAAACTTAGAAGATGGGCGAGATTTGGCAGTGACTACAGATTTCCGTAGTGTATTTAGCGAAGTTGCCGATAAACACTTGGGAATTAATAAAGACAGTATCTTATTTCCAGATTGGAATGGAGCGCATATTGGTATGATGAAAGGATGAAATAAATGTTAAATAAAAATTAAGTTTTGGATGAACTTCTGATTATTTAGAAATGCATGCTTCTTTAAAAAGAGAATCTTTAGATTTGATCATGCAAATTAAAGATTTAACAAATTACCTCGAATCCGTTGCGCCTTCTAATTATCAGGAAAGTTATGATAATTCGGGTTTAATTGTTGGCGATTATAACCAAACCATTAACAAAGCTTTGGTAAGTTTAGATTGTACCGAAGCAATTGTTGATGAAGCTATTGCCACAGGTTGTGATATCATTATTTCGCATCATCCAATTGTTTTTAAAGGATTAAAGCGTTTTAACGGAAGCAATTATGTAGAACGTGTGGTAATGAAAGCCATTGCAAACAATATTGCGCTTTATGCAATCCACACCAATTTAGATAGTATCTCAACCGGTGTAAATGCTAAAATTTGTGAAAAGATTGGTTTAGTTAACTGTAAAATTCTAGCACCTAAAAACGGAATCCTTAAAAAACTGAGTTTTTTTGTTCCTTTAGCGGCTGCGGACGCGGTTAAAGCAGCAATTTTTGACGCCGGTGCGGGGCAAATTGGAAATTACAGCAATTGTAGTTTTTCGGTAACGGGAGAAGGTACTTTTAAAGCGAATAAGAATGCACAGCCTTTTGTTGGCGGAAAAGAGAAAGTTCATACAGAAGCAGAGCAAAGAGTAGAAGTCGTTTATCCCGCCCAAGCGGAATCTAAAATATTGAAGGCATTGCTTGCTGCACATCCTTATGAAGTAGTTGCTTACGATATCTATAGCTTGGATAACAAACAGCAAGAAGTTGGAGCCGGCATGGTGGGCGAATTAAGTGAAGAGATGGATGCGATGAGCTTTTTGAAATACCTTAAAAAATCGATGGATTTAACGGTAATTCGGCATACTGCAATTTTGCCTAAAAAAATAAAACGAGTAGCAGTTTGTGGCGGGTCAGGTAGTTTTTTATTAAAGAACGCAATTAGCGCTAATGCCGACGTTTTTGTGACCGCCGATTTTAAATATCATGAGTTTTTTGATGCAGAAGACAAACTGATAATTGCAGACATTGGACATTTTGAAAGTGAGCAATTTACACAACAATTACTGTTGGATATTATTACGGAAAAATTTCCTAACTTTGCAATCCGTTTAACTGGAAATAATACAAACCCAATAAAATATTTGTCTTAATGGAACAAACCGTAGAACAAAAGCTTGAAGCTTTATACGAGCTACAGACCATCCACACTAAAGTTGATAAAATCCGTCAGACCCGTGGAGAACTTCCAATGGAAGTAGCAGATTTAGAAGATGACGTTGCCGGATTAGAAACTCGTATCCAAAAGATAAAGTCTGAATTAGATGATTTAGAAGATGCTATCGTTAATCGTAAAAATATGATTAAAGAGTCTCAAGCATTGGCAAAAAAATACGAAACACAGCAAAACAACGTAAAAAACAATCGTGAGTTTGACGCTATTTCAAAGGAAATTGAAATTCAAGGTTTAGATGTTCAGGTATCTGAAAAGAAAATCAAAGAAACTCAGTTTGAAATAAACGGCAAAACAGAGATTTACGAAACTGCTTTGCTTGCTTTAGAAGAAAGAAAGAAAGATCTTGAAGGCAAAAAAGCAGAGTTAGAAAACATTACTTCTGAAACTCAAAAAGAGGAAGAAGTTTTAATTAAGGAGGCTGACAAAGCATCTGAAAAAATTGACGATCGTTTAAAAATTGCTTACAACCGTTTAAGAAGTAACTTTAAAAATGGTTTAGCGGTAGTAACTATCGAACGTGATTCATGTTCTGGTTGTTTCAATCAAATTCCACCTCAGCGTCAATCGGATATTCGCCAACGAAAAAAAATTATTGTTTGCGAGCATTGCGGCAGAATTTTAGTTGATGAAACCATGGCAGACGAAATAAAAGGAACAGCCGTTTAATATTGATATTTATATTGTTCTTAAAGAAAACATCTTGATTAACTCAAGGTGTTTTTTCTTTTTATACCCAAATTTTATATAGCTGATGATTAAAAAAGCATTCTTTATATTACTCTTTATTTTAGCAAACACGCTGGTATCTAAAGCAAACTTTGACTTTAATAGCAATTGTATCAATGCTTATAACGCCATTTTTGACTTACGAATCAAAGATGCCGAAATATTATTAAAACGAGAGAAATCGCAGAATCCACAGAACGCGATCCCTGTTTTGTTAGATAATTATATTGATTTTTTCACCTTGTTATCTTCAGAAAGCAAAGCAGATTATGAGCGTTTAAAGTCTCGTAGAGATTCTCGCCTTTCATACTTAAGCAAGCAAGATAAAAATTCGCCATATTATCTTTTTGCGCAAGCAGAGGTTTATTTACAGTGGGGTTTATTAAAAAGTCGTTTTCATGAATACCTGTCATCAGGCTTTGATGTTAAAAAGGCTAACAGCCTGTTAAATGAAAATGAGAAAAAGTATCCAACGTTTTTGCCTAATAAAAAAAGTGCGGGGTTAATTGACGTTGTACTAGGTTCAATTCCAACTAATATTAAAGGTATTGCAAGTACTTTTGGTTTTAGCGGGAATGTAAATAACGGTATAAAAACTTTGGAGAGTTTAATGACATCTCTACCTAAAACCAGTTATAAATTTTATTCAGATGAGGTGGTGTTTTTTCTGTGTTACATTGAAACAGATTTAATTCCAAATAAAACCAGCTATAGCAAAATAATAGGGTATACCAATACAATGAATAGTCAAAGTCTGTTGAAAACCTATTTGCAGGGATACGTAGCAAGCAGAACTGCTCATAACGACAGTGCGATTGCTTATTTAATGAAAAAACCAAAAGGTGCCGCTTATATGGATTTTCCCAAATTAAATTATTTATTAGGCACAGCGAAGTTAAACCGAATGGATTCTGACGCCAATGTTTACCTGATCAACTATTTGAAAGAGTATAAGGGCATTAACCTTGTAAAAGATGGTTATTTGAAGCTGGCGTATTACTATTATTTGCGGGGCGATATGGCCCATTATAACGCTTTTTTAAAGATGGTTAAATCTCAGGGCGATTTATATGATGAAAAGGATAAGCAAGCTTTAAAAGAAGCTAATGATGCTACGCCTGACATAAATTTATTGAAAGCAAGATTGCAATTTGATGGAGGATATTATACACAAGCATTGCAGACTTTGGCTGATAAAGATGCAGGAGACTTTAAGTTACAGCGAGATCAAATTGAGGTAGATTACCGTTTAGGTCGGATTTACGACGAGCTTTCTAAAGATAACGAAGCAGTGAGTCATTATCAAAAAGCAATCAATTCAGGAAAACAAACAAGCTACTATTACGCAGCTAATGCAGCGTTAAGTATCGGTAATATTTATGAAAATAAGCGTGATAAAGCCCGAGCCGCCACCTACTACAAACAAGCCATAGCTATGAAAAATCATGAATACGAAAACAGCATAGAAACTAAGGCTAAAGAAGGTTTAAAAAGATTGGGTTATTAGACTTTAAGCTTTATTCAATAAAATAGAATCGAAAAACTCGTTAATCTATAAAGGTTAACGAGTTTTTGTTTTAGCTTAATAAATTAGTTTTAAGGTAGTTTTTCTATCTCTTTTGTGATGAGATTATTTACCAAGGTTACTTCTTTGTGAAAAGATTCATAAAGGGTATTCAATTGCTCTTGTTCAATTTCCTTTAGTTGTTCAAGCTCTCTGGCAAGATCTGCCAAAAGCTCTAAACCTGTTCCAGAGGCGGTACCAAATAACTTATGACCCATTGCGTTGATAAGAGTCAAATTAGGGGAATTTATCAACTGTCTAAAGTTTGCATCGGTTTTTCCTATTTCGTCTAAAGTTAAATTTAAAATTAGTTTAATCGTATCGGTATCGTTGCCCATAAAATCCCTAATCTTTTCAATATCAAAATGAGCTTTTTTAGGTTTCAAATCCAGGCTTTCAGTTGTTTCGGGCGAATTCTTTATCAGCCATTTTGAAAAAAGCGTAGCTAAGTTTTCCTCTACAAAAGGTTTAGTAACAAAGTCATCCATGCCAATTTCTAAGCACCTTTCCTTTTCGCCTTTAATGTTTCCGGCGGTTAAAGCAACAATTGCCGTTGGGCGTTTATACTCTTTATCTAATAAACGAATTTTTTCGGTTGCTTCGTAGCCATTCATCACAGGCATTTGCAAATCCATAAGGATAAGATCTGGTAAATGTAATTGGTATTGCTCAATTGCTTCTACTCCATTGTTTGCTTCAAGAATATGTGCGTTGGGTAATATCCTGGTAATTACTGTTCTCGCTAACAACTTATTTACCAAATTATCTTCAACAACCAAAATCTTATAAGCAGCTTTATCTATTGTGGTTTCGGTATTTATATCTATTGTAACAGTTTCTTTGATGTGTAACTTGGCTAGCTTTTTAAATAAGTCTTGCATTTTAATAGGCTTAACCATCCTTAAGTTAACGCCATATTCTTCACAAATCTGAATAATTCTTTCATCGTCAGACGAGCTGTGCAACAGCATAATTGGTTGGTTTGCTGGGTCGTGTTCAAAGCTTTCTCTAATCTTCGCAATTGTTTCAAGGCCATCCATATAAGGCATGTGGTAGTCCATCAAAATCACGTCGTACATTTTGCCTTCGCTTAGCAACTGTAAAGCTTCTAAACCGTTTCTAGCTTCAGTAATCTTGATGTTCTTTATCAAAAGCATCTGTCTTAAAATCAGTCTGTTGTTTTCGTTATCATCAACTACTAATACTTTTTTAATGAAGCTGATATCTTCAGATGGTTGAATCTCACCGTGTTCGGCTTTTAATCTTATTTTAAAATAGAACGTACTTCCAAAACCAACTTTACTTGTTAGTTGTAGCTTGCTATCCATTAAATCTAGCAATCGGTTAGAAATAGTAAGCCCTAAACCTGTTCCACCGTATTTTTTAGTTGTTGATGAGTCTTCCTGAGAAAAAGCATCAAAAATTTTGATTTGTTTATCCGGCTGAATTCCAATTCCGGTATCTCTAACCTCAAAGCAAAGATCAACGTATTCTTTATAAAGATCGCTTTCTGCATATATTTTCAGTTCTATCTCGCCTTGTTCAGTAAATTTAATTGCGTTGCCCAAAAGGTTGATAAGCACCTGCTTTAGGCGGATACTATCAATATGAACATAGCGTGGTAAATTTGGTTCGATGTTTAATAATACTTCTAAACCTTTGTGTTGCGCTTGAAAAGTGATGATGTCTGCAGCTTCACTGGTGAGCTCAAACAAATCCGATTTTTCTATATCAAGTTCTAACTTTCCGGCTTCTATCTTTGAAAAATCCAAAATATCGTTAATTACAGCTAATAACGCATTGGCAGATTGGTTTACAATAGTTAAATACTGTTGTTGGGTTTGGGTTAAAACCGTTTTTAAAACCAAATCTGTAAATCCAATTACCCCATTTAACGGCGTCCGTATCTCGTGACTCATACTTGCCAAAAATTCAGATTTAGCCACGTTAGCTTCTTCCGCTTGTATTTTAGCGTCATTTAAGGCAATTGTATGGAGGTAGTTTTCCGTGATATCCTGAAAAGTGCCAGAAACACGGATGCATATATCGTTTTTAAATTCGGGCGTACCAATAGTTCGAACCCATATATTATTGCCTTTAGCGGTGGTCACCTGTATTTCAAGGTCATAGGAAACGCCATCCTCAACGGCCTTATTAAAGGCATCTCTTACAGTTGGTTCGTACTCGCCAAAGAAAGACAAAGCAGCGTCGAAATTTGGCTCATAATTCTTATCGACTTCATGTAGTATTTTTGTAATGCTAGACCAGTAAATTTTTGCTCTTTTTAGATCTACTTCCCAAGCACCAATTTTTGCTACACCATTGGTTTGTTCCAGCATTTCCTTGGTGCGTTTTAGATCGGCCTCAAGTTGGTAACGCTCGGTAATGTCAACTGCATTTCCGATTACGTACTTCTCGCCATTGGGGCCAATTTCTAATACATTATTAAACAGCCAAGTTAAGGTATTGCCGTTTTTGTGTTGGGTGTACATTAGACCATTAGCGGCACCTTCTTTCTCTATTACAGATAGGTACGCTTTCATAAGACCGTGTCGGCTTTCTGGTATCAACTGAAAAAGCGTACTGCCTTCTATTTCTTCTTTAGCATAACCTAAGCTTTTTGTTCCTGAACTATTTACGGTTAAAATACGACCTTCTAAATCGTGAGTACACATAAACGCAGTTGAGTTTTCAAAAAAGGCTCGAAGTTTTTTTTCCGAGGTATGTAAGGCTATTTCTTTTGCTTTGGAATCGGTAACGTCTCTTGCAATTGCAAAAAGCATTTTACTGGATGGCTCTGGAGCTGCTGCCCACTCTAAAATTCTATAAGATCCTTCTTTGTTTCTAAAGCGATGAGAAAAGTTCACCGTTGGAACTCCTGTAATAAATTTGTTTATTTTTTCTTTGGTAGTGTTTAAATCATCTGGGTGTACAAAGTCAAAAAAAGACTGATTAATTAATGACGATTTGTCCCAGCCTAACAGACGTTTAAAAGCTGGATTAGCATTTACAAAAGCTCCGTTTGGTTCTAAAATGCAGATTAAATCTCTGGAAATCTGAATGAGTTTATCAAAATTATCAACTTCTTGAGTTTTTCTTTGCAATACAATTAAGTCAATTACCGATTTTGCTAACAGAGCGAGTGCCTTTTTTTGATAAGGTTTAAGCTTTTTTGGTTTTGTGTCAATTACACAAAGCGTACCCAAAGCAAAGCCATTAGGATCTATAAGCGGGTAACCAGCATAAAATTTAATATTTGGTGATGAAATAACTAAAGGGTTGTTTTTGAAGCGATCGTCTTGCGTTGCATCTTCTATCTCCAGAATTTTTTCGTCTAAAATTGTATGATTACAAAAGGCGATATCTCTTGGCGTTTCACTAGCATCTATCCTCACTTTAGATTTAAACCACTGTCTGTTCTCGTCAAGTAACGAGACTAATGAAATAGGAACTTCGCAAATGATAGATGCCAATTCTGTAAACCGATCAAAAGATTCCTTGGATAAAGTATCTAATATCTTATAGTTTTTTAGTGCGGCTAATCGCTCCGTCTCATTTTGATTAATCATGCGCTGTGATATTTTCTAATCTAGATACGATTAATTTTTTTTAAAATTATATAGACACCAATAAATTTACAAACGTATCTTTTTAGTTTAAAATTTTAATCAATTGTGGCTTTGTGTACAGCCTAAGACCTAATAGTTTAGCTATTAATAAGGTAGCTGTTTATGAGTTTTTTTACCAAGTTGGCTTCGTACTTAAATTTAGATAATAGTGCTTGTAGAGCTTCGGAGTCAAAGTAGTTTAATTGTTCTATTTTCCTAGCAGTAGCGCATAGTTTTTCTAATCCCACTGATGCGGTGGTGCCTACAAGCTTGTGCGCCATAGTTTTGATTTCGGCTAAACACTCATTAAAAATATAGTCTTCAAATTTTTGAACGGATAACTTAAGCTCCTCAAGTACCATCAAAAGAATTTCTTTAATAGATTCTTTATCATCTCCAAGGTATTTGTACATCCTTTCAAAGTTGAGGTGGCTTTCTGGGCTTTGCATACTATCTTCAAGTTCAAACATAGTTTTTAAATACTTTATTTGGTAGGTTTACGAAGAAAGCGTTCAAAAGGTTGGGTCTTTTTTGTTTTAGCCAACGTATGATAAGGATAAAAGTGAAAAATCAGCGGCGTTATGTTTTCTTTCTACGTTTCAAATTAGTTTTTTATATTTTTATTTAAAATTTAATAACCTATTTCATTTATTGCCGTAAAAAGCCTGAGTAGCCTTGTGCTAAGGTTGCTAAAGGTTTGATCATACTCAAATATTGGGTACAAATCTTTTTTTAAGTTTTATTGTGTAAAATACCTGCCCTCGGAACGTGAGGTCAGGTATTTTTTTATAGCCACATTTTGGTGTTTGGTCTAAAAATATAGCTGGTTAAGCCTATTTTGTTGTTTACTTCCTTATGAAATTGTTCATTAGCAAAGTTTAACTTCTATAAAATTGAAAACATTCAGCTTTAAACGTTTAAATATTTCTTTGTTTGCTTTGCACATTGCCTTTTGGTGTATGCTGCTTTTGCCTGCTTTTCTGTTCAAATTTAATAGCCCAACTGGTAGTGTGGCCGATAATTTTATCTATCGGATGCTAATCAATAATCTGCTGCTCATTGTTATATTTTACCTTAACGCATATTATTTTTTTCCGATAATATTTAAAAAGCGAAACTGGGTATTTTATCTTCTAGTGCTTCTTCTAACTTTGTTGGCAGCCTATTTTATTTCTAAATATGTTGAAGCCGATATTTTTCCATCCAAACGGCGGTGGAAAAAATCTATCATCCCAGATTTATTTGGATATGTTTTTATTGTTGGCATCAGCTGTAGCTATCGTATAATTGTTGATTACCTGAAGGGACAAAAAGCCACGAAGGATAAGGAAACGGAGAATTTAAAAACAGAACTCAGCTTTTTGCGTTCGCAGGTGAGTCCGCATTTTATGTTTAATGTGCTAAATAACCTAGTTTCTTTGGCTCGTAAAAAGAGCGACAAAATGGAACCTGCTTTACTACAGTTGTCAACCTTGTTAAGGTATATGTTGTACGAGGGTAATGAGAGTAAAATAGCCATTGAGCAAGAGATTAGTTATTTACAAGGATATATCGACCTGCAAAAACTTAGGTTTGGGGATGATATAGATGTCTCTTTTATCGTTAATGGAAACACCAGTAATTTTGTACTTGAGCCTATGATTTTAATCCCTTTTGTGGAAAATGCGTTTAAACACGGCATGGGTACTTTGGATCAATCGAAAATAGATATCAGGTTAATTGTTTCTGATGAACAGCTTATTTTTGAGGTGGAGAACGATGTTGCACCAATTAGTGATACTAAAGATAACAGCTCGGGAATTGGGTTGATCAATACAAAACGAAGGCTGGAGTTGCTTTACCAAAAAGCACATCAGTTATCCATAACAGAAAGCAACGGAAAATACAGCGTACAATTAAAAATAGGAAAGTATGATTAATTGTTTAGTAGTTGATGATGAGCATTTAGCGAGAGAGTTAATGGAGGATAACATCAAAAGTTTTCCTTTTTTAAATTTGGTAGCTTGTTGTAAAAATGCAATACAAGCATTAGAGGTTTTGAAAACAGAACAGATTGATCTTATCTTTTTAGACATCCAGATGCCGGGCATAAGCGGTTTGCAAATGTTAAAAAGCCTAACCGGCAAACCACCGATGGTTGTTTTGGTAACGGCCTATGAAAAATACGCTTTGGAAGGGTTTGAGCTTGATGTAGTTGATTATTTATTGAAGCCAGTCTCCTTAGAGCGTTTTTTAAAGTCGGCAAACAAAGCTTATGATTTATTTAAGCTGAGAAATAGCGTTGTTGATAACAACATTGTAAACCAAGAGTACTTATTTGTGAATGCAGATTATGCCAACGTAAAAATTGAGTTAGATCAAATTGAGTACGTTGAAGGTCTTAAAGATTATATCAAGATTTATTTGATCGATAATGACAAACCGGTAATCACCCGTTTAACCATGCGATATCTTGAAGAAAAGCTATCGAATAAAGATTTTTTGCGTGTTCATAAATCTTACATTGTTTCTTTAAATCACATGACCGCTTTTAAAAGGAACCATATCATATTGCCTCGCAAAGAAATTTCTGTAACAGACTTTTACCGAGAAGCAGTTTTGCGACACATTAGTGGTAAAAACCTCTAAATCTGATTAAAACTCAATTTCATCTACTTATTATGGGCTTAGGTAGCAAATACTTTTAAAAGTGAGAACAGCTTATTATCATTACCGAAATTCTAAGAAAAAAATAAAACTTAAATAATTAGGTGGCTGCTTTAGAAACGTTACAAAACAATTCTTGCGGATGGCTGATTATCCTTAAAAACAATAATACAATGAAGAAAATTGCTTACGGGTGCATGTTAGTTTTTTGTACTGCTTTTGCGCAAGCACAAACGGTTATTACTGTAAGAGGAACGGTAGTAGATTCCACAAAATTAACTGTAATTGGTGCTGCCGTTAAATTGGCAACGGAGACCGACACAATTTTAACAAGTACAAACGTAGATGGTGGTTTTGTTTTCAGTAACGTAAAATCAAGAGAGTTTTCTATTACGGTAACATCTTTAGGGTACCAAGTAACTCAGCGCAGTTTTGTTGTTAAACCTAACGTGAGCCAAGAAATTTTAAGTCCTATCATTCTTAAGAATGATAGTAGAATGTTGAATGAAATTGTAGTTGATGGTACACCAGAAGTTATTGTTAAAGAAGATACTTTGCAGTACAGAGCCGATAGGTACAAATTAAAAGAAAATGCTTTAGCGGAAGATTTGCTTAAGAAATTGCCGGGCGTGGAGGTGGATAAAGATGGAAACGTTACTGCTCAAGGTAAAACGATTACCAAAATACGTATCAACGGAAAAGACTTTTTTGGTGGAGACGTTAAAACAGCAACTCAGCAGTTGCCCGCAGATGTAATTAAAAACGTACAGGTAATTGATGATTATGGCGATCAAGCAAATATTACTGGTGTTAAAGATGGCGATGCAGACAAAATTTTGAACTTCACGATTAGGGAGGATAAAAACAAAGGTTTTCTAACGCGTGGAGTTATTGGAGGAGGAAACAGCGATCGTTACCAAGGATCGGTTTTTACTGCAGGTTTTAACAATAATAGACAACTCGCTTTACTAGCAAATTTCAATAACATTAATGCTAACGTTTTTAATTTAACAAATACAGGTGGCGGCAGCCGGAGAGGTAATTATAACCCAAACAACGGGGACGGACTAACCGGCGTAAATTCAATTGGTTTTAACTATCGTGATAACTGGGGAGAAAAGATAACAGCTTATGGTAACTATAGTTTTTCTAATAAAGATAATGCGACAACCAGCAAGAGTTTGCAAGAAATATTAACGCAGGATAACACGTTTTATAACAACAATTTTAACAACGCTAACTCGGTATCTAATGGCCACCGCATAGATTTTAATTTCGAGTACAAAATTGACAGTTTAAACTATCTTAAAATTGCACCAAAGTTTAGTTACAATAAGAACAGTGGCGACACCTTTACAAACTTTGATATCAATACAAGTAACAGCATCTCAAAAGGTACGTCTAACGAGTTAACAGATTTTACAAAACCAAATTATGGAGCAGAAATTTTATATAATCATAGATTTGGGGCAAAAGCAAGAAACCTGTCTTTGAACGCGAATTTAAACTCAAGCTCCAGCAACCAAAATCAAGATTATTTATACCAATCAGATAACACGCAAAATGGACAAATTGATAGTTACCAAAAGCAACTGATTTTTGGTGATAACAAAAATGATAATGTAGAGCTTCGAGTTTCTTATCAAGAACCAATCACTGATAGTAAAAATTTAGAATTTAATTATACTTACGGTTTTGCCAGAGCAGACAACGATAGGAGAGTGGAGAGTACTAATACCGATGGCGGAACACCTGTTTTAGATCCTACGCAAAGCAACCAGTATCAGTTTGATTACATTACTAATAAGTTTGGGTTGAACTATCGTGTAAATGAAAAAAAGTATAATTATAGCGTTGGTTTTTCTGCGCAACCTTCCTTATTAAAAAGCAACACTGCTGTTCCCGAGAAGAGTGTGACTAATTTGTTCCCAAACGCCAGATTCAGCTATAAATTTTCTAAAACCAGAGAGCTAAGCTTTAGGTATGATGGACGTAGTAATCAGCCAGATTATAGTCAATTACAACCAATTACAGATCAGTCTAACAAAAACTTTTATGTAACTGGGAACCCAAATTTAAACCCGGAGTTTAGCAATAACCTCAGACTGAGGTATGCGAACTTTGATTTTGCAACTAGCAATGTGCTTTTCGCAAATCTGTCTTATAGCAGTACTAAAGATAAAATTACAACCAATACCATCAGCTTTCCTAATTCAGCAGATTCTACCGTATTACGCGAAAACAGGTATTTAAATACCGATGGGTATTATAATATTAACGGATTTTATGCATTCTCAAAACCTTTTCAAGACAAGAAATATGTGTTGAGGTTCCGAGGATCAGCTATTTACAACAATAATATTTCTTTTATTGACAGCGAAAAAAACACCGGTAAAAATATGATTTTGAGTCAGCGTGTGGGTTTGCAAATTAACCCAGTTGATTGGTTTGAACTAACACCAGAAGCAACTTATACCTACAATAAAAATGAGAACACATTAAATCTAAGAGCTAATACAGAAGTTAATTCTTTAGGCTTTAATGTAGAAACGAAAGTTACTTTCTTGGAAACTTGGATTTTTGGTGGTAAGCTGGACAAAACATTCAATAGTGGATATAGTACCATTAACTCTAACCCGCTAATTATTAATAGCTACATCGAAAAGCAATTTTTAAAAGGTAAAAAAGCATCGTTTAAATTGCAAGCCTTTGATATTTTAGACCAAAGCACTAGCCTTTCTTATATTGCGACTGGCAACACCACTACTTTATCAGAAAGTAATAGGCTGGCGAGGTATTTTATGTTGAGCTTCACATTTAACTTTTCTAAGTTTGCCGGTAATAGCAGTAGCATGCCAGATATGGGCGGCGGCGGTTACAGAGGGCATTAATTTGATTGTTTTGAAAGAGACTCTACTTTGTGAAGTTTGATGTTCATTTAAGGGGAACCACATTAGAAGAACTGCTATTGTGGTTTCTTAGTTTCGTAGCGTCAACAAAAATAATATGGGTAGCTGCTACAGTCTAAAAAGCCCTTAAAAACTCCAAGCAAATTAATATTGTAATGTTTACTTTTGCGGCATGGCAAATGTAAAAGCAGCGATTCCAAAAGGCACCAGAGATTTTGGTCCACAGGTAATGATTAAGCGTAATTATATTTTTGATACAATAAAAAAGGTCTTCAAAAAATACGGTTATCAGGAGATTCAAACTCCAACTATGGAGAATTTGGATACGCTTACCGGTAAGTATGGTGACGAGGGAGATCAGCTGATTTTTAAAATTTTGGAATCTGGAGAGTATACTGATCCTTTGCATAAGGATTTAATTCAGAAATATATACAAAATCAGGAAAAAGAGGTAATTAGCGTTTTCTTAAAAACTATTGTTGAAACCCTCGCTAATAACCTAGATAACGTATACGAATGGGTATTAAATGATAAATTCTTAGCTTTAAAAAAGATAAACGAAATATTGCCCCCGTCTGTTGCATTTCAAGATGACAACCTCAAAATTGAGGTTATAAAGCGATTAATAGAATATCTATTCAATGATGGTTCGGACACTATATTCGATGGAAAAACTCGTATTAAATACTATTTAGACATTCAGGATAAGAATGTCAGATCAGAAAAAATATTAAAAGGGCTAAGGTATAAATCCGGGAAATCTGAAATTGTCGGTCTGTTAGAGATTGAATTGTACTTGAGGAAAATTCTTTCTCCATTAAATACTACCAAACTAATTTCTAAAAAAGCATTACGCTACGATTTAACGGTTCCTTTTGCTAGGTACGTAGTCATGCATCAAAATGAAATCACTTCACCTTTCAAACGTTTCCAAGTACAGCCGGTATGGCGAGCAGATCGGCCACAAAGAGGTCGTTACCGTGAGTTTTATCAATGCGATGCGGATGTGGTAGGCTCTGATTCTTTATTGAATGAAGCCGAATTTGTGTGTATTTACGATGAAGCTTTAAGCAATTTAGGTTTAAACGACTTTAGTGTAAAAATAAATAATAGAAAAATACTATCGGGTATTGCAGAGTTAATAGGTAGACCAGATCAGATTGTTGATTTGACAGTAGCTATTGATAAATTAGATAAAATAGGATTGGATGGCGTGGAGAAGGAGCTTTTGGAAAAAAGCTTTACTGCGGAAGACATAGCTGTTTTGAAGCCAGTTATCTTATTGTCAGGTTCAAACGAAGAAAAACTAGAATCGCTTGCCGTAATATTGTCAACTTCTAAGGTTGGACAAAACGGGATAGAAGAAATCTATAAAGTTTTAAATTACCTGAAATCTTTTAGTTTAAACAAAGCAAAAGTCGAGCTCGATTTAACTTTAGCCAGAGGGTTAAATTATTATACAGGTTGTATTTTCGAGGTAAAAACCAATGAAGCTACTATGGGTTCTATTGGTGGTGGTGGTAGGTATGATGACCTTACGGGTATGTTTGGTAAAGAGGGCTTGACAGGTGTAGGAATTTCGTTTGGTGCGGATAGGATTTATGATGTTTTGGAGGAACTTAATTTGTTCCCGTCAACTGCTAACGAAAGCACTAAGGTTTTGATTTGTGTATTTGGCGAAGCCGAAGAAACTTACAGCTTAGCTATCCTAAATAAACTACGACAAGCTGATATTAATGCAGAGCTTTTTCCGTTTGGCGCAAAAATGAAGAAACAAATGCAGTATGCAAATGATAAAAGCATTCCTTACGTGTTGGTTATTGGTGGTGATGAAATGCAAAGTGGGCAGTTAAGTTTAAAAAACATGGCAACTGGTGAACAAGTGAAGATTGGAGTGGAGGAGTTGGTGGAGCAACTGGGGTAGTCTTTAGGTGAGAGACTAAAAGATTCTCGCTTGTTTGCTTAAAATTCTTTTGACTCATTGAGTGTGAATAGCGAGCAGAAACTTGCTAAAATATTTGTTTCTCTATAAGGAAACATTCATCTTTGATAAAAGACTAAATGAAGCCAAATTTCGATATACAGTTATTGCAGGAAGCGGTTGATTTTTTAGATAAGCTCGACGATAAAACGAGAGAGAAGATTTATTATAATATCAGAAAGTCACAAATAGTAAATGACTCTGACTTCTTTAAAAAGCTCAACGAATTTATTTGGGAATTTAGAAGCGTTTATAATCGTAAAGCTTATCGACTTTTTTCGTTTTGGGACAAGATTGGCGGTAAAGAAACGCTAGTTGTTGCAACACACGGCATTTTAAAAAAGACGCAGAAAACGCCGATAAAAGAGATTAAAAAAGCCGAAGACGTTCGCGAACAATATTTACAAAATAAAACTAAGTAGCCATGGCAGATAAATTTAAAACTGTTTCAATTGACACAATGATTGATAAGCACATTGGAAAACTTGGAACTGAAAGACGTGAAATCTTTGAGAGTGAGTTGCGGATAGACTTATTAGGACAAGCGATTAAACACGCAAGAAAAGAACGGAATCTAACACAACAACAATTAGGAGAGCTGGTTGGAGTGCAAAAGGCGCAGATTTCTAAAATTGAAAATAGCGTTAAAAATGCCAGATTTGAAACCATACTGAAAGTGTTTAACGCTTTAGGTTTGAAAGTGAATTTTAACTTGGAATTGAACGGTAAAAAACTCGCTTATTGATAAACCAAGTCAACCACCATTAGCACCACGAAAGATTTCTATAAAACATCTTCAAACTGGCGGTTATTTTTATTTTGCTATAGTTTGACTGCTTAATAGTAAAAAGATTGCGAATTTTAATCACATCATATATTCTGAATATATGATGTGACGCATTGATTAGAGTCGTAAGATTCCTAATAAACCAACCGATGCGTTTCGCTATAAGCCTCCACAATATTGTCTGAAAGATTAATCGCAGCAGAAATAGCAATACCATCCACCCCAGTATCCATTATAGCAATAACGTTGTCAATTTTTATACCTCCAACGGCAATTATTGGTAACTTGTATCCTGCATATTTTAAAGCCTCCACAGTTTTTTGATAACCTTCTAAACCCCACAGCGGAAAATCGTTAGGTTTAGTATCAGTATGGGCAAATGGACCGCAACCAATGTAATCTGCACCATTGGCAATATGTCTTTTGATTTGCTCTAAATTTACGGCAGAAACGCCGATTGTTTTAGCTTCACCTAGCTCGTCGCGAACTAAAGTGATATCTGCATCAATATCTTCTATATGGACACCTTGAATATCTGCCAAAGGAACCAAGTGAGTGTGGTTAGTGACTATTAAAGTCGCACCCCAATCATCGCAGATGGTTGCAATAGGATGTAATTCTTCCAGCATTTCCTCGTCTGTTTTACTGAAACAACGGTACTGAATCCAATTTGCCCCACCTTCGCAGGCCATTTGTGCTTGTTCTGTATGGGATAAGTGAGGTAAGTCTTGCGTTAAGTAATGTAATTTTGATATGTATTTTTTCATTGGATGTAATCATTAAGAAGAAAAATTCTTTAGTATAAAATAAGTAACAATTTATCTTCAGGTTTTTTAAACTTACAGCGGAGCTATGACCGCCTATGGTTTGATGTTTTTAGTAGAATCTTTCGTTTATAGTCTTATTTCGGGTTAGGGATTGTAGCGGCACCCCGCCCCGATTTTTTATCGGGGTGGCGTACAGCGGAAAGCCCGGTGTATAACAAATTGATTTTTCTTTAATTTGTTATACAAACCTCCAAACTACTTCTTCAATACTTCTTCTATAGTTAGGCCTACGTTGCCGTTAGGTTCTTGAATGTGTAATAAGGCGGCCAAAGTGGGTGCAATATCTGCCATGGTTGTTAAACGATTAGATGAACCATGTTTGATGCCCCAACCCATAAAAACCAGCGGAATATGCGTATCATAAGGATTCCAAGAACCATGAGTGGTGCCAATAGGGGAACCAGAGAAAAGACCAGGTTTTAAAATAATTTGAATTGCGCCACTTCTTTCAGGATTATATCCATTAATAATTCTGCTTTTAAGGGCGTCAGGAACACTTGCTATAGAAGCTTTTTCCATATCTACGGCGTAAGATACACCTTCTTGTTTTTTCAAAAATTTGATAGAGAAATCTTTAATTGCGTCCAGATTAAGATTTTGACCTTCTATAAGTTGGTTGTTAAAGTTTACCTGGTAATTGTTTAAGTTCATTGCAATTTTTGATTGTTTAAACTCGGCATCAAGTGCTGCATTTAAATTTTCTAAAACTGTTGAAGTAGGCCAAATACCAGCTGGTATTTTGTGATCGTTTAAAAAACCAGGGTTATGCGCTGCACCATGATCTGAGGATATAAAAACAGTGTATTGCCCCTTACCAACAGAAGCGTCCAAAGTATTAAATAAATCCTCTAAATTTTTATCAAGCCTTAGATAAGTATCTTCCGTTTCAATAGCATTTAAGCCATAATTGTGTCCTATATAGTCTGTGGATGAAAAGCTCACGGTTAAAAAATCGGTATCGGTTCCTTTACCTAGTTTTTCGTTTTTAAGAACTTCTTTTGCAAAGTCAAGCGTTAACTGGTTTCCATAAGGACTATTCCTAATGAGGCCGTAATTTTTCCCCTTAAACATTTTTGATAAATAATGCGGAAACACCGGGGCAGGCTCACCACTTAACTTTCCTTCATAACGGTTATCGTCCGCAGTGCTTTGGCTATAAGTTTCTATAGGATATAAGGTATTCCAATCTTGGTTAATGTATTTTTCTACCAGCTTTTGATTATTGAAACTATTTACCCAAGCCGGTAATTCTTTCATATAGTAAGTGCTTGTAATCCAGTTTCCATTGCTATCATCAAACCAGTAAGCTGCGTTTGCAGTGTGGCCAGCGGGTAAAATACCACCACGATCTTTTATCGCAATTCCAATAACTTTGGATCTAAAATTTGTAGCTAACCTAAGTTCATCTGTAATAGTGGTGGTCAATAAATTTGCAGGAGACATTTTTCCAGCGTTTGAATCACTTCCAACTGAATTTACGGCGCTGTCTTCTGTACAATACATTGATTTTCCGGTTGCCTGTATTAAAAAGTCATTGCCGGCAATTCCGTGAATAGCAGGAACAGAGCCGGTGTAAATGCTGGTATGTCCAGGCGCTGTAAATGTTGGCAAATAAGGTATATGCGTGTTTTCGCAAGTGAATCCTTCGTTTAATAACCTATTGAAACCGCCACTGCCGTATCTATTTGCATATCTGTATAAATAATCCCAACGCATTTGATCAACTACTATCCCTACAACCAGTTTTGGACGAGCAGGAGCATTGCTAAGTTTATTAACTAATACAGAAACTTTAGGTTTTTGAGCTGACGAATAAAAAGGAGAAAACAGCGCAAGAAGAATAATAATTCTAAGGATTTTCATTTTATAAATTTTAGGAATGCCAATTTAAGATTTTATTATCGCATAGTTGATTTAGTAAATGTTAAATCAGCGTAAAGCTTTTATTCTTTGAGCTGTTTGGTAAAATATATGACTGCTATCTTTCAAAGAAATGACAAAAGTTTGAATTTGCGAGGCTCTAAAAAACCTCTCGAGTAAAGAAAAAACCTCATTTTTGACGCATTAATTTTAATAATGGAAACGTAGTTATTTGTTTTGTTACTCACTTAGTGCTATTAAGTGCTTGTCAAAATTCGCAGACGATACAACTGAGAGCTCCGCAAACCTTTAAAGGGGAAATCTTGGGCGATTCTGTTTTAGATCATAACATTAAAATTCCAGAGAACTTATTAGCTTTTATTGTACATGGAGATATTGTTAAAACTAAACTTATACCATTTATGTATATATAATAGCCTAAAATTCACCACATAGATACATAGTCTTGTTTGTGAAGACAAAGCATGTTTTTTTTAGTTCACATAGCGCTCCACTTTGCAGAACATAGCTGTGTTTCCTACCTCTTTCTCAAAACTATGTATCTATTTGGTTTTCAGTAATCAACGCCAGACTATTTATTAAATATATTTGGTATTAGAGCTAAAGTAAAAAGTGTTTCTAAAAATGGGCCTTGGCTTACGCTTGATAATAATAAGGGCAAAGAAATTATAGTGAGTGCTAAAGATGGAGCTTTTGATTTTCCGCAATCGCTTGTGGGGAAAGAGATTGTTTTAGACGGCGAGGCTAAGCTAGGAACCTTGTCAGTAAATGAACAAGTGGCTTTTACTTTAGAAGAAGACAACAAGGGTATAGAAAACCATGAAATAAAAAAGATTAAAGATGTGGTCTTTTTTGAGGCTAAAGGTCTGGCGATATTATAAAAATAGTCATTGTGAGTTTAAATTCACAATGACTATTTATAATCTAATCTAAATTTTATGGTTTCAGTGCAACACTTCTTTCAATAGAAGTATTATCACCGGTTAATTCTTTTCCGGTTGCATCCAACAAAGTTATTTTAAGATTTAAATCGCCCATTGGCGCATTTTTGATAAAATAGGGCTGCCATTTGTCAACAGTAAAAGTAGTATCGCCAACGTTAACTTTCACTTTGTAAGCATCTGCCGCAAGCGTAGCGTTTTTCACGTAAAAATCTAACAACACATTTTGCGTGTCTTTGCCTGCATATTCACCTTTTGGTCTGCTATAAAACAACATTGGCTCTTTTACACTTTCCATTTCAATGTACTTTCCGTCTTTATCTATTTTAAAATGAACCAAAACAGAAGCGTCTTTAGATTTTACAGATAAATGGTAAGAGCGTGATAAAAAACTCAATAAATAATGTTCTGAATTAATGGGTAATGTTACCGTGTTTTCTGGCTTGTATAAAGCCTGGTAAGGTTTGTTGTCCATTATAAAATGGATATGCTGACCTTGATCTGAATTTGCACATTCGCCAGAATGGTTGTCCATTGTCTGCTTAGATAACTCATAATCTGCTACGTTAAAAGTGTACATTAGCTTTACGGAGTCGGCACCAACTTTCTCTGTTTTTACGTTCGCTATCGTCAATTTTGCGTTTGGGAAGTCCTCCGTTTCAACTAAAGGCTCTATACTCATTGCTGTTTTTACAACGCTGTCTTGTGTGTCGGCAGATTTTGTGCCTTTTTGGTTGCATGCACTTAAGCTTGCTAAAGCCATTAAGCCAGAAAACAAAAGCGGAGAACTAAATTTTAAATTCATGATTTTTAGATTTACGTGTTGAAGATTTGAAATTACTGATTCGATTGATTTGGGCGCAATAATTACGCCACAGTTAATTGTACGGTTGTTTTATTTGGGCATTTTAACACGCTATTCACTCTGTCTTTTATTTGTGTCATCCAGAGCGGTGTCGAAGGACACAAATTAAAAGGTATCCGTTGCTATCGTTAATGCAAAAAGAGTAAGATACATTTAGGTTCAATTTCGATAACACAACAGTGTAAGATGTTAGCAACATCATAGTTTTCTAATATTAATTCTTTCAGTTTCCTAAAAATTTTAATAGCTTCTTAAAAGCTTATCTTTGCGCTCATACATGAGAGATCATCAAGTTATTACCCTTAAAAACGGCATTCGTGTTTTACTGAAACCCGTGAAATCGCAAATTGCACATTGCTGTTTAATTATCAATGCTGGCTCTCGAGATGAGGAAGTTGGCGAGCCTGGATTAGCGCATTTTATAGAACATTTACTGTTTAAAGAGACCGTTAAGCGCAATACCAACCAAATTTTAAATCGGTTAGAAATTGTTGGAGGCGATTTAAATGCCTATACCACCAAAGAGTATACTTGTTTACAAGCTTCATTTCTAAAGCCACATTTGGAACGAGCAATGGAACTGTTGCAGGATATCGCTTTTTTCTCCACTTTCCCGGCAGTAGAAATGGAGAAAGAAAAAGATGTGATCCTAGATGAAATTTCTAGCTACGAAGACCAACCAGAAGAAGCCATTAATGATGATTTTGAATCCATGATTTTTAGTGGACATACACTTGGCGAAAATATTTTGGGAACTCCAGCATCAGTTAAAAGTTTCCAGAAAAAGCACTTGGTAGATTTTATAGCCAAAAACTACAATACTCACGAAATTATTTTTGCAATTTCTGGCTCCTATACCATTACTAAAGTCGAAAAACTAGGAGATAAATATTTCGGTATTATTCCGGAAAACAAGGTGGTTAAAATACGGACTGCACCGAAACAGAGCATCAGTCAAAACAAGAAAATAGTTAAACCTATTAACCAAGCACATTGTATGTTGGGCGCAAAAGCTTACAGCATACACGAAAAACAAAAACCAGGTTTACTGTTGCTTAATAATTTATTAGGCGGTACGGGAATGAGTTCTCGTTTAAATTTAGAAATTCGCGAAAAACACGGCATTGCTTACACTATTGAATCTAGCTATACGCCTTTAACGGATACCGGACTGTTTTCTATTTATTTTGGTACCGATGCTGAAAAAGTGAATAAAGCGTTGACGCTGATTTATAAAGAGCTAAAAAAAGTGCGAGAGAATAAGTTGGGTAAAATTCAGCTATCGCAAGCTAAAAAAAGGTTTATTGGACAGATAGCTTTGGGCGAAGAAAACCGAATGGGTGTTTTAATTTCCATGGCGAAAAGTTTGTTGGATTATGGCAAAATAGATTCATTAAAAGAGATTTATGCTAAAATAAACGGGGTAAGTGCAGAAGGAATGGTGGACGTTGCCAACGAAGTTTTAGATAAAAATAATTTGAGTTTACTGCTATACAGCCCCGAAGAATCCAATTAAACACACCATGAACATTGCCATAAAAGATAAAAATTTTGAGACCCTAATTGAGTATTGCATGATTGAAAAGCGTACCCGACTAATTGGTAGACAAATTAGTATGGAATACGAAAAATCAAGTACCGGTTTTTTTAGGGGTGTTAAACGGTTCTTTTATGTTTATGGCAGATTTGCTTAAAGAAGTTACCATCCCATGTGAAACCACTTTTGTGAAGCTGGCATCTTACCACGGAGAATTAGAAAGTTCTGGAACTATTAACGAAGAGTTAGGCATAGCTATGGATTTGCAAAATCGTCACGTAATTATTGTAGAGGACATTGTGGATACCGGTAAAACGCTAGTTTACCTTTTAAAACAAGTGAAAGCGCTAAAACCCGCAAGTATAAAGATTGCAACTTTATTGCAAAAGCCAGAAGCTTTAGTCGTGGATTTAGCCGAAATTGATTATGTAGGTTTTGAAATATCAAACGAATTTGTGGTAGGTTATGGTTTAGATTATGATGGTTTAGGTCGTAATTTAAAAGATATTTACCGCTTGTGCTGAGAATAAGAAATAAAAAAGGCTCGTATTTATAAACCGGGCAGTTTAATTTTTAGGGAATGATGTCATTCGAGTTCTCTTCTGTAAAGGATTTATTAAAGAATATATTGCTGTTGAAGAAATTAAATGCAAATATTTTTATATTTGGTTAAAACATTCTGCCAAATGTATCATAAGATTAAAAAATACGTCGAGATTTCTCCGCGAGAATTTCGAGGCATGGTTGTACTTATTGTCATCCTACTTTTTACTTTTGTTTCGCCCTACGTTTATGAGAAAATTATGGGCCAACCACTCCAGATCACCATCGAAACTTTAGCTCCTAAAATAGCTGAGATCGAATCTTTTGACGAAAAAAAAGATCGGTTTTATGAGGAAGAAGTGAGCGCACCAAAAAGTGAGCTTTTTGAGTTTGATCCAAATAATCTTGCGGTTGAGAAATGGGTGAAGTTAGGGCTAACTCAAAAGCAAGCGCTCAGTATAAAAAAATATGAGGCAAAAGGTGGGCAATTTAGAACGCTGGCTGATGTGAAAAAGATGTATCCTATTACGGATCAAATGTATCATCGGCTTGAGCCTTATATCAAATTACCAGAAAAGGAAAATGATTTTAAATCTTCTTTTAACAAACCCGTAAACAAAGAATTTGGTGCTAAAACATCGGTTAATATCGAGCTGAACGGTGCAGATTCTGCTACGCTTGTGACTGTTCGCGGGATAGGTCCATCATTTGCATCAAGAATTATAAAATACAGAAATAGATTAGGCGGCTTTGTAGCACTTGATCAGTTAAAAGAAGTTTACGGAGTTGATTCGGCAAAGTTTAAAGAGTTAGAGTCTCAATTAAATGTGAATACACAAAGAATCCAGAAAATTTCGATAAATCGATGTACGCTAGAGGACTTAAAATCGTTTCCATATTTACGTTATAAGCAAGCGAGCGCCATTATTGCTTACCGAACGCAACATGGTAATTTTATGAATGTGGGAGATTTGAATAAAATTGCGATATTTAACGCAGAACTTATTCAGAAAATAGCGCCTTATTTAAAATTTGAATGATAGAAATATCCATTAAAAAAGCCATTAGAGATATCCCGGATTTTCCAAAACCAGGGATTATATTTAAAGACATCACTCCAATTTTAAAAGATCAAAGTTTATGTACAGAGATTGTAGATGCCTTTGCTTTTGCGCTTAGAGATTTAGAATTTGACGCTGTAGCGGGAATTGAGAGTAGAGGTTTTTTATTTGGATTGATGCTGGCTAATAAGTTGAATAAGCCTTTTATTCCAATTAGGAAGGCTGGGCGATTACCGTTTACAACCATACAGCAATCTTATGACTTAGAATATGGTTCGGCAATTATAGAAGTACACAAAGATGCTTTTGAACCGGGAGCTAAGATTTTGATTCATGATGATTTGTTAGCCACAGGCGGAACGGTGGAAGCTACGTCTTTACTCATTGAAAAAATGGAAGGGTTAGTGGCTGGATTCTCTTTTATTGTGAGCCTTGATTTTTTGGGTGGCGAAGCAAAACTTAAAACTTTCTCTGATAATGTTTATACGTTAGCGAAGTATTAGGTCTGGCAGAAACTTATTTATTTTAAATGAGCCATTCTAATTGATTAGTGAAATTGTGTAAGTCTCACTTTACACTCTTGATTGTAAGCTTTAGTACAGAATACTAAACTTAAAATCTAATGGTTTAAAATTCTCTATTAAGGTTTTGATAAAATCATCTCCATACTTAACGTAAAATAGTGCGAAATTCTCCTTACGCTCTTGCAAGCCGCCACCGGGGAAAAGTTGTTGTTTTACTTTTTCAATATCGGTCATCGCTTCAGCATAGTTGCGTTTATCTGCTCTAATTAACTTTTTCTCTAAACTGTCTATTGCTTTTTTTAATCTAACCTCAACCGCTTCTGTACTCGGTTTTAAAGTGGGATCAATTTTCGCAACACGAGTTTTAAGATCATCAAATGTTTTTTGTAACTGTTGCCACTCGTTTTGAACGGTCAAATCATGTGAAGTGTGGTTTTCCACATAGGCTTTCTTTAATTGCGCTGTATCAGTGAAACTATCCTCAAACGTTAAACCTAACTTATTCAATTTGTAGCGTATCTTTTCATCAGCGACCATCGCCGAATTTCTCAAAATCAGCAATGGAAAGTCTACCTTATAAAAATCGAAGTTTGATTTCAATTGTAGCCAGTAAGCCAATTCGCCACCCCCGCCAATGTAGGCAAGGTTAGGCAAAATCACTTCCTGATAAAGCGGACGCGTTACCACATTCGGACTAAAACGTTCTGGATAATTGTTGATTTCTTGCTTTAGTTCTTCTTCAGAAAAAACGATATCCGTATTTAAAACGTGATAATTGCCATTTTCAAAAACAATACGCTCCCTTAAATCGTCAGTCAAATAAAAGAAATTAATTTCTCTTGGATTTACTTGAGCGTGGACATTAATTTTAGCTAAGGCTTCATTTGATTGCTGTATTTTTTTGAAACTATTTTGCTGAATGATATCCTGAGTAATGATTTCTAAAAACTCTTGTTTTAAAGAACGTTCGTCCGCATCAATAATCACTAAACCGTATTCGCCGAACAGCTCATTTGCTAAAAATCGAGTTGCTTCTGCTAAGTTTTTATCTTCCGCGTAAGCCTCAGAAACTATTTCACCGAGCTTTTCGGCATTTGCAGAAATACCTAAGATACCTTTATATTCATTCAAGGTTTGAATAATGCTTTTTGTACTCAACCTTCCAGTTGCACCGCTGGCATTTGTTTCCCAACTTATTTTTTTACCATCAATAAAAGTATGGTTGATTTCTTCAAAATCATGATCTTCTGTAGCCATCCAATAAACGGGTACAAAATTCTGATCTGGAAAAGCCTGTTTCAGCTCTTTAGCTAAATTTATGGCACTAACTATTTTAAAAAGAAAATATAAAGGCCCGGTAAAAATATTGAGTTGATGGCCGGTAGTTACCGTGTAAGTGTTCTCTGCTTTAAGCGAAAGGATGTTGTTTTTTAACTTGCGGGATTGGTTGCTAATATTCTGATATTGCTTTTCCAAAACATCAACCAATTTTGTGCGATTTCCATTAAAAGTGCGTTCGGCAATAATTTTTTCGAAACTGTTAATAGTTGGAAATTCGTTGATGAAAGGCTTCAGTTGCTCATCGTGACTTAACAGTCGGGTAACCGTTGATGAAAAACATCGGGTTTGAGCGTAATCGATAGTTTGTACTTTCATGCTATAAAGCGAAAATAGCCAAAATCTAATATTTTGGCTATTTGCAACACTTATTTGACAATTGTACCATAAAGATCAAAGTCCTCTGCTCTTTCAATTGTAGCTTTTACAAAAGTTCCCGGAGTGGCATAATTGGTTTTTGCATCAATTAAAACTTCGTTATCAACCTCAGGAGAATCATATTCTGTTCTTCCTACAAAATAATCACCTTCCATTTTATCGATTAAAACCTTGTAGGTATTTCCAATTTTCTGCTGGTTTAAATCAAACGAAATTCCTTGCTGAATCTCCATGATGTCTTCTACCCGTTGTTCTTTAATTTCTTGCGGAACATCATCTATCAAATCATGAGCATGAGTTTTTTCTTCGTGAGAATAAGTAAAGCAACCTAATCTATCAAAACGAGTTTCTTCTACCCAATCTTTCATCTGATTAAAATCATTTTCAGTTTCCCCAGGATAACCACAAATTAGGGTGGTTCGCATGGCAATGTTGGGTACTTTATCTCTGATTTTATTCACCAGATCAATCGTTTTTTGCTTGGTTGTACCTCGTCGCATAGACTGCAACATTGGATCAGAGATATGTTGCAATGGCATGTCTAAATACTTGCAAATGTTAGAACGTTCGTTCATTACATCTAAAATATCCATCGGAAAACCCGAAGGATAAGCGTATTGCAAACGGATCCACTCAATACCATCCACATCAGAAAGACGACGCATTAATTCTGCAAGCTTTCTTTCGTTGTATAAATCTAAACCGTAATAAGTTAAATCCTGCGCAATTAGAATCAGTTCTTTAGTCCCGTTTTTAGCTAAAAATTTAGCTTCCTTTACCAAATCTTCGATAGGCTTTGATAAATGTTTACCACGCATAAGCGGTATGGCACAAAAAGAACACGGACGGTTACAGCCTTCTGCAATTTTAAAATAAGCAAAGTGAGAAGGAGTGGTTAACATCCGCTCTCCTAAAAGCTCATATTTATAATCTGCACCAACGCTGGTTAACAAATTTGGCAAATCATTGGTTCCAAACCAAGCATCAATATTGGTAATTTCGGCAGAAAGTTCCGGTGTGTACCTTTCCGATAAACAACCGGTAACAATTACTTTTCCTATTTTACCTTGATCTTTTAACTCGCTGTATTGTAAGATAGTATCTATAGATTCTTGCTTTGCATTGTCGATAAATCCACAAGTGTTAATCACAATAATGTCGTTAGATTGCAAATTGTTAGCCTCATGTACAACTTCCATTTTATTGCCATTCAGCTGTCCCATTAATACCTCAGAATCATAGGTGTTTTTTGAGCAACCTAGGGTGATTACGTTTACGCGATGTTTATTTATGGATTTGGATGGTTTGACTTTCATGCTTATTGTTTTTATTGTTGTGATACCGTTGATGTCGGAGATTTCTTTAGACTGATTTCACAGATTCTTTTGAGTTGAATTAATTATTTACTGATTTTTGGTTAGCGAGCGATTTATTAATTAGATAAGCGTTTGACTTCGCAGCTTGTATTTCCGAAATTTACTAGGAGACCAGTTTTATTTTTGCTGGCTTTTAAATAAGATAACAATTGTGTTTGAAATAGCTTTGGTTGGATACCTGTTACTGCTTTTATTTCCAGTATAAGTTTTCCTTCGATGAAGAAATCACATCTAAAGGTTCCAATGTTTTTACCTTTAAAATAAACATGAAATTCTTTTTCGCACTCAAACTTTAAACCTTCACTTTCCAATTGTATCGTTAAAGCTCTCGAATAAATCTTCTCTAAATAGCCAGGACCTAACTCTTTATGAACCTCATAACAACAACTGATGACTTTGTAGGTTAACGGATCACTAATGGAACTTATTTCCTCTTCCATCGATTAAAATTAAACTTTATATCTTTTTAAAATTCAAATAACGTTTCAATCAATAAATCCACCCCACAAAAATCTATACAACTATCCTCTATCCTCACCACCCAAATCTGCGTAATCCTTAAATCCGTGGAATCATAAAAATCTAATCTGTGAAATCACAAAAATCTTATCCTCCAAACAACGAATCCACAAACGCTTTCTTATTAAACAACTGTAAATCCGTCATTTTTTCACCTACCCCAATATATTTAACAGGAATTTTAAACTGATCTGAAATTCCAATGACTACGCCACCCTTCGCCGTACCGTCTAATTTTGTAAGTGCTAAAGCATTCACGTCAGTAGCTTGCGTAAACTGCTTGCATTGTTCAATAGCATTTTGACCTGTTGAGGCATCTAGTACCAAAAGAATCTCATGTGGAGCGCCAGGCACCACCTTTTGCATCACATTCTTTATTTTAGTCAACTCGTTCATTAACCCGATTTTATTGTGCAAACGACCAGCAGTATCAATAATAGCTACATCCTCATTATTAGCAACTGCCGATTTTAAAGTATCGAAAGCTACCGACGCAGGGTCGGCGTTCATTCCTTGCGAAACTACACGAACATCAGCTCTTTTTCCCCAAAGCTGTATTTGTTCAACTGCTGCGGCTCTAAAAGTATCGGCGGCACCAATAACTACTTTTTGTCCCGCTTGTTTAAGCTGATGCGCTAACTTACCAATAGTGGTAGTTTTTCCAACCCCATTAACGCCAACTACCATAATTACATAAGGCTTATGGTCGGTGTAATTAAAGTTTTCAAAGTCAGCACTGTTGTTTTCTTCTAACAAAGCCTGTACTTCCTCCCTTAAAATATTATTGAGTTCAGATGTGTTTACGTATTTATCGCGGGCAACACGTTCTTCAACACGTTTAACTATTTTTAGTGTCGTGGTAACGCCAACGTCAGAAGTTACCAAAATTTCTTCTAGTTCATCTAAAACATCATCATCAACGGTTGATTTGCCAACAACTGCTTTACTTATTTTAGAAAAAAAAGTATCTTTCGTCTTCTCCAAGCCTTTATCTAAGGCCTGTTGCTCGTCAACCGTTTTTTCTTTTTTCTTAAAGAAATCGAATAATCCCATTTGATAAAATTAAACAAAAAAAGCCATCCCAAGTAAATTAGGACGGCTCAAATATTTTCAAAGTTTGATCGCTTAGTTAAACGCTCTCTTTTAAGTCAACAATAGCAGCCTTAATTTGATCGTTATGGGCAATCATTGATTTAAACGAGTAAGCACCAGTTTTTGGAGATCTTACTGAAGTGATAACTTTTGAGTATTCTTTACCGGTTCCGGTTTTTAGTGTTGCAACTACTTTCTTTGCCATGTTAAATGTTGTTTATGCTACAGAATAGCGTAGATTACTTAATTTCTTTGTGAACCGTAACTTTTCTAAGCACTGCGTTAAATTTCTTAACTTCCAGTCTCTCAGGAGTGTTTTTACGATTTTTTGTAGTGATATATCTAGAAGTTCCAGGCATTCCACTTTCCTTATGTTCGGTACATTCTAAAATTACCTGAACCCTATTTCCTTTTTTAGCCATTATAAAGCGGTATTGAATTCTTTAAATTAAATAGATCCTTTTAATATGAATCTGCTGATAGCCTCGGTTATCCCGATTTTATTTATTGTTTTTATTGCAGACGTTGATACTTTTAAAGTTATCCAACGATCTTCTTCTGGAAGGTAAAAGCGTTTCATCTGCAAGTTTGGATAAAACTTACGTTTTGTTTTAGAGTTAGAGTGTGATACTCTGTTACCCACCATTGTTGCTTTTCCTGTTAAATCACAAATTCTTGACATGACTGTATATGTTGTTTCCTATTTAAACCTCAGTTTTACAAAGAGTTTGCAAATATCACAAAATTCTTTTGTAATCGCAACACTCTGCCAAAAAAAGATGATAATTAATATTTACTAGGCAGGATTTCTGTGTTTCCTTAACCTGAGGTGCACATTTTAAGAATAGGTCGGGCTTCCGGTGTATCTTTTTTGCCGTTTATATTTGTTGTTTAAGGCGGAAAAAGAACGTTGCTCCGCTGTCTAAAGCTTAA
Organism: Sphingobacteriales bacterium; assembly: GCA_038243635.1. Lineage (GTDB taxonomy): Bacteria > Bacteroidota > Bacteroidia > Sphingobacteriales > Sphingobacteriaceae > Pseudopedobacter. Next base: position 125,322 of record JBBSQW010000006.1, read on the forward strand.
CAGAATCAAATCTAAAGTTTTCTTTACACTGTTTTTAAAGAATCTTAACCAACCAGCATTTTATCAAAGCTTAAAATTATTAGAGTTTTTAAGATAAAAACTCTAAATTTCGTCCTTCGAACCAATTATTACAAATTCATGAGTTTTAAAATTTCGTCTTTCGACGAGTATAAAGAAGCGTACCAAAAGAGTGTAGAGCAACCAGAGGTTTTTTGGGCCGATATTGCGGAGAATTTTCTGTGGAAAAAGAAATGGGATACAGTTTTAGATTGGAACTTTAAAGAGCCAAAGATAGAATGGTTTAAAGGAGCCAAACTAAATATTACCGAAAATTGTTTGGATCGACATCTTGCTGATAAAGGTGATCAAGCTGCAATTATCTGGGAGCCTAATGATCCACAGGAACACCATAGGGTTTTAACATACAAGCAGTTGCATGAAAAAGTTTGTCTCTTCGCCAATGTTTTAAAAAGTAATGGTGTAAAAAAAGGGGATAGAGTTTGCATTTATATGCCTATGGTTCCAGAGTTGGCTATCGCAGTTTTAGCTTGTGCCCGTATAGGTGCAATTCACTCGGTTGTTTTTGGAGGCTTTTCGGCACAGTCTATTGCTGATAGAATTAACGACGCACAATGCGAAATGGTAATTACTGCAGATGGTGGATTTAGAGGTACCAAAGATATTCCATTAAAGAATGTGATCGATGACGCATTGGTGCAATGCCCATCTGTGAAAACTGTAATCGTTTTAACGCGTACAAGAACTCCGATATCGATGATAAAGGGGAGAGATAAATGGTGGCAGGATGAGATCAATAAAGTAGAAACTTTAGGCATGTTAGATTGCCCAGCGGAGGAAATGGATGCAGAGGATCCTTTGTTCGTCCTTTACACCTCAGGTTCAACTGGCAAACCAAAAGGTGTAGTGCACACTACGGCAGGTTACATGATTTATACTGCCTATACCTTTCAAAATGTATTTCAATACCAGCCGGGAGATGTTTATTTCTGTACGGCAGATATTGGGTGGATTACCGGCCATTCTTACATTATTTATGGCCCGTTAGCTCAAGGTGCTACAACTTTAATGTTTGAAGGTGTGCCAACTTACCCAGACCCAGGTAGGTTTTGGGATATTGTAGAGAAGTTTGAGGTAAATACTTTATATACTGCACCAACAGCAATCCGCTCCTTAATGCAATCTGGTTTAGATTATGTGAAGGATAAAGATTTGTCATCTTTAAAAGTCTTAGGGTCTGTAGGGGAGCCTATTAATGAGGAAGCATGGCATTGGTATAATGATAATATTGGTAAAGGGAGATGCCCTATTGTAGATACTTGGTGGCAAACAGAAAATGGAGGGATTTTAATTTCTCCAATTGCAAACGTAACACCAACTAAGCCATGTTACGCTACGCTGCCTTTACCAGGTGTTCAGCCTGTTTTGGTTGATGAGAATGGGAATGTGATCGAAGAAAACGGTGTTTCTGGCAATCTGTGTATCAAGTTTCCGTGGCCTGGAATGTTGCGTACCACTTACGGAGATCATGAGCGTTGTAAACTGACTTACTTCTCTACGTACGGAGATATGTACTTCACGGGCGACGGTTGTTTAAGAGACGAAGACGGTTATTACAGAATTACAGGTAGGGTAGATGACGTAATTAACGTTTCTGGACATAGAATTGGAACCGCCGAGGTTGAAAATGCAATTAATATGTTTACGGATGTTGTAGAGTCTGCAGTGGTAGGCTATCCACATGAGATTAAGGGGCAAGGAATTTATGCTTTTGTGATTTTAGATAAAGAGTCTGAGGATGTCGAGCTTATCAAAAAAGATATCGCAATGACGGTGAGTAGAATCATTGGAGCTATTGCCAGACCAGATAAAATCCAGTTTGTTACGGGCTTACCTAAAACAAGATCTGGCAAAATTATGAGACGTATCTTAAGAAAGATAGCAGAGGGTGATATGGCAAACGTTGGGGATACTTCAACCTTGTTGGATCCTGCCGTAGTTGAAGAAATCATTAAAGGGAAAGTATAGGTTTTTTTAAGAAGTAAGGTGCAAGAATCAAGAGCCAAGAATGAAGAGCCAAGACTGAACGGCTCTTCATTCTTGTGTCTTTTTTTGTCTTGAATCTAAGGTTTTATTTTTTTGTCTTGGTTCTTTTATCTTGATTCTTTCATCACCAGTCTAAATCCTTTCATCTTTGTTCGTTGATCCTTTCCCGCCAATTTAATTCAATAATGGCATGAAGGTTGGTTATATAATAGTAATTAATCTATTTATTAAAACTAAAATACAGCTATCATGGATAAGTTAGAATTTAAAGGAACATGGAACGAAATCAAAGGAAAAGCAAAACAAGCTTACGGCGATTTAACAGATGATGATTTAGCATACGAAGAAGGAAAAGGAGATGAAACCGTAGGTAAGTTGCAGCAGAAACTCGGTAAAACAAGAGATGAAGTAGTTGACTGGATTAAAAGTTTATAAATAATAGCTTTTCCATTAAGATGCCTCAGACTGATGAAGTTATGAGGCATTTTTTTTGTGCTTATTTTTGGGAGTATCTGTTCTTTTTTAGTCTCGAAATACAATTCTACTTTGACATTAGATGAGATTTTTCATCGCTATTGTTATTTAAGAGCATTTTTTTAAACATTTATATTTTGGCATTTGCTTTGACATTAAGTAATTGTCTTTGACTAAGAGACAATTTCATACGTTTAGGTTTAGGTTTAGTAAAAAGGAGGCGCCCATCGCCTCCTTTTTTTTTTTTAGAGATTTTCACACTTTTTTTTTGTCACCGTATGAAATATTTTCCGATATGGATTCTCATGACAGCCACTCACCACAATACATTTACTTCTAATTTTTTAATTTAATTTTTATTCGAGAATTTAGAAAGTTCGCGACGTTTTTAGGATGAGTCTAGCATTTTTTCATCTCAACTTCAAGAATCGAATAATTCAATAAGTTTATTTGTCAATTTTAATTCTCTGACTAGGTAACGATCAAATTTGTATAACAATTAGGTAAAATATTATTACAAAGCCTATTGCCACAATTTTATCTTTGTATAGATAAATTATCTGCCAATTAACAGACTTGATAACACCATTGCATTGGTGTAAATATCAGCTTAATTTTTTGTTCAAAATTTTAAAAAATCACTTTAACAGTGCTTGGAATTTCTATGCTTATTATTTTGACAAGTTGACTCAAAAAGGAACTTCATACCTAAAGATAATTTTATGAATATATCTGGTTATTAGGAGCTTAGGCTAAGCGTTCTTGTCTGTAATTATCAATCTAAAATGAAAACAAACCTAAAGAGTATAAAAATGAAAACAAAATTACCCTCAATGTTAATTGGCCTCCTGATCATTTCTGGTGGAACTTATGCACAAGTGGACGCTGGCGCAACAACATCAACTAAGAACCTGTATTACAATCTTAAAGAAATAGCGTGGGATACTACGGGTGTGCTTTTTGGACAGGAGTTTTATAACAGTTTTAGTTTTGTAGGCGGAAATCATGAGGACGAATCAAGGTCTGATTTTAAGGATGTCACTGGAGATCATCCGGCAGTTTTGGGTCAGGATTTTCAATTCTATATAGACCCCACGAAAAGTGCTGACGAAAAAAGAAAACATAAGGAAGCGGCTAAATACGTTTATAATAACGGTGGAGTAGTCACTTTTGATTATCATATGCAAAGCAAATATCATTCTTCGCATACTTTTCTTCCGGGTAGTTCCGACCAATATTTGATGTATAACATCGGCGAAAATAATAACACTTACGGAGAGGTGACCTGGTTTAAGGGAGAGCTTGACAAGATGATTAATGTGATGAACAATGATTTAAAATTTCCTGTAGTTTTTAGGTTATTTCATGAAATGAATGGCGATTGGATGTGGTGGGGAACAAAGGCAACAGGTGGCTCAGCTTCTTATATCAAAATGTATAAGTTAGCCATTAACTATATCAAGAGTAAAACGAACTATGCTCTTTTTGCATGGGCGCCCAATTATCCTTTCACTGGCGGTGCTAATCCAGGAATTAACTATTATCCAGGAGATACTTACGTAGATGTTGTTGGTTTAGATATGTATGACATGAATACTGCCAATGGTCAACCTTTTTCAGTAATGGCGGATCAGCTAACTGCCCTTAGTGATTTTGCTTGGAACCATAATAAAATTCCGGTATTGTCGGAGGCTGGTAACCGGGTTAATGGTCCAGACCAATATAATTATTGGTGGTATAACCTTGACGACGAATTACGTTCTGGAATTAGAAGAGCTTGGAAGATTGCTTGGATGCTAACTTGGGTAAATAGAGGTTGGGATGCACCAGCGTATGCACCCTATGTTGCGTACTCTGGAAGTACATCTGCCGCAAAAACAGCACTCATCCAGTTTAAGGAAAAGAAAAATGTTTTTACTTTAAAGGATTCGAAAAGGAGAAACATGTATAATTCATCGTACAAAAGCAGCATGGGCTCAGCTAAGTTTACTTCAGACATGCTCCAAGTAAAACAGGAATCTCTACTTACAGTTTATCCTAATCCAATTACCGACGGAACATTTAGTATCAACCTAGGGAGATTTAGCGGAGTGTTGGTTGATGTTAGACTTGTAAATACAGATAGACATGAAGTTTTTAAACAACTACAAATTACAGGCAAACCTACCATTAAAATAAATGCTGGAGAACTGGCCAGCGGGATTTACGTGTTGACCATACAAGGTGAAGATATTAACGAAACGCAAAAATTGCTTGTGAAGTAAACGCTTGTGAGGATGCGTGGGAAAAAATTCGACGCATCCTTTTGTGTTTTGTCTACATACCACACATATAAAAACTTTTTAATCTTTTAAAATCTTTTAAAAGATTTCGTCTCCTTGGTGTTAGGTTTTTAAACTCACTAGAATTAGATAAATATTCGCGTTCCAGTAAAATCTTCTCTAAATTCTTTTGGAGTTGATCCCTTTTTCTTTTTAAAAGTTCTGTTAAAGTTTGATATGTTATTGAAACCACAATTGTAGGCAATTTCTGCAACGGTGTTGGTAGTGTCAATCAGCATTCTGCTGGCATGTCCAATTCTTATCTCGTTAATGCTATCAACAAAAGTATTTCCAGTTCGCTTTCTTAAAAATCGGCTGAAAGAAGTTTCGGGCATATTGGCAATCTTTGCAACTTCGGCTAAAGTGATTTGCTTGTTGTAATTGGCATTAATGTATTTAAACGCCTTTTCAATTCTTCTGCTATTGTAGTTAAACTGGTCGTTACTAAAAGTAACATCAGAAAGGGTACGCATGTTTCTAGAAATAGAAAGATCATGCAAAATGGAGATTAATTCTAAAACAGAATCAAACCCTTGTTTTTTATCCAGATGTATAATCCGTGATTTTACTCTTCCAATAGTATCTTGAGAAAACAGAATTCCTTTTCGGCACTGCTCAAACATATTTCTGATAAAACTCAATTGGTTTTTCTGTAAAAGAGAATCGTCAAATAAGTCTTTATGAAATTGTATGGTTATTTCTGTGATATTTTTATCCTTACACTGGTGGTTAAACCAGGCGTGACTTAAATTAGGACCTACCAGTACCAGCTCTAAATCTTCAATCACTTCTATATGATCGCCCACAAATCTTTTTGCGCCACCCGCATTCAATATTAAATTTAACTCGAATTCCTCATGATAGTGTAACGGAAAATCAAACTTTGTTTTATTACGTGAAAATAACGTAAAGCAGTCGTTCTGCGTTAACGGAGTGATTTCTCGGATGATATTCGTATTCATAATTGGTATTATTTTAACGTAAATATAGTAGATTTATGTTAAAAAAATATCATTCTATAAAATAAATATAAACTGTCTGTATAGTCTTTTGGACGGTATAATGTATTTTTTTGAGTATCATTTGTTAAAATAGTATTAATATCGAGTTAGATTACTGCCTACATTTGAGTATTATAAACCAATAAATAAATTTTAATATGAAAAGAATTTTTTACTTGAAATTCTTTTGTCTTTTTCTTCTTACCGCAAGTGTGCTTGGAGCTTATGCTCAAGATAAGCAAGTGCGAGGAAAAGTAACAGACAAAGAGAATTTGCCACTTCCAGGAGCGTCAGTTTCACTCAAAGGAGAAAAGCAGGTTACATTAACGGATGTTAACGGAGAATTTTCGATCAAGGTTTCTTCAGAAAACGCGGTGTTAAGGGTTTCGTTTTTAGGAATGGCACCAAAGGAAATTAACGTAGGGGTTAATACCTATTTAACAGTTTCTCTTTCCGAATCAACAAGTAAGTTAGACGAAGTTGTGGTTGTAGGTTACGGAACAGTTAAACGTAGAGATTTAACAGGTGCGGTTGCTTCAGTTAGTGGAGATGATTTACTTAAAAGCACCCCTATTACAGTAAACGAATCTTTACAAGGTCGACTAGCCGGGGTAACCGTCCAAAGTAATGATGGTGCGCCAGGTGCAGGAATAAGTATCCAAATTAGAGGTGCTAACTCTTTTGCGAGTTCAACAGAGCCTCTTTATGTTATCGATGGTATTCCATTTTCTTCTGGGCGGACACCTGCAAATGCAGCTACCTATACCGAGCAGACTATCAATCCACTGGCGTCATTAAACCCTGCTGATATTGAGTCTATTGAGGTTTTAAAAGATGCTTCGTCTACCGCAATCTACGGTTCTCGTGGTGCAAATGGTGTGGTTTTAATTACTACCAAAAAAGGTAAAGCGGGGCAAGAAAAAATTGAAGTGTCGTTAAATAGTAGCTTTAGTAATGTATCGAAGAAAATCGATGTATTAAATGGCTATGAGTATGCGCTTTTTCAAAATGAAGCTACCGCTAATCAAGTTAAGTACGAAGGCGCAAATAAGATACTGCCTTTCAGAGGTGAAGATTATGTTGATGGGTTAACCGGAAAGTTGAAACATAATCCGTCCCCTGAAGAGTTTTTAAACGGATATTTGGGTGGCGGAACAAATTGGCAGGATGAGATTTTCAGAAGCGCATTTACTAAAGATTACTCTGTCAGAATATCTGGCGGTACAGAAAAAGGCACACACGCCTACTCTGGAACTTATGTTGACCAGCCTGGTATAATTGTAGGGTCGGGCTTTAAGCGTTTGGGTAGCCAAATTAACATATCTAGCAAAGTACATAAATGGATAGAAATAGGAACTAATAATAACATTTCTAAAACCACTTATAATTTAACAAAATCAAACTCTGATAATTTCGCTTCGAACGTGTTAAACTCTGCGTTACACTTCCCTTCTACACTTCCTCTTTTTGACGCAGAGAGTGAGTCGGGTTTTTCTGAGTTAGATTGGTTTTCTGCAAATCCGCACACGTATGTACGCCAAGCGAAAGATGTTACCAATTCTACAGGTATTAATTCTTCTTCTTACGTTCAATTAAACCTTCCAAAAAATTTTAGTTTTCGCCAAAACGTTGGTTTTAACTTAAGTCAAAGCAGTCGTAGAAATTACTACGGTAGATTTCTACAAGAAGGCAAAGCACCAACTAACGGTAAAGCTAGTAGAGGGGATGATCAATGGCAGGGAATTACTTTAGAGTCAATCCTTGGTTATAACAAAACGTTTAACAAAGTGCACAACTTAGATGCTACGGGTGTTTTTGCTTACGAGGCTGGCCAGTACAACAACAAATACATCACGGCGCAAAACTTCCCTACAGATATTTTAGAGGATAGCAATTTGTCAGCAGCGTTAGACAAACCAGTTATTGGTAGTGGCTCTGGAGAAAACGCCTTACTCTCATTTTTAGGGCGTGTGAACTATAACTTTAAAAATAAATATTACCTAACCGCTTCTTTAAGACGTGATGGTTCAAGTAAGTTTGGTGAAGCCAACAAATTTGGAACTTTTCCTTCAGTTGGGTTAGGATGGACTGTTACCGAAGAAAACTTCGCAAAAAACCTTCCTGTAATTACCTATCTTAAATTAAGGGGGAGTTATGGGCAAACCGGAAATCAGTCAATCGGTTCATATCAAACTTTAGATCGCCTGGATCTTAGAAATACAGTAATCAACGGTTCTATCCAAAGCGGTTTTTCTAACGGTAATCCAGTAGATCCAAATTTGAAGTGGGAAACCACTACATCTGCAGACTTAGGTATGGATGTTAGTTTTTTACAAAATAGGTTAACCTTAACGGTTGATGCGTATTACAAAAAAACAGACGATTTGCTTCAACGCTTGCTAATTCCAACCAGTACAGGTTCAACTAGTTTACTAACCAATTTTGGTTCTGTAAAAAACCGTGGTCTGGAGTTCGCGTTGTCTGGGATGGTAATAAAAAACAGCAACTTCAACTGGACGGCTAACGCTAACATTGCTTTCAACAGAAACAAAATATCAGGATTAGAGGGAGATCAGTTTGCGCAGAGATTATGGCATGATTTGGATGATGTGTTTTTGCAACGTAATGATCATCCTATCGGTACTATTTTCGGTTACAGAACTGATGGGTTTTATGATAATGAAGCAGAAGTTAGAGCTGACCAAGCATGGGCTGGTGAAAGTGACGCCCTTATTAAATCTAAAATTGGGGAAACTAAGTTTTTAAATACAGATGGCGATATTAGTAGCATCAGTGTGACTGATCGCCAAATTATTGGAAACACTAACCCTAATTACCACTTTGGTATTACCAATAGCTTTACTTATAAGAAGTTTAACCTAAGTGTTTTTGTGCAAGGCGTACAAGGAAACGATATCATCAATTCTAATCTTTTACAGTTGACTTTAGCGGGTGATGCTTCTAACATCACAAAAGATGCTTGGAATAATCGTTGGACTCCTACAAATAGAGCTAATGCACAATATCCTAAGCCAGTTTCTTCATTTTCAAGAAAAACTTATTTCACCGATAGGGCATTAGAAGATGGCTCGTATGTTCGTATCCAAAGTATAAACTTTGGTTATACTTTCAGTAATCTTATTAAGGGCTTAGAGTCTGTAAATGTGTTTGTTAATGCTTCAAACCTATACACCTTTACCAACTATAGTTGGTACAATCCGGATATAAATTCATTTGCTGGTGATGCTTCACGCAGAGGAGTAGATATGAATGCTTATCCAATTAGCAGAACATTTACGTTTGGGATAAAAACGGTTTTTTAAAAAAGTTGTAATAAAAAAAATATGAAAAATCACATCAAAATATTTACCCTAACCGCACTGGCTACTTTTGCATTAGGCTCTTGCCAAAAGGCGTTGATAGAAACACCACAAGACTTTTTAAGTGGTGCGCAGTTAGGCTCTTCAACAACGGCAGATGCAAATTTATACGTCAATGGAGCTTTGAATTCTTTAAACGGTGGTAGCTTTTTCGGATATGGCGCTTTCCCTAAAGTTTTGGAACTGGATAACGATGACGTTACCGGACCAGATTGGGGAATGGGAGATTTTGGAGCTGGAAACTTTACTGGTTTTTGGGCAATAAATAAAATATGGGAAGGTCCTTATGAGCTCATAAAAAGATCGAACTTTAGTTTATTCAAAGTGTCAAAAATGACACTTCCAGATGCCGATAAGAATAATGCAATGGGTCAATTGAACGTATTAAAGGCTTGGAGTTATTTTTTATTGGTACAAGCTTACGGAGCCGTACCACTTTATAAGATTTCTCTCGAAGAAGGAGCTGCTGCGAATATGCCCAGGGCGTCTGTTAAAGAAGTTTACGAATACATTATTGAAACTTTAGAGTTAGCAGAAACGCAGCTTTACGGAGTTAAGGATGCTAACTATCAAATGGGAAGGATCAGTAAGGGCGCAGCAAGCAGTTTGTTGGCTAAGGTTTATTTAACCATGGCATCTGGCTCTTTAACTAAGGGAACAGAAATTACAATGATGAGTGGCCCAGCTACAGCAATGGTTAACGGGGCAACTGTTCGAATTGCAGAGCCTTCTCCTCTAACCTTTAAAAAGGATCAGGTAGCGGGTTATGAGAGTTTTGACTCTAAAGCTTACTTTAAATTAGCGATGGATAAAGCGAAAGAAGTAATTAGCAGTGGCGACTATGAGCTGTTTCCTAAGTTTATGGATAATTGGAGGGTGGCTAATAGAAACAAAGGCGAAAGCATTTGGGCATTACAATCTTTGCAAGGAGATGCTGATTTAGGAAATGAAATTTCCAGAGACTTTTTTGGAACTGTTAGTTCCAATTTACCCGATATCGCCGGAGGAACCCCTCAGATTACTGGCGGTAAATGGTATGGCATTAGAGAGCACTGGTACGAACTTTTTGATAAAAACGATCAACGTATAACCGACGGAGTACTCCACAGATGGTCAGACGACAAAGGTTACTTTAGTATTTATCCATCAAAAGATAGTAACATCGTAAAAGGTGATGATGTTTCTCCAGAAGCTCTCGCAATAAAAGCCCGCTACGGATATAAAACAGGCGATAATTTTAGACCAACAATTATAGCGCTAAGAAAATTTGCCGGCGTTAGCGACGGTACTATAAGCAAGGCAGATTGGCCATATACTTTCATTAGATATGCTGATGTATTATTGATTTATGCCGAGGCCAATAATGAATACAATAGCGGTGCAACTTCTGAGGGCTATGATGCTTTAAATAAGGTGGTAGCAAGAAGCAATCCACCTATCGTTAAGGATGGTCCAGCCACGGTTGTTGTTGCTGGTTTAAATCAGCAAAAGTTTCGCTCTTACGTTTTAGAAGAAAGAAGAAGAGAGCTTGCCTTAGAGGGTAACCGTAGATGGGATTTAATAAGATGGGGCGTATACCTCCAAGCAATGAACGCTATAGGTGGTTTTGATGAAAACAACATAAACAAGAACAGACAAGTCAAACATTTGCTATACCCTATCCCTACTGGCGAGATCAATGCAAACAAATTAATAAACGAAAATAACAAAGGTTGGTAATGAATTATTTAGTAAAGCAAACAACTAGAACGTCTTTTTCTGTTTCACGAATTAAATTAGTAGTTATCGCATTTTTTGCGATGACTACCATTTTTACTTCTTGTAAAAAAGATGCGGTAAAACCGCCTACAAATGAAGTTCCACCTGTTATTACAGATCCGAAACCAGTAGTACCTACAATGGCAACGGTGAAAACATGGTTAGTAGATAAGAATGCAACCGATGAAACCGCGGCTTTGTTTTACAAAATGAAAACATTAGCAAAAACTAAAACCATGTTTGGGCAGCAAGACGCAACAAAAGAAGGGAAAACTCCCGGATATGTTGATGGTATGTCAGATATAAAAGAAGTTACGGGGGTTTACCCAGCAGTTTATGGATGGGATTTATTGGATATCGCAGCTTTCCAACGTAACCCTTGGTTTGATAATCAATCTAACGTAATCAGAAAGCACACCGTAGATGCCTATTTAAGAGGCGGAGTAAATACTTATAGCTGGCATTACTGGAATCCGATTTTAAGCAAAGGTCCGGGTGAGGGTGGTTACACAGAAGGATATAATGCTGCTTTTTATTACCAGGCTGCGCCTTCCGCTGCTACAGCTCAAATATTACCAGGTGGCAATTACAACGAAGTTTTTAACGCTTCACTTGATCGTGTCGCTAATTACATCAAATCAATTCAAACAGATGACGGTAAATTGGTTCCCATCATATTTAGACCTTTTCATGAGATGGATGGTGATTGGTTTTGGTGGGGAAAAGGCCACAGTACTGTTCAGGAGTATAAAGAGCTTTTTCAATACACTGTTAAGTATCTAAGAGATACCAAAAAAGTTCGAAATGTGCTTTTCAGCTGGTCACCAGACAGAAATTGGGTTACAGAAGAACAGTATTTGGCTTACTATCCTGGTGATGAGTATGTGGACATATTAGGTACAGACAATTACGAAGATTTAAAAACAACTGCTGGTATAACTGCTGCAAGTAATAAGCTAAAGATTATGTCTGATTACGCAATCAAAAAAAACAAGGTTGCTGCACTTACAGAAACTGGTTTAGGAGATTTAGGTAAAGCAGACTGGTACACACAGATTCTTTTAAAAGCATTGACGCAACAGAAGGTTGAAATTTCTTATGCTTTAGTATGGACTAATGGTGGAACGTTTTTTACGCCAATTAAAGGGCACCCAGCTGAGGCGGATTTTATAAAGTTCAAAAATAGCTCACAAATGGTTTTTGGTGACAAGGTTAAGGATATGTACAAATTAAATTAACACAAACTTTAATATTAAAATAATGAAAAAGATTGTATTTAAAAGACTCAGGAATTTATTCCTAATCGTTATGGCCGTCGCGGTTGTAACATCCTGTAAAAAGGAATCAAAGACGAGCAGTGAACCAACTTGTTCTGGTAAACCGGTGATTACGAAAATTTCGACTACTACTGACAGAACAGAAGACAATACTGGAGGTAGCCTATCTGATTGGATCATCATTCAAGGGTCTAACCTTTGCGGAGCTAAGAAAATCATGTTTAATGATGTAGAAGTTGATCTGTCGACGGCATATATCACACCTACAGAAATTACTGTTGCTATTCCAAGAGGTATTCCTACTGTGGTAAATGACCAAGTTACATTATCTACCAAAGGTGGAGATGCTACTTTTAGTTACACAGTTTCTGTCCCTAATTTAATAGTAACAGGAATGTACAATGAGTACACTCCTGCTGGCGCAACGATGACTATTACAGGTAAAAACTTTGATCTTTATGAATTAAATCCCGAAAACGGGAAAGTGATATTTGGAGGTGCAGAGATTGCAATCGACCGATCTACTGCAGACTCAATCTTTTTTAAAGTGCCTACTGCAGCAACCGTAAATTCACAGTTAAAACTAAAGGATAAGCGTGGTATTGAAACCGTTGTTCCGGGCAAGTATAAAGATAACCGTGGGATGATTTACAATATGGACGGGCCAAGTGATTTCTTTTGGAATCATGATAGATTAACTATTCAAGATGGACCAATCCCAGCCCCAATTAGTGGTAAATATGTTTATTGGCATGGCGTTTACAATGATGGAAAAGAGTGGGACTGGGATGAACACTTCCACGTGGTACAAAACACTAAACTTGCAGATGCAGGAGTTATAGGCTCTTCCAGTAATTATTTGATAAAATTTGAAATCAACGTGTTGAACGAATGGTCAAAAGACTATATGAGAATTAAAATGTTTGGACAAGATTACGAATGGAGACCTTATAGCAACTTGCCGTTTACCACAAGCGGATGGAAAACGATTACCATTCCTTTTAGTGTCTTTAAAGACAATGGTGCACCAATAGATATTTCTCAAACACAAGCGAATGGAAGTACAGAAGTAAGGTTATACATCCACGGCAAGGATAAGATGGATGTAAAAATAGCACTTGACAACTTCAGAATTGTACCTAAGAATTAATGAAAAGAAAATTGGTTAGAGTTAGTATAGTGGTAATAATGGTCTGGATTTTTTTTCCAGGCCATTTATTATATGCCCAAGACAATTTTGTAAAGCGAGACAATGCCGGTTTTACCTTAAAAGGGAAACCTTACAACTTTATCGGTGCAAACTACTGGTATGGAGGACTGCTTGCTTTAAAAGGTGACAAAGGAAAAGATAGAGTAAAAAAAGAACTCAATTTTTTGAAGAAAAAAGGAGTGACCAACTTAAGAATTATGGTTGGTGCAGAAGGAGAGGTAGACTACAAATATCGCGTAGCCAACTCAGATGCATTGCAACCACAAAAAGGAGTTTTTAGAGATTCAATTTTATATGGATTGGATTATCTTTTAAATGAAATGGCAAAACGTAATATGAAAGCAGTTTTGCATTTTACCAATACTTGGGATTGGAGTGGCGGGCTTGGCCAGTACCTAGAATGGAACGGATATACTCCACAACCGCATTCAAAAACAGAAAACTACAATTGGGACCAATACAAAGATTACATTACCCAATTTTATAACTGCCAACCTTGTAAGAATGATGTAGATAAATACATTAAATATGTTTTGGATCATACTAACACGGTTAACGGCGTAAAATATACGGATGATCCAATCATTATGGCTTGGCAAATCATCAACGAACCGCGTACCATGAGGCCGGTAAACAATAATGCCTTTTTAGATTGGATTAAGCATGTGGCGGCACTTGTAAAATCAATTGACCCTAATCATTTACTTTCGACAGGTAGTGAGGGAGATATTGCTTATGATATGGATATGGAAGTTTTTAAAACCATGCATGCTGATCCAAATATTGATTATATAAATATTCACATGTGGCCAAACAATTGGGGTTGGTTTAAAGATACCGCAATGAATGCAAGCATGGATAATATTATTAAAAATGCGGAAAGACATGTGGAAACTCATGTCGTAGTAGCGAAAGAATTAAACAAACCTTTAGTGATAGAAGAGTTTGGTATGCCCAGAGATTTAAAATCTTTTAGCCCAAAATCAACCACCCATAACCGTGATGCTTTTTATAAAAAAGTTTTTAGTTTACAGTTGAAATATCCAATTCTGGTGGGTTCTAATTTTTGGTCTTTCGGTGGTTTAGCCAGACCAATTGAAGGACAAGTTTTTTGGAAAGAAGGAGATGATTATATGGGAGATCCAGGAGGCGAAGAGCAAGGTTTAAATTCTGTTTTTACATCCGACAAATCAACTTGGAAAATTATTAAGCAGTTTGCTAAAAAGCAAAAGTAAAACACCAAAATCTTAAACTCTAATCACATAATAATGTGAAGAGATTAGAAAATTTAGAAAGTAATTTATGATAGCTAATCGTAATTTTAAGTGAAACTTTAGAAGTACGATTTAGCCAACTTAACAATACATTTTGCTAAGCTAATTGCATTAGGCATTAGACAAGCTTTAAAAACGAAATAATGAAATTAAAGAATTTGCTAGCCGTTGTTATTTGTTCACTAACGACATCCGTAACGATTGCGCAAGAAATGAAGCTGGTTGACGATAAGGCAACAACTGAAACAAAAAACCTTTTTAAAAACTTACAAAAGCTTTTAGATAAGGGTGTGATGTTTGGGCACCAAGACGATTTGGCTTACGGCGTAGAATGGAAAACACCAGACGGAAAAAAGAGTGACGTTTATGACGTAGTGAAAGATTATCCAGCTGTTTTTGGTTGGGATATCGGACACATCGAACATAAAGCAGAGAAAAACCTTGATGGAATTCCATTCGATAAAATGAAAGAATACATCAAAAGTGTTTACGATATGGGCGGTATCAATACCATTAGCTGGCATGTGGATAATCCTGTTACCATGAAAAATTCTTGGGATAACACCAATGCGGTTTCTAAGGTTTTACCTGGTGGCGCAAATCACAAACAATATAAGAAATGGATGAAAAATGCTGCTAATTTTATGAAGCATTTAAAGGGAACTGATGGTAAGCAAATTCCGATAATTTTTAGACCTTACCATGAACTTAATGGCGGTTGGTTTTGGTGGGGTAAAGACTCTACAACTACAGAAGAGTACGTAAAGCTATTTAGATACACGGTTGACTATATGAAAAACAAAAAGCATGTACACAATTTAATATACATGTTTAATACCAACACTTTTCAAACTACTGCGGAGTATATGGAGCGTTACCCGGGAGATGACGTGGTGGATATGGTAAGTTTTGATAATTATCATTTTTCAAAACCTGACGATGGAGATTCCTTGTTAAGGCAGTCATCTGTAAAGTTCCAAGGACAAATAAGAAACGGTTTAACCATTTTAGATTCGGTAGCTAAAGCACATAACAAAATTCCGGCTTTTGCAGAAACCGGTTATGAAACTATCCCACAAAAAGACTGGTGGACAAATACGCTTTTAGATGTGGTAAAAGATTTTAAAATTTCTTACGTTTTAGTTTGGAGAAACCAAGGATGGCAAGAAAAAGAGCAGAAGATGCATTATTATGGGCCTTATCAAAACCATTCATCTTCACCAGATTTTAAGAAATTTTACGATAATAAGCGCACACTTTTTCAAAGCGATGTTGCAAAAGAAAATGTTTACAAGTAGAATTTACTTAATTAAAAGATGGCTCAGAAACTAAAGTTAAAAGAAAAAATTGCCTACGGATTTGGTGATTTCGCATCGTCCATGTTTTGGAAAATGTTTTCTGTATATCTGTTGTTTTATTATACAGATGTTTTCGGAATATCCGCCGCAGTAGTAGGAACCATGTTTTTGGTAACCAGAATATGGGATGCCGCTAACGACCCTATGATGGGTATTATCGCTGATCGTACGGAAACCAAATGGGGTAAATTTAGACCTTATTTATTGTGGATGGCCATCCCATTTGGAATTGTGGGTGTGTTAAGTTTTACCACCCCAGATTTAGGTTTAACAGGTAAAATTGTTTACGCCTATGTAACGTACACCTTAATGATGATGGTTTATACGGCAGTTAATGTGCCTTATGCATCATTAATGGGTGTAATGACATCTGATTTAAAAGACCGCACCACGCTTTCAACTTTCCGGTTTGTTTTTGCTTTTGCAGGTAGTATTTTGGTTTTGGCAACTGCCGAGCCTTTAGTTGCGGCGTTGAGTAAAAAAGCTTCTGGCGTTATAGATACCCAACAGGGTTGGCAGTATGCAATGATTATTTATGCGTTTATTGCCGCCATTCTTTTCTACCTAACTTTCGCGTGGACTAAAGAGCGGGTGAGACCTCCCAAAGAACAAAAAACTTCTTTAAAGGAGGATCTAAAGAATCTTGGGAACAACAAACCTTGGTTTATTTTACTTGGAGCTGGTGTTGCAACTTTAATTTTCAATTCTTTAAGAGACGGCTCTGCCATTTATTATTTCAAATATTACTTTCAAAACCAAGAAGCATTTCAAATGCCGGGTTTAAATATCGCCATCAATTTTAGTACACTTTATTTGGTGCTGGGGCAAGCTGCAAATATTGTAGGGGTAGTTTTAGCAAAACCAATTTCTGATAAGCTGGGTAAAAAGAACACGTTTATGTACGCCATGATTATAGCTGGTGTGTTGAGCTGTGTTTTCTACCTTTTTGATGAAAGTGATTTGACTTTAATTTTTGCTTTTCAGTTCTTGATCAGCATTTGTGCCGGTATCATTTTCCCTTTACTGTGGTCAATGTATGCAGATATTGCCGATTATTCTGAATGGGAAACTGGGCGTAGAGCTACAGGTTTAATTTTTTCTTCTTCATCCATGTCGCAAAAAATGGGCTGGACTTTAGGCGGTGCGTTAACTGGGTGGTTATTGGCGCTTTATGGGTTTCAAGCTAATACGGTACAAAGTACAGAAGCAATAACAGGTATTCGTTTAATGCTGAGTTTTATCCCAGCTGCTGGAGCGTTAATTTCTGCTGGTTTCATTTTCTTTTACCAACTAAGTGATTCATTTATGGTAAAAGTGAGCGATGAATTGGCACAACGCCGCAGTTTAGAAGAAACAGATTTAGAAGATTAGGAATTAATTTGAACATGAATAAAAATATTAAGCGTTTAACTTTTATAACTTTCGTAGCCTGTTGCTTGTGGATAAGCAAATCTTTTGCCCAAAACACAGTTTACAATATTGTAGATTTTGGCGCTAAAGAAGGTGAGGCTTTCAACTCGCAACAAGCAATACAAAAAGCGATTGACAAATGTGCCGAAGCAGGCGGTGGAACAGTTTTGGTTCCGTCCGGGAGTTTTTACACCTCCACTGTTTACCTAAAAAGCAATATTGATTTTAAGCTAAATAACGGCGCTAACCTAATCGCTATTGCGGATAAAAGTCTTTATAAAAACGAGAAACTTGGTTTGGAAGACGCAGGTGATAGTTTTATTCCAGCATTAGTTGTAGCACATAAAATTGAAGACTTTAGCATTACTGGGCAAGGCACCATTAGAGGGCAGCCTAGCTTTTTTTACACTAAAGTAGATTATAAAGACGAATACCCAGGTTGGAACGAGAACGCCATGAAGAGTGGCGTAAGCATGCAAAGACCCTGGGTTAATGATCCAAAAATCTCTTTGGTTTATATTTCAGACTGTAAAAATATTTTGCTAGAAGGCATCAGCATTGTGGATTCTCCAAATTGGAGCTGTCACATTCAGTGGAGTCAAAACGTAAGAGTTGATGGCATAAAAATAACTTCTAGTTTAAAAAACGGTGTTAATTCTGATGGGTTAGATATTGATGGCTGTAAAAACGTAATCATTAGCAACTGCATTATTCAAACCGGAGATGATGCAATTTGTTTAAAAACCACGAAGCAAGGTACGCGTTCAGAAAGCTGTGAAGATATTTTGATTGATAACTGCATTTTATCATCCACTTCATGTGCTTTAAAAATAGGTACCGAAAGCCAATCTGATTTTAGAAGAATTTCATTTACCAACTGCACCATCAGCGAAAGCAATAGAGGCATTGGAATTATAGTTAGAGATGGCGGAACCGTTTCTGACGTTAATTTTTCAAACATCATGATGGATTTGAAACGCAAGCCAATTTTTTGGTGGGGAAATGGCGAGGCATTCCACTTTAATGTTTTCAAAAGAAACCCAGATTCCCGATTGGGTAAAATTGAAAATGTTACGCTAAATAATATCCGTGGTACTGTTGAAGGCACATCAAGCATATTAGGATTGGGTGAAGGGAACAACACAATCAGTAATATCAGTATTCAAAATATAAACCTTACACAAAACCCAGAATCAGAAAAGGATAAAAGAGCAAAGCACATGATTGAGGTTGTAAACGCTTCAGGAATCAGCATCAAAGACGTAAAGCTTAATTGGGGCGTTAAAGGTACAGAACCACTGTGGAGCAACGCATTTTACGCAAAAAATGTTGATGATTTAGTAGTTAAAGGTTTTCAGGTAAATCAAGAGATGATACAAAATAAGGCTTCAACTATTCAACTTACTGATGTTAAAAATGCATTTATTCAGTCAAAGAGTGTTAAAACTATGAGCATACAGGCGGATGGCGAGTTTTCAGAAAATATAATCGTTTCGCGAACCCAAGGAAAGACTAGCGTAATTAATAAGCTAGGAAATAAAAAACAATTAAAAATAACCAAATAACAAATCGTACATCGACCAAAACTATAAATATAATGACATCAAATTTCACACGCCGTTTGGCACAGCTACAAGAAAATCACCAAGCGCTTATCAACCAAAAAAATGAGCAAGACGCA
This sequence comes from Sphingobacteriales bacterium, assembly GCA_038243635.1. Classification (GTDB taxonomy): domain Bacteria; phylum Bacteroidota; class Bacteroidia; order Sphingobacteriales; family Sphingobacteriaceae; genus Pseudopedobacter. The sequence continues at coordinate 144,530 of JBBSQW010000006.1, forward strand.
TTAGGAAACGGTGTATTTGATCGATATAAAAACCCTGTTATTACAGCGGCTCACGTTCCTTTAGATTGGCGTTTTGATTTTGACGAGAGAAGCAATCCTTTTTTAATGGAAAGAATTGCTGTAAATGCCGCTTTTAACGCAGGGGCTATTAAATATAATGAAAAGTATGTGCTTGTTGTGCGTGTAGAAGGTGCAGACAGGAAGTCTTTTTTTGCTGTTGCCGAAAGTAATAATGGTACAGATGGATTTAAATTTTGGGATTCGCCAATCGTTTTTGATAGTCTCGAAGGCGCAGATACCAACGTTTATGATATGCGTTTAACGCATCACGAAGACGGATTTATTTACGGTCTTTTTTGTACGGAAAAGAAAGATCCAAATGCGCCAGCGGGCGATCAATCTGCTGCAGTAGCACAGTGTGGCATCATCCGAACTAAAAACCTTGAAGACTGGGAGCGTTTAGCAGATTTAAAAACGCCGTCGCCGCAACAAAGAAACGTGGTTTTACACCCAGAATTTGTTGATGGTCAATACGCGTTTTACACAAGACCACAGGATAGTTTTATTGAAGCGGGTAAAGGTGGCGGAATTGGTTTTGGATTGTCAAAAACAATGGAGCATGCAGAAGTAGCGAAGGAACATATTTTATACAGCAAGGAATACCACACCGTTTACGAAGCTAAAAACGGACAAGGTCCGGCGCCAATTAAAACGGAGAAAGGATGGTTGCACTTGGCTCACGGTGTTAGAAACACAGCTGCTGGCCTACGTTATGTGCTATACATGTTCATGACAGATTTGCATGATTTAACGAAAGTAACACACAAGCCAGGAGGCTATTTCATCGCTCCAGAAGGCGAAGAACGCATTGGCGACGTGTCTAATGTGGTTTTTGCTAACGGTTGGATTGCAGACCCTAATGGAGATGTTTTTATTTATTACGCATCTTCTGATACCCGTATGCATGTTGCAAAATCAAGTATTGAAGCCTTAACTGATTATTGCATCAACACGCCAGAGGATGGTTTAAGTTCTGCAAACTCGGTGAGTGCGATTAACCAATTGATCAAAAAAAATAAACAAACATTCGCTAACGTTGGGCAAGATGTTAACGAAATTCCTGCATTAATCACAGCTCAATAGAAGCATAGGGATAAAAGTTAACAGACATATAGGTTGAAAAAATTTATTTAGGTTTTTCGGGCCTTTGTTGTGAATAATTGGAAGAGAATATGCAAAAGCAGTTGATTAAGGATTTTGAGAATGAGCTAAAATCAATTTTTGATTATTGGACTAAATACACCATTGACGAAAAAAACGGTGGATTTTTAGGTGCTTTAAATAACCAAAATAAAGCGACAGAAAATGCACCCAAAGGAGCTGTTTTAAACGCCCGGATTCTTTGGTCGTTTGCTGCGGGTTATAACTTTAATCAGGATGCTAGTTATCTAAAATTGGCAGAAAGAAGTTTTAACTATTTAAAAAGCCATTTTATTGATCAAGAAATGGGTGGTGTTTATTGGTCGGTGGATGCATTGGGTAACCCCTTAGATACCAAAAAGCAAATTTACGCCCTTTCATTTGCGATGTACGGCTTAGCCGAATATTACAAAGCAAGCAACAATCAAGAAGCATTAGATTTAGCGATTACTCTTTTTTACGATATTGAAAAATACAGTTTCGATGAAGAAAATGGTGGTTACTTAGAAGCCTTAACTCGCGATTGGAAAGAGATTGGAGATTTGCGTTTGAGCGATAAAGACGCGAACGAAAAGAAAACCATGAATACGCATCTGCACATTTTGGAAGCTTATACCAACTTATACAGATATTGGCCAAATGAAGAACTGAAGACCAAAATTAAGCATCTTCTAGAAATTTTTGACCAGCATATTATTGATCAAAACACCAAGCATTTGATTCTGTTTTTTGATGAAAAATGGAAATCTAACTATAACATCGTTTCTTATGGACATGATATTGAAGCCTCTTGGTTAATGCTGGAAGCTGCTGAGGTAATTGGAGACGAAAAACTTATCCATTATTTTGAAAAACTTGCTTTAGAAATTGCAAATGCTTCGGCAGAAGGAATTGACGAAACTGGAGCCATGATTTACGAGCTAGAAGTTAATAAAAACCATCAAATATCAGAAAAACATTGGTGGGTACAGGCCGAAGCCATGGTTGGGTTTTTAAATGCTTACCAACTCAGTAAAGACGAAAACTTTTTTAATCACTTCTTATCCATCTGGGATTTTACAAAGAAGAACGTCATCGACCACAAAAATGGGGAGTGGTTTTGGGGTGTAAACAAAGATTTCTCTTTAATGCAAAGCGAGGATAAAGCTGGTTTTTGGAAATGTCCATACCATAATAGCAGAGCTTGTATGGAAATAATTAATCGACTAAGAATCATCATAGCGAATGATACTGAGACATCCCATAAATAGGTTTTAGATTTTATAAATCGACTCTTTTAGAGATAAATGTAGACTTTACGTCTTAGCAATGTCTTCCGAAGAAGATTCTGCATTTCATTTAGCCTATATAGTAACAATGAGATAACTAATTAAAATTTAATAACCAAAATCAACCAATATGAAAAAAATAGGTACTGTAATATTTTTAGTTGCATTTTCAATCTTAGGGTTTGCTCAAAAAAAACCGATTGATTATGTGAACGTGTTTATTGGAACTGGTCAGGATGGGAATACCTACCCAGGTGCTCAAGCTCCTTTTGGAATGGTCTCTATTTCCCCATCTAATACATTTAAAAATTATGATGAAGTAGAAGCCAGACCTGGTTATAAGTATGCGCAAACAGATATAAGAGGTTTTGGTTTAACGCATTTTAGCGGCGTGGGTTGCCATGCTATGCAAGACTTAATGTTTTTTCCCCTTACGGGCGATTTAAATGCTTCGCCAGTAAAAAATCGTGACGCTTACAAAAGCGCTTTCTCTCACGATGATGAAAAAGCAAGTCCGGGATATTATGAGGTGAAATTGAAAGATTATCAAATAGAAACTCGGTTTACCGCTACGCAGAGAGCTGGAATGGGGGAAATTGATTACAACGGAAATGATAAAGCGCAGATGATTTTTATTCCAACCAATAGTGCTAATGGCATTGCTGATGGAGCGGTAACGATCAATAAAGAAAAAAATCAGATTTCTGGTTGGGTTTTAACCGGAGGGTTTTGTTGGAGAGATCCTGCACATTTTCCTTACAAAATTTATTTTGTGATGCAATTTGACACGCCAATTTCAGATTATGGGGTGTGGAAAGGCGAGCAGAAATTTGCAGGCATAGATACCGTTTCTGGAAGTGATTTTGCCAGTTACATAAGTTTTGCCCAAGGGACAAAAAAAGTAAAAGTACGTACGGCACTTTCTTTTGTAAGCGAAAAGAATGCATCTCTAAATTTAAAGGCAGAAATTCCAAGCTGGGATTTTGGAAATATACTAAGCCAAGTACAAAAAGCATGGTCGAAATATTTGGATAAAATTACTGTAGATGGCGGTACAAATGATGAGAAATCCACTTTTTACACGGCCATTTACCATAACCTATTGCAGGCAAATATTTTTGAGGATGTAAATCGAGAATACATTGGTTTTGACCATAAAGTGCATTTAATGGAAGAAGGTAGAAACAAATACGTGAATTTTTCACTTTGGGATACTTACCGAACAACTGCTTATTTACAGGCCATGATTGCCCCAAAAGAATCTTCGGATATGATTCAGTCTTTATTATTAGATGCCCAACAAGGTGGCGCTTTGCCAAATTGGAGCATGAATAATGTGGAGTATGGCGTAATGAACGGTTACTCGCCTTTCCCCTTTGTAGCAAATATGTTTGCTATGGGCGCTAGAGATTTTGATCTGCAAAAAATGAAAGACATGATGAAAAAAGTGTCGATGGATTACTATCCAAATCAAGGTCGTCATGGTTGGATGGGAATTACAGAATATAAAGAATTGGGCTATGTTCCTGTTGATAAACAAGGTCTTGGTAGTTCTATGACCATGGAGTACGGAATTGACGATTATTCCGTTGCTAAAATCTGCGAGGTAGCAGGAGATACGGAAGCAACAGCTTATTATTACAAACGATCTCAAAATGTTTTCAACTTATACAACCCTCAAACAAAATTGCTGCAAGGAAGAAATTCAGACGGTAAGTTCATCACTCCTTTTGATAAAACAACAGAAAAAGGCTTTAACGAAGGTAACGCCATTCAATATTTTTGGAGCGTACCACACAGTATGGCAAAGTTAATTGAGACTGCCGGCGGAAAAGTATTTATAGAAAACCGTTTAGATAGTTTTATGAACAAGATTGAAGTGGGCTGGGCACCAGAAAAGCCACATTATTGGTTAGGTAACGAGCCATGCTTTGGCGCAGTTTACGTTTACAACTATTTGCAAACGCCATGGAAAGCGCAACAGCACACTCGTGACATCGTGAACAATTATTTCAAAAACACGCCAAATGGTTTAGCTGGCGATGACGATTCTGGTGCAATGTCGGCTTTATATGTTTTTTCTGCAATGGGCTTATATCCATACTTACCTGGCGAATCTGGCTTTATGATTTCCGGTCCACTGTTTAAGAAGACGACCATTCGTTTAGCAAACGGAAATACGGTTACCATTAATGGTAGAAAGGCAAAAGCGGAAAACGGCTATATCCAAAGAATGAAAATTAATGGAAAAACGTCCAGCAACCTTTGGCTAAATTGGAATTTGATGCAAAGCGGGGGAACCATTGATTTTAAAATGGGTAAAAAGCCTAATAAAAATTGGGGGAATAAACAGGAGGATACGCCACCATCTTACCAATAACGTAATATGAATACCATCAAAACGTATTTTCTATTTGCCTTTCTAATTTTGTCATCAGTGCAGTTACGGGCGCAAAAAGATCGGATTCCGGTTACGCGAAAGGCCTTTAACGATGATACCACGACTTTTCGTTTTGCCATCGTTTCAGATAGAAATGGAGGAATGAGAACCGGTGTATTTGATAGCGCTGTAACAAAACTTAATCTGCTTCAACCTGAGTTCGTGTTGTCTGTTGGCGATTTGATTGATGGTTACACGGAAGATCCGAAAGTATGGAATGCACAATGGGATGAGTTTGACAGCGTAGTTAACCGACTGGACATGCCTTTCTATTATGTGCCGGGAAACCATGATACTAGCAATGAATTATTGACCGAAGTTTGGAAGAAAAGACATGGTCTTGACTACTACAGTTTTGTTCATAAAAATGTTCTTTTCATTGCGCTAAACTCCGATGAAATTAAGAATGGCGGAATCAGTAAAAAACAAGTTGAGTATGTTAAAAATGCGCTTAACCAACACCAAAAAGTACAATGGACTTTCGTTTTTATGCATCGTCCGCTTTGGTCTTACGGAGATCAAGCAGGATTTAAAGAAATAGGCGATGCGCTAAAAGGTAGAAAATACACGCTTTTCTCTGCACATCATCACAATTATCAGTACCAAGTCGTCGGCGGAATGGACCATTACGTTTTGGCTACCACAGGCGGTGGAAGTTATATGCGAGGGCCTGATGTGGGCGAATTGGATCACATAACTTGGGTAACCATGAAGAAGGATGGACCAAAAGTAGCTCATCTTGATTTGACTGGGATTTACGATAAAAATTTGGTTCCAACTGCAGATTACAACGATATCCAAAGTTTGCGAGAAGGAAACTGGTTAAAGGTTAAGCCCTCTGTTCAGAACTCAGAGAACTTCAAGTCTTTCCCTCTGGCTCTTATTGTCAAGAACGAGATGAAACGACCGATGTCCATTTCGGGAAATCTTGATGCCCAATATGGTGTTCATTTTGAGCCGAGCGTAATAGCTGAAAAGGTAGCGCCCGGAACTGAGAAGATTATTACAGTAAATGCGATTGCGGATGACGGAACAATGAGTATTGAAGTGCTGAACAATCATCCAATTGCAATTAAATTAAACGCTGGTTTTGAACGAAAAAATCGCAACGACATAAGCTTAAGTACAAAAAAAGCCTTATTGGTAGATTGGAAACATAGACTTAACACCGACAAAAATAAGGTGAAGGTAGATGGAATGTTAAAAGAATGGAATCAAGATTTATTTATCTCGGTTGTAAATCCTCAATTTCTATATGAGGATTGGGACTGGAAAGGAGCAGAAGATGGACAATTTTCTTTTGCAGTAACAACTGATTCAGAAACCCTTTTTGTAGCAGTTAAATTTGCAGACGACCGAGTTATTCTTGATAAAAAAAAGATTGAAGCGCTCCAAGATAAGTTCTACGTCCATATGAATTCATCACCAACAAGTAGTGAAAACTACTATAAACTTGAGTTTGCCAAGAGTAAGAATGATAATCATCCTTTAATGAACGAAGATGCTAAAAAGTTAATTGGACTTAAAGCGATAGTTGTAGCGAATCCAAATGATCAAACGCTGGAGTTGGCTATTCCGTTAAAAAGTATAAACGCTTTAAAAGCTGATGCGATACGCATAAATATTGGCGTTATGGATCATGATCGTCCTGAAAACACCAAGCCTTCCGTTCTTTGGTGGAGACCAGTTTGGGGGAGTAGCGAAGATTATAAAGGTTCCTCCACATTTTATAGATTAAAAGATTAGAATTTGGTATTAAGAAACCCAGCGAAGAACAGGAAAATAAGATCTTTAGAAGATTTAAAATCAACAAATAGAATAGAGAGTGAACTGCCAGCTTATCAATAAAATATGAAGAAAATTTGTTTAAAACATTTACTTTTTGCGAGTCTATTCCTACTGGTAAGCGCTTGTTCAACCGTTCGCGAAGCAGTGCCAGTAAACAAAAATTCTAGTAAAGAAGCGCAAGAATTGTTGAAATACCTTTACCAGATCAAAGGTACAAAGACGCTTTACGGAATGCATAATATCATTGGAGGAATGTCGAAAGCTATTGATAGCATTTATCATATCACTGGCCACTATCCTGTAATTTGGGGTGGAGATTTCGGTTTTGCTGATGAAAACCACGATATAGACAACATCAAATATCGTCCGTTGTTGGTTCCAGAGATTAAAAAGCAATACGCCAGAGGTTCCATCATTGTGATGTCTTACCATCAAGCAAATCCATTTTTGGGCGAGCCAACTCCTTTTAAAGGAGGGATTATTAGCCAATTGACTGATGAACAATGGAAAGAATTGACCACGCCGGGCACACCACTTTACAAAAAGTGGACGGTGCAAATGGATTTAATTGCTGTTTATTTTAAGGAACTACAAGACGCTAAAATTCCCATAATTTTTAGACCATACCATGAAATGAATGGTGATTGGTTTTGGTGGGGCCATAGAAAAGGAGAGGATGGTTTCAAAGCATTATGGCATCAGCTTTATGATTATTACACCATACATCACAAACTAAATAACATTCTTTGGGCTTGGACGCCAGATAAGCCTTGGGATGATGTTGGAGATTATTACCCTAATGATAGTACGGTGGATGTTTTGGGTTGTGATATTTACCCAATGAACGATTCAACAGCTGTTTATCCGCAAGTGTTTTATGATAGAATGTTAAAATTGGCAAACGGAAAACCACTAGCATTAACCGAAAATAGCGTTTTGCCGAGTCCAGAAGTATTAAAAAAACAACCTTGGGTTTGGATGATGAGTTGGGGAAAAATGGTTTTTAATACCAACACACCCCAAGAAATTAAGGACTTTACAGATCAAAAGCAGGTGTTGATGCTAAAAGCCATTCCACAAAAAGTAAAACAGGATAAATGACGCTATGGATAAATCGAGATATTTCTGCTTCGTTTTTATTTTGCTGTGTTCAGCTTACCATAGGAAGGAATGATGATTTAAAAATTGGAATTAGCCTGACGGGTTTTAGAATTGCAAATAAACCAAAGTACTGACTTTGATTGAGCTTTAATTCGGCCTTGAAAATCATATAGCTATAATAAGTGGCTGTGTGTTAATGCTTTGTTTATTTACAAATTACATTGAAAAGATTACATAATCATACCAAATAAAAGAATATGAATTTAAAAACGACTAAAAAAATCCTACTGACAGCAATAGTTTCAGTAATTGGATTTAACACTTTTGCGCAGAACCCAGATCAATCTGTAATTAATTTATGGACTAAAAAAGATTTGAAGTTTGACAGCCCAAAAACTGGGAATCCATTGTTGCCAGGTTATTACGCCGACCCCACCATCATAGAAGATAATGGTACATTTTATATTTATGCCACAAGTGATATGCCCCAGTGGAACGATATAACTAGACTGGCAGTATGGTCATCCACAGATTTTGTGAACTGGAAATGCGATTATTTGAATTGGCCAATTAAGGGAGAGCAAAGTAGCACTACCGGAACGCAATCAGGCGTTTGGGCGCCCAGCGTAATAAAAGCGCCAAATGGCAAATTTTATATGTACGTTACCATTGGGCAGGAAGTTTGGGCAGGTGTAGCAGATCACCCTGTTGGCCCATGGAAAAACGCAAAAGCAGATAATACACCACTGATCAGAAAAAAGGAATATTTTTATGTAGAAACTATTGATGCCGAGTGCTTTATCGATGATGATGGACAGGCTTACCTTTACTGGGGCTCTTCAGACAGTGGTCGCGACATAGAGGGTAGATGCTTGGGCGTTAAATTAAAATCCGACATGGTTACTTTTGACGGCTTACCGCAGGATGTTACACCGCCGCATTATTTTGAAGCACCATTTATGTTCAAAAAAGATGGTAAATATTACTTTTCTTATTCGTGGGGAAAAACTTGGGACGAAACCTACCAAATTCGCTACGCAACTGGTCCAACACCCTTTGGTCCGTGGACAGAAGGAATGGTACGGCCAATCTTAAGTACTGATGACGGCGATAACAAAATAAAATCTACTGGACACCATAGTATCCTACAATTTAGCGGTAAATATTACATTGTTTACCACCGTTTTAACACGTTAGACAAATACGATATTTCTCAGAAACTACGTCAAGTAGCGGTTGACGAATTAAATTTTAACCCAGATGGATCTTTGCAAAGAGTAATTACAACTCATAAAGGAGTTGGCGCTTTACAATCCGTTCAAACAAAATTAAACCTTGCTTTTGGTGCAAAGGTTACCAGCTCTAGCGATTTGGATAGTGTGGTAACCAAAGCAAAATTCGCAGTAGATGAAAATAACGGAACGCTTTGGATTGGTGGACAATATGCCCAAGAATGGTTGCAGTTAGATTTGGGAGCTGTAAAATCTTTCAATGAGATTCAAATTTTCCCCGAGTTCCCGATTAAAGCTTATCAATATAAAATAGAAATTTCCGATGATAATAAAACCTGGAAATTGGCTGCTGATCAATGGGAAAATACCAAAATAGGTTCTCCCATGGTAAGTCGAGAAAAATACAAAGGAAGATATATTCGTCTCACTTTAAGAAACGAAAAACAAAATGTGAGACCAGGGATTTGGGAGGTTAAAATATATTAATTGTGGTAAAAATGAATAAACTTGTTGGAATTGATATTGGTGGGTCGCATATAACCGCATCGAAAGTGTCGGATCATAATTTAGAGTTAGTGCAAAGTAGTTTTCAAAGAGAGCGAGTTGATTCTGCTGCAGATGCTAAGTCAATTGTTAAAGCTTGGAGCGAAGTAATTAAAAACTGTACAGGGAAAGAAAAGGATAGTACAATAGGGATAGCAATTCCTGGTCCTTTTGATTATGAGAATGGGATTTGTTTAATGCAAAACCAGGGTAAATATGACGCACTGTACGGGTTGAATATAAAGACGTTACTTGCCAAAGAACTTGGGATTTCTACGGAAAACATTAGGTTTAATAATGATGCTGCTTGTTTTTTACAGGGTGAAGTTTATAAAGTAGCGCAAAGTTCAAAAACTGCCATTGGTATTACTTTAGGAACCGGACTAGGTACTGCTTTTATTATTGATGGTAAATCTTTCGATGCCGATTTATGGAACACGCCTTTTAAAGGGGGAATTATAGAAGATTATATCTCGTCGCGTTGGTTTGTTTCAGAGTTTAAGGCAAGATCTGGTAAAGAAATTAAGGATGTTGAAGACTTGGTAGAAAATTACCCAGATTACGATTTAACCAAAGACTTATTTCGTGATTTCAGCAAGAATCTGGCAGATTTTCTTTTGTTTTTTATAAAACTAAAGAAAGCAGAATGCATCGTTATTGGAGGAAATATATCAAAAGCTGAAGCTTTCTTTTTAAACGATGTAAAGCAATTACTTTACAAGGGCTTAGGTTATGAAATTCCGTTGTACATCTCGTCATTGGGAGAACAAGCCGCTTTAATAGGAGCGAGCGTTTTATTTAAATCAGACAATTAAAATTGTTGCATGTTAAAAGTTAAGTATTTAGCCGTAGCGCTATTGTTACTAGTAGGTTCTTCAACCTATGCGCAGAAATTCAAATTTATTGAAAGCGACAGTCATCGGTTGGATTATATGGGTCGTGTAATGCAAACCGATTCATCCGCTAACTTTTATTGGTGCGGTACAAGTGTGCAAATCAAAGTTAAAAACTCACCAACGGTGAAAGTAGTGCTCGGTGAGCATGTTGATTTTAATTATTATGATGTACTTATAGACGGAAAGTACTCTGATAAAATTAAAGTGCTGAAAGGAAAAAACACTTACACCGTGGCAACAAACTTAGACAACAATGCCCACGTTATTCAAATTTTTAAGGCTACAAACACAGACGAACGTGTGACCGATTTTTATGGTTTTTTAGTAGAAGAAAACGCAAAAATTTTAAAGCAGAAACATAAGAAACAGCTAAAAATGGAATTCTTTGGAGATTCTATTACTGCCGGGCATGGCGTAGAAGTAAAAGACGGAGATCCGGATACCTATTTTGCAGAATTCTTTAATAATTATTTCACCTACGCTGCGGTAACAGCAAGACATTTTAATGCTCAATACTACAACACATCTAAAAGCGGAATAGGAATAACTGTGAGCTGGGATAAAGCTATCATGCCAGAAATTTACCATCGACTAAACCCCAATGATTCTACCAGTCAATGGGACTTTTCAAAATATCAACCTGATATTGTAGTCGTTAATCTTTTTCAAAATGATAATTCTTTAGTGCTTAAGCCAGAACATGAGCAGTTCAAAAAACGGTTTGGAAATACTAAACCTTCAGAAGATTTTATCATCAATGCTTATGCGGATTTTATTCAGTCTTTAAGAAAGGTTTATCCAAACGCAAATATCATTTGTACACTGGGTAATATGGACGTGGTAAACGAAGGTTCTAAATGGCCGAGCTACATAAAAGCCGCAGCTAAAGGTTTAAACGACAATAAAGTTTACGTGAAAATTTTCACCCCTAAAAACACCTACGGTCATCCGCGGATAAAGGAACAACAGGCAATGGGAGATGAATTAATTAAATTTATTGAGGCTAATAAGTTGGATAAATAAAATAATTATATTCCTCTAGTGCGAGTATTAGCGTGGTATATTAAGAATGATTCTGACTGACTTGTGGTTTATGCAAATTATTTTAGTCACAAGTCAGGCTTTGGCTGAAGGCTTTCGCTCTAAGACTTGCGCCAGAAAAGGGACAAAAGCAAAGCCTTAGAGCCGAGGAATGGTGGATAAGCCTGACTTGTGCTTTACGCAAATTATTATAGTCACAAGTCAGGCTTTGGCTGATGGCTTTCGCTCTAAGACTTGCGTCAGAAGAGAGCCAACGCATTTACGTTAACGATTGAAACGACATCCTTTTTTTGTCCTTCTACTCCGCTCAGGATGACAAAAAAAGATATAGTGAAAAGCGTGTATAAACGCCCAAAAACTTTACAAGATAATTTAATTACTAACAAATCCTCCACCTTACTTACTAAACAACAAATCGGGGTTGCTTAAATACTGATTGTAAATCATCAGTAATTTATACCTCGATACGTAAGCTACCACACGGTCGTTCTTTCTTACTAAAATATGTTCTTCCTTAACAATTGAAGGTTGGCTAGATAATTTTTTTCGCAATCCTGTGAAGTCAACCACCTCAAAATCGGTATCCATTATTTCTTTTGCGGTGCGCACATCATAAGTTTCAAAATCTTTTAAAAGGGTTCGTAAAGTTTTAACCTCAATAATGCCTATAATCTTATTCTCCGAATTTACTACCGGGGCCAACGCATACTCGTAAACCGAGAAATGTTCTATGATATTCCTGAGCTTGTCCTCTTCATGTACAAAATCTTTCACAGGCTCAATAATATCATTCATATTAATCTGATTGATGATAAATTTCTCCATTTGGATAGTGCCATGACCAGTAGGAACCAAGGGATTTACCTTTTCAAAATAATTTTTAACGGTGTAAGCCACTGCCGTTACAATCATTAAAGGAACAATAATGGTATAACTTTCGGTAGTGTCGGCAATTAGAAATATGGCGGTAACAGGCGCTCGCATTACACATGCAAAAGTTGCAGCCATGCCTAAAAAAACAAAAGTATTGGGTGCTAATCCCGCTAAATCTCCCGAAATAACGAATACAGTTTTAAATACTAAATAACCCATTAACCCTCCGGCTACCAAAGAAGGAGCGAAGTAACCACCTTCTCCGCCCGCTGCCAAACTTAAACCAGTAGTAATTGGTCTTAACAATAGCAAAATAAAAATTAATATCAAACCATTAAAAGGTTGAAAAATTGGATTCGCCAACAAGGAGTTCTTCCACAACATGGGTTCTTGCCCGTGTAGTAGCTTGTTTATAGAAACATATCCTTCGCCGTATAGTGCTGGGAAAAAGTAAATCAGCGCTCCCAAAATAGATCCTCCTGCCAAAGCAATTACCCAAGGATTGCCCAATCTTGCAAGTTTACGGTAACAAAACCCATAAACCTTTACCATGTATGTTGCCGTAAGCATCCCCACAATACCAATAATAATTACGTAAGGCATACTTTGGTACGAGAACTCGTTGATGTGGGCATCAAACCTTAGGTTATCTCCCATAATGAGCTCAAATAAAATTTTTCCGGCTGCAGAAGATATCAGTAAAGGGATTAATAAAGCGGGACTAAAGCTGGGTAAAACTACCTCCAAAGCAAACAAAAAGCCACCTATTGGCGCATTGTACATCGCAGATATTCCGGATGCTGTGCCGCAACCAATTAATAAGGTTCTTAACTTGTAACTTAAACCCAGTCGTTTACCAAGGTTAGAGCCAATAGAAGCGCCAGATGTTATAATTGCGGATTCCATTCCAGAGCTTCCGCCAAAGCCAATGGTTATGGCGGCGCTAATTACTTTGGTGTAAATTAACCGCAGTTTAATAAACGATTGATGATTTTCTATCGCATCAATCACGTTACGCATCCCTTTAAAGTAGGTGGTTGTTTTAAAAGCAGTTTGGTTAAGTAAATTTACCAGTAACAAGCCTACTAAAGGCACTAAAAATAAAACGTAGCCGGGGAAAAAGCTAACTGCATAGTTCTCAACCGCGTAGGTAATTTGTTTAATTAAAATAGCGGCCAAACCTACCGTTAGGCCAACAATTAAACTCAGCAAAATGACGGTTAAATTCTTGTCTTTTTGCTGGTCAATAATATGCCCAAATTTTATCCGTAGCTTTTTTAACTTTGTAGAATAGATGTTGCTGATTTTAGGCATAATTTCGTTACACAAAATAGATACCAATGAGCAGAAAACCAAAAATATTGGTGGTAAATGATGATGGCATTACCGCACCCGGCATAAAAGCATTAATAGAAGTTGCAAAAGAAATTGGCGAAGTAACGGTTGTTGCACCCGACAGTCCGCAATCTGGAATGGGCCATGCCATAACCATTGGCAAACCTTTGCGCCTAGATAAAGTTAATTTATACGAGGGTGTGGAGATGTACAAATGCTCTGGCACACCGGTAGATTGCGTAAAACTGGCAGTTAATAAAATTTTTAAAGGCCAAAATCCTGACCTTTGTATTTCCGGAATCAACCACGGGCTTAACAATTCTATCAACGTAATTTATTCCGGTACCATGTCTGCCGCGGTAGAAGGTGCTATAGAAAGCATTCCGTCTATCGGTTTTTCTTTGGATGATTTTGCATGGGAAGCAAATTTTGAGAACTGCAAAAAATACATCAAACAAATTTGTTTGGAAACGCTTAAAAACGGGTTGCAACAAGGTGTTTTACTAAACGTAAACTTCCCAAATGATTCGGCACCTATCAAAGGAATAAAAATTTGTAGACAGGCAAATGCTAAATGGGCAGAAGAATTTGACGAACGTAAAGACCCGCACAACCGTAATTATTATTGGTTAACAGGTGTTTTCCAAAACAACGATAAAGGTGAAGATTCTGACGTTTGGGCGTTAAAAAATCATTACGTATCCGTGGTTCCTGTTCAGTTTGATATGACGGCACACCATGCAATTTCGAATATCAGTAGCTGGAATTTTGATGTTTAAGAAAGATAGTGTTTGGTTAGGTTTAGGCCTCGGCTTGGTGTTTCCAGGTGTTGCGTTTGTTGTGGTGGAAGTGATTAAGAAGAACTTCGTTTTTATGCAAAAAGACGATTTGCTATACATTGGTTGCGTGGCTTTAAATATGTTGCTGTTAAAATATTTTTATAAAAAGGATATGGAAGCAACTGCTAAAGGAGTTATTTCAGCGACCTTTGTTTGCGCTTTTATATTTTTCTTTTACAAGTTTAATAAGTAAGGGTTTTTTGTGGCTGAAGGGTTTGTCTTTTTAGGGGTGTTTGGTTTTTGAGGATGATTATTTGGGCGTTTTGATTCCGAAGAAAAATCGGAATCAACCGGGCTTTCCGCTTTATCTTTTTAGCAAAAAAACTAAAAAGGATGCCGCTGCAATCCCTAACGTGGGAGTACTGTGCTGTTGAAAAAAATCTATAACTTAGGATTAGAGTTTCTCCGATATTCGAGTTAGTCAAAACCACACTCAAAATAAGACGAATATGACGATAGATCAAGAAAATTTTTACTGGTTATTTAGCTCTTCAGCTCAAACTATTTCGGCATTTGTAGCATTTTTGGTCACAGGCTGTGCGCTAGTGTTGAATTCGATGCAAAACTTAGAAATGAAGGACGATACTTATGAAGAAATTAATCACCAATTAAAATTAAAGTATTACCACCACCTAATGATATTGATGATTGTTACTGGTCTGGCAATTATTACTAGTTTGATAATGGTTTATTTAAACGGTATTGACTGTTGTCAAAAAATATGGCTTTTCCCATTAACCATTATTTTAAACCTTGCTTTAATTATTTTAGGGGTTCTGTTTGTGCTTTCAATAATTAACCCAAGCAAATATAAAATTGCCGCAAAGGAAATTATAAAAGACGATAAAATTAAAGAGTCATCAACGGAAGTCGATACAATAACTTTCATGACTGAGTTTATAAAACTTGAAAAAGATGTGAGAGACAAATTACAAAACAAGCAACTTTATGTCCCATTCGGTAATACTCCTAAAATGGTGTACTCTTTCAGGCAAATGGCCGAATCGCTCAATAAAAATCAATTAATTAGTCATAATGATTTTTTAGAGTTGTTGAAAATTAATAAGTATCGTAACCTTGTATTTCACGGTCATCTTGATAAAGTCAATTCAGACTTGTTAACGAAAGTTATAAATGCAATTAAAATTATCGATAAAATAGAATAATGTATTGAATAAAGGTAGATATACAAAATGTTAAAAATCTGATTAGGTTACATGTTTTTTAAAAAACATTGTTGTAGAAGAAAATGTAGTGTCACGAAGTCCGCATCTTTGTGGGACTGTAAAACTTCAGCTTTAATCCTCCTCAATTAAAACGTCTAACAAACCAGTAATTTCTTAATACAACTTTTCTTAGAAGTTGTTCATTCGGATAACTTCAATTATATTTGTGTGGAATGACTGAAATAAAAATACGAACCGTAATCTTATACAAAGAATACTTTTCTGACTTCTACAAAAGCAGAAGGAAAAAGTAAAGGATAAGATTTTATGGACCTTTAGAGTTATTGAATCGCAACAGAAAATCCCTGTCGACTATTTAAAACATTTAGAAGGTACGGATGGTCTTTATGAGATCAGGATTCAGCAAGGGATGATATTTTCCGCATCTTTTGTTTCTTCCACGACGGAAAACTGATTGTTCTAGCAAACGGTTTCCAAAAGAGTCAGAAAACACCAAAATCTGAAATTGAAAAGCTTTAAAAATCAAAAGTGAATATGGAAACCAAAAGTAATTTAAAAACGCTAGACCAGTTTGTTGACGAGCAGTATGGCGAGAAGGGAACTGTAAGAGACAAGTTCGAAAAGGGTTACGAGTCATTCAAACTTGGGTTTTTGATTCAGCAAGCTAGGCTTGAAAAAGGTCTTACGCAGGAAGAATTAGCTCAAAAGTGCGGAACAAACAAAGGTTATATTTCAAAAGTTGAAAATGACCTCAAAGAGATTCGGATCTCAACATTGCAAAAGATTGTTGAACTCGGTTTGGGCGGACAGCTAGAGCTTTCAATAAAACTATAACAACCTACAAGAGAGAAAACCTAGTTTAACTCGAGTTTCATTTTGTTTGGACGGTTGTATTCTTGACTGCCCCCGTAATGAAAGTAAGTCGTAGAATTAAGGTCCTGTGTCTTCGCTCTCATATTTCACATTTAAAATCTCACATCTAACAAACAATGAAATACTACATCATAGCCGGTGAAGCGTCCGGCGATTTACACGGTTCAAACCTAATGAAAACCTTGAAAAAGGTTGATCCAGCGCCAAAATTTAGGTTTTACGGTGGCGATTTAATGAAGGCACAAGGTGGCAATTTGGTAAAACACTATGCAGACATGGCGTTCATGGGTTTTTTGGAAGTCGCTTTAAATTTGCGAACCATCTTAAAAAACCTTAAAAAATGTAAAGCCGATATTCTATCACACCGACCAGATGTTTTGGTGCTGATAGATTTTCCAGGGTTTAACCTAAAAATCGCCAAGTTTGCTAGAGAAAATAATATCAAGGTTTACTATTACATCTCACCAAAAGTTTGGGCTTGGAATCAAAAGCGGGTACTAAAGATCAAAAGAGATGTAAATCAAATGTTTTGCATTTTACCTTTCGAAGTTGACTTCTACCATAAATGGGGAATGGCAGTTGATTATGTAGGTAATCCGCTGTTGGATGCGAAAGAAGCATTTACAACAAACCCTAACTTCAAATCAGAAAATAACTTATCAGACAAACCAATAATCGCGTTATTGCCGGGAAGTAGGAAGCAAGAGTTGAATTACATATTACCCGATATGCTTTCCGTTATTGGATCTTTTCCAAATCATCAGTTTGTGATTGCTGGCGCACCGTCATTTAGCCCCGATTTTTATCAGCAGTATACACAAGGATCAGATATTCCAATCGTTTTTAACGCCACTTACGATTTATTGAGCGTATCGGAAGCCGCACTCGTAGCCTCGGGCACAGCTACGTTAGAAACGGCCTTATTCAAAGTTCCGCAAGTTGTACTCTATAAAGGCAGCGCAATATCTATTGGCATTGCTCGTATGTTAGTCAAAATCAGGTTTATTTCTTTGGTCAACTTAATTATGGACAGCAAAACGGTGACGGAGCTTATTCAGGAAGATTGTAACATCACCATGATTTCTAAAGAACTAGACTATATTATAAACACGCCAAAAAGAACAGAGATGTTTGGTAAGTATGAAGTTTTAGCTGAGAAAATGGGTTCTGCGGGCGCATCAGAAAAAACAGCAAAATTAATTTATAAGTACTTGAAAACGCCATCATAGGTTGAAACTCGTTTATATAATAACGATAAGAAAAAAGAATCAGCGTTCACAATTTTAACTGTTGAGTTTTTCGGTAACACCGAAAAAGAATAAGTGAGATAAACACATTATAATGGAAACATATAAACTCCAACTCGTTGAAACGATTCTCGTTTTAGTGGGTTACATCGTAATTTATTACATTAACAAAGGCTTTGTAAATAATTCTTTAAAACAAACGCATGTAAATCGTGGGCGGCGAAAGATGATTATTAGGGCAGTTCATCTTTTGTCATTAATTACTGCTATCGTTTTATTAGCAGCAATTTGGGGAGTACAGCAAGATGATATCGCAGTTTTTATAGGCGCTATCTTAACAGCTTTAGGTATCGCATTTTTTGCCCAATGGTCTTTATTGTCAAATGTTACCTCAAGTGTTTTGTTGTTTTTCAATCATCCTATGAAAATAGGGGATACCATTAAAATTTTAGATAAAGAGTTTCCGTACCAGGGCGAGGTATCTGATCTAACTTATTTTTTCGTTCACATTAGAACAGTAGATAGAGAAATCATCACCATTCCAAATTCACTTTTGTTACAAAAAGCGATCTTGATAGTTGAAAAGCATGAAACTCCAAAAACGGATCATTTGTAAAATAAGTTAGGGTAACACCAGCGAAATTTTCGCTCTTCTAAAATTCAAAACCAAACAAAAAAAAGACTAAACCTCGTGGTTTAGCCTTTTTTATTTGATACTATTAAGACTCTATTTTCCTTTAAATCCAACTCTTGATTTCGGTTGTTTAAACTGTGGTGTGCTTTTCTTGTTCAATTGTGGATCACCTACACTACTCATAGCACATCTAAAGCCAATTTCCGCACTAGCAGCACCTTGGTCAGCATATCTTCTTGTGCCAGGGTTTAACCAGTAGGCTCTATCGTTCCATGAACCTCCTTTGAACACCTTAGAACGGTCATTAACCAAGGTGATTTTTCCATATAAATCTAAGTTCTGCTCATCTAAGTAACCACGTTGGTCAGCCTCAAATGTAGGTTTTAATGCAGGCATTTTGGTAGTATCAATTGGTTCTGGCGTACTCGGACTAAGCGTAGTTACGTTACCATATTTGTTAGCCTGTTTTGAATACGGATCTTTTTTACCAGATTCTGCGTCGATTTTAACCGGTACATTACTTTTGCCTAACGTTTCTATTTTTCCGTTACTATCGTACTTGTTGTTCTCAAAATCGTTACCTCTAAAAGGGCTAAAATCTTCCACCTTATCAAAAGAAGATTGACGGTAGGTGTCTAAAACCCATTCGCTTACGTTGCCTGCCATATTATACAAGCCAAAGTCATTAGGTACATAAGCTCTAACCTGGGCGGTAATATCAGCACCATCATTTAAATAGCCAGCTACCCCCATGTTATCACCTGCGCCTCTTTTAAAGTTGGCATAAATTAAACCACGCGTGTCTTTTTTTGCAGATCTAATTCCTAAACCATACCAAGGATAAATTTTGCTGTTGTTTACAATATTATTATTTGCAGTGCCAATTAATGAAAGGGCTGCATATTCCCATTCTGCTTCAGTAGGTAATCTGTAACGGCCAGGTGTAAGTACGCCGTCTTCAATTCTAGCAAAACGTTGTGGAACAGCACTTTTACCTTTCGCTCCAGGTTGTGCACCGGCCGCCGTTGGGTTTAAAACTTTTGGGGCTTTTTTCCCTTTATCATCATATTGGCCATTTAAATACAGATCCAAATTAAAAGGTTCTGTACTTACAGCGGTGGTAGTTCCGCCTTTCGCAGCACCGCCTTTTTTAGCAGTTCCGTTTTTAGCATCTGCATAGGTTTTCCAATCGTTTAAAATTCCGTCTTTCCTTAAAAGGTTTTCGTTAACTACGTTTGTTCTCCAAGCGCAATAAGCAACTGCTTGTTCCCAAGTTACGCCCACTACTGGGTAATCTTGATAAGCTGGATGTCTTAAATAATTGTTAACGTAAGGCTCATTATAAGCTAATGGACTTCTCCAAACCAATGTGTCTGGTAAAGCCTCATAATACCATCTTGGGTCTTGTGGCACTTCGCGAATCCAGTTTAAGTATTCTAGCCAATCAACGTTTGCAACTTCCGTTTCATCCATATAAAATGTTGGAACGGTTACACGTCTTTTTGGTGCAGCATAATCAAACCCAATATCATCAATATTAGAGCCTCCCATCACAAAGGTACCACCTTCAATATGAACCAAGCCTGGCCCAGGAGAAGGTTTTACTTTTTTTGATACTTGAAGCGAACCTGGTCTTTTTGCATTGTATGCAGCGCCAGTCTTTTTAGAAGATCCGGCCTTACCAGAGTTTTTGCAAGAAGATATCACCATAACTATGGCAATACATGTAGCAAGTACAGGTAAAATGTTTTTTCTCATTGTGCTTTATTGTGTTTTCAAAGCTAAAAATAAAAATAATGATTAATCAAATGCGATTAACATAAATTAAGATGCTTATCTATAATTTTATATATTGAAACGGCTAAACGTAATAATAGTTACAATAAAGACAATAAAATTTGATTTTGAAAATTACTGTATATAAGCAAATTACCATAGCCTTTCTTTTTGGCATCTGTTTTTTAAAAAGTTACGCACAAAATCAATCAGAAATTTATAAGGTAAATTGGGCGTCTGATACTGTGATTTTTAATTTAGCTGTTTTAAAAACCACTCAGGATTATTTCCCAAGGTTTCGCCCAGATGTTTTTGGAGATCTGCCATCCGTACATTTAAAGATACCTGTTAATGCCCTTAATAATTCTGTTAAAATTGTTATTAATGAGAGTTCAAACGCCACTCTTGGTAACAATCAGAATACTACCCAAGCCGTAGCTAAAAATATTAAGTCCGATTTGCAGTTGACTTATTACAGCTCCACAGAAAACAAGCAAACTTTTTTATTAATTAGTTTTTTACCAATTTATAGGGATGCAAATGGAAGTTTAAGAAAAGTAAACAGTTTTAGGCTACAGCTTAATTCCATAAAAAACAATGCTACATCAACTACTTATTCGGCAAGGGCTTATGAGAATAATTCGGTGTTGGCTAGTGGGAATTGGTATAAGATAGCGGTGAAAGATGAAGGTGTTTATAAAATAGACTATAGCTTTTTAAAGAAATTAGGGGTCGACGTAGATCAAATTAATCCAAAAAACATTAGGCTTTATGGTAATGGAGGTTTTATGTTACCTCAACAAAATACTGCACCACGGCTTGACGATTTAAAAGAAAACGCCATAGAAGTTGTTGGAGAAGCGGACGCTAAGTTTGACGCAGGTGATTACATTGTTTTTTACAACCCAGGAAATACACGGTGGACACTAACCGCTCAACAAAATTTTGAGCATCAACAAAACGTATATTCAGATAGTTCTTATTACTTTATTAATGTTGATAAAGGGGCTGGCAAACGTGTAACTCCATCAGTAAATCCAACACAAACGCCTAACTATAGCAGTAATAGTTTTGATGACTATCAACTTTACGAGAAAGATTTATACGGTTTAATTACTACGAAAATAAAGTCGGGTAGAGAATGGTTTGGAGAAGACTTTGAATTTACTAATAGTCGTGATTTTGATTTCGATATTTCGGGTATAGTTTCTTCAGAACCAGTATTCGTTAAAACAAAAATGGCTATTAGATCTAACGCAAATTCAAGTGCTAAAGTGAGTGTCAATAACCAAACGCTTTATGATTTAACTAGCAGCGGTTTGCCACTAAATTTTGAAACCGACTTTGCAAAGTCAGTCGAATCAATTAATTCAATTACTGGCTTAAGCGGAAACATTGCTAAAATAAATATCAACTACGGCAAAGTTAATTCTACTTCAAATGCATGGTTAGATTATATTGAGTTAAACGCTAAAAGGAACTACAGCGCTTTTAAAGGTCATTTGCATTTCCGCGATAAAAGTAGCGTGGCAAATGGAAATATAACCCAGTTTAATTTAGGGAGCCTTCCGGCTGATGCTAGAGTTTGGAACGTAACCGATTTTACCGAAGTACAGTCACAAAAATTAAACATTACGGGTGCTACTGCTAACTTTATCTCTAGCACTCCAAACTTAAAAGAGTTTGTAGCTTTTGAACCTTCGGCATTCAAAATTCCAGATGCTATTGGTAAAGTTCCAAACCAAAACTTACACGGTTTATCGGGAGCAGATTTTTTGATGGTTACCGCTCCGCAGTTTTTGAGCGAAGCAAAAAGATTGGCAGAGTTTAGAAAAAGCACCCAAGGTTTAGCCTATCAAGTTGTTACTACCGAACAAGTTTTTAACGAGTTTTCATCTGGCAAAAGAGACGCTAGCGCCATTCGAGATTTTGTGAAAATGTTTTACGATAGGGCAGGAGCTAATCCAAATCTGCAACCAAAATATCTTTTATTGTTTGGCAAAGGCTCTTTTGATAACCGCGGGCTAAAGTTTAACCAGAATAACTTTGTAGTTACGTATCAATCTCAAAATTCGTTGTCTCCAACGGCCAGCTATACTTCCGATGATTATTTTGGTTTGTTAGATGATAACGAAGGTGAGTTTCCAGAAGATTACACCACCAATCCCGGTTTGTTGGATATCGCAATCGGACGAATTCCTGCTAAGACTTTAGAAGAAGCCAAAAATGTAGTTGATAAATTAATTACTTATGATGGTGCTATCAGTTTTGGCGATTGGCGTAACCAAATTGCTATTGTTGCGGATGATGAGGATAATAATTTACATCTTAATCAGGCGGAAGCCAATGCTGCATTAATAACACAGAACAATCAGAATTTTAACATTGATAAAATATATTTTGATGCTTTTCAGCAAGAGAGTGCTGCCGGCGGAACAGCTTATCCAAAAGCAAAAGAAGCGATTAACCAAAAAATTAATTCGGGTACTTTATTGATCAACTATACAGGGCATGGCGGCGAGAGCGGTTGGGCACAAGAGCGAGTTTTAACGTTGACCGATATCAACTCATGGCAAAACAAAGATAATTTGGCCGTTATTTTCACCGCGACTTGCTCTTTTAGTCGTTGGGACGATCCCGAAACGGTTTCGGGTGGAGAACTTTCTTTAATCAGAAAAGATAATGGCGTACCGTCAATTTTTAGCACTACGCGAATTGTTTATTCATCATATAACTTTGATTTAAATCAAAGCTTTTTAAAAGCACTGTTAAATCCGGCAAACCAAAATAAGCGAATAAGTTTTGGCCAAATATTTAAAGAAGCGAAGAACAATAATGTGGGTGGTTTAAATATAAATTCTAGAAATTTTACACTTTTAGGAGACCCAACTGCGCTTTTTCCCATCCCGGTTAACGGCGTAACCACAACTTCTTTACCTGATACTTTAAAAGCTGGAGGAAAAGTGACCATTAAAGGTTTTGTAAATAGTCCGAGCGGTCAGATACTCAATCAATTCAACGGTGTAATTTACCCAACTATTTACGATAAACCCACCACCATTAGTACGCTTGGACAAGATATGGGGCTGAATGGTAGTTATGTGCAAAACTTCGAGATTCAGAAAAATATAATTTATAAAGGTAAAGCAACTGTAAGCAATGGCGCTTTCAGTTTTGATTTTATTGTCCCTCGAGATATTAATTTGCAAGTAGGGAAGGGCAAAATTAGCTATTATGCAAATAACCAAAACTTGGATGCAAATGGTTTTAATACAGCTATAAAAGTCGGGACAGTTGCTGCCAACGCACAAATTGATAAAGTTGGTCCGTTGGTACAGGTTTATTTAAATGATGAAAACTTTGTTTCTGGCGGAATTACCAATACAGATCCAATTTTGCTAGTTAACTTGAACGATGAAAACGGGATAAATACAACTGGAATAGGTATTGGGCATGATATTGTCGCGACATTAAGTTCTGCAACTATGAAAGATAAGAGCATTGTTCTTAATCAATATTATGAGTTAAATTTAGATTCGTACCAAGCCGGGAAAGTAAAATATCCGTTAAGTGGACTCGTTCCTGGTTTATATGCCGTTAAAGTTAAAGCTTGGGACGTCTTTAACAATTCGGCAGAACAAATGATCGACTTTGAAGTTAAAGCAACAGAAAAGCTGCAATTGTCACACGTTTTAAATTATCCAAACCCGTTCAGCAGCCGAACAAGTTTCCAGTTTGAACATAATTATCCTAATGAGAATTTAGAAGTACAAGTGAATATCAAAACCATTACTGGGCGGTTAATTAAAACCATTAACCAGAGCGTTTATACCACAGGGAATCGTGTAAATAATATACTATGGGATGCCAAAGATGATTTCGGTGAAAAAGTTGCTAGGGGCATATACGTTTATGAACTAAAAGTACGTTGTACCAACGGTGGTTTTGTGGCCCGAAGGACAGAAAAATTACTGATACTTTAACCTAAACACTTATATTACGCATTAATTAATTTTACGAGATGAAGATAAAGATTTACGCATATATTGCTGCGGTTACTTGCAGTGCAACTTTATTTAATAATGCATTTGCGCAAAACTCTACAGACGGAAGACAGGGAAATACCATTACTACCGCCGTACCTTTTTTATTGATTAATCCAGACGCTCGTTCTGGAGCAATGGGTGATGTTAGTGTAGCCATTTCGCCAGATGTTAATGCAACACATTCAAACCCAGCCAAGTTGGCTTTTATGAAAGATCCTTACGGTTTTGGTTTAGCGTACAGCCCTTGGTTACAAAAGTTAGTTCCAGATATTAATTTGGCTTATTTAAACGGTTATTATAAGTTAGATGAGCGGAATACTTTAGGTGCATCTTTGCGCTATTTTTCTTTAGGAAATATTCAGTTTGTTGATGTTAATCAGATCCAACAAGGTGAGGCTAATCCGAACGAACTAGCATTTGACGTTTCTTATGCTCGTAGCTTTGGAGAGAATTTTTCTTTGGGTACGGCATTGCGCTATATCTCGTCTAATTTAGGCGCTGGGCAATTAAATAATGAGGAAACTCAGCCCGGTACTGCAGTTGCCGCGGATATTTCAGCGTTTTACACTACAGGAGCTACCTTGTTTAGTAAAAACGCAACGGTTTCTGCCGGTTTAGATATTTCAAACATCGGCACTAAAATGAGCTATACTGATGGTGGACCGAAATACTTTTTACCTACTAACATGCGCTTAGGTGGTTCAGCAACAATACATGCTGATGATTATAACGATTTCTCATTTTCATTAGACTTAAACAAGCTTTTGGCGCCAACCAGTCCAACTTACGATAAAGGCGTAATTATTGCCGGCCAAGATCCCAACCGTTCTGTTCCCGCCGGAATTTTTGGTTCATTTACTGATGCACCAGGCGGCGGTAAAGAAGAATTACAGGAGATAAGTATTGGTGCCGGAGCAGAATATTGGTATAACCAGCAATTTGCAATTAGAGCAGGTTATTTTTATGAAAACCCAAACAAAGGAAATCGAAAGTATTTAACGTTAGGTTTGGGTTTACGCTACAATATTGTTGATTTAGATTTTTCTTATTTATTAGCAAACCAGCAAACATCGCCTTTGGCAAATACTTTGCGTTTTTCATTGCTATTTAATTTTGCAGCACCAGGTAAAGTAGGCATGTAATGAAGATAAAAGTAGGCTTTGGTTTTGATGTTCACCAGTTAAAAGAAGGACATCCATTTATTTTAGGTGGTGTACATTTAGAACATCATAAAGGCGCATTTGGGCATTCAGATGCTGATGTTTTGGCTCACGCTATTTCTGATGCACTTTTAGGAGCTGCCAATTTAGGAGATATAGGCTATCATTTTAAAAACACAGACGAGCGTTGGAAAGGCATTGATAGTTTAATATTGTTAAAAGAATGTGTTAGAATGATTAATGAAGTGGGTTATAGCATTAATAATATTGATGCGATGCTTTGCATTGAAGCTCCAAAAATTAGCCCTTATATACCCGAAATGAAAAAGTATCTTGCTTTAGCCATGTCAATAGACGCAGAAGATATTTCTATAAAAGCTACTACAAATGAAACGATGGGTTTTATTGGTAGAGAAGAAGGTGTAGTAGCTTATGCAGTTTGTCTGATACAGAAATAGTTGGCTTAATTAATTAGTTACAGCATGGGGTAATCATAAAAACGACCTTGAGTCGTTTTTTAATGGAGTAGTTTTGATAGCATCTAACATTTAACGATTTACAAATTCGATTTAAATTCTGTCAGCTTGTAGTTCAAATCTCAAACCAACGCATCTGTTTTTGAGGTTTTTAAAATGTGATCAAGAGAAAGTTAACTTCCTCCAATATCAAATAACAAACGGCGCAAGGTTAAATGGGTAAAAAACTCATAGAAATATAGCTTTTTTTTAGAAAGAACAACGAAATATTCTATTTCCGCTTTGCAGGAACGCTATAAAAAAGAAATCGCATTGTTTTTAACTATAGACACGATGTATCTATCTTGTATAATATCACGATAATACATATAAACGGTATAATCAAAATTTTAGCTATTTTGCGATTGATAATAAGTAGCAATCTTTAACTGCAGAAATCAAAAACCATTTTTTTAAACAAAGTTCTTAATATTGCTACTACTAAAAATAGTCTCAGAATTAGAGCACAACAAACAAACCTTTATTTTAATGAAAATTAAACCCGTATTTTTTCTAAACATACTTTTTGCAGGCGTATGTTTTGTAATTACCAGCACAGCTGTTTCTGCACAGACAGCAAAAAATAAAACTACCGCCACGGTTAAACTAACAGCTACCGAATTAGAAGAAGGCAAAATCTTGATTTCTAAATCAGATTGTTTAGCCTGCCATAAACTAGACGTTAAGCTAATAGGACCTAGTTATAGAGATGTTGCAAAAAAATACCCAGCAACAGAAGCCAACTACAATTTATTGATTGAAAAAATCATCAAAGGCGGTGCTGGTGTTTGGGGTAAAATGTCTATGTCTCCTCACACTACATTAAAAGTAGCGGACGCAATGAAAATAGTGAAGTATATTTTGTCTATTAAATAAGATCCATCCATGAAAAAAATCACGCTTTTATGTCTATTAATGTCGACCGTTTTTTTTACATCGGCTATACAATCGGTTGTCTGGAAAGGAAAGTTGAGTAACGATGCCGGGGAGCCAATATCAAACGCTACCGTACAACTCTTAAATACCAACTTTTTTTCGGAGTCAAATGCTGTTGGCGAGTTTAGTTTTCACAACGTTCCAGCAGGCGACTACGTTATTAAAATTAATGCAATTGGTTATGCTACGTTTAATCAAAAAATAAACATTCAAAATGAAAAAGAAAATACCGTGATCTTTAAACTAGTTACTTATGGAAATCAGCTAGATGAAGTAACGGTGAGTGCGCAAAAGCGAGAAGAAAACCCGCAGGATTTACCTTTGAGCATCTCTACCCTTTCTGATAAACAGATCACGCAATACAAGATTTGGGATGTTAAAGACATTACCGCAATAGTCCCGAATTTATACGCCTCCAACCCCGGCGATAACCGTAATGTAACTTCTATTAGAGGAATTACCAGCACATCTTACGACCCAGCCGTAGCAGTTTACATTGATGGTGTTAATCAGTTTAGTTTAGATACTTATATTTCGCAGTTGCAAGACATAGAGCGAATTGAGGTTTTACGCGGTCCGCAAGGAACACTTTACGGCAGAAACGCAATGGGCGGTGTAATTAACATCATTACCAAACAACCGCGAAATGTAACCGAAGGTTTTGCAGAAATAGGCATTAGCAATTATAATCAACAACGCATCAATGCAGGCATCAAGCTACCTGTTGTGAAAGATAAATTGTTTTTTGGCGCCAGTGGTTTATTTAACAGAAGAGATGGTTTTTACACCAATACCTTTAACGACTCTAATTTTGATAAACAAAACACTACAATGGGAAATTACTATTTAAAGTTTTTGCCAAGTTCTAAACTGGCCATTACTTTAAACGCTAAACACATCAAAAGCAATAATAATGGCGCTTTCCCTTTAGCTTCAAGTATTAACGATGCGTTAGAAAACCCTTTCCAGCTAAATCAAAACAACATTGCTAAAATGGTAGACAAAAATTTCAACACAAGTTTGTCTTTAAACTATACCGCTGAAAATTTCAACATCGTTTCGCAAACGGCATATCAAAGTAATTATAGAATTTATAAAAGTCCTATTGATGCTGACTTTTCTCCAATCGACGGTTATTCCATCGTCAACAACTACGGCAAAGAATGGAATAACGTAAATGTGCTTAGTCAAGAGTTGAGATTTAGTTCAAACGCTACCTCAGTCTCTAAATTAAAGTGGATTGCAGGCACCTACTTATTCCATCAAGATAATCCAGGAAAACAAGGTACCCACATAGGGAGTGATGGTAATTTACTGGGTGCACCAGAAAGCAATATAACCTCTATCAACACCAATATTGGCAAAGCGAATGGAGTAGCGGTATTTGGTCAAGGTACTTATGCACTTTCCAGTAAGCTGGATGCAATTTTTGGCTTGCGCTATGATTTGGAAAGCCGAAAGCTAAATATTAAAGGTGAAGAACAGCCAGCCGGCGGTAGTATAACAACTAAGTTCCCCGAAGCTTCAAAATCAGAAAATTTTACAGCTTTTAGCCCAAAAGTAGGTCTGCAATATAAAACGTCTCAAAATTCGATACTTTTTGCTACTTATAACAGAGGTTTTAGAACGGGCGGAATCAGCCAGTTATCTGGCGAGCGAAATGAAGCGTTATTAACTTACGAGCCAGAATTGAGTAATAATTTCGAAATCGGTTCAAAAAATACTTTTCTTGAAAATAAGTTCAGAGTAAATTTAGCGGCTTTTTATATCGTAGTTAATAACGCTCAAGTACCTACTCTACTTTTGCCAGATGCCATTACAGTAACCGAAAACGTTGGGAAATTGAATAGTAAAGGTGTAGAACTACAACTGGATATTGTACCAATAAAAAACTTGGAGATTAACTACAATTTTGGCTTTACAGATGCAAAATATAAGCAACTTGATTTGCCAGATAACGGCACTACACAAAGCTTCAAAAATAACAAACAGTTGTTTACGCCAACCACAACGTCTATGTTGGCTGCGCAATACAACCATCAACTCTATGCAAACATTAGCACATTTGCAAGGTTTGAATGGCGTTATTTAGGCGAACAATATTTTGATTTGGCTAATAATTTAAAGCAAAATCCGTATCACCTAATAAATGCAAGATTGGGGCTGGCTTTAAAACAGTTTGAGCTTACATTCTGGGCTGAGAACTTAGCTGATAAAACTTATGTTGACTACGCTTATAACTTTGGTGCGGCGCATTTAGGTACGCCCCGTACCTACGGAATACTTTTACGAGCCAATTTTTAAAACCCCGTATCATGAATTTAAAAAAAATAAAATCCTTACAGCTCATCTTATTATTTGTAGCTGCTATTTTAGCATTCTCTGCGGAGAATGCTCTAGCTATGAAGTCTTACAAAGTGTTAGTTTTTAGTAAAACGACAGGATTTCACCATCAATCAATTCCGTTAGGTATAAAAGCAATCATGAAGCTTGGAGAAGAAAACGGTTTTAAAACAGATACTACAACAAACGGTATGGATTTTAACATCGAAAACTTAAAAAAATATAAAGCGGTGATTTTTCTAAGTCCAACCGGCGATGTGTTAAATAACGAGCAGCAAAAAGCATTTGAGCAATATATTAAAGGTGGTGGTGGTTTTGTTGGCATACATGCGGCAACGGATTGCGAATATGATTGGGCTTG
This sequence comes from Sphingobacteriales bacterium, assembly GCA_038243635.1. Lineage (GTDB taxonomy): Bacteria > Bacteroidota > Bacteroidia > Sphingobacteriales > Sphingobacteriaceae > Pseudopedobacter. The sequence continues at coordinate 174,164 of JBBSQW010000006.1, forward strand.
GTACGGTAACCTAGTTGGGGCGTATTTCAGCAGTCATCCTAACCAACAAGAAGCTGTTTTAAAAGTGACAGATCAAACACATATTTCTACCAAACACCTTCCGAAAAAATGGAAAAGAAAAGATGAATGGTATAACTTTAAATGGATGGCAAAGAATTTAAATGTGCTAATTTCTATAGATGAAAATTCTTATGATGCAGGAAAAGGTAAAATGGATGAAAACCACCCTATGGCTTGGTATCATGATTTTGATGGCGGCAGAGCATTTTATACTGGACTAGGTCATACCGATGAATCCTACCAAGAGGACTTATTTTTAAAACATTTACTAGGTGGAATCAGTTACGCAATGGGAAGAAAATAAATTACACGATAGACACAATTCCGCAGAAGCTAATCAAAATATTACTTCACGGACTAATAGGACCACTTGATGGGAAAAGCTATACAACTAATTTGATGCCTTCCGTTGCGGAGAGTGATGGTGTTTATATTTCTTCGGTATTAAGTTACATCAGAAATGATTTGGGAAATTAAGGACGTATTGTAAAGCCAGAAGAAGTTGCGAAAATTAGAAAAGTTACAGCTTCCAGAACCCTTCCCTATACCATGGAAGAGTTAGATAAAAGATAGTTATGAATGCGAATCAACTCAAGAAAATCTTAAATTTCTAATTTAGTAGTTTACACGAGAGGAAGAAAAAAAGTAACAGTAAATTCTGAGTTAGTTTTGGACGATAATTAGCTTTAGATAGATTTAAGATTTAAGGGGCGGTAAAATTGTTTCAACAATTTTACCGCCCCTTTTTATTACTACTTCTAAATACATATCTGTGAAATGGAGGTGTTTGTATAATTAATTGTAATAAGCTGTCGTAAATAAGTGCCCAATAGAAGTCCAATTATTTTTATAAAATCTTTGCGTCAATTTCCTGATCCGATATTTTCAGCATACTTAACTCAACGCCTGCATCGGCGAAAGCTTTCTTTGCTTCCTCATGGTCAACTGTGATGTAGCCAAAAGTATCGTAATGCATCGCAATAATGTTTTTACATTTTATAAAATCACTGGCAATGATTGCATCGGCAATCCCCATGGTGAAATTATCGCCAATAGGTAAAAAGGCGTAGTCAATATCAAACAATTCGCCGGTGAGTTTCATGTCTTGCGTTAAGGCAGTGTCTCCTGCGTAGTATAGTGTTTTTCCACCGGCTTGGATGATAAAGCCAGCGGCTGTTCCACCATAAGTTCCGTCAGGTAACGAATTAGAATGTGCTGCGAACATCATCTTTACTTTTCCGAAATCAAATTGCCAGGCGCCACCTAAGTTCATGGGATGTCCGTTATCTACACCTTGTTTCTTTAGCCATTCGATAATTTCAAATGAGCTTACAACTTTTGCTTTCGTTCGTTTTGCAATTGAAACTAAATCAGCAACATGATCTTCGTGACCATGACTTACTAAAATATAGTCGCAATTAATTTGTTCAACGTCAATATCCTTTGCCAGTTCATTAGGTGTGATAAATGGATCAAATAAAACCTTTGTTCCATCAATTTCTAATAAAAAGCAAGATTGTCCAAAATAATTTACCTTCATCATTGTGTTTATTTTTTACCAAAAAGGTTGGCAAAACCATCTATTCCACCAAGCATTTGATTGGTCATGGCACTCATTTCTGCCTGCGATACATTTTCTGCTTGTACTAAAACTTTATTAATTGCAACAACCAAAACGTCCTCTAAAGCTTCAATGCCATTTTCTTTCAAAAAGCTTTCGTTTATACTAATGCTTTTAATTGTTTTTCCAGCAGTAGCGGTTACTTTAATGGCGCCACCTTCTGCTTGTTCACTTAAGGTAACAGTTTCTAATCTTTTTTTAACTTCTTCAGCTTTTTGCTGCGCTTCGAATATTTTATCAAACATTTTTTAGATTTTTAATGATGAGCAAAACTCGCTTATGTTTTTGATAATAAAAAATCATCTTTGAGATTGCCTGTAAAACAGTGATTTCCACAATTACCTGTCAAAATTTGCACCAAAAATAAAATATTGGCATAGCTCTTGGTGTTCCCTCCGTAAATAATTAAAAAATGAAAAAAATTACTTTCAAAGGGATTGTTGCAGTAGCTGCGATAGCTCTAATAAGCACAACAGGTGCATTCGCACAAAAAAGTGAAAACGGACATGCTACAAGATTAAGCGGTGCTTTAGGTATTGGCGTTCCAACAAAATCAGGTGGTGCAGATGTAATTCTTGCTCCAGATTTAAGATTACAACATGATTTAGCAGAGCGTACGTCTTTAACTTTAACAACAGGTTACTATGGTCCAATTGGTGGTGGTACTGATTTTGGTAAAGGATTAATCCCTTTAAAAGCAGGTGCTAAATTTTTCTTCGGAGATACTTATTATGTACAACCAGAAGTTGGTGTAGGTTTTTCTACAGCTAAAAATGGTGGAAATCCTTTTATTTATGCGCCTAGTATAGGTTATGCAAATAACAAATGGGACATTGCTTTACGTTACGAGGGTTTTGAATATAAGGCAGCGAATAGCGGAATGGTAGCAGTAAGATTAGCTTACGCTTTCAAAAGACCATCTAAATAAGTTTTTCATTTACCTATGAAAAATACAAAAGCCGCTAATTAAGCGGCTTTTGTTGTTTAAAAAACTTCCTGAAAATAATTTACAATCAAGGTTTTCATTAGCATTTCCTGCTCTAACAAATTATATGCGGGTATAGCTTTTACCTTTTTCCAATGTGGCCAACCGTCTTGGTCCATGCCTTCCAATTCATAAAAACCAAGCTCAGCAAATAAACGACAATTTGCAATGTGCATTAATTCTTCTTTTTGGCGCTTGCTAAATTTTTTAGGACCTTTTCCCAGTTCCTGTACACCTATTAAAAATAATATTACTTTGATGTCTGGAGCTTCATTGTCAAAATCATCAGCTAATTTCTGTTGAAGTTCTTTAAACTTTTTGTTGACTTCTGATGGTTTCATAATGAGCAAAGATAGCTTTACCCACAAAAGTTTTACTATAGGCTGGCGTAAAGAGTCTCATAATAATGTTAATTTTACGATTTGAATTATCTAATCAAGACTTGATTCTGAAAGCTTACCTTAAAATATTTGTATTTTACCTGGTCGCATTCTCCATGTTGAGCGCTGCTGTGCCTTTGCATAGCGTTATTCACGAACATTATTTTGTACACGAGGATACTTGCGGAAGTAGTTGCGAAAA
>JBBSQW010000007.1:0-175285 GCA_038243635.1 Sphingobacteriales bacterium
ATGGTGCAACGATACTTAGAACATCACAGAGCCCCGGATAACAATGACGATAACGTAATTATACTGGAGTGATAAAATTTTTAGAAACTGAAAGTCTTGCACTAAAGTGAATAGTTTCAACTAACATATGAGACCAATGAAGCTATATAATCTAAATTACTCTTTCCGTTATTACCAGCTATCGCTTCCCAAACTTGATAAGCTGATTTTCCCTCAGTGCCTTTTGCACCAGCATCACCTGGAAGACCTTTATCCCCCTGAACTCCCTTATCACCTATTATCCCTTTCGCACCAGTTACACCAGTTAAACCTGTTAAACCAGTCGCACCTTTCTCCCCAACCAAACCAGCATCGCCTTTAGGTCCCTTATCGCCAACCAATCCTTTAAGTCCATCTTCGCCTCTAATTCCTCTTTCGCCCTGCAAGCCTTTATCGCCTCTTAGACCCTTATCACCTTGAATCCCCTTATCGCCAGCCAATCCTTGATCTCCTGTTGGCCCAAAGTTACCTCCTGCTTGAGCGTTACCATTACCGCTTGATTTTGCATACAAAGCAAAAGGCACAGCTAACAACTCAGAACTACCAAACGGCTGAAAATTACTGCCGCCAGTTAAATCGAGTTCTACTTTCAAAAAATAGTTAGACACAGAAAAATCAACGTCGGTTAGTTTAATTGACGATGCTGGAGTTCCTCTACCTACAATATGATTGAACAAACCAAATTGATTGGTCGTCATTTTTTGGGTTTCTGTATAAACTTCAACACCGTTAGATGAGCCACTTAATACCGTGAAACGGGTGTTGATTTTCTGATTTGTGAGTTCTTTCCCATCTGCTTTTCTTACCACTGCTTGATACTGAAAACCATTCATACCATCTTGTGCGAAAGTAACGGTGGTTAAGAAAAACATTAAACCTAAAACGAAGAGTAGACTTTTTTTCATTTATTTTTTATTTGTTCTATTATGTAATTCAACATTTGAGCCGCAAGAATTGTTAATATGTAAAACTTACAGATACCCGAATTTTTCTATTTAAAATTATTATACTCATTCAAAAACGCCTCTCTAAACATATTCTAAGATTAATTATCACGATCCTAAAATTCCAGAATTTTTCTCAAAAATTTTGCTTTCATTAAAAAGCTATTTAAACTCGAATCATTCCAATACACACTTTGTGAAAAAAATTCGCAAAGTGAGACATACGGGCAAAACTATTCTTGATCATTAATCAAAGCCCGCCTTAAATTTTTTGTAGCAGAAATGTTAATAACTTTAAAAGTTTTCAACAAACTAAACAATCTTTTAAACCGACATATATCAATCGCCAAGGTGGATTCGTTACTATCTTTTAACCGACACTTCAATTTTTGACACTTTAAAACTATTTTTTTGTTTATTAACCAATTATACGGCGGATTACATTTTTTAGTTATGCTTTTTTCATACACCGATGTAATAATTGAGGTCCTATTTAAAGTAAAGAAATGTTAAATTTGAAATATGACCAGAACAGCAGAGAAATTTGTAGAAATTTCTACCCAAAAATCTTTTGATATTCCCCATAGAGGGATAATTAATTCTAGTGTTGGAAGGTATGATTCTGCTGTTGAAAAGGGCTTGTCTCGCTTGATTAATATTGATCACGCGAAACGTAAGGGTCATCAGATAAAATGGAAAGTAATGGAGAATTTAGACAAACTTTTGCCTGAATTTGAAAGCAACTTCCAAAAAAGAGGAGGAAAAGTTATATGGGCAAACACGGTTGAAGAAGCAAACAAAGAAATCCTAAATATTTTAAAAAAAGTTGATGCGAAAACTGTTATAAAGTCTAAATCAATGGTTACTGAAGAAATTCATTTAAATGAGTTTCTAAAGGAAAACGGAATTGAATCTTTAGAGTCTGATTTAGGTGTATATATTGTGCAACTGCTTGGCCAGAAACCCTACCATATGGTAACACCCGCAATACATCTGCGTAAAGAAGATATTGCCAAACTATTTCACGAAAAATTTGGAACGCCACTAGACGCAACACCTCAACAGTTAAATTCAAAGGCTAGAGAATTACTTAGAGAAAAGCACTTGACTGCTGATGTTGGAATTACGGGTGCTAATTTTCTAATTGCGGATACCGGAAGCATTGCCATAACAGAAAATGAAGGAAATGCAAGATTAACTACTACATTTCCTAAAATTCATATCGCAGTTGTTGGGATAGAAAAAATGATTCCCTCTATTACCGACTTAGATTTATTTTGGCCAATGCTATCCACCCATGGAACGGGACAAAATTTAACGGTTTACAACACTATTTTAAGCGGCCCAAGACAAGCAAACGAAACAGACGGACCCGAGGAAATGTACGTTATTTTACTAGATAATGGACGTACTGAATTACTTGCTCAAAAAGAACAAAGGCAGGGGTTATATTGTATTAGATGTGGAGCTTGTTTGAATGCATGCCCGGTTTACAAAAACATCGGAGGTCATTCTTATGACACTACTTATAGCGGCCCTATCGGATCGTTAATTACCCCTCATTTAAATGGGATGAAAGAGTTTAAGCACCTGAGCTACGCATCAAGTTTATGCGGACAATGTACAGAAGTTTGCCCAGTAAAGATTGATATTCATAAAATGCTTTTGTTAAACAGAAGAGATTCTGTTGAAGCGAATTTAAATACTAAGAGCGAGCAAATTGCCTGGTTTTTCTGGAAGAAGGGAATGTTAAAGCGAAGCTTAATGGATGTTTTTGGCGGGAGGTTCAAAAATACACTTATGAAAAATTTCTTCGAGAAATATTGGGGAGATAAACGAGAATTACCGAAAGTTGCAAACCAATCTTTCAGTACGCAATGGAAAAAAGAACATCAAACAAAAAAATAGCACCTCTACATTTTAATGGATAAAAAGATTGAAATTCTTGCTAAGTATATTCCCTTAGCGGCAGCTCCTTTGATATCCAAATGGATCGATTTTTACCATTGTGACTTTAAAATTTCGAAAAGTAGAAATAGTAAGTTTGGAGATTACCGTCCGCCACAACGAGGAGAAGGCCATAAAATATCTGTAAATTACAACCTAAATCCTTATGCCTTTTTAGTAACCACTGTACATGAGTTTGCGCATTTAGTAACTTGGAAGGAGTTTCAACAGCGAGCAAAACCACATGGCACTGAATGGAAACTAAACTTCAAGAGGATGATGCAACCCTTCTTTGAATTAGAGGTTTTTCCTATTGAAGTCAAAAATGCAATCCAAAACTACTTAACAAATCCAGCAGCATCCAGTTGTTCTGATATTAATTTATTTAAAGCCTTAAAAGCTTTTGATGTTAAGCCGGCGGGTTCGCTCACTGTGGAGCAACTTAAAGATGACCAGATATTTTGTTTAAAAAACGGACGAATCTTTAAAAAACTCTCCAAAATAAGGAAACGATACCGTTGTGTGGAAATGAAATCAGGATTGATCTATTTATTTAGTCCAATTGCAGAAGTTTTTATTATGGAATCAGAAAATACTTAGACAATATGGCTAGCGTTGAGGATATAAGCGATATCCCCGCCAAGTGGTCGGGTAGGCTTTTTGGTTTTTCTCCAAAAAGATTTAGCGGATCGTCTGTTAAAACTCCCAAATAGAATCTCAATTGCTTACGGCAATTATATATTATAACAAAAATCCTAAACTAAAAAAGACCCAAAAAATGCGGGTCTCTTAAAATTATTATAGAAAATTAAGCTTCGACTTACGCCCCAACTTCTTCTTCCTCTTCTTCTTTTTTAGAAGCCATCAATTTATCGTACTCATCTTGAGAACCAACAATGATTCTTTCGTAATCACGTAAACCTGTTCCTGAAGGAATTAAGTGTCCCCAGCAATTGCTATCTCACCTTTCTCCTTTTGAAAAAAAGCCAATAGTAACCTCAAATATAGAAAGGTAAAAGGCCAGTTTTTGCAAGATTATGATTGTAAGAATTGGATTTCCTCTGACATTTGTCCAAAAATTATGCGACACGTTTATTAATTTTGAACTGATAAATCATAAGTCATTAAAAACTAAATACTTATATATAACATAAATTATGAAATATATTTTGCTTTCTAAATTATTTAGTTCTACTATTGCGCAAAAAAAAAATAATTTTATTTAAATAAAAACCTCATGGAAAAACTCACAAACACTTACAGGAACTTACTAAAACTTTAGCGGTTTTATTAGTTTCGATAACACTTTTTACCACATCTTGCAAAAAAAACATGTCAGATGATGGAATAACAGGACAACCTAACGGCGAAACTTTAACAAAAATAGAAGTGCAAAGTGGCATTTTAAAATTTAGTGGCAAAAAGCAACTAAATGCCCTACTTACCGACGCAAACAACAATACGGATAAAATTTATTTAAACTCAAAAAATTTCGCTTGCGGTAATGAATAGCTCAGTTGGTGTTGACGGCAAGCGTAAAGTGAACAATGCTACCCAACCGTCATTTACATCATATAATGCTACCTATCATTATCTAGATAGCCTAGCCAACGCAGATGAGGCAAAATTTAACATTATCAAAGCAAATTATCCGGACATCAATTGCGACGACGTTGTTTCTGAAGACGTAAATTTTTCTAAAGTTGTAAACATCGATAAGGAAATTATTGTAGGCGATACATTGTATAAGATACTTAATGATGGCGTTTTAACCGTGGGCAAAAAAGATATAAATAATTATATATCAAGAGCTAAAGAAAGTAAGTTACTCGGCAAAAAACTAGATTATAAAACATTGCAAGGTGCTTCTTTTCTTACAAACAAAGAGTTAAACCATACAAGTAGTGTCAGCTATCAATCCGCCAATACGCTAAACATTAGAAAAACAAATGCAACAGAAGCGCCAAGCAACGGAGTTGACCCAGCAACGGATGTAGATTACATTGGCTATAGCGATGAGAAACAGTTTAAAAAGTTTCCAATTAAACAAAGAAGATTAAAAGTGTTGTTTTGGTCTAGAGATTGGATTGCATATAAAACAATAGGGGTTAAAGTAGTAGTACAAAAGCAAACTTCAAAATGGTTTAACTGGTGGGGTTCTGTTGACAATCATGATTACGTTAAAGCGCACCTTTCAAACTTTGCTTACCGTATAAATCAAAATGATTTTTTTACACCTCCTAGCGTTTTTAATACTATTCCAAGTATAGGGAATGTAGGTGCAAAATTAGTGAGTAGAGCTGCGAAAATCACCTTAAAAAATGGGATTGAGTATTATTCATTTGATCTAAAAGACCTCGTGAATTATGGTGTAGTGACCGATGCCTTGGGTATTCCGAGTAGTTGGGTAAAATCAGATGACATTCTGAGTTTGATGCTTAAAACCGCAGACAATGCCACTAATAAAAAACTCTTTAAAGAATTGGATAAGATATTACCAGCAACATTTCAAGAAAAAAAGTATTTAGCAATTCATTATGTGCCTGCAATATCAACTGCATCAGTTGGCCCAACACTGTTTTTGAAAGATACAGAGTATGCATCGTACGGTAGTGGCGATATTGACGAGACATTGGTGAAAGCTTGGCAAGGAATATTGATATCTTGGGGCTCTAACAGTGGCTTCGGTGCTAGGCCCTTAGATGTTTCAGATATAGAGATATTGCCCGGCACACAAGTTATCGGAGTAGGATCGTTAAACGGCAAGAAAGTCGGGATTAGTTTAAAAAAATAGTTAATTATGTACAACAAACTCTTAATCATCGCTTTTTTATCTTTTATAGTAATAGGTTCAAAAGCACAAAACAAATCAAACGATGCAGATTTGGTTATAAAAAAATGGAATTTCATGGTAGAAGCAGGTATCGTGAGACCAGGTTTTAAAAATTCTTATTTTTACGAAGATGTCGATCATTCTCAGATTTCACGAGTAAAAATTTTAGAAGGTACTGGCTTTAAGGCAAATATTGATTATGGGGTCAATTTCGCTAAAAGATACAACTTGGCAACAAGTATTGGCGTTTACAATTATAACACCGTAGAAGATAACATAACTACCATACCTTTGGCCTTGCATCTTAAAATTAATTATTTTAAAGATAAACTCAACACACCTTTTGTACGAGGAAATATGGGTTATTCTTTACCTTTCAGAAAAACAGCTCAAGGTTTTAATTTTGGCTATAATCTCGGCTACCAATTTTACGGTGATAAAAATCAAAAACATTTAGTGAATGTATCTCTACAAAATCAAACGCAGAATATTATTGGAACTTTAGCTAGAGAAAGTGGGATTGTGCAAGAAGACGGCTCAGTTATACCGTATACAAATGTTTTGACTGGCAACTACAAGCTAAGAACTTGGACGTTAAATTTAGGCTATAGTTTTTAAATCGATTACTGTTACTTTTAAGCCAGCGTACTGAGAAATACGCTGGCTTTTTTGTGGTTACTTTTTACAGATTAACCAAAACTTAAAACTCTACTATTGAATATCGCACAAAAGCTTTAAAAGCAGTAGAACGTATTGCCAATACCTCTCACTTTACAATGAATCTTTTCCTTAGAGCGACAAGAAAACAACCATAATAAAAGACCCGCAAAATGCGGGTCTTTCAAAATTATTACAGAAAATTAAGCTTCGGCCTAAGCGCCAACTTCTTCTTCCTCTTCTTCTTTCTTCGAAGCCATCAATTTATCGTACTCTTCTTGAGAACCAACAATGATTCTTTCGTAATCACGTAAACCAGTACCTGAAGGAATTAAGTGTCCAACAATTACGTTTTCTTTTAAGCCTAATAAATGATCACGCTTACCAGCAATCGCTGCTTCGTTTAACACTTTAGTAGTCTCTTGGAAAGATGCAGCAGAGATGAACGACTTAGTACCTAATGATGCTCTGGTAATACCTTGCAACATTGGACTTGCCGTAGCTGCTCTTGCTTCACGAGCGGTAACTAACTTCATATCCTTACGTTTTAGCTGTGAATTTTCATCACGTAATTTACGTACAGAAACGATTTGACCTGACTTTAACACATTAGAATCTCCAGTGTCTTCTACAACCATTTTGTCGTAAATTTCATCGTTTTCTATGGCAAAGTCGAATCTGTCAACTGCTTGTTTTTCTAAGAACATGGTATCTCCAGCATCTTCAATCAATACTTTCTGCATCATTTGGTGAACGATGGTTTCAAAGTGTTTGTCGTTGATTTTTACACCCTGCAAACGGTAAACTTCTTGAATACCATTTACTAAGTATTCTTGAACCGCTGCTGGACCTTTGATTGATAGAATATCTCCAGGAGAGATTGCTCCATCAGACAATGGCATACCTGCTTTGATAAAGTCATTCTCTTGTACCAAGATGTGCTTAGAAAGCGGAACCAAGTACTTCTTGATTTGTCCGTCTCTAGATTCGATAGTTACCTCACGATTACCACGTTTAACACCACCTAATGTTACTACTCCGTCAATTTCAGTTACTACTGCTGGGTTTGATGGATTTCTAGCTTCAAACAATTCAGTTACACGTGGCAAACCACCCGTAATATCTCGTGTTTTACCGCTCGTACGAGGAATCTTAACTAAGATTTCTCCCATTTTAATCTCATCGCCTTCATCAACAGAAATGTGAGCACCTACCGGAACGTTATATTCTCTAATAGATCCACCTTTTTTATCAACGATTTTAACAACCGGATTTTTCGTTTTATCTCTCGTATCGATAATTACTTTTTCTCTGTGACCAGTTTGCTCATCAGATTCCTCACGGAACGTAACACCTTCAATTACTGCTTCAAACTCAACCTTACCAGTAAATTCAGAGATGATTACCGCGTTGTACGGATCCCATGAACAAATTCTATCTCCTTTGGTTACTTTATCACCTTCTTTTACATAAAGGAATGAACCATAAGGGATGTTGTTGGTCATAATTACTCTTCCAGAGTTTGAATCAGTAATTTTGAATTCACCTGAACGACCCAAAACAACTTCTGTATCGCCATCATCGTTAGATCTGGTAACTGTTCTTAAGTTTTCAAACTCAATAACACCGTCAAATTTCGCATTGATTTGAGACTCTGCTGCAATATTAGATGCAGTACCACCCACGTGGAAAGTACGTAATGTTAACTGTGTTCCTGGCTCTCCAATTGATTGTGCTGCAATTACACCAACTGCCTCACCCATTTGAACTGGCTTACCAGAAGCTAAGTTACGTCCGTAACACAATGCACAAACTCCTCTTGGAGCTTCGCAAGTTAATACAGAACGTATCTCTACACCTTCAACGGCAGATTCTTCAATTGCTGTTGCAATCTCTTCTGTAATATCTTGATCTGCTTTTACATATAATTCGTTAGTAATTGGGTCGTAAACATCATGTAATGAAGTACGCCCTAATATTCTATCGTATAATGGTTCAACAACATCCTCATTATCTTTTAAAGCTGTAGTAAACATACCTCTTAAAGTACCGCAATCATGATGTTTAATTACCATATCTTGCGCTACATCATGTAAACGACGAGTTAAGTAACCAGCATCGGCAGTTTTCAAAGCCGTATCTGCCAAACCTTTACGAGCACCGTGAGTAGAAATAAAGTATTCTAACACAGATAATCCCTCTTTAAAGTTCGATAAGATTGGGTTTTCAATAATTTCCCCACCAGAACCTGATTTCTGTGGTTTCGCCATCAATCCCCTCATACCACATAACTGACGAATTTGCTCCTTAGAACCACGGGCTCCAGAATCAAGCATCATGTAAACAGAGTTAAAACCCTGATTATCGTTAGTCAACTGGGTCATTACGTGAGTAGTTAACCTGTTGTTAATACGAGTCCAGATATCAATAATCTGATTGTAACGCTCATTATTGGTAATGAAACCCATGTTATAGTTACCCATAACATCATCAACCTCTGCTCTAGCTTGCTCTAATAAAGTATGCTTTTCTGTCGGGATATTTAAATCCTTCAAGTTAAACGATAAACCACCTTTAAATGCAGATTGGAAACCTAAAGTTTTAATCTCATCTAAGAAATCGGCAGCACCAGCCATACCAGTTATTTTAACTACTTCACCAATAATATCTCTTAGAGATTTCTTAGTTAATAGCTCGTTAATGAAACCAACCTCTTTAGGCATAACCTCATTAAACAACACTCTGCCAACAGTTGTCTCAATTATTTTTTCAACAAGTTCACCTGATTTTTCTCTTATCTTAGTTTTAACTTTGATAAAAGCGTGAACATCAACTTTTTTCTCATTGTAAGCGATATTTACTTCTTCTGAAGAGTAAAAAGTTTGTCCTTCTCCTTTAACAATATGTCCTTCTTCTGTTTTACGGCCTTTGGTCATGTAATAAAGACCCAAAACCATATCCTGAGATGGTACTGTTACTGGAGTTCCGTTAGCCGGATTTAAAATATTGTGAGAAGCTAACATCAAGATTTGGGCTTCCAAAACTGCAGCGTTACCTAGTGGTACGTGAACTGCCATCTGGTCACCGTCAAAATCCGCGTTAAACGCAGTACACACTAATGGGTGTAATTGAATAGCCTTACCTTCTATTAATTTTGGTTGGAAAGCTTGGATACCCAAACGGTGTAATGTTGGTGCCCTGTTTAATAAAATGGGGTGACCTTTCAATACATTCTCCAAAATATCCCAAACTAAAGGATCTTTTCTATCAACAATCTTTTTTGCAGATTTAACTGTTTTCACTATTCCACGCTCAATCATCTTACGAATGATAAACGGTTTGAATAATTCAGCAGCCATATCTTTAGGTAAACCACACTCATGTAGTTTCAAAGTTGGTCCAACAACAATTACTGAACGGCCGGAATAATCTACACGCTTACCTAGTAAGTTTTGACGGAAACGACCTTGTTTACCTTTTAATATATCTGATAAAGATTTTAAAGCTCTATTACCTTCAGTTTTAACAGCATTCACCTTACGTGAGTTGTCAAATAATGAATCTACAGCTTCTTGTAACATCCGTTTTTCGTTACGTAAGATTACTTCTGGAGCTTTAATTTCCATCAATCTTTTTAAACGATTGTTACGGATGATTACTCTTCTGTATAAATCATTTAAATCTGAAGTTGCAAAACGACCACCCTCTAAAGGCACTAACGGACGCAATTCTGGAGGTATAACCGGAACAATTTTAACAATCATCCACTCTGGATTATTCTCAATACGTGTTCTTGCTCCACGGAAAGCTTCAACAACTTGAAGACGTTTTAAAGCCTCATTTTTACGTTGTTGAGAAGTTTCGTTTGCTGCTTGGTGACGTAAATCGTAAGATAACTGATCTAAATCTAATCTTCTTAATAGGTCCTCTAATGCATCAGCACCCATTTTGGCGATAAATTTATTAGGATCTTTATCATCTAAATACTGATTTTCTTTAGGTAACTTATCTAAAATATCAAGGTACTCTTCTTCCGTCAAGAAATCCATGTAATTGATTCCTTCGTCAGCCATCATACCCGCTTGGATTACCGCGTATCTTTCGTAATAGATAATTAAATCTAAACGTTTTGTTGGCAATCCTAATAAGTAACCAATTTTATTTGGTAACGATCTAAAATACCAGATGTGCGCCACAGGAACCACCAAGTTGATGTGTCCCATACGCTCACGACGTACTTTTTTCTCGGTAACTTCAACACCGCAACGGTCACAAACGATTCCTTTATAACGGATTCTTTTGTATTTACCGCAATGGCATTCGTAATCTTTAACCGGACCAAAAATTCTTTCACAGAATAAACCATCACGTTCAGGCTTATAAGTTCTGTAATTGATGGTTTCCGGCTTTAACACTTCGCCACTTGATCTTTCCAAAATTGCTTCAGGAGAAGATAAGCTGATGGTAATTGAAGTGAAATTACTTTTTATTTTACTATCCTTTTTGTAAGACATATTCTTTCTTAAGTTGAAAGTCATAAGTTAAAAGTTGAAAGTCCAGTGTCGCCACTTTAAACTTTCAACTCTAAACTTTTAACTTATTAGTCTAATGTAATATCTAATCCTAATCCTCTTAGTTCGTGAACCAATACGTTGAATGATTCTGGAACTCCTGGAGTTGGCAAGTTTTCGCCTTTTACGATAGCTTCGTAAGTTTTAGCTCTACCTACCACATCATCAGATTTTACGGTTAAGATCTCTTGAAGAATGTTTGATGCACCAAATGCTTCTAATGCCCAAACCTCCATCTCACCAAAACGCTGACCACCAAATTGTGCTTTACCACCCAATGGTTGTTGTGTAATTAATGAGTACGGACCTATAGAACGAGCATGCATTTTATCATCAACCATGTGACCTAATTTCAGCATGTACATAATACCTACTGTTGTTTGTTGGTCAAAACGATCTCCAGTTAAGCCGTTGTAAAGGTAAGTTCTACCAGATTCTGGTATCCCTGCTTTTTCTACATAACCCGCTACCTCATCTTGAGAAGCACCATCGAAAATAGGAGTTGCAAACTTAACACCAAGCTCTTTACCTGCCCAACCTAACACAGTTTCGTAAATCTGTCCAAGGTTCATACGAGAAGGTACACCTAGTGGGTTAAGGATAATATCGACTGGAGTTCCATCTGCTAAGAAAGGCATATCCTCGTCTCTTACGATACGAGCAACAATACCTTTGTTACCATGACGACCAGCCATTTTATCCCCAACTTTCAGCTTACGTTTTTTAGCAACATAAACCTTGGCCATTTGTACAATTCCTGATGGAAGTTCATCTCCAACACTGATAGCAAATTTATCTCTTCTATAGCCACCTAACTCTTCGTTAGTTTTGATACCGAAGTTGTGTAATAAGATTTTAATTAAATCATTTTTGTCCTCATCTGTAGTCCATTTTGTTGGGTTGATGTGGTTATAATCTAATTCCATCAATAGTTTTTGGGTGAATTTAACACCCTTAGCTATCAATAATTCTTTATACACATTGTAAACACCCTGTGATGTTTTACCATTCACAATGGTAAACAATTTATCAACTAAACTTTCTCTAAGCTCTCTTACAGCTTTTTCATGTTTAGCATCTAATTTTTCTATCAGCGCTTTCTCTTCAGCTTTAGAAGTTTTCTTAGCTCTAGAGAATAATTTGGTATCGATAACTACACCTTTAATAGATGGTGGAGTTTTCAAAGATGCATCTTTAACATCACCAGCTTTATCACCAAAGATCGCTCTCAGTAATTTTTCTTCTGGAGATGGGTCAGACTCTCCTTTTGGAGTAATCTTACCAATTAAAATATCGCCTTCTTGTACATCAGCACCAACTCTAATAATTCCATGCTCATCTAAGTCTTTAGTAGCCTCTTCAGAAACGTTTGGAATATCTGGCGTTAATTCTTCCTCTCCGCGTTTAGTATCACGAACTTCAAGTTCGAATTCTTCAATGTGAAGTGAAGTAAATATATCTTGTGAAACTACTCTCTCAGAGATTACAATCGCATCCTCAAAGTTGTATCCTTGCCAAGGCATGAATGCTACTTTTAAGTTGATACCTAACGCTAATTCTCCGTCTTGTGTAGCATATCCTTCACAAAGAACTTGTCCTTTTTTAACTTTTTGACCTTTCTTAACAATTGGCTTTAAGTTAATACAAGTGCTCTGATTGGTTTTCTTAAACTTAATTAAGTTGTATGATTTTGATTCTCCATCAAAAGATACTAATCTATCATCATCGTTTCTTTCGTACCTGATCGTGATTTTATTAGCATCAACATACTCAACTTCACCGTTTCCTTCTGCGTTGATTAACGTTCTTGAATCACGAGCAACTCTACCCTCTAATCCTGTTCCAACGATTGGAGCTTGTGGACGTAATAAAGGCACAGCCTGGCGTTGCATGTTAGACCCCATCAGGGCTCTGTTTGCATCATCATGCTCTAAGAAAGGAATTAACGAAGCAGCAATCGAAGTAATTTGGTTTGGAGCAATATCAATGTAATCTAACTTTTCAGGGTCGATTACAGGGAAGTCACCTTCATATCTTGCTTTAACCTTCTCATCTTCAAAAACACCACCATCACTGTATTGCGCACTAGCTTGTGCAATAGTCATCCCATCTTCATCTTCAGCACTTAAATAAGTAACTGGCTTATCCATTACCACCACACCGTCATTCACTTTACGGTAAGGAGTTTCGATAAAACCTAAGTTATTAATCTTAGCATGAACACAAAGTGAAGAAATCAAACCAATGTTTGGCCCTTCTGGAGTCTCAATCGTACACAACCTACCGTAGTGAGTATAGTGAACGTCACGAACCTCAAAACCAGCTCTTTCACGTGATAAACCACCTGGACCTAAAGCCGAAAGACGGCGTTTGTGCGTAATCTCTGCTAATGGATTGGTTTGATCCATGAACTGAGATAACTGGTTAGTTCCAAAGAAAGAGTTAATTACAGATGATAATGTACGAGCATTAATTAAATCTGTTGGAGTAAACACCTCGTTGTCACGGATGTTCATACGCTCACGGATTGTTCTAGCCATACGAGCTAACCCAACACCAAACTGAGCATAAAGTTGTTCTCCTACAGTTCTAACCCTTCTGTTTGACAAGTGATCAATATCATCTACATCTTCCTTAGAGTTGATTAATTTGATCAAGTATTTTACAATCGCAATAATGTCTAACTTAGTTAAAACCTTAGTTTCAACTGGTGTATCCATTTTTAATTTACGATTGATTCTGTAACGGCCTACATCACCTAGATCATAACGTTTATCAGAAAAGAATAAACGGTCGATGATACCACGAGCAGTTTCCTCATCAGGTGGTTCGGCGTTACGTAATTGTCTATATATATGTTCTACCGCTTCTTTTTCAGAATTGGAAGTATCTTTTTGCAACGTATTGTAGATAATTGTATAATCTCCAGAGTTAGCATCTTCCTTAGAAAGGATCAATGTTTTTACTCCAGCATCAACAATCATATCTATATGATCCTCTTCTAAAATGGTTTCTCTTTCGAAAATAATCTCATTTCTGTTGATAGAAACTACTTCCCCAGTATCTTCATCAACAAAATCTTCCACCCATTTTTTCAGAACTCTGGCAGCCAGTTTACGTCCTACGTATTTCTTTAAACCAGATTTACTAACCTTAACCTCATCAGCAAGATCAAAAAGTTCTAAGATGTCTTTATCAGAATCGTAGCCAATCGCTCGTAAAAGAGTGGTTACTGGAAATTTTTTCTTACGATCAATGTACGCATACATCACGTTGTTAACGTCTGTTGCAAACTCAATCCACGAACCTTTGAAAGGTATAACACGAGCAGAGTACAACTTGCTTCCGTTTGTATGACGACTTACGCCGAAGAATACACCCGGAGAACGGTGTAACTGAGATACAATAACACGTTCTGCACCGTTGATAACGAATGTACCTTTAGGCGTCATGTAAGGGATGGTTCCCAAATAAACGTCTTGTACTATAGTTTCGAAATCTTCATGCTCCTCGTCGTTACAAGATAAACGAAGTTTTGCTTTAAGAGGAACGCTGTAAGTTAGTCCCCGCTCTATACATTCTGTAATGTCATAACGCGGTGGATCAATGAAGTAATCCAGAAATTCGAGAACAAAGATGTTTCTTGAATCAGAGATCGGAAAGTTTTCAGCAAATACTTTAAATAAGCCTTCTGTGTGTCGGTTATCTGAAGTTGTTTCTAGCTGAAAGAATTCCTTGAACGATTGGATTTGTACATCCAGAAAATCAGGATAATCTAACACATGCTTACTTTGAGCAAAGTTTATCCTTTGATTGCTTTTGTTTGCCAAGGGTCTTAAATTTTAGTTAAACCGAAAATTCGATTAAAAACTGAACCTATGTTCAGTGTAATTTTGGTGATATACACCAAAAGCCGCAAACTCCGTCCGCCGATTGGCGGATGGAGTTTAAGGCTATTTTGTTTTTTGAGTTAAGTAAATTACTTAATCTCAACAACAGCTCCAGCTTCTTCAAGCTGCTTTTTTAATGCTTCTGCTTCGTCTTTAGTAACACCAACCTTCAATTCTTTTGGTGCACCGTCAACTAAATCTTTAGCTTCTTTTAATCCAAGACCAGTTAAGTCTTTAACTAATTTTACTACAGCTAATTTAGCTCCACCAGCTTCTTTCAAGATTACATCAAAAGATGTTTTCTCTTCAGCAGCAGCTTCACCAGCAGCAGCAGGACCAGCAACAGCAACTGCAGCAGCAGCTGGCTCAATACCGTACTCATCTTTCAAGATTTGAGCTAACTCATTAACTTCTTTAACAGTTAAGTTTACTAATTGTTCAGCAAACGATTTTAAATCCGCCATTATATTTAATTTTAATTTTTTACAAATAATTTGATTTCAAACTTGAGGTGTTTGAATTAACCTTCTCTTTCTTGTAAAGTTTTGACAATACCTGCCAATTTGTTTCCGCCAGATTGTAATGCTGAAATAACATTTTTAGCTGGAGACTGTAATAATCCAATGATTTCACCAATAAGTTCTTCTCTTGATTTAAGATTAACTAAGGTATCTAATTGGTTATCGCCTATGAAAACAGTCGAATCAACATACGCTGCTTTTAAAAGTGGTTTTTCTTCTTTTCCTTTTCTTAACGATTTAATTAGCTTAGCCGGAGCGTTCGCATTCGTTGAGAACAATACTGATGAAGAACCTTTAAGAACATCGAACAAAGGAGTTACGTCACCATCTAATTGCTCTAGAGCTTTTTTGATTAAGGTATTTTTAACAACTTGCATTCCGATTTCGTTCTCGAAACATTTACGGCGAATATTATTGATCTTTGCCACTGATAGACTAGAAGTGTCAGTAATATAAAAATTACCAGACTCTTTCATTCTCTCAGCTAAAGCAGAAACAACTTCGTGTTTTTCTTCTCTTCTCATAATCTTAAATTCCCGCTACTGATTTAGTTTCAATATTTATTCCTGGAGACATGGTAGAAGAGATGTTAATACTCTTGAAATATGTTCCTTTTGCCGCTGATGGTTTCAACTTAGAAATTACTTGAAGAACCTCCAAAGCATTTTCATAAATCTTATCAGAAGGGAAAGATACTTTACCTATTGAGCAGTGAATGATACCGGTTTTATCAACTTTAAAGTCGATTTTACCACCTTTAACGTCAGTTACTGCTTGTCCCACATTCATGGTTACAGTTCCTGATTTAGGATTAGGCATCAAGTTACGTGGACCTAAGATACGACCTAATTTACCTACTTTAGCCATACAGCTAGGTGTAGTAATAATAATGTCGACATCTGTCCAACCACCCTCAATCTTAGCTATATACTCGTCCAAACCTACAAAATCAGCTCCTGCTGCTTTTGCTTCTTCTTCCTTATCAGGAGTTACCAAAGCTAAAACACGAACTGTTTTTCCGGTACCATGAGGTAAAGTAGCAATACCACGAACCATTTGATTGGCTTTACGTGGATCCACACCTAAACGAACATCAATATCTACTGATGAATCGAATTTGGTCGTGGTAATGTCTTTTACCAAGGCAGCTGCATCTTTTAAAGAATAAGCTTTACCGTCTTCAAGTTTGGAAAGTGCCGTCTTTTGATTTTTTGTTAATCTTGCCACTTGTCTTTTACTTAATGTGTTAATTAATTAGTCCAGGGTGCATCACCTGTAACGTTTATTCCCATACTGCGGGCTGTGCCTGCAACCATCTTCATTGCTGAATCGATTGTGAATGCGTTCAAATCAGACATTTTATCTTTAGCAATAACTTCTACCTGCTCCCAAGAAACCTTGGCAACTTTTTTACGGTTTGGTTCTGCTGACCCACTTTTAAGTGCTGCAATCTCCATTAATTGGATCGCAACTGGTGGATTTTTGATGATAAATTCGAAAGACTTGTCTGCATAAACAGTGATCACAACAGGAAGTACCTTGCCTGCTTTATCCTGGGTACGAGCGTTGAACTGCTTACAGAATTCCATAATGTTCACACCTTTTGCTCCTAATGCAGGACCTACTGGTGGAGATGGATTTGCTGCTCCTCCCTTGATTTGTAATTTGATTAACGCACTGACTTCTTTTGCCATTTTTTATTTATTTATTTCTCAACGTTAATAATGTGGAAGCATTTGTAACATTTAAGATTTTGTCGGTATTGAGATGTTGGTATTGAGTATTGCGTTTAATCCCTATACTCAATTACGCTATACGCAATACTTAATTTATTCTTTTTCAACCTGCATATAATTAAGTTCTAGGGGAGTTTTACGTCCAAAAATCTTAACCATAACTTTCAGTTTCTTCTTTTCTTCGTTTACCTCTTCAATAACCCCAGAAAAACCGTTGAATGGACCATCCATTACCTTGATGTTCTCACCAACATAGAATGGAACGTTCATCATCTCTCCTTGCTCAGCCATTTCATCAACCTTACCTAAAATACGGTTAACTTCTGCTGGTCTTAAAGGAACTGCATTACCTGCCTTATCCCCTAAAAAACCTATAACACTATTAATGGATTTAATTACTTGTTCTAACTCTGCATTTAGAGCAATCTCAACTAAAACATATCCCGGGTAATAATTTCTTTCTTTTGCGATTTTCTTACCGTCCTTCATTTGGTAATATTTCTCCATCGGTATTAAAACCTGAGGCACCAAATGTGTAAGACCTAAACGGCTTATCTCTGCATCTATATATTGTTTTACCTTCTTCTCTTTACCACTTACAGCCCTAACAACATACCATTTCAATTGATCGCTCATGCCTTATAATTATGCAAATGATTTATACATTAACTTCAGTAAATTCCCTGCTGACTCATCCATTGCTAAAATAATTAAAGCAATAATTAACGATGCCACTAAAGTAATTACAGCACTGTTCTGTAACTCACTCCAAGTCGGCCAGGTAACTTTTTCACTTAGCTCTATATATGATTCTTTTATGTACTCTGCAAAACCAGCCATTTTTACTTTTTTTTTGCGTTAGCACGGGAACAAGGATTCGAACCCTGATCAAAGGTTTTGGAGACCTCTATTCTACCGTTGAACTATTCCCGTGTGTATAAGAAACCTCTTACTCGGTTTCAATTTGTTTTTAGATAAAAAGTACTTAGGAAGTATTTCCTAAGTACTTTTTATATTTCAAGTCCTTATTAAGGAATTGATTTTTATTTTACAATTTCAGTTACCTGACCAGCACCTACTGTTCTACCACCTTCGCGGATCGCGAAACGTAAACCTTTTTCCATTGCAATTGCGTTAATCAATACTACGTTGATTGTAACGTTATCACCTGGCATAACCATTTCAACACCTTCTTCTAACGTGATTTCTCCCGTTACATCTGTAGTTCTGAAATAGAATTGTGGACGGTATTTGTTAAAGAATGGAGTGTGACGTCCACCTTCCGCTTTTGACAATACGTAAACCTCAGCTTTGAAATCTGTGTGAGGAGTTACTGAACCTGGCTTACAGATAACCATACCACGACGGATATCAGTTTTCTCAATACCACGTAACAATAAACCTACGTTGTCACCAGCTTCACCTCTATCAAGGATCTTACGGAACATCTCAACTCCAGTTACTGTAGACTTTAAGTTTTCAGCACCCATACCTAAGATATCAACACCTTCTCCTGAGTTAACGATACCTCTCTCGATACGACCTGTAGCAACAGTACCACGACCTGTAATAGAGAAAACATCTTCAACTGGCATTAAGAAAGGAAGTTCAGTCAAACGTGGAGGAATTGGAATGTAGCTATCAACAGCTTCCATTAGTTCCAAAATCTTTCCAACCCATTTTGGATCTCCGTTTAATCCACCTAAAGCAGAACCTTGGATAACTGGAATATCATCGCCTGGGAAATCGTAGAATGATAATAATTCGCGGATTTCCATTTCAACTAATTCTAATAATTCTGGATCATCAACCATATCCACTTTATTCATGAATACAACTAATGAAGGAACACCAACCTGACGAGCTAATAAGATGTGCTCACGAGTTTGTGGCATTGGACCATCCGTAGATGCTACAACGATAATAGCACCATCCATTTGAGCAGCACCAGTAACCATGTTCTTTACGTAATCCGCGTGACCTGGACAGTCAACGTGAGCGTAGTGACGGTTAGCAGTTGAATACTCAACGTGTGATGTATTAATTGTGATACCTCTTTCTTTTTCCTCTGGAGCAGAATCAATAGAAGCAAATGAACGAGCTTCCGAGAAACCAGCGTCAGATAGAACTTTAGAGATTGCTGCAGTTAATGTAGTTTTACCGTGGTCAACGTGACCGATTGTACCGATGTTAAGGTGTGGTTTACTACGGTCAAATTTTTCTTTTGCCATGATTTTATACTTATTACTAGGTTAATTTTTATTTAAATATTCTAAAATATCCTCTTGCGAGCCAAAGATGGGACTTGAACCCACGACCTCTTCCTTACCAAGGAAGTGCTCTACCGCTGAGCTACTTCGGCTTATTCTTTAGTACATTAAGCTCAAAACAACAAAATAGCTCATAGCACAAAACCTTGAACTAAATGAACTTTTTTGCTTCATCAATAAACTCCTCTACCAATGAAGTTTTATGAGCGAAAGACGAGGTTCGAACTCGCGACCTATAGCTTGGAAGGCTATCGCTCTACCAACTGAGCTACTTTCGCATTTTTATTCTTGAGAGCGTGAATCTATTAGTGAGTGCATTAAACAATCATCAATAAATTCAAACTTTCAATCATTATTCCAGTGGGGGGAGAAGGATTCGAACCTTCGAAACCGAAGTAACGGATTTACAGTCCGTCCCATTTGACCGCTCTGGAAC
Organism: Sphingobacteriales bacterium; assembly: GCA_038243635.1. GTDB lineage: Bacteria > Bacteroidota > Bacteroidia > Sphingobacteriales > Sphingobacteriaceae > Pseudopedobacter. The sequence goes on from JBBSQW010000007.1 coordinate 19,845, forward strand.
CCCCCCATATTTTAATTCTAACCTGTCAAAACCTAGAACTAAAGAGCCTCCTATCGGGATCGAACCAATGACCTACTGATTACAAGTCAGTTGCTCTACCAGCTGAGCTAAGGAGGCTTTTCAATGTTTTAAAGAACTCGTTTCTTTAAAACGCCACAAGTCGTTTGCTTACGGGACTGCAAAAATACAAAAATTAATATCCGAACAAAACTTTTTTTAAAAAAAAGTCAATGATTTTTCAAAATCATTGACTTTTACATGAAATGGCGTTAATAGCCAACTAGTTATATTTTAAACTTCTTTTACTAAATCTTTATGATTACTCTCATGCGATTTAATTTTATCTTTCTGTTTAGTGAGTTGCTTTCTTAGGGATTCGATAGCTAAATCTGTAGCTTCCTCAAATGTTTTACAGGTCTCTTTTGCAAATAAAGTGACACCAGGTATCATGATCTTAATCTCAGAAGTTTTATTTGCATCCTCGGCCACGTTGTTAAGCTTTAGATACACTTCTCCACTGATAATTTGATCATAGAATTGATCTAATTTATCTACTTTTTTTTGAATGAACGCTAATAGCTTCTGATCAGCGCTGAAATGGATAGATTGAATTCCGATTTTCATGTTTCCTCCTTTTTTAAGCTTTTGGATGAGCTTGTTTATAAATTGATTTTAACCTTTCTATAGAGTTGTGTGTATAAACTTGCGTTGCGGCTAAGCTTGCATGCCCCAATAGATCTTTAATTGCATTAATATCGGCCCCGTTATTAAGTAGGCTTGTTGCAAATGAATGTCGCAAAATATGTGGACTTTTTTTAGTTTGTGTTGATATTAATTTTAAATATTTATTAACGATACGGTATATTAATTTCGAGTAGGCTGGTTCACCTTTTGCAGTAACAACTAACACATCGCTTGTTAAACCGAACGCTTGCTCTTTTTTAGCCTTTAGATAAATATCTAATTGATTTAATGCCGATAAGTTTAACGGAATGATGCGCTCTTTATTCCGTTTACCTAAAACTTTAATGGTTTTTTCTGCCGGAAAAAAGTCTCGGTGGGTTAAAGTAAGTAATTCGTTTAATCTAATCCCAGTAGCAAAAAGCAATTCTACCACTAGTTTATCCCTTAAACCTTCAAAAGTATCATCAAATGCATCGGTATCTAAAAGATTATCCATTTTTTGTTCGCTTACAAACACAGGTAGTTTTTTAGCAACTTTAGGACTTTGCACTTTTAACACTGGATTTTCCGCAATACTACCTTCCTTTAAAGCAAACTTATAAAATGAACGGATACTTGATATTTTTCTATTAACAGATCTAGCTTCAATCTGCTTATCCATTAAAGCGATTATCCATAAACGTACTTCTTTATGATTTGCGGTTAAAAAAGTTTTATCTATTTGTGTTATGAAATCCTGGAATTGCAGAATGTCTTTCTCATAGGCGATGAGTGTATGTTTAGAATACCGTTTTTCGTACTGCAGATATTGTAAGAAACCCTCTAAAACCATAAAAAAATTTAGACCTTGCTTAAAAAGTGAATATACAAAATGTTTATGTATTGCGTAAATTAAAACCAAAAGATTTACGCCTTTAATAAAGCACAAAACAAGTTACTTTAAATAGGATTGAACTTTTTATCTGGCGCTATTTTGGACTATTAAAGCTTCCAACAAAATAAATCGAAGGAGAAACAACAGCTATTTAAATAAATTATAACACCCTATGACGAGAACAATGAAAACAAGCGAACTTTACATTATAGTTTTTGGAGTATCTGGATGCGGAAAAACACTGATTGGCAAATTGCTAGCTGAGAAGCTGGATATTTCATTTATTGAAGGTGATGACTTACACCCAGTAAAAAATATAACCAAGATGAAAAACGGAGATCATTTAACGGATGCGGATCGGATGCCTTGGTTAGCTTTTATCGAAAAAGAAATTAAGGCAAGAATTGACGCGAAGAAAGGCTTTGTACTCAGTTGTTCTGCTTTAAAAGTAAATTATCGAACTATTTTACGAAAGGCTGGAAAGGTTAGGTTTCTATTTCTAAATGTTGATGAAAAGAAATTGCAACAACGGTTACTGAACAGAAAAGGCCATTTTATGCCAGCATCTTTATTAGACAGCCAGATGAACACCTTAGAATTACCACAACCTAACGAAAGTGATATTTTATTTTTAGACGCAGGACAATCGCCCGAAAAAATAATCACAGATATTTTAAATGCTATTCTTTAGCAAATCGTATAAAAACCAAAAAACTATTTATACATCCACCATAAAGTGGCCGCATAAATAGTTAATATATAATAGCTTTAACCTAAAAAGATTACGCTTCTTGATTCATTGCTTGAACGTAAATAGCGTGTTTTTTCTCCAATCTTGAAGCTACGGATTTTTTCTCGTAAGCTTGACGACTGCGAAGTTCTCTTAAAACACCAGTTTTCTCGAATTTCTTTTTAAAACGTTTTAACGCTCTGTCAATTGATTCGCCATCCTTTACATTGATAATAATCATTTGTTAAATACCACCTTTCTATCCCTCTTTAAAAATCTGTTGGGGATGCAAATGTAAGAGAATAATTTTAAAAAAAAAATTAGTAAAAGATGAATTTTAATTACACCCTATTGATCATTGAAGCGATAGCCTACTCCCCTAACAGTTTGTAAAAAATCTGGACGATCTGGATTGGTCTCTATCTTTTTACGCAGCCTTACAATATGCATATCTAGGGTACGGGTGTTCACATCTGAGTTGTAACCCCAAACCTCCATCATTAAATCATCTCTACTAATCACGTTATTTCTATGGTTCAAGAAGTAAAGCAATATGCGATTCTCCAAAATGGTTAACTCAATTTTCTTGTGGTTTTTTAATAACGAATGCGTATTAGGATGATGTTCCATATCCCCAAACCTGTTATTGTCAGTTTTACCTTGTAAAACGTATTTAACCTTGCTATCAATCATAGCAACCAATACATCCATATTAAAAGGCTTACTTACATAATCAGAAACGCCAAATTGGAAAGCGTCTATTTTATCAATATCCTGCGACTTTGCTGACATCATTATAATTACGTTCTCAAACCCTTTCGATCGCAAACTAGTACATATTTCCGAGCCCTCTTTCTCTGGCAACATCCAGTCTAAAAGCACAATTTCGGGTTGTTCGGCTAAAATTAGTTCAACGGCTTCTCCACCATTTGCGGTTTGTACAACTTCATAACCTTCTTTTTCTAAACGGTGGCTTACCAAAAACCTAAGGTTTTCGTCGTCTTCTATAACCGCAATTTTTATATCTTTTTGCATTTGTTTATTTATCATAAGGCAACGTAACTTCAAACACGGATCCTTTTCCGGGCTTACTCTTCACTTGGATTGTCCCGTTCATAAAAGTAACAAGTTCTTTACAAAAAGCCAAACCTAATCCAACACTTCCTTGTTGATTATAGCGGCTTTGTATTCTATAAAATTTCTTAAATATATTATTCAGCTCCTTTGCATCAATACCTATGCCTTTATCTTGGAAAGAGAACACTATATTTTTCTTTATTTTGCATATTGATATTTTAAGAAATTTATTATCTGCGTTGGCGTATTTATAGGCATTTTCTATCAAATTGTAAAAGATGCTACTCAACAAAACCGGGTCGCTTTGGAAACTGTTTACATTCTTAATATCTAGCAGTATCTCATAATCAGAATATTTAAGCTGAAACGCATCAATGATATTTTGTGAAAAGATATCGATATTTATTTCTTCGTTTTTAACATTTATAGATCTATTTTCTATTTGAGTAAAAGACAAAAGCTTATTCATTAAATCATTCAGTTTATCTGCTTCTTCGTCTAAAATTTTGCCATAACGTTTAAGCTCAGTATCAGATAAATCGTTCGCATTTAAAATGTTGTTGCCCGCAATTTTTATCACTGCCACAGGCGTTTTAAACTCATGAGTGAAATTATTTATAAAATCATACTGTAAACTAAAAAGCTTTTGATTAACCTTTAAATTTCTGCCGATTAAAAAAACCAGCAGCAATAAAATACCATAAACAGCCAATATCCCTAAACACACGGGTAAAAATTTGCGCCGTATTTCTTTATCCAAAAACGCCTTATCAGTACTTAAATAGAGTTTGAAGTTTGAAAACGCCAAAGGCAATGCGATTTCTGTAGTTATTAGATTAGGTTTATCTAAAATGGTTTCAAAAGACAAAGGTTTGATACTTACCTGTTGGTATAATTGCGGGTGAGTGTTTTTGATAATTAATTTATAAGGATTGAGCTCAAAAGAAAACACGTCCTGCTCGTAGTACGGCGAAGGAGGCATTTTTTTAAACATCAAATCTTTATACATTTTTATATCTTCCCTACGCAACACATTTATGTAGGTGATTCGATTATGTGAAATATTATAAAAAATATTAAATATCTGATCGTTAGAAATCATCTGGGTGGTATCAACATTAGCAATATAGCTAGCCAGTTTCAACCCAATTTTATTGAATTCATCTCCATTTGATAGCGAAAGCGAACCCGGCTTATTAGCAGAAAAAAGAATAGTAGAATCTTTGTTGACATTTAATCCATACTGATAAAGTCCCTTTAAACCTATGGAAAAGCTAGACGTACGCAAACCATCTTGAACTAGTCTGTTGCTGATTTGAGCGTCATAAAAAAGAATCCGTTCAACAAATGGATATTTTTCAAGCACCGACTGTGCATATTCTCTTGCGGAGGACGAGTCTAAAAAACCTTGGTAGAAAGAGATTTCTGGAATTTTATTTTGAAAAAAAGCATTGTAGGGCAATACCGTTTTCTCCAACACATCAACCTTAGCGGCCGAAAACTCATTGTCTATCGCTTTTTTTGTAAGATTATAGCTAACACATAAAACGATAATTAGTAAAACAGAAATCAAAACTACAAAAGAAGCAATCAGCGTAAAATTTTTACGATAGCTTAAAATTCGAGTTTTCATTTAAAGTTATTGTGGTTTAAGGTGTCGGTCTAAAAAATCTGCAAGCTGTTTATAAAATGTTAGTTTGTTGTCGACATTTTTAAACAGTTGCGTTTCATTCTCATTTAGGATGTAATTTACAGCAATATTTCTTTTGCGGAGTTCTTTAACAAATTGATTTGTTTCGTTAACGTTTACTTTTGAATCTTTTCCGCCTTGGGCAATTAAAATCGGTGTCTTTATTTTTTCAATCTGAAATACCGGAGATGCACTTCTAAGGTAATCAATATCCGTTTCCGGATCTCCAATCATTTCATTCAGCATTAATTTATAAGGCTTAAAATACGCTGGAAAACCTTTAATGTAGGTAAATAAATTTATATATCCCGAATAAGAAGCCGCACATTTGTAAGTGTTTGGATGATTAATTACTTGGTTTAACGCCGAATAACCGCCGAAACCATAACCAAAAACACCTATTTGTTTAGGGTTTGCAATTCCTTCTTTAATTAACCACATAACGCCATCAAAAATATCGTTTTGCATTTTGGCGCCCCATTGTTTAAAACCAGCATTCTCGAATTCTTTTCCATAACCTGTTGAACCTCTATAGTTCATCTGCAAAACAGCATAACCTCTATTCGCCAAAAACTGCACCTCTGGCGAAAAACCCCAAACGTTTCTTTGACTGGGACCTTGGTGTGGTAATATTACACAACGTAAATTTTTTGTTTTTGTACCTAAAGGCAAAGTTAAGTAGCCGTGAATAGTTAAACCATCTCTGGTTTGATAACGAATTGCCTGCATGCTAGACATGTTATTGGGCTTAATATCCGGGTTAACTTCAGATAATTTTTTAAGACTTGTCTGGTCAACATTATAAATGTAATAAGCGCCTGGGTTTTTATCGGTAGATGCTTTTATAACAAAATTAAGTTCAGCTTCATCTTTATCTATAATTGAAATTTCCTGACTAGGTAGTTTATCCGAAATGGCTGTGTATACCTTTTTATATTTCGCATTTAAGAAATGCAATTGTCGCTTTTCAAACTCATAAGCAATCAAGGCTGGTTCTTTATTTAAACTCGAATTTAAAACCTCGACGAGGTCTGCATCAGCATTTTGATAAAGCAATTTTGACTCTTTACCTTCTACGCAATCAAATTCTACCAATGCAAGCTTATCCCTATTAATATTAGATAATGCATAGATATATCTTTTGTCTTTTGTAAACCCTAGGGGCTGTAATGTATTCTTATAATTATTACTGATTATAGGCTTAAATTGTTCTTGAGCGGTTGCTCTGTAATAAATTGTTTCGTTTACACCATCACCACCTACGCCTAAATTTACATTGCCTTTTTCATCGGCAAACCAAACTAGAATGTTTCCGGGGTTCTTAACAAATAACTTTTTTAAACCCGTTTCAATGTTTAACTGGTAAACGTCAAAAAAAGATTCGTTTCTATCGTTATTAGTAATTAGTATATTGTTGCTATGGATGGTATTATTAAGAATGGCTGACTTTGTGTTTGCTTTATTTTTTACAGCGGCGTAGTTTGTCCCGTCCTTATTTATCAAGAAAGCACTAAAACTATTTGTACTGTCTTTCTCTTTTTCGCAAATTAACTTATTATCGCCTACCCAATTAAAATTACGTACAGATAAATCTTCAAAATTTGTTAATTGTACTCTTGCAGTATCGTTAACTGCTCGCACAAAAACATTCGATTTGCCTTTATAAACTTGTAAGAAAGCCAAGGTTTTGCCGTTGGGAGAGATACGATAGTTAAACTTTTGAGCACCTTTAAAAAAAGTCTCAACAGGCAACATTTCCACCTTTGGCGATGATTTACATCCAGCAACAAGAAGAAAAATGAAGAAATAATATTTTTTAATACAATGAGGCATTAATTCTTTCCGTTTTGGTAGTTTTAATAACAGCTAGAAATTAAGTTTGCTGCTTAATTTTAATATCAAACCAAATTAAGTATTAAACGCGACTAACATTTATAACACTAGTAACATTTAGAATACATTATTTATAAAGCAGATTTCCACAATAGCAACAACAAATTTCTATTTTAGCATTGATGATTAAGCCTTTTAAGATTTTAAGCACCGTGTTTTTTCTGCTTTTATGCTTTAGTTACGCTAAAAGCCAATACCCAGTAAATGATATTGAACTGGCTCGTCAATTTTATACTAATGGTGAATATGATAAATCTTTAGTCATCTATCAAAAACTTTATGAGCATCAAACAAATGATGACCTTTATTTTGAAGCTTACTTTAATACACTTTTAAAGCTCAAAAAGTATAGTGAGGCAGAAAAGTTGATTGCAAAAAAACTGAAAAGTAATTATAAATACGGCACTAATTTAGGACAGCTTTATCTAGAAAAAGGCGAGCTTGATAAAGCCAACAAAACTTTTGATGATGTTTTAAGTAAAATGCCGAAAGATGAATTTGCAATAAGTAGTATTGCAAATTCTTTTTACAGCATAGCAAATTATGATTATGCAATAAAAACCTTTTTAACAGGTAGAAGGTTGTTAAAAGATGACAATGCTTTTGGTTTTGAACTTATTAATTTATATCGGTTTAAAAAGCAAAAAAACGAGCTTACGGAGGAGATTTTAAATATTTTAGCTTACCAGCCAACTTTTTTAGCAAGCGCAAAAAACAACCTTAGCAGAACCTATGAGAGTGATGAGGATTATGGCATTTTAAAATCATTGTTACTAAAAAAAATACAGAAAGATCCGCAGAATACTACTTTTATAAATTTATTGGCGTGGACTTATCTACAGCAAAAACAATATGATATGGCCTTGGTACAGCTGATCGCTTTAGATAAAAGAACCCAAGACAATGGTGGCTCAGTTTATAATTTCGGCAATATATTATTAGAAAACAAAGCTTACAGTGTGGCTGAAAGAGCTTATCAGCATCTTTTGACTAAAGATCGTAACTCGCCTTATTATGTAGCCTCTAAAGTGGCGCTACTACAACTTAAAAACCAACAAGTAATTGATGGAACTTACAGTCAACAACAAATTGAGCAATTAAACACTGATTATGAGTTGCTTATAACAGAGTATGGCGAAAACTCACAAACCGTTTTTGCAATTAGAGCATTAGCTAATTTAAAAGCTTTTCACCTCAATAAAACAGACGAAGCTAGTTTATTACTAGAAAAAGCAATAAGCCTACCGGGCATTAGCCTAGATGTTTCTGCTCAACTTAAATTAGATTTAGCAACTATTTATATCTTAAATAACCAACCTTGGGATGCAGCACTATTGTACGGGCAGGTAGAAAAAAGTTTTAAGGACCATCCGATTGGACAAGAGGCGAAATTTAAAAACGCTAAGCTTTCTTTTTATAATGGAGATTTTAATTGGGCAAAAGCACAATTAGATGTATTAAAAGCGTCCACCTCACAATTAATTGCTAATGATGCACTTGATTTAAGTTTACTAATTGAAGATGATTTGTCTGTCGATAGTGCAGGGAACGCCTTAAAATTATATGCAAAAGCTGATTTACTACAGCTAAAAAACAAACCTATTGAAGCTATAAAAACTTTGGACAGTTTAACCTCATTATATCCACAGTCTAGCTTGTTTGATGATGTTCTGATGCTAAAAGCTAATATTTATATTAAAGAGCACAAATACCAAACTGCACAAAACAGCCTTAGTGATATTATCAAAAATTACCCTAATAGCATTTGGGGAGATGATGCACTTTTTAAAATTGCGGTATTAGAAGAGGATAATTTAAAGGATTTTAGCGCTGCTAAAAAGCATTATGAGCAATTGATTAACCAATACCCCGGAAGTTTATATTTGATAGAAGCCCGCAAAAGATTTAGAAATTTGAGAGGAGATGCGCTTTAATAAAAAGGGGTTGATTAACTTAGCGCCATGATTATTTATAACGTCACTACTATTATTGAGGATAGTATACACGAAGAGTATATTCAATACATGCAAAATGTGCATATGCCGGCGGTAATGGCGAGCGGTAAATTTGTTGATTGCCACCTTTTAAGGTTAACAGAACCTATAAATGAAGGCATAACTTATTGCGCACAATACGTTACTAATGATGCTGAGCATTTAGTAGATTACCGAAAAAACCACTCTCCAAAGTTGCAGGAAGATATTCTGCAAAAGTTCCCTAACAAATTTGTTTCTTTTAGAAGCGTTTTAGAAAAAGTATAAATGAATATTATTGAAACCCCTATTAAGGGCTTAGTGATCATCGAACCAAAAATTTGGAAAGATGACAGAGGTTATTTTTTTGAAAGCTACAACAAAGCGCTTTTTGAAAAACTTGGCTTGGATATAGAATTTGTACAAGACAACCAATCTTACTCGCATAAAAATGCGTTACGTGGCTTACATGCACAAGCTAATCCTCATGCACAAGGTAAATTAGTGCGAGTGGTACAAGGTAAAGTTTTGGATGTTGCAGTTGATATTAGAAAAAACTCCGCCACTTATGGCCAGCATTTTAGTGTAGAATTAAGTGGAGAAAACAATAAAATGTTTTACGTACCTCCTGGGTTTTTACATGGATTTTTGACTTTAGAAGATAAAACCATTTTCAATTATAAATGCACTGGTTTGTTCCATAAGGATGCTGAAGTAGGTGTAATTTGGAATGATGTAGAATTAGGTATTGACTGGGGAATTGATTTTGCAGATGCAGTGGTTTCTCCAAAAGACGCTGTTTTACCAGCATTTTCGACCATTAGTAGCCCTTTTTAAAATTAAGAATATGGCTTTAAACCAAAAAACTTTAAGATTAAATAAAGCGATTAGCGATACTGGTTTTTGTTCTAGAAGAGAAGCTGACCAAGCAATTTTGGAAGGCCGAGTAACTATTAATGGCAGAGAAGCTATTTTAGGTGATAAAGTAAGTGATAGCGATGATGTTAGGGTTGACGACAGAAGGGTTAAATTCAAAAACGAAAGCGATTCTATTTATATCGCTTTTAATAAACCTAAAGGAGTTACCTGTACTACAGAAAGACATGTAGAAGGAAATATCATCGATTATATTGGTCATCCAAGGCGTATTTTCCCTATTGGGAGGTTGGATAAATTATCTGAAGGCTTGATTTTTTTGACTAGCGACGGCGACATTGTGAACAAGGTTTTACGAGCTGGTAATAACCACGAAAAAGAATATGTGGTAACGGTTAACAAGCCCATTACCATCGATTTTTTGAGAAAAATGGGAAATGGTGTACCGATTATGGATACTGTAACTCAAAAATGTTTGGTGAGGAAAGAGGGAGAAACTACCTTTAACATTATACTTACCCAAGGCTTAAACCGTCAAATTCGTAAAATGTGCGAATACTTAGGTTACGATGTTACGCGATTAAAGCGTATTAGAGTGATGAATATTACTACCAAGAATATTCCAGTAGGCACATTTAGAAATCTTACTCGCCAAGAAGTATCAGAGATTATGGGCTTAGTTTCGGGATCAAGTAAGACCGAAGAAGCGTCTAAAGGTGATACAGGTGTTAGAAAAGTAAGCAAGAAACAGAATAAATATATTTAAAAAAACACACTTTTATTTGTTAGATATGGATGAGTCAAAACTCATCCTTTTTTTTGTTTAATTGTTTGGCTCAATATTGGTTGCGTTAGGTGGATAAAGCAAGGCTTTTTAGAGATGGGAACGCGGGCGGTAAAAAGCTTGTTCTTTTTATGATTTTTCATCATAAAAAAACCGTAACATAGCGGAGTGCGGCATACACCGACCTTTAGGAAACGCTCTCATAAGGCTTAAGACAGAACGCTTAAAGCAAAAAAACTGAACTGAGACAGAACTAGATAAGATTTACTACACCTTTAAAAAGACAATGAATTTAGCAGAAACTTATCGTACCATAAGAAAACATACCGAAGCTATTTGTGAGCCATTGCAAACAGAGGATTATGTAGTGCAGCCAATTGCAGATGTTAGTCCGCCGAAGTGGCATTTAGGGCATACAACTTGGTTTTTTGAAACGTTTATTTTAAAACCAAACGCCACTAAATATGAGGTGTTTGACGAAAATTATAATTTCGTTTTCAATAGTTACTATGAAACCGTTGGTGCAAGGGTTATCCGTACGGATCGTGGGAATTTAAGTAGGCCAACCGTACAAGATGTTTACCAATACCGAGCTTATGTGGACGAAGCAATGGATAAGTTTCTAGCTTGTGAAGTAAGTAACGGGGTTAAAGAATTGTTAGAATTAGGGTTAAACCACGAGCAACAACACCAAGAACTATTATGTTACGATATCAAATACATTTTAGGGCACAATCCGTTGTTCCCAGCCTATGCGACTGAGAATATTGAGCAAAATTTGACCACTGGTGAGACTGGATTTGTAGCCATGAGAGAAGGTGTTTATGAGGTTGGTTACGCTGGTGACGATTTTTGCTTCGACAATGAGTTAGGAAGACATAAAGTTTATATCAATAATTTCGAGATTTCTCAAAGCTTAGTAACTAACGCTGAATATTTAGAATTTATAAACGACGGTGGTTACCAAAACTTTAAATTTTGGCATTCAGAAGCTTGGGATTGGGTACGTAATAACAATATTAATGCGCCTTTATATTGGCACCAAGTGGAGGGCGAATGGTTTAGGTACGATTTAAAAGGCTTAAATCCAATTAAAATGGACGAACCCGTTTGCCATATTAGCTTTTACGAAGCGTCGGCATTTGCAGCATTTAAAGAGATGCGCTTGCCAACAGAGTTTGAATGGGAGGTAGCATCTGCGGAATTTAAATGGGGACAACTTTGGGAATGGACCGAAAGCGCTTATCTCCCCTACCCTAATTTTATAACAGCGCCCGGCGCAATTGGTGAATACAATGGTAAATTTATGGTAAACCAAAAAGTTTTACGTGGTGCTTCTGTGGCAACTTCGCCCGGCCATCAAAGGTTTACTTATCGTAACTTCTTTCATGCTAACTTGCGTTGGATGTACAGTGGAATTAGGTTGGTTAAGTAGGTTTTTTTAGGAGCAAAGAATAAAGAGACACAACTGAGGAGGAAGGAGCAAAGAACAAAGACATACTTGCACAATTTAGGAACAAAAAAAGACCGGCGTTCGCCGGTCTTTTTAGATATTATTAATTTTGTTGAAAACACTCAATTTGCACCATGGTCCAAAATATGAGTTTTTAACCTTAAGTTTCAAATATTCTGCTTTTTGCAAGATTATTTTCTTTGTGGAGATTCCAACAATTTAAAGAACTGATCCAATTGTGGAAGAATCACAATACGCGTTCTTCTGTTTGCAGCTTTACCATCTGCGCTATCGTTAGAACTAACTGGCACATATTCGCCTCTACCGGCAGCGGTCATTTTAGCTGGTGGAATGTTGTATTGGTCTTGCAAGATTCTAACTACTGAAGTTGCTCTTTTAACGCTTAAATCCCAATTGTCCTCAATTACCCCGCTTGACTTATATGGAACGTTATCGGTATGCCCTTCAACCATAAATTCAATATCTGGTTGGTTTAAAAGCACTTTTGCTACTTTACCTAATACATTTTTAGCACCTTCATTCACTTGGAAGCTTCCACTTTTAAATAAAAGTTTATCAGAAATATCTATATAAACTACGCCTTTATCTACCTTGATATTGATGTCTTTATCATCCATGTTGCCAATTGCACCTTTCAGATTCATTACCAAAGCCATGTTTAAGGAATCTTTTCTTGCAATGGCAGACTGTAAGTTCATGATGTATCCATCCTTTAAACCAATGTTGTCTAAAGATTTACTGATACTTTCTGCTTGTTTGCCAGTAATAACAGAAAGATCTTTCAGTTGATTAACCATTTGGCTGTTACTACCTTTAACATTCGATAATTGATCGTTAAGGGTTTTTATGCGCATCTGATAATCAGCACTACTGCTTTTTTTCGCGTTTTCGCAGGCTAATAGCTGATTTTGTAAATCTCTGTAAAGGCTATCAAGCGTTTTATTTTCTGCCTGTGACTTTCTTAATTCTCTTGGTGCCGAGCAGGAAGCCAATACTAATGCCACTCCCGCAACTGCCAATACTGCTTTAATTTTCATGATGTTCTATTTATGTTAAAACTATTTTTTCTAACCCTGCAATTATTGTGCAACAACAATTAAAAGGTCTGCTAACGAGCAACGTTCTGATTTTGTCCTTTATAACCTACGATTAAATTTTGCTCTCCGTATTAAAACACTAATTTATTTCTATTGTGCTCTACTAAACTTTTACTAAGTTTAAACTCTATAAAAATGAGCCAGAACTACCAACAGCTAATCCATAAAATAGATGATTTTATCAGAAAATATTATCTGAATAAGATTGTACGTGGCTTAATTTGGTGGGTTGCTGTTTTCTTAATCAGCTATTTGGTTTTTATTGTTTCCGAGTATTATGGTTATTTTAACATTACGGTAAGAAGCATCGTCTTTTACGGATTTATAGCTTCGCAAGCTGTTTTATTTTGGTTTTTGATTGGGCAATATCTCGTTTCGTATTTTAAATTGGGCAAAACCATTAATCGTGAACAAGCTTCCGTAATTATAGGGAATCACTTTCCCGATATAAAAGATAAGTTGATTAATACGTTAGAACTAAAACAACTAGCCGAAGAAAATCCAGCGCAAAAAGAACTTATTGAAGCAAGTATTAATCAACGGATTGCCAACTTTAAACCTATCCCTTTTGTTGCAGCCGTAAATCTATCAGAAAACAAAAAGTATATCGGTTATGCTTTAATTCCTATTGCTGTAGTGATTTTACTTGCTTTTGCAGCACCTTCTATTTTGAAAGATGGGACAGAGCGAATTATCAATCATCAAGTGTTTTATAAAAAGCAAGCACCTTTTGAGTTTAATGTTTTAAACAAAAATTTGGTTGTACGCCAAGGCGATGATTTAACGTTGAACTTAAAAATGACTGGCGACCAAGTGCCAGAAGAAGTTTATTTGGTAGATGGTGTAAACACATTTAAACTCCACAAAAAAGACATTATTAATTTTAGTTACGATTTTAAAAATCTACAAAAAAACAAACACATAAGATTCCAAGCTGGTGATTTTTTCTCTGACGAGTTTGAGATTAAGGTTAAAAAGAAACCTGCGCTTTTAAGCTATAAGGTTAAACTTACTTATCCAGCTTACCTTAAAAAGTCGGCTGAAACGCTCAGCAATCCTGGAGATTTAATTATACCTGCTGGAACAATAGCGCAATGGAATTTTAACACCGAATACGTTAACGATGTTTCTCTATCCGTTAACAATCAGGCAACAGCTACAAAAAACAATAAAAAGGATCAATTCAACGCAGAAACTCGCTTATTAAAAAGTGGAAAATACAGTATTAATTTTAAAAATAATGAATCTATAATTAGTGATTCTGTAGCATATAACTTAAACGTGATTGCAGACGAATACCCAAAGATTGAGATACAAGAACGTATTGATTCTGCAAATGTAAATGTGCTTTATTTTATCGGCAATATTGCCGATGATTACGGCCTAAGCACACTTAATTTCCATTACCAGCTATTAAAAACTGACGATAAAAACCGACAAGGAAAAGCATTTACCGTACCGATCAAATTTAGCAAGGAACTTTTACAAAGTAATTTCTTTTACGTATGGCCGTTAAAGCAGCTGGGAATTAAACCGGGCGAAGAAATTTCATACTATTTTGATGTTGCGGATAATGATGGTGTAAACGGAGCGAAACACACAAAATCTGTAAAGCGAATTTACAAACTGCCTACCAATACCGCACAGGTTGAGAAGTTGGAGGAAAGCATTGCCAGTATTCAACAAAAAATGCAACAAGCCATTAAAATGGCTGACAAAATACAGCAGGAAACTAAAAAGTTAACGCAGGATTTGATGCAACAGAAAAACCTTGATTACGAACAAAAAAAACGGATTGAGAATTTAGTTGCGGAGAAAAAGAGCTTCGAAAAACTAATTGAGGACATCCAAAAAGACGGTAAGCAAAACCTAGAGCAATCTAAAGACTTAGATAAACAGAATAAAAATTTGTTAGAAAAACGGAAGCGAATTCAGGATTTATTTGATAATGTGCTTGATAAAAAAACAAAAGAACTATTACAAAACTTGCAAAAACTGGTCGATAAAAACCAGAAAGAAATGAGTCAGGACCAGTTGCAGAAAATGCAGTTAGACAATAAATCTTTACAAAAAGAACTAGACCGAATTTTAGAGCTCTACAAAAAACTGGCAGTTGAACAAAAACTGAATAATACCATTGAAAAATTAGAAGAGCTTGCAAAAAAACAAGAACAACTAGGTAACGACTCTAAATCAAAACCTACTGAGGAAGTTAAAAAACAACAAGATCAGCTGAAAAAAGATTTTGAAGGGATAAAAAAAAACTTAAAAGAAGTTCAAGAAAAGAATGAACTTTTAGAAAAGCCTGAGGATTTCAACATCGAAAAACAAGATCAGCAAAATATTGATAACGATTTAGACAATGCAGATAAAAACTTAGACAACAACAAAAAACAAGATGCTTCTAAATCACAAAAGAGTGCGGCTGATAAAATGCAAGACCTAGTTCAAAAATTGAAAGACAGCATGCAAGACGGACAAGAAGAAGAAAACAAGGTTAATGAACAGCAACTGCGAATGATTCTGAAGAATCTACTTAAAACCTCGTTTGATCAAGAAAAATTGATGCTTGACTTTAGAAACATCAATCCAGACGATCCTAACTTTGTGAAACTAGGTCAAAAACAATTGGAAATTAAAGAGAATTTAAAAACAGTTGCAGACAGCTTATACAGCTTGAGCAAGTTGGTACCCCAAATAAAATCGACTGTAAATAAAGAAATTCAAAACATTAACCAGCAAGTAAGCGCTGCAATAGAACAAATTACCGAACAAAAAATTAGCGAAGCCAATAGAAATCAACAATTT
This sequence comes from Sphingobacteriales bacterium, assembly GCA_038243635.1. GTDB lineage: Bacteria > Bacteroidota > Bacteroidia > Sphingobacteriales > Sphingobacteriaceae > Pseudopedobacter. Next base: position 35,805 of record JBBSQW010000007.1, read on the forward strand.
GCGTTAACTAGTATTAACAACTTGGCTTTAATGTTGAGTGAGGCGCTACAACAGCTGCAGAATGCAATGAAAAATGCAAAGCCAGGTGGCAAAGGCGGAAAACCGAAACCTGGTTTATCAGAGCTTAGCGAAATGCAAAAGCAGTTGAATAAAAACATGCAGAAAGCAAAGGATGCCATGCAACAACAAGGTATTATGCCTGGGCAAAAAGGCTCTAAAGAATTATCAGAAAATTTTGCCAAAATGGCGCAGCAACAACAAATGATAAGACAGGCCTTGCAAGAGGTTAACAATAGTTTGAACAAAGATGGGCAGGGAAAGTTAGGCAATTTGGAAAAAATTATCAAACAAATGGAACAAACTGAGACCGATCTCGTAAACAGACGGATTACGCAAGAAGCGTTAACCAGACAGCAGCAGATACAAACAAGATTGCTGGAAGCCGAAAAAGCGGAGCAAGAAAGGGAACAGGATAATAAAAGAGAAAGTAAAGCACCAAAGGAGTTTTATCCGAATTATAATTTAATTTTGGAAGAATACCAGAAGCTAAAACTTACAGAGATGCAACAAATAAAAACTGTGCCTCCATCTTTAAACTATTTTTATAAAAATAAAATAACAGAATACTTTAAAACATTAAATTTGGGAGAGTAAATATGGACAACTTCACAGAAACTATTATGGACAATGAGTTATATTCTCTTCAATTACCTTCAAATAGCGAAAGCGTTGCAGTGCTAGAAAACTTTATTGATGATCTTGTAGCAAAGCTAGGAATTGGCGAAGACGTATATGCTAACTTAATGACTTGTTTAAATGAAGCCATTACAAATGCGATTTACCACGGCAATAAACAAGACCCTCATAAAAAGGTTTACGTAAACTTGGATGTTATTTTAAATAAACGCCTAGTATTTACAGTTGCAGATGAAGGCAATGGTTTTGACTTTAACAATATACCAGACCCTACAGATTTAGATAATTTAGAAAAGCTAACTGGTCGCGGTGTATTTATTATGAAACGATTAGCAGATCAGTGCATTTTTAATAGTAAAGGGAACGAAGTAGAGCTGCACTTTAGATATTAATGAGCGTTATTGCTATCAACTTTTTTTCTGAAGAAACTACTTTTAAGCCTACGCAAGTTAAATTATTGCGTAATTGGCTTTTAAATAATATTAACAATGAAGGTTATCAGTTATTAGAACTTAATTTTATTTTTTGTTCTGATGATTACTTACTCAACATAAATAGGGAGTATTTAAACCATGATACTTATACGGACACTGTAACCTTCGACAATTCGGAAACCGAACACGATATTTTGGGCGATATTTTTATCAGTATAGATAGAGTACGCGAGAACGCTAAAACTTTTAAGATCACTGTTAAAGAGGAGTTGCACCGTGTGATGATACACAGCACTTTACATTTGCTGGGCTATAAAGACAAAAACACCAAAGAAAAAAATATCATGACTGCCAAAGAAAATCAGTATTTGGCTTCACGCAGTTTCTAAATCTCTCGTTTTCAACCTTTCCCAAGGATATCAAAACGAAAACTAAAAGCGATACGTTACTCCTCTAAAGCTTCCTTAGTTAATAATTCTGCATATTTAGCTCTCAACTTTGCTACTTTAGGCTCAATTACTGCAACGCAATAACCAGCGTACTGATTTTGATTGTAGTAATTCTGATGATAAACTTCTGCAGAAAAATAATTATCCAATGGTTCAAGCTCAGTTACTATCGCCTTACTAAAAACTGTAGCTAACTCCGCTAACACCTCTTCGGCAATTTGCTTTTGTTCTGAGTTATGAAAATAAATTCCAGAACGATACTGTGTTCCGGCATCTCCACCTTGGCGATTTAAACTTGTGGGATCATGGCTGGTCATAAAAACCTCCAACAAATCCTTAAAACCAAGAATAGAACTGTCAAAAGTAACTTGCACAACCTCAACGTAACCAGAAACACCGCTACAAACCATTTCGTAACTCGGGTTTGGTATTAAACCATTTGCATAGCCAGATTCCATCTTAACTACACCTTTTAACCTTTGCAGCACAGCTTCTGTACACCAAAAACAACCGCCACCTAATGTTATTACTTCAAAATTATTTCCCATGTCTCTAATCAATTTGTTTACTAAGTAAGCTATCCGTGAAGTACTGCTTACTGTCTAAGAAATGTTTTACAACTGAAAAGCCAGACTGTTTGGCCAATAAATCAATTTCATCAAAACTGTATTTTTTCGACTGTTCCGTCCAGATTAATTCATTCTTTTTAAAAGATAGTTTCATATTTGTGTTCGGTAAAAACACTTCTTGTTCCGCTAAACTTACTAAATAACTAAACAACTCCCCATTTCTGGGATTATAGTAGCAGTAAAAATCAAACTGACCAATTTCAAAGTTCGCTCCTAACTCTCTATTCATTCTTTTCAATAAATTGAGATTAAAGCGCTTCGTAATTCCTCCACTATCTGAATAAGCCTCATGAATTATCTGCGGGTTTTTCTGCAAATCTATCCCCATCAATAATTTATCTCCCGGCTTCATTGAATTGTTGAACAATTGCATTAATTCAACAGCTTCTTTATTAGCGTAATTGCCAATATTACTTCCTAAAAAAAGCAACAAACTTTGATGTTTATTTGTTTTTTTTAACTGATTTAAAACTTCAAAATAATCACCCACTGCCGGTCTAATATTTAATTCTGGTAATTTTGAATTCAGCGTTTCTGTCAACATATTCATCGCTTCCTGCGAAATATCTATTGGGACATAATCAAAACTCACTTTTTGTGTTAACAGGTATTGCAACAGTTTAAAAGTTTTTGTTCCATCGCCAGCACCCAGTTCAATAACGTTAAATGGTTCGTCAAATTGTAAATTCTGATTAATTCCAGCAGCCTGCGATGCTAAAATTTCGTACTCGCAATTACTAAGGTAATACGCGGGCATTTCCATAATTTCCTTAAAGATTCGGCTTCCCTCATCATCATAAAAATATTTTGATGATAAGGACTTTTCTTTTGCTGTTAATCCTGCAATAACATCTTGTTCAAAGGTATTTAACATAAAACTAATGCTGTTTTTTAAGGTAAATATTAAAATCTGTAACCCACATCAAAAGAAAATAATCTACTCTCTTTTGAAAAACCATATCCGGCGGTTACCAAAAACTTGTTGTAAAGGTTTATCCAGATGCCTGGTCCATAACCTTGGTGCCATTTATTAGCATCTGAAAAATTGTTGGTTACTTTGGCTACATCATAAAAACCATACACCCCAAAATCTCCAGTTAAAATGTAGTTTCTGAATGCACTAACCGGAAGTCTTACTTCCGAATTTGCATAGAAAGCAGATTTACCCGAGAATCTTTGGTTTCTGAAGCCTCTTAGATTTGTTTTATTACCAATTGAATTGGCCTGATAAAATTTATAGTCACCAATATTAGTTTGCGCTCCCAAGCGTAAAGCCAAGGTCAATGGCAGGCCAATGTTTGGCGTACCAAAAGCGGACAAATCAGTGCTCAGCCTTATAAATTTGTCTTTATCACCACCTATTTCGTTGAAGTAGTCTATAGAATTATTCCATTTTAAACCTGTTTGTGGTTTTAGTTTGGCATCCACTAAAGAAATATCGAAATATGATTTAAGCGTTAAAAATCTGCCTGGATTTTCATAATCAATAGGCTGTGTGGCTAAGAAATTGAGCCCGCTCGGCTGGTTAATTTTCACAAACTGAAATCCCGGACCAATCCCAAACTTCACTTTTTCAGACATCCTACGTTGTAAATAAAACTGCGCATCATAAGATTCTGAACGTACACGGTAATAATCAATATTATCATCAATGTTTGCAGTAGCATTTCCGATACCATAAAAGTTGAATGAGTACGCCGGACCAGCATAGTTTCCATTTGCGATCAAATCATACTTATGTGCAAACAGCGAATAAAACGTGGATCTGTACTTTCCAAAAATTGCTTTTGTTTGAATAGAATGTAATAAAGATATTTTCTGCTCAAAACTGTATGGCGATTTGCGGAAACCGTAATGCTTTGTTTGGTAAACAATACCCAGCAAAATACCATCTTTAGCGTTTTTATAATCTGCGTTAGGCAAAAATGCTGATTTATCGTATTTAAAATTATCTGGTAGAAACTCGTTAACCCATTCTCCATCAGATTTATAAACTCGTGTATTATTTCCCTTTACAAATTTATTTTTTGGGTTGTCATAAAATATCGTTCTACCATTATCCGCACTATCCGCCAAAAAATCTTTTTTAGCACCGCCTACTACTTTTAATTTTATTGGTCGGGCTGATTTTCCTTTAACCACCAAACTGTCGTTCTCATCCAACAAATAAAAGTTTATTTGGCGGGTAAGGTTATTATCAAAAACTCTGGAATAAATTGTTTTATCGATTTTACCATCTTTCTTGGTTTTGTACATGGTTACCGCTGTGCTATCTTTATCACGATTTATTATCACGTATTCATACTTATCTGAACCTGTAATGGTAACTTCTTCATTTAATATCTTGTAATATTTTGCAGCTACTTCTTGTAGTTGATTTCTGCGAGATTTTAGCTTAGTAATTAACTCTTCTCCCGTTAATGCAAACGCTGGCGCCGGCATTTGATGAACTGCTTTCTCTATTACCTCATCGGTAAGTTTAATCTTCATAAAGTTGGCTGTTTCAATCCAGTCATTATAGCTTAATTCAGTCAGTAAGTTTCTATCCAAGTTTCTTGCTGCAATGGATAATTTTGCCGGATTCTCAATTTTCATTTCAAACGACTGGACATCTGGTATCGCTTTACTGGATAATCTTGGTAAAACACCATCAAATTTGGTAAATACTTGATCTCTATCTCTAGGTATGGGTTTATAAATTTCTCCCTTACCTTTCTTTTTAAACTCAGCCCATCGCCATTGGTCTTCATGTCGGTCCCAATCACCGATTAACATATCAAAAAGACGAGCTTTTAAAAACCCTTGTTGATCAACCTCATTATCATTATCTTCTCTAATTTTCTCATACATAGTACGAGTGCTTACCGCATTTTTAGTGAACCCAAAATCTTTAAACTGAGATAAATCTTCGTCCGGGCGGATTTCTATAATACCGACTCTACCGCCAACTTCCTGAATATAAGGACCTAAAAGATTAGAATATGGCATATAAACCACCTTAGGATTAGTATGAAAAACACCGATAGCAGCTGCCAAACCTGGCACTACCAAAGCACCATAAGGATGTGCAGACGATATTTGATCTTGAACAAAATCGCCAGCAAAAGTTGGTCTAAAACCTTCTGGCAAAAGCTCAGCTGGGTTTTTATCAATGGTTCTAAACTGGTATTGAATTTTATCCTTCCCTTCTAATCTTAATGAAGTGGTTTGTTTTCCGCCACCTAATTGCAAAGGAGTTAAGCCTCCAGCAAATTTGGTTAAATCAAGGTAAGGAATTTCAATTGGCGTTGCCCAAACAGAGCGGTAATGTTCGCCAAAAAGCCATTGTTTGAATTTAGATGCTTTATAACGCTCTCCAACAGCCATCGTTTTTGTAGAATCGCTGTAATTAGTTAATGCCTCAACCCGTACTTTTTGTTTAGTTGCCGGCAAAGCGTAAAGCGGCGAACGAAAAACCAACTTCCCTTTACTACCGTCATTAATTGGTTCCCAAAACTCTATCCAACATTGTCCATTTTTATAATAGTTCAGTCTTGCAAATCCCTTGGTTCCATGTCCAAACAATGCGCCATTGCCTTTAAAAAGTGCACTGTTTTTACTTCCGGCACCGCTGGTTACAAAATTTTGGTTTTCAAATTTAGTAAGCATTAAGGCATGTTCATGACCAGATGCAACAACAATATTTGGTTTATCCTCAAAAAGTGCTAATAACCTGGTGCGTAAATCTTGGTATTTTTTATTGGATATATCCTGACGAGAAAGTCCATATTGCCTCATTAACGGATAAATTGAACCAATAACAGGCAAAGGAATATATGCTTTTGGACGAATTAGAGTTAGCGGAAAAACATAATCTAATAGCGTAAAATAACCGCCATGCTTTCCATTAGAAAACAATGGATGGTGCATGGTGAAAACTATATTTTTACCCTTGTTTCTTAAAAGGATATCCTTGATTTGTAAAATCAAATCATCCTCAGTTCGAACTTTACAACCTTGTTCGTATCGGTCAGAACGTGAATGCGTGGTTAACCACCATTCGCTGTCTATAGCAATAATTACCAAATTACCGCTCATTTGTACTTCAACTGGTCCAGCACACCCGTTGCTAGGTAAAAACACATCTGCACTATCTAAATAATTCTCGACAAAAACTTCTTGCCTTTTTAGCGCTTCTAAACCTCCAGAACCGCTTCTATTCCAATCGTGATTGCCGGGTATAAAAATCCGCTTCCCCTTAAAGTCTTTGATTACCTTCATTTGCTCTGTAATCAGCTGCTCCTTTTCTTTACGATCAAACGCATCCGCTTCGGGCATACCGTGTTCATAAATATTATCGCCCATAAAAATCACCGCGTCTTTTTTACTTGATGTTTTATTAATTACCGTATCCTGCAAATTTTTAATTACCGTATCTATTTTATAAAGCTGACTTTCCATCAACTTTAAAGTAGGTTCTTGTTGGGTTAAAGATGGCTTACCCACATCACCAATTAAAAAAACGGTATAATCTAAAGTTAAAGAATCTGGGTTGTTAGCTTTTTGCCAGTCTTGTTGACTTTTAGCATAAAAGGGTTTATAAGTTGTGCAAGATGTATAACCTAAACAGGCAATTAAACACACCAAAATTGGGAGATAGTTGTTTCTCATTTATTGTGTAATTTTTACAATGTTTCCTTTTTTCTTTTTACCTTCATTAGAGATGAAGAGCTCTCCCTTGGAATTAAACGCAATACCTTCTGGTTGGATAAATTCTGACCCGCCAAACCGTATAATCTTATCAAAACTTCCATCTTCGTTAAGTACCAAAATAAAACTATTGATGGCTGAAAGCACATACAATTTCCCGTTTATAGGATTGTAAGTTAGCGCCGATGGTTTTATAACTTTATTAAGATTATTATTGCCTACCGCTTTTAAAAAATGTTTTGAAGCTTGCATTAATGCATCACCTCTAAACTGATCTTCAATGTCTTTTAAAAAGATTCTAAAAACAGGTTCTTCATGAAACTTCATATCTTTCAGCGTAAACTGATATATGTTTTTCACCTCCTCTTCGTCATCGGCTTTACTCAAATTCTTCCCCTTTACAGATAACAAAAGCCTGTCATTTTTGGCATCATAAGCCAAACCCTCAATATCGTTTTCTGATTTTAAGGGTGTTTTATAGTAGGTGATTTGCGGATGCTCGCCGGCGAAATCTACCAATTGGTAAATAATTCCATCAGCTCTAACCACATACATAATATTATCTTTTCTTGCTAAATCTTCGTAATCTCCTTCTTCAGCAAAGCTAAACTCTCTGATGATTTTCTTTTTATTTAAGTCGAAAAAATACAAAACTCCGTTTTCATCTTCAATGGCAGCTACTATGCTATCATTTACAAATGAAATCCCGGAAATTTCTTTCAAATCTTTTGGTACATCAATTACCTCTGTAGTGGATTTATAACTCTTCCATTGGCTTGCTGATTTTTTTTCTCCATTTTGACAGGATAGTAAACCGATTGAAAAAAACAGGAGTAACAGTTTATACATTTTGGATTTAAATTTGTTGAACACAACCAGATCGATATTTAATCAAATCCTATACCATTAAATGTTTTTCTTAAACTGTAAATAACGCATACATGAACAACTTATACGCTGAAGAAGAAATTTCGGAGTTTATTTTTAAACTTTTCAAAGACAAACTTTCTAATTACTTTTTATACCACAATTTTGCGCATACACACCAAACAGTGGAGACTGTACGTGAGCTTGCCGAAGACTTTAAATTACCTGAAGAAGAGTTTGAAAATTTAGTTATCGCAGCTTGGTTTCATGATAGCGGCTACACTCAAGGTCACCAGAATCACGAAGAAGAGGGGATTAAGATTCTGAAAGCGTACTTTGGGGGCCAATTACCTGATAAGCGATTTAAGCAAATTGAGCAATTGATACTGAGTACAAAATTTGGACATGAACAAACTAGTTTAAGCGAAGAAATTATACACGATGCCGATTACGTAAACATGGGTAAAAAAAGCTTTAGCAAAAGAGCAGAGCTTTTACGATGTGAGTGGGAAAAAACTAACAAGAAAACTTACGACAACTTAGAATGGGCTGAGTTACAACTGGATTTTTTGATTTCGAAAAAATTTAAAACAAGCTTTTCGGTTCATAAGTTTGGCAATAGACGCGAAAAAAACATTGAAGAACAACGTAGACTGATTGAAAAATACAAAAATGACCAGTATAAAGTACAACTCAAAAAAGACAGTACAGACGCTAAAGTTAAAAAAGAAGGTAGAGGAATAGAAACTTTATTTCGATCTGTTTACGGCTACCACATGAATTTGAGTTCGATGGCTGATCAAAAAGCCAATATCATGATTAGTATAAATACAATTGTAGTTTCGGTTATTATTACCCTTTTTGGTTCGGGTTATACCTTTGCAGATTCTGAAGGATTTCAGCACATGCGTTTTGTGTTTCCCATGTTACTGCTTGTAATTAGCAGTCTAATATCTGTAACATTCGCTATTTTATCTGCAAGACCAAACGTTACCACAAAAGAAAAATACCAGCTAGAAAACAAAGGAAGTAGTATTCTATTTTTCGGGAATTTTACCCAATTAAAATTGCAAGATTTTGTGGAGCAAATTAAATCTTTAAAAGGAGAAAAAAACGAACTTTATGATAGCATGTCGGTAGATATTTACCACTTAGGTGGCGTATTACTTAAAAAATATAAGCTCTTAACTTGGTCGTACAATATTTTTATGGTTGGCTTGATTCTTTGTGCAGTAGGCTTTGTAGGTATAATTATTTACTCTTATTAAATTTTATTAGTAGAGCAAAGGAATATAGGAATAATAGGTAACTCCAAAATGTTCATACTTATCCTTCCCTTTTTTAAGACTTTCCCAATGGAACCAATTTTTAACTACTTTTTTATCTTTTAGCTTATCTAAATATTGATTGGTTAGCAAGATATAGCATGGATCTTCGATGCTGTTTTTCAATAGCTTATGCACTAAAATAACATCTTCGCCCATCAACTTGGTACGTCCGTTTATTTTAGCAAGGCTAATGTGACCATGATGAACTACGATTTTAATCCCCAGCTGATTTTTCGACAAGTATTTTTTGTAAAGTTCAGGGTCTGATTGTTCAAAACCATTAACAGCTGCGTGAAAGGTGGTATGTATAAGCGTACATTGCTTTGCCACTTTTTGTATTGCGGGCAACCGTCCTGTTTTATAAAAAAAAATCGCATCACCTTCAATCTCTGCAATGTTCATCTCTAAAATATTTGCACTTGCAACCTTGTTTAGCGCTTTTGTAATTACGCGATGCGCAAATTCGGTATCGTCTGTTGACGTGATAAACTTTGTAAAGCCCGTAATATCTGGGATACAGAAAAAAACAGGAACTACAGACTTGCTTTTCATTTTGATTTGATAATTATTACCCAACAGATTAAGAGATTGCAAATAACGCAATTATTCAACAAATATAACCTTTATTGGTTTTGGGATTTATCCAAACTCTTCAATTTAAACTAACAGTATAATTAACGGTAAAAGAGCTAACGTAGATGTACATTTTAATACGATGAAATGGATTATCAATTTTATGTGAAGATGATTTGTTTAACCCAACTTTAAACAACCCACTTAATGCAATAGTTTGACATAAAAGTATTAATGCCTTTTGATATCTCTGAATAGATTTGAATATGCAATTGATAACGACGATTAACATGAAATTATCAAATATTGATAAAATATTAAGCAGCAGTATAGGTATTCTTTTATTGTGCTTAACAGCTAGCTGAGTAAGCGCAAAAGACAGTTTTTTTAAAGCAGACAATCCAAACATTCAGTACGTAGGGCGGGTTGATTTTAGTAATCCAATTGCACCAAAACTTTCGGCTTCTGGGGTTTATATCACTTTCAACTTCGAGGGTGAAGATTGTGAAGTAACGATTAATGACGAGGTACAGTATGGCACAAGTCATAACTACATCTCAATTATTATTGACGGCGGAGCACCAAAAAAAATACAATTGACCGGAAAAGAGAATACGCTAATTATAGCTACCAATCTACCAAAAGGCAAGCACAGCGTTTTAATTTGCAAAGCTACAGAAGCTGCAATTGGATATATTGAGTTTGTGGGGATAAAAGCCAACAACCTTTTAGCACCAGACCCGCTTCCTACTAGAAAAATTGAGTTCATAGGGAATTCCATCACTTGCGGAATGGGAGCAGATTTAACGATCCCTTGCGGTACCAAAGATTGGTTTGACCAACATAACGCCTACAAGGCATACGGACCAACAACGGCGAGAAATTTAAATGCACAGTGGCATTTATCTTCTGTTTCGGGCATTGGTTTAATGCAAAGCTGTTGCGGACATAAATTTGTTTTACCAGACGTTTTTGATAAAGTAAACCTTACTACCGACGGCCCAAATTATGATTTTAGCTTGTACCAACCAGATGTTGTAACTGTGTGTTTAGAACAAAATGATGGCATTCGAGATTCAATTGCATTTACAGGTGCTTACCTTAAATTTTTAGATAGGTTAAAAACAATTTACCCAAAAGCTAGTTTGGTTTGTTTAAACAGCCCAATGGCAGATGAACAGCTAAATACCTGTTTTACAGAAATACATTAACGCCGTTGTAGCTTATAAAAATGAAAGTGATTCAAACGTTTATCACTACTTTTTTAGTAAAAGGTATTCAAAGGAATGCGGAACGCATCCGGATTTAGCAGACCACCAACAAATGGCGACCGAACTTAGCGGTTTTATAAAAATCATAAAAGGTTGGTAATTATATGATGACATCTCTTTAAGATACGGTGTCACTTATTTTCTACATGCAGTTTCAAAAATAATCTTTTGAAAAGCTAATTTACTCCCACGGAACGCAAAAGCATTGCTTAAACAGCAATCTTGATGGATACATTTGTCTAAACTATGTCCTAAGAAACTTTAGTGTCACGTAGCCGAAAACCCATATACCGGCTGACTTGCCGCTTTAACGTAGTTTTGTAGCTTAAAATTTCTTTCAAAATAATTTTAGGTTATACTCCTTTGCCAAACAAGCCTTGCTATTGTGCAGTATTTGAAGTAATTTCAAATTAATTATTTACTGACGTTTATATCCCAGAATTACCAAGCGATAATAGCTTAAATTTAATGTTTTTTAATAAACTTTGAATCAACATATTACGAATATTTTGTAAAAATGTGTTCGCACACAATATTTTTTTATACATTTGCTTATAGTTCATTCCCAGAATTATAAACCAAGAAAGCTGAAAACAGATATGACAACCACAAGACTCAATCTCCTAGAAGAAACTCGATTTGAGAAGTTACGCGTAAGTATTTATGCAGATGATACTGTAGCATCAAAAAACGTTGCAAAAAGAATAGCAGATTTAATTGCTAAAAAAGATGCAGCGGGCGAAAAAACAGTTTTAGGTTTAGCTACAGGTGCTACCCCAATTAAAGTCTATGCAGAATTAATCCGCATGCACAAAGAAGAAGGGTTAAGCTTTAAAAATGTAGTCACGTTTAACTTGGATGAGTATTATCCAATGAAGCCTACTGCTGAGCAAAGTTATGTTGGGTTTATGAAGGCTAAACTTTTTGATCATGTGGATATTGACATGAGTAATGTACATATCCCAGATGGTACTTTAGCAGAAAACGAGATTGTAGCTTTCTGTACAGAATATGAAAAGAAAATTACTTCTTATGGCGGTTTAGATATTCAGATTTTAGGTATTGGACGTACTGGTCACATCGGGTTTAACGAACCAGGTTCTGCACCAAACTCGGGCACACGTTTAGTAACACTTGATGATTTAACACGTAGAGATGCTTCACGTGATTTTGGTGGAAAAGAGAATGTACCTACCAAAGCCATCACCATGGGTGTTGGTACTATTTTCAAAGCTGATCAAATTATTTTGATGGCTTGGAACCAGAAGAAAGCATCAATTATTAAGAGAGCTGTTGAGGGAGAAATTTCTGCAGATGTTCCTGCTACTTATCTACAACTTTCTGATAACGTAGAATTCATCTTAGATCAAGATGCAGCATCAGATCTTACGCGTTTTGCTACCCCTTGGTTAGTACAAGATTGCGATTGGACGCCAAAACAAATTAAAAAAGCAGTAATATGGTTAGCAAAAACGCTTAAAAAACCAGTTTTAAAACTTACTGAAGAAGATTATAACAATAATGGTATGGCACAATTGGCTACCGAAAAAGGCCCAGTTTACAATATCAACATTGACATATTTAATAAAATACAACATACCATTACAGGCTGGCCAGGTGGCAAGCCAAACTCAGACGATTCTCAACGTCCGGAAAGAGCGCAACCAGCTAAAAAGCGTTCAATTGTATTTTCTCCGCACCCAGATGATGATGTAATTTCTATGGGTGGTACGTTCATTCGCTTGGCAGACCAAGGACACGAAGTGCATGTAGCTTACCAAACTTCTGGCAACACTGCAGTTTGGGACGAAGATGCATTACGTTTTATGGAATTCAACATTGATTTTGCAAAATCACAAAATCAACCTGCTCAAAAACTAGAAGAGGTTTACAACAATACCAGAGAATTTTTAGAGCAAAAACTACCTAATCAACCAGATACTTTAGAGCTAAGAACGGTAAAGGGTTTAATAAGAAAAGGTGAAGCTATTGCAGGCGCAAGATTTGCTGGTTTACCAGATTCAAACATCCACTTTATGGCTTTACCTTTTTACGACAGAGGAAAAGTTTCTAAAATGATTGATTTTGAAGACGATATTCAAAAAACAATGGAGCTTTTGCAAGAGATAAAGCCACAGCAAATTTTTGCTGCCGGAGATTTTGCAGATCCACACGGAACACATAAAGTTTGTTTCAATATTATTTTAGATGCTTTAACCCGCTTAAGAAAAACTGAATCATGGACAGAAGATTGCTGGTTATGGTTATACCGTGGTGCTTGGCATGAGTTTGAAATTGACGAAATTGAAATGGCTGTTCCACTATCTCCACAAGAAGTACTGCGTAAAAGACAAGCAATTTTCAAACATCAATCTCAAAAAGATATCCCGGTTTTCCCTGGAGACGATGCCCGCGAGTTTTGGGTACGGGCAGAAGACCGTACTACAGAAACTGCAAAAGCTTACAATGATTTAGGCTTGGCAGAATACGAAGCTATTGAGGCTTTTGTAAGATGGAAATTCTAATTGCCTAATTAATTTCAGATTAACAATACAATTACTTCCTTAACGCAAAATAGCTTTTTATTTTGCGTTAACGATTGAAGCGGATACCGGCATTGTGGCTAATGCCTTGTGCGGTATGAGCGTAAAGCGTGTTAAAACGCCCCAATTATTAAAAAGAAAAGCCATTTTATAACCCTATACAAATGACACTTATTAAATCAATCTCTGGAATAAGAGGAACTATTGGTGGAAAAGCTGGTGACGGCTTAACCCCTGCAGATATTGTAAAGTTTACCGCTGCTTACGGAAAATGGATTTTTGCAAAAACCGGAAACAACAAAATTGTTTTAGGTAGAGATGCCAGAATTTCCGGCGAAATGGTTCGTAATTTAGTAGTTGGCACTTTACAAAGCATTGGTTTAAGTGTTATTGATTTAGGCTTATCAACCACCCCTACTGTTGAAATTGCTGTCCCACAAGAGCAAGCTGGCGGTGGCATAATTTTGACTGCAAGCCACAACCCAAAAGAATGGAACGCCTTAAAACTTTTAAATGAGAAAGGTGAATTTATTAGCGATACTGACGGACAGGAATTACTGGCAATTGCTGAAAACGAAGAGATTGACTTTTCTAAAGTTGACGATTTAGGATCAATTACTTATGACGATTCTTACCTTCAGAAACATATAGATCAGATTTTAGCGCTTCCGTTGGTGGATGTGGAAGCTATTAGAAAAGCAAATTTCAAAGTCGCGATTGATTGTGTGAACTCATCTGGAGGAATTTTTATTCCTGCCCTATTGAGAGCTTTAGGGGTGGAAACTATTTACGAATTGTTTTGCGAGCCAAACGGACATTTCCCACACAACCCAGAACCATTACCAGAACATTTAACAGAAATATCTGCTACTGTTGTTAAAAACAAAGCCGATTTAGGTATCGTGGTTGACCCAGATGTAGACAGGTTATGTTTTGTAAACGAGGACGGAACCATGTTTGGCGAAGAATATACTTTAGTTGCTGTTGCTGATTATGTTTTGCAACACACTCCAGGTAATACTGTTTCTAACCTTTCATCAACCAGAGCATTAAGGGATATTACTGAAGGTGCCGGACAAAAATATCAAGCATCTGCCGTGGGCGAAGTAAATGTGGTAAACCTAATGAAATCTTGCGAAGCCGTAATTGGTGGCGAAGGAAACGGCGGAATCATTTACCCAGAACTACATTACGGGCGTGATGCTTTAGTTGGCGTTGCTTTATTTTTAACCCATTTAGCCAAAAGCGGAAAGACAATTTCAGAGTTGAAAGCTAGCTATCCTGCTTACCACATCTCAAAAAACAAAATTACTTTAGAAGAAGGAATGGATGTAGACGGGATATTGAAAAAAGTAGAAGGCAAATATAGACTACAACCTTTAAGCACAATTGATGGTTTAAAAATAGAGTTTGGTAAAGAGTGGGTTCACTTAAGAAAGTCAAATACAGAACCTATCATCAGGATTTATTCTGAATCTGAAAACGAACAAAAAGCGAACAAATTGGCGAAGCAAATCATTGCCGATATCAAATCATTTTTATAACCATTATTAACTCTTAGCCATGGGCAAGCCTATTTTATCAACCGAAGCTATCAAACACATTGTAGCTAATTTTGCAATTGAGGGAGACATTAAAGCAGCTAAACCTTTTGGTTCGGGACATATTAATGATACTTTTTTAATCAGCAACACCGATACTACTTGTCCAGATTATTTGTTACAACGCATCAATCACCATATTTTTAAAGATGTAGAAGGTGTTGTGGTAAACATTGCTCGAGTTTCTAACCACTTAAGCACAAAGTTACAGGGCGAGTTTAAATCAGAGAAAGCTGTTGAACAAGTGCTTACCTTAACTCCAACTACAGATGGCATTTTGTATTTAAAAGATGAGGATGGCAATTTTTGGAGAATGTATCAATTTATCAAAGATTCTATCAGCTATGATCTGGTCTCATCTACCAAACAGGCTTACGAAGGTGGCGAAGCATTTGGCCGTTTCCAGCTCATGCTTGCTGATATGGACCCAAGTTTATTGAAAGAAACTTTAGTGGACTTCCACAATATCACATTTAGACTTAAACAGTTTAACACTGCCCTTGCAGAAGATAAGATGGGCAGAGCAAAAGAAGTTGAGGAGGAAATTGCCTTAATTAGAGAACACGAAGACTTTATGTGCGGCCTTTACCAAATGGGTAAAGATGGTTTACTGCCAAAAAGGATTACCCATAACGACACTAAGTTCAACAACATCTTATTTGATAAGGATGATAGCGTAATCTGTATCATTGACTTAGACACTGTTATGCCTGGTTACATAGCTTATGATTTTGGCGATGCTATTCGTACGTTGGTAAACACTGCCGAAGAAGATGAGGCAGATTTAAGCAAAATTGAGGTCAACATTACTTTATTTAAATCTTATACAGAGGGTTATTTAAAAGAAGCCATTAATTTTTTAACTCCTGCCGAAATAGAATCCTTATATCTTGCCATTTTCCTTTTCCCTTATATGCAAGCGATTCGGTTCCTTACAGACTATATACAAGGTGATACCTACTACAAAATTGCTTACCCTACTCATAATTTAGTACGTACAAAAGCACAGTTTCACTTGTTCAAGAAACTATGGGCACAAAAAGAGGTATTAAAAACCATAATTGATGAAAGTCAACACTTAGCGAAAAAATAAAACTTTATGTTGGATAGATTAGCTTTTCTTAAACTGATTCCAGCAGGAGCTTTGTTACTGCAAAAACCCAACTTGTCCTTTGGTTCAATCACACCAAAAGTGGAAGCTCTAAAAGAAAAATTAATCTATGAAAACCCCCTGGGTTCCGCAAAAGATTTAAAAGATTTTATTTTAGAAGGCGAAGCAAACCTAAGCTTTGAGTCTGGAAAGTTGAGAATGCAGAACAAACTGGATCCAGCTTTAGGGCAAAAAAGCAACTTTGTACTTTGGTGCCCACAAAAATTTCCGCAAGACATCATTATCAAATGGAAATTTAACCCTTTAAGCGAACCTGGTTTAGCAATGTTGTTTTTTGCTGCACAAGAGAAAACTGGCAAAGATATGTTTGATAAAAGCTTAGCTAAAAGAGAGGGCGAATATCAACAATATCATCATGGTGACATAAACGCCTTTCACCTAGCGTATTTCAGACGGAGGTATGATACCGAGAGAGCATTTCATCTTTGTAATTTACGTAAAAGCTATGGCGCCAATATTGTTGCTCAAGGTGCCGACCCTATCCCTTCTGTTGCTGATATTTTATATCCTATGGAGATGAAAATAAGCAAGATTGGACGTAAAATCCAATTCCACATAAATGACTTACCGGTGCTAAGCTATACCGATGATGGTAAAACTTTTGGCAAACCGTTAAAAGAAGGCTATATAGGCTTTACAAATGGCGCCCTTAGTTGCAGAGTATTGGGATTTTAAGGTTTACAGCTTAACCTAAGCTCAATCTTTTTCCAGGCTAAAAAACGAATATCTTTCTCGTGAATTTTTATGATAAGTCAGACTTTTTTTGCCCTCATTTTTCCCTGCAAAAAAGGAATATCTAATTCTGTGGCAAATTTTTTGTAATATAAACCGAAATAAATAAAACGCAATTTCGCATGTTTAAAAAGTTTACTTCCTACATTATCCTATCAATTCTATTTTTTTCGTCTAGCCTTTTACAAGCACAAGATAAAATTCTTAAGGTCGGTTTAGCTGGCGGTGCTCCTTTTGTTTTTGCAAAAGGGACTGATGCACCATCTGGTATAGCTGTAGAAATTTGGGAAAATGTAGCCAAAAAGAACAATTGGAAATATGAGTACAAAAAATTTTCGTCTGTAAAAAAAGCCTTAGCTGAGTTAAATAATAAAAAAGTAGATTTAGTAGTAGGTCCAATCAGCATAACATCTGAGAGGGTAACCCGCATGCGATTTTCTCAACCTTATTATCAGTCTAGCTTAGCTATTGTCTCACGCTTGGACAAGCCAACACTTTGGGACCGTATCAAACCATTCTTTAGTTTTAAACTTGCTATAGCGGTAGCTATATTTCTGTTTATTTTAGCAATGGTGGGTACCTTTTTATGGTTGGCAGAACGCAAAGCCTCTCCAGAACAGTTTCCAGCGAGCCCAACAAAAGGGATAGGAAATGGAATGTGGTTGGCAATTGTAACCATGTCTACAACTGGCTACGGAGATACAGCCCCAATTACCTTGGCGGGGCGAATTATCGCCGGTACATGGATGGTTGTCTCCATTATTTTCGCAACCTCTATGGTAGCGGGTATTGCTAGTACGCTTACACTTTCAGGCTTGGGCGACGATACCATTAAAAACATTGAGCAACTTGCAGATAAAAGAGCTGCAACTATTATAGGCTCACCAGCAGAAGAATTTTTAAAAGAACACGGCGTAAGAGAAGAGAGGACCAATTCCCTTAAGGAAGCCTTTCTAAAACTTGAACGCAAGGATGTTGACGCCGTAGTGTACGATCGTCCACAATTACTTTATTACCTAAACGAAAACAAAAAAATTAAAGGCTATGTAGCGAAGGCTGAGTATTACAGACAAGGCTACGGTTTCGCGTTTCCAATGAACTCTGAGCTTATACATCCAGTTAACATCAAATTGCTAGAAATTACCGAAGATGAAGAAACTACTGAAACGATTAACGATTGGTTAGGCACTGATCATTAGTGCGTAAGACGATTCTATATAATGCCCAAAAATCACTCTACCTAACAACCTATATAATATCCTTTTATATAGGTTGTTAATTTTAAGGTCAAAAATCTAAAATCAATACTTTTTAGATTTTTAAAAAATTGAATTCATAGAATTCGTTATTAAAACGGCTTCATGTATGCGTAGCATATATTTTAAGTTCTCGTCATAGGTAACAGATATATATACTCGAAAGCTCGATGACAAAGCCGATGTGTTAACGAACACACTTTTTTGTTAAAAACTTGCAGACCTATTTATTTATCGCTACGTTTGATAACCAATTAACAATTTTAAGTTAAAAATCGAGCAAAAAAAACACAGTTTTGGTCACTTCTTAATCGTATTTCAATGAAAATATTTGCAAGTATTTTATTCTTAAGCTTAACACTCGGGTTAAAAGCACAGGACAAACCTAACGTAGTCATAATTTACGCCGATGATTTAGGCTACGGAGACGTAAGCTGCTACGGCGCTACCAAAATATCCACTCCAAACATCGATGCTTTAGCAAAGAAAGGAGTGCTTTTCACCAATGCGCATACCACTTCTGCAACTTGTACCCCGTCCAGGTACTCGTTGCTAACTGGGCGTTATGCTTGGCGTAGAAACGATACCGGCATTGCTCCTGGCGACTCTCCCCTTTTGATTGATACGTCAAATACTACATTACCTAAAATTTTCCAAAACGCAGGTTATTAAACAGCTGCAATTGGCAAATGGCATTTAGGTTTGGGAACTAAAAGTAAAGCAGATTGGAATGGCGATATCAAACCCGGTCCACTAGAAGTTGGTTTTGATTATTCGTACATCATGGCAGCTACCTTAGATCGTGTTCCTACCGTTTTTATCGAGAACCATCAAATTGTTAATCTTACTCAAAAAGATCCGGTTGAAGTAGATTACCAGCACAAAATAGGCACCGACCCTACCGGGAAAGAAAACCCAGAACTTTTAAGAATGGGACTTTCTAACGGTCATAGCAACACCATTGTTAATGGAATTAGCAGAATTGGCTGGATGAAAGGCGGAAACACCGCCCGTTGGACAGATCAAAACATTGCCGATACCATCACTAACAGAGCAACAGCTTACATCAAAAAAAACAGGGATAATCCATTCTTCTTGTACTTCGCTTCTGGCGATCCGCATGTTCCGCGTGATCCACATCCACGTTTTATAGGAAAAAGTGGAATGGGGCCTCGTGGAGATGCCATTTTGCAATTGGATTGGAGCGTTGGCAAAATTGTAAAAGTCATTGAAAATGAAGACTTAACTAAAAATACCATCATTATTTTTACCAGTGATAACGGACCAGTTTTCGATGATGGTTATGCAGACGGTGCGGTTGCAATGTCAAAAGGACATCAAGCGGCGGGTATTTATAGCGGCGGAAAGTATAGCATTTATGAAGCGGGAACTCGTGTCCCATTTATTGTATCGTGGCCAGGGAAGGTAGCTGAAGGAAAATCATCAAGTGCATTATTATCTCAAATTGATTTTTCTGCTTCTTTCGCCAATTACCTAAACGTTAAAATTGCGCCAAACCAGTCCATCGATAGTCAAAACCAAATTAAAGCTTATTTAGGGAAAGCTAAAAAGGGAAGAAAAACATTGGTTGAAGACGCTGGTACTTTAGCCATTGTTAAGGGAATCTGGAAGTACATTGAGCCAAGTGGAGGTCCTTCTTATGATACTTTTGTAGATATAGAATTAGGAAACTCAGTAAAACCACAGCTCTACAATTTGAAAAACGATCCGTCAGAAAAAACCAACTTAGCTTCAAAGTATCCTAACAAAATTAAAATGCTTGTACAGGATTTAGAAGACATTAAGAACCAAAAATAACCAAAACTCAGTATGCTTAATTTGCCTTTTATTGTACGTAAAAGTTTTATTTTAGTCGGTGTTATTTCGCTTGCGCTAAATGTTGCCGCACAAAGTAAACTGGCCGAAAAGCCAAACTTGCTCATTATTATTAATGACCAATGGCGTGGCAATGCAATGGGTTACGAGGGGAAAGAGCCTGTAAAAACCCAAAATTTAGATGCTTTTGCAAAAACTAGCTTTGTTTCCAAACAAATGGTAACCAATTATCCATTATGTTCGCCCAGTAGAGCCATGCTTTTTAGTGGCCGTTATCCATTAAAAAATAAAGTTTTTAGCAATGTAAACTCAAAAGGCACACCGTACGGAATTGAGCTTCCACCAGATATGACCTGTATTTCTGATGTTTTGAAAGCTTCAGGCTATTTTAACGGATATATTGGCAAGTGGCATTTAGACGCTCCGCATGAGCCTTATATCAACACTTCAAACAATAAAGAAATTGCGTGGAATGAGTGGACTCCACCCGCCCGTCGCCACGGTTATGATTATTGGTATTCTTATGGCACTTATGACGATCATGCTAAACCCATGTATTGGAACACTAATGATAGCCGCGATAGTTTTCATTACGTAAACGAATGGGGTCCAAAACATGAAGCTGATAAAGCTATCGCTTTTTTTAAAAACGAAGGCAGTGTAAGACCAGCTGATAAGCCTTTCTCTTTGGTGGTTTCTATGAACCCACCACATTCTGGCTACAAAACTGTACCTAAAAAATATTATGATTTGTATAAAGATGTACGTTTAGAAACACTATTAACCGACCCAGATATACCTGCTGCCGATACTAAAATGGGTAAGCTTTACAGAGATAATATCAAATATTATTATGCCAACATTACTGGTGCTGATGAACAGATTGGAAGAATTTTAGATTATTTGAAAAAAAGTAGTTTCCAAAAAAACACACTCATTATTTTTATGGCCGATCATGGAAACAGTTTAGGCAAGCATGATGAAGTGTCTAAAAATCATTTCTATGAAGAATCTGTTCGCATCCCTTTTATTATGCATTGGGATGGCAAAATTTTAGCTCGTTACGATGATCAAATGCTCATGAGCGAGCCAGATATTTTTCCGACAGTATTGAACATAATGGGTGTTAAAACTCAACTTCCAGCAGATTTAGATGGCCGAGACTTTTCTAAATACATCACTACGGGCAAAGGAGATTATCCTAAACTGCAATACATTATGGGTTCTGTAGCTGCATCAAAAACTAATAGTGGGTTTAGAGGAGTAAGAACTGCACAACACAAATTAGTTTACGATTTGCAAGGTAAAAAGTTGAACAAGTATTTGTTTGACATTAAAAAAGATCCTTTTGAACTAAACAACCTCTACAGCAATAATCCTGAGCTTGTTAACACGTTAAAGAAAGATTTAAAAGTTTGGCTAAAGCAAACCGAAGACAATTTTGATATAGAAAAATAATGAAGAGAACACTCACTCTTTTAGCGCTATCAATAGCTTATACGGGTAATTTATTTGCACAACAAGAGGCTAAAATATTTATGGATTACAAGGCTAATCCTAAAACATCTATACTACCAGATTTTTCTTACGTAGGTTATAAAAACGGAGAAAAAGCAATGAATTATAAAGCATCGGGCTTACCTACCTATAACGTTGTTGATTTCGGAGCTATTCCTAACGATGATAAATCAGATAAAGAAGCGATTGAAAAAACTATAGCTGCAGCCAGCAAAACAAGCGGCGGAATAGTTTATTTTCCAAAAGGCAGGTTTATTACTCAAGATATTTACGACGATTTAAGCACAATTTGGGTAGGTAGCAGTAATATTATTTTTAAAGGTAGCGGAAGTGGAGCCGGAGGTACAGAACTTTTTATGAAAGTCCCATTGCAACCGAAAGACAGTACTAAAATGTAGAGTACGCCAGCAATGTTTGTTTTCGGCAGTAAAGCAAGTCCCAAAAATATTGGCAACATCACTTCTGACGCAGCAATTGGCGATTTTGACTTTAATGTTGACCAAACTCAAGGTTTAAGTATTGGCGACTGGGTAGTTTTAACTATGCAGAGTAAAGATGCGGATGCTATTAAATTAGATTTAGGAAGTTATGAAGTAAATCCAGCTTGGAAGGCACTAGTTAATGGCGGTCTTGATTTATCGGTTGTACACCAAATTAAAAAAATAAAAGGAAATACCATTACGTTAAACCAGCCTTTAGCTTATCCTATAACTGCCAATTTGGGTTGGAAAATAGCTAAGTATAATCAAATTGACGAAGTCGGCATTGAAGATATTGCATTTGTCGGAAATTGGAAAATGCCTTTCGTACATCATCGTTCTTGGTTGGATGACAGCGGTTACACGATGATTAATATGCGAAGAATTACAAACTCTTGGATTAATAATTGCCGGTTTACAGATGTTTCTGTAGCTGCAGTAGTTAATAACGGCGCAAACATTACCATAGCAAATTGCGAGGTAAACGGAAATGGCGGGCATGAAGCTATTACCAATGCGGGTGGCACAAACGTTTTGCTATCAAACATTACCGATAAAGCATCACAATGGCATTCTGTAGGCAGCTCAAAAACTGCCATGAATACCGTTTTGCACAAAGTAACTTACCCATCAACTACTTGTTTTGAAAGTCATGCATCACAACCGCGTAACACACTTTTAGATAATGTTACGGGTGGTTTAATGATGAACAGAGGCGGTGGAGCTATTGAGAATATGCCAAATCACATGCGAAATTTAGTGTTTTGGAATTACAATAAAACCAATGCAGAATACCCGGAATTTAACTTTTGGCCCAACCAACGCTACTGGAAAATCCCCTATCCTATTATGGTGGGTTTCCACGGAACGCCAACCACGTTTATAAAAGACCAACTTAAATACGAAGAATCTAATGGCGAAAAAGTTTTGCCACAATCTTTATACGAGGGCCAGTTAAAAAATAGATTAGGTAAATTGCCTTCTTGGATCAAATAATTAAACATTAAAACCAGTGATCGTGAAAACTAGATTAACCCACTTTTTAAAACTAAGCTTCGTTTTATTTTTTATAAGCGTTTATACTACAAGTTTTGCGCAAAGCAACCTACAGCCGGATAGCATTATCCATATCATGAAAAAAACCGCTGATTGGCAGTGGAAAGATTTGGCCGATAACGGTTGGAAAACACCAAAAACGGATTGGACAAATGGAGCACTTTATACCGGAATGATGGCTTGGGCTAACCTTGCTAATGACAATACTTATTACAACAAACTAATTGAAGTAGGTAACGAAAACCATTGGGGATTAGGTCCCGAGCGTTTTTTTGCGGATGATTATTGTGTAGGCCAAACTTACTCCCAGCTTTATCAGCTTTATAAAAACCCAAAATATATTGCAAAATTTAAAGACAGAGCAGACACTATCGTTACTATGCCGCATACAGAGTCTTTGCTTTGGGTAAACGAAATTTTCAATAGAGAATGGGCTTGGTGCGATGCCTTATATATGGGTCCGCCAGCTTTAGGATACCTAACGCAAGCAACTGGCGATCCAAAATACTTAGATACCGCATCCAAACTTTGGTGGAAAAGCAGTGAGTACTTATATGATAATAAGGAACATCTCTTCTTCCGCGATAGCAGATATTTTGATCAAAAAGAAAAAAACGGCGCAAAGGTTTTCTGGGGAAGAGGAAACGGTTGGGTAATGGGCGGGTTGGTTAGGATTTTAGAAGTGATGCCCCAAAACCATCCGGACAGAAAGAAATTTGAAAAGCAGTTTAGGGAAATGGCTAAAAGAATTGCATCGTTACAACAGCCAGATGGATCGTGGCATGCAAGTTTGTTAGACCCAGCAAGCTTTCCTGCTAAAGAAACCAGCGGAACTGGCTTTTTCGCTTACGCTTTGGCTTGGGGAATTAACAACGGCTTATTGAACTATAATGATTATAAAGAAGCTGTTAAAAACTCTTGGACTTCGTTGGTAACTTCAGTACACCCGAACGGGAAGTTAGGTTACGTACAAGCGCAAGGTCGCGACCCACAAGAGGTAACTTATGACGATACTGATGTTTATGGTGTTGGCGCATTTTTATTAGCTGGTAGCGAGATTTACAAAATGGAGCTTAACCTAGCGGATGGCTTATTGGTAAATGTTAGCAACAAAACTGGTTTACAACGCATGTCGCAAACAGTTGAAGTGGACTGGAAAGCAATTACAAAACGCAATAAGAAGGTTGATGAAAAAAATGTAGTGGTAATCGATGTAACTAGCGGAAAACAAATTCCCTCGCAACTTTTATATGACGGCGAAAAGAAACCACAAACCTTAATTTTCCAAACGGATATTTCAGAAGGAACTGAATTGTTTTTTATCATCAAAGATGGTGAGAGAGAAGACTATCCTTCTAAAGTTTACGGCCGTCAAATGCCAGAGCGTTTTGATGATTTTGCTTGGGAAAACGATAAAGTAGCTTTTAGAATGTACGGCGCTGCGTTGGATAAACAAGAAAAAGGAAATGCAAAGGGTTTAGATTATTGGGCTAAAAACACACCTAACATGATTCTTAACAAGTGGTACAAAAGTGACAATTACCACCTTGACCACGGAGAAGGTATGGATGCTTACCACGTAGGCATGACTTTAGGCGCTGGAAACTCAGCTGTTTATAACGATGGAAAATTTGCATTTTCTGGCAATTACACGAAATATAAAATTGTAGAACAAGGCCCTATACGTATGGTATTTGATTTAATTTACGATAGCTGGGATGTTAACGGCCAAAGCATTTCAGAGGTAAAAACTATCTCTTTAGATGCTGGATCTTACATCAACAAAATAACAGATCATTATAAATTTAATGGAAACGAATTAACTATTGCAGCTGGCGTAACCAAACACAAAAATGATGGTAGCTCAAAAGTTGATAATATTAATAATTATGTAAGTTATTGGGATCAAGCAGATGGAACGGTAGATAACGGAAGGATAGGTGTAGCTGTTTTATTTCCAGCATCTGAAAATGTAAAACTTATTGACGAAGCTGGTCACTTATTGGGTATAAAAAAGCTAAGTAAGAACCAAACATTTACTTACTACCAAGGTGGTGGTTGGAACAGAGGTGGCGTTTATCATAACGAACTGGATTGGTTGAAGTATGTAGAGAGTTACAGCAAAAGTTTAAAAACACCTTTACAAGTTAAATACTAAGAAAAAAGCGCTAGGAACTCTCCCCCAAGTTCGTAGCGCTTTTCAAATTTCAATACCTCCCCAATTTCGTTGGATCCTTATTTAACGTCATCGTTAAATTTTTACATCGCAAATTCATCGCCCATTTACTCGCTACTTAAAGTCCACTCGCAACGTACTGAGGCGTACAAAATTTGAATGAAGCCCTACCTAAAGAATACGTTTTCCAGTTAAGAAATTACAAACAAATATTTACCGCCATAGTGGATTAATCAGTATAAAGTGTACTAAACACTGAGACAGGCTTCCTGACCATACGATAAACTGATTTATACCCCTAATTAAACGGATAAGACATATTCGTGAAAACAGATTTTTGGTGACTTTCGTTTATCCAATTAGAATAAAATAAACCATTTATAAAAGATCAAGAATTATTAAAGTTTGTCAAGCATGCTTCGGTTATCTATGTTTTGACTTCCTATTTATAGTCATCAGATTGATTTAATTTTTCACCAATAGTAACTGAATTTACATGATCAATTTTTTGACAATGCACTAATGATGAACGTAGCGAAGAGAATTTTTATAATTACTTTCCTTGCAGGAATTACTTGTTTGAGTGCAACCGCTCAACAGCGCTTTACGGATTTTGAGAGTGGCGTTCCATCCTATTTCAGTACAACAAGTTCAACTAGTTTGACAACTAGTTTGACAACTAGTTCTGATCATGTTAAAGATGGCATTAAAGCTTTAAAATGGTCAGCGACCAACGGCAATAAAATTACGGCCACTGACCTAAATATCCCAGCGTCAGAACTGGGTAGTTATGATCCAAATTCAGCACAACTTTTCATTTACAGCCCAAGCGTTTCTGTTGATAAGCTTATTATTGAATTTTTAGATAACAATGGCGTGGTTCAACGCACTGGAACAATGCTGTTAAACTTTAAGGGCTGGCGAGATTATCACCGCAGTTATCGTTATGATTATAGTCTAAATAATAATTTACCTGGGTTTGTATTAAATCAATGCAGAATTACTTACAACCAAGCGCCTGGAGGGTCTGGTATCAAAAATCTATTTTTTGATAATTTCACCTTTATTGGTAATAAAGACGCTAGGTTGCCTGGGCCTCACATGGCTTTGGATTACGAGTTGTTTAGGCAAGAGGTGGGAGAAGATCCACTTGGCGCCTACTTACAAAAGAAAAATATAACTGTTGGAACAGCTTCTATTACTGAATTAAGCAGTTTACAAATTGTAAAAACCAACTATGCTAGAACTATTGGCGGCGTTACTCCAGCAGCAGTTACCGCAGCAAAAACCTATGTAGACAATTGTAATATCAGTCGCAATACGGATGGGTCTATCAAAGGAAGAGGACTTCTGGCGTCGAACGACCGAGCCACTTTGGCATTAATTGCCACACATGTTCAATCGTTAACAAGAGCGTTCGTTAAAAATGGAGATACTGATGCAAAAGCCAAACTGCTGTTATTTACAGAATGTATCATAGATCAAGGTGTATCAGAAGGAGGAAGAAACGACTTCCCCCAAAGTACCTATACAGAAATCCGAATTTTTAATATAGGCTTTTTGGAAGCACTAACTATCTATCCAGAACAGTTACGCATAGATGTTATCAAATTATTGAAATGGTCTAATGAGTATAATAAAATTTACGATCCAAATTTTATCCCAGGCCAAAACACAGATTTTCTACACGTAAAACTTGCCTTTTTGTTTGAGACCGCGTTATCGTTAACATCCGTTGATGAAACAGTAAATGATCTTAAATATGCGAAGACCTTCTTGGAGAACTATTCATTAACAAGTGAAGGCGCTACATCATTTCACACGAATCATACCCAAGTGCAAATGTTTTTGGCAGATATTCCAGCTACGGACAAATGGAAGTTCTTTTCCCGCAAACCGCCAATGATAATGGTAATAGTTTTAGCGATAGCGGTTGGGATTGGAATAACCTACCGGGAACAACTACGCTACATGTACCTATCAATAAGTTAAGAGCTAATATTATTAACGCCGATAATTTTAGTGGTGTAGAAGAAATGCTTTTAAGCGATGAAACTTTTGCTGGCGGCACTAACCTTAACAATTGGGATGGAATGTTTGCCATGAAACTTCATGGAAGTGACAAATATGATTTGGGCAGCTTTAGAGCTATAAAGTCGTGGTTTATGTTTGATGATTTAGTGGTTGCTTTAGGTTCTGATATTAGCAACAGCATTGCAAACTACAGCACACAAACTACACTTTTTCAAAATGTATTAACTGAAAAAAAAGTGGCATTTAATTTTAATAATTCGATTTTTTCAACGTTTCCTTTTGATAAAAAATGGAATGATAAAAAAGCTTTAACTGTTTTAGACAATCGTGGAATCGGTTATTATATCCCAAACACCAGCGAGGTAGAATTCACTAAAAGTGAGCAAATCTCCAGAGATCAAAAAGATTTGAAAGATACTAAAGGCATTGTAGCGAAGTTGATTTTTAACCATGGTAAAGCGCCAAAGAATGACAGTTACCAATATGCAATGCTCATTAAATCGGATGCGAAACAACTGGAAAGTTTTAAAACCAAAATGGGAAGCAAAACAGCAACCTATAAAATTGTACAACAAGATAGTTTAGCGCACAAGCTTTGGTACGCACCTAAGAATATCACAGCACAAGCAATTTTTAAAGCAAATGAAGCGCTAAAAGATTCTTTATTGGTTACAACCGATAAAGCTTGCTTGGTGATGTATCAAAAAGGAAACAATACTTTTGATTTTTCGGTTACCGACCCTGATCTGGCTTTTTATGCTGGACCAGATGACACCAAAATTTTAGCAGACGGCAAAAGAAAAGAAGAAAGCATTTATTCTAAACCTTGGTACGGTTCTCCATCTCAACCATCGGTAGTGTGCCTAGTTGTTAAAGGTTTATGGAAAGTTAATGCTACATTAACGGATGTTAAAACTGTATATATAAATGGAAATACAGAATTGAGCATTCCATGTAAATATAGTATTGCTTCGCAATTTAAGTTGATTAAATAATGCTTCGACTCCGCTCAGCATGACGACAAGAAAATTAATACACATCGTGATATTTCTCGTCGACGGAATGGAAATTAACGAGCAAATTGCGTTAACGATAGAAGTGGATACAGGCCTGTGGCTAATGCCTTGTGGAGTATGAACGGAAAGCGTGTTAAAACGTCAAAATGCACAAAATGCAATTATAAATATTTAAAATAATCATTATGAAAAGAATAAACCCTTTCATTCTACTAGCAACAGTTATCATCATTACATCATCCTGCAATCAACAAAACAAAACCGCAGAGACAAAAAAACCTAATGTAATTATCATTTTAAGTGATGACGCAGGTTATGCAGATTTCGGTGCTTATGGCGGAAAAGAAATCCCTACACCAAACATAGATTCTCTAATTGCATCTGGGGTAAAGTTCACCAATGCTTACGTTTCTGCATCTGTGTGCGCACCATCAAGAGCGGGCTTATTAACTGGACGCTACCAACAACGCTTTGGGTTTGAAAATAATATGTCTGGCAAACCTGCAGCAGGTTTTACTAAAGAAGATATGGGTATGGACCCAGCAGAAAACGCCTTTGGCGACGAAATGCGGGGTAATGGTTACCGTACCTTAGCTATTGGAAAGTGGCACTTGGGCAACGAGGAAAAACATGCTCCATTGAACCGTGGCTTTGATGAGTTTTACGGATTTATAGGCGGACATCGTAGCTTTTTCTCCATCAAAGGAGATGTGCCTGCGGACGAGAAACTCCACAATAATAAAAGCATTGTACCAGAAGATAGCGTAACTTACTTAACCGATATGTGGACAGACAAGGCGATTTCGTTCATGAAAAAAAAATCGGACAAACCTTTTTTCATTTATCTAGCATACAATGCAGTCCACACTCCGGTTGATGCAAAAAAAGAATACTGGGACAAATTTTCGTCCATAGCCGACAGCGGAAGAAGATCTTACGCCGCATTAATGGCATCCCTTGATGATAATGTTGGGCGCTTAAGACAAACGCTAAAAGAAAATGAGTTAGACGAAAACACATTGATTCTTTTCTTGAATGATAATGGCGGAGCAACCAACAATTCTTCTGATAACGGCGCTTTACGCGGGATGAAAGGCTCTGTTTGGGAAGGTGGTGTGCGTGTTGCAATGTCTATGATATGGAAGAACACTTTACCGCATAATGTCGACTACGATTTGCCGGTAAATTCTTTAGATTTTTTACCAACCGCATTGGCAGCAGCAGGTGGAAAACAGGTGGGTAAGAATAAGTTAGATGGTGTAAACCTAATTCCTTTCGTGTACGGGAAGAATGAAGAAGCGCCTCACAAGGCGTTGTTTTGGCGTAGAGGTATATCAGCTGCGGTACGTGAAGGCAATTGGAAGTTAATTCGAGTTGAAACAGATCCTATTTTATTATTTGACTTAAGCAAAGATTTATCTGAAACTAAAAACGTAGCCAAAGAAAACCCAGAAATAGTAAAGCAGCTGTTAAACAAGCTAGCCGGCTGGGAAAAAGGCTTATCCAAACCGCATTGGTCGAGTTCTTACGGACCTAAAAACTTGATTATGAAACATCGCATGGAAAATGTGGGTAGAGAGATGGAAAGAATGTATCCGTAAAGCTAAGCCAATTATTATAATGCAAGTGAATATTTAACGAAACCTAGTTTACAAATACGTTCTTCACTATATAAGCACTTAAAATTAAGCTCATTATTATTTATTTTCTTTAATTTCGTCACAAAACTGTGCAACGCTTAATAATGAAAGACAAAATAATTACCATTAAAGATATTGCCGAAAAAGCGCAGGTTTCTACAGGAACTGTTGATAGGGTGTTACACAAAAGAGGTAGAGTTGCTGCGAAAGTGGAAGAGAAAATTCTTCGCATTATCAAAGAGATGGACTATCAGCCAAATATCATTGCTAGAGCGTTAAGTTCAAAAAAGCAGTATGTTGTTGCCGTATTAATTCCCGAAGAATCTTATGATAGTTATTGGATTGACCCTAAAATGGGTATTAAAAGTGCTTTAAAAGATTTAAAAAAATATGGTCTTTCGGTTAAGTATTATCATTTTGATCCTTATAGCTCACAATCATTTGCAACGCAAGCTAATGAATTAAATAAAGAGCGCCACGATGCTATTATTGTAACTCCTATATTTCACCGCGAAGTTTTGCCGCTTTTGCAAGAATGGAAAAAAGCTAAAATTCCTTTCGTGTTTTTTAATACCGAAATCTCGGATTTTGAGCCCTTAAGTTATATTGGACAGGATAGTTACCAAAGTGGTTATTTAGCAGCAAAGCTTGTCCATTATGGGCAATGCGCACCCTGCTCTATTTTAATTGCGCATTTTGACGAAGAAACCTCAAACGCTGTTCACTTAGAAAAAAAGGAGCTTGGCTTTAAAAATTACTTTATCCAAAACAACCTACAACAGTTTGATATCATCAGAGCAGATATTGCCGGCCCAAATCATTCGGCATTTATAAAACAGATGGACAGCATTTTTGAATCTAACCCAAATATTAAAGCTGTTTTCGTAACGACTTCCAAAGCTTTTGAAGTAGCAGAATACCTTACACAAAAACACTTTACAGACGTTAAGATTATTGGTTATGATTTGCTCCCTAAAAACATCCACTACCTAAAGCAAAATATCATTAGCTTTTTAATTAACCAAAACCCGAAAGGACAAGGCTTTTGGGCGTTGCAGATATTGGCCGACAAATTAATTTTCGACAAACCAGTACCACAACTAAAATACTTGCCACTAGATATCGTAACCAAAGAAAATGCTAATTATTTTATCCAAGAAGAGGTGGCACATATCTAATTAATTACCTAACTAACTGTTTAGTTTAAAATTACAAACTTTAGTTTTTTAACGTAGCTTTAATTAAAGCTTTAATAGTCAAAATTTAATTCAGTCGTTTTCAATTTTATCACACAGAAAAACCAGCCACATACTTGGGACAATGCTGACGAATGGCTAAAAAAGTATGACAATCCGCTATCGAAAAATATACCTCAGATTCTGAAGGTGCCGGACATGGCAGCATGGATTTATTTGTGATTCACACTTTTATTGACGCCGCGAAGCGAGAACTAAAAACAAAAAACAGCGTTTAATTATTTGTTACCTATCTGTTGGAGAGACAGAAGATTATCGATATTATTGGCAAAGCAATTGAAAAAGTAATAAACCACGTTTTTTAGATGCTGAAAACTCCGATTGGAAAGGAAATTTTAAGGTAAAATATTGGATGCCCGAATTGCAAAACCTAATCTACGGCAATGCCGCTTCTTACCTAAAAAAAATTATTAATGAAGGCTTTGATGGCGCTTATCTAAACATTATTGACGGATTTGAATATTACGAACGGTTGCAACCTAACCTATGAAAATTAACTATCCATTGATTAATAAATTTTGAAAACAAACGACAAACCCGTTACTATTAAAGATATAGCTACAAAGGCAAAGGTCTCGATAGGTACAGTAGATCGGGTTTTACATAAACGAGGAAGAGTTGCAGCTGATGTAGAAAAACGAGTTCTCCGCATTATTAAAGAAACAGATTACCAACCAAACATCATCGCTCGAACTTTAGTTTCAAAAAACGAATACCAAATCGCGGCACTCCTTCCCAATGGCTCTTTCGGCAACTATTGGTTTGATGCAAACTTAGGTATAGAAACTGCAGCTAAAGAATTAAAACGGTATGGACTTACCATTAACTACTACCATTTTAATCCTAATGATCCCGAATCTTTTACGTTCCAAGCAACTGAACTAAACAAAAAAAAATATAACACCATTATTTTAGCCCCAATTTTTCATAAGGAGGTTATCCCATTTTTAGATTTATGGAAAGCACAAGACGTCCCTTATATTTTCTTTAATAACGAAATACCAGATTGCAAACCGCTAAGCTACATCGGTCAGGATAACTATCAAAGCGGTTACTTAGCGGGGAAGCTAGTTCACTACGGCTTAGCCATGCCTTGCAGCATCCTAATCATACACTTTAATCAAAAAACCACCAACGCAAACCATCTTGTTATCAAAGAAAAAGGCTTCAAAAATTATTTCACGGAAAATAACTTACAACAATTTAAGCTTTTAACGCTTGATATTACCAATGATCACAAGCCTAGTTTTATCCAACAAATGGATCATACTTTCCAAACCAACTCCAATATTAAAGCAGTTTTTGTAACTAACGCTAAAGTTTACAATGTTGCAGAATATTTAACCCAAAAATACTTATCAGATATTAAAGTTGTAGGTTACGACTTATTGCCTAAAAACCTACATTACCTTAAGCAAAACAGCATTAGCTTTTTAATTAACCAAAACCCAAAGGGGCAAGCTTTTGCAGCATTACAGTTGTTGGCAGATAAGCTTATTTTCAATAAACCAGTGCCGCAACTAAAATACCTTCCGCTAGATATCGTTACAAAAGAAAACGCCAACTACTTTATACACGACGAAGTACCTGTAATTTAACAGCTTTTTCTAAGGCAAATTTCAAATTGTTTTGGCGTTGCCGCTAAAGAGCGGTCGGGCTTTTTGCCAAACTCCGTTTGTCTTTGAAAAAAAGCCAAGCCGTGGTACCGCGTAAATTCCTAACGCAAAGTTTTCTGTAAAATCCGCTTCTGCCTCACAATGGGAAACCAACCGTGTCAATTTAAATTTTCAATAAAAAGTTGTCTTTGTCAACGTCGTTTTTTCAACAAATAGAATTCACAACTGTAAAAAGCAATTCCATACTTTCACTCTCAAACTCATTTCTTTTCCAAATAATTTAACAAATTATTTAGTGTTTCCGAACACACAATTGTATATATTTGGTTTTCCAATAACTAACCATTATCTGAACCCTGTATAAATTTAAATATGAAGTCTTTCTTTTATATATTTTTTATGGTATTCCTTTGTTTAAAATATGCTTTTCAATCAATTACTGACATTTACAAGAAAGGCTGTATTACGTTAAACCAAATCATTTCAAACAGGCTGTCTAAAAAGTTAAATCAAACGGTAATTCTAAGATTCGAAAATTTATTACCTCATCCAACTTTCGCAAAAAAACCAAATTTAAATTGTGAAGTATCACCATTAATAAGTGGAATCAACAAATCAGCTGGTATAAAATCCAACCCTGAAAACATCAAAAACTCATATATGCTTTGACAACTATATCTTGTAATATTTACTAAAAACAGTTTATCCTATTTTGATTAATATCGTCTCAAAAGTTTTTTAACTACTTAATTTACAATAAGTAAAAATAAAATGGGTAAAATAAAGCAAAGTAATAAACAAAAAACTAACGCAAACACACCTGTTTTAATTTTAACTTATGTGTGCGTTGACACTTATAAATTTTTATATATTTGAAATTCCAATTATGCAACAACATATTAACATCCCTTATTACGCTACAAAAGACAATGATATTACCGCTGTCTCAAAACAACTGGAAGAAAGCCCTAAGCATGCAATAAACAACAGTCCTTGGGATTATGCTTTTTCTGGCGAAGTAGATTTTAATATTGCTTATACAGATGCGGGAATTTTGTTAAAGTTCAATGTAATAGAAGAAAATGTATTGGCTCGTTACACTAAGGCAAACGACCCTGTTTACAAAGATTCATGTGTTGAATTTTTTGTTGCTTTAAATAACGAAGACACTTATTATAACTTTGAATTTAATTGTACCAGAACTTGTTTGGCAGGTTACGGCACATCAGCAGAAGACCGGGAATTGCTATCAGTAGAAAAAATCAAACAAATTGAAGTAACCTCTAGCTTTAAATCACTTATATTTAAAGAAAAAGAGATGGTAAACTGGCAGTTAACCCTATTGATTCCTAATGAAGTATTCCAGTTTCATAAAATTAATACCTTTAACGGACGCGAAGCAAAAATGAACTTTTACAAATGTGGCGACGATTTGCCAAAGCCACATTATTTATGCTGGAATCCGATTACAAACACCGCTCAACCAAACTTTCATTTACCAGATTATTTTGGAAAAGCCATATTTTTAAAACACTAACCAAAATTATATGTCAACAGTAACACCAATGTCGTCCAAGAAAGGACTCAATCCGGTGATCATCATCGGGGCTTTATTCTTTGTATTCGGGTTTGTAACCTGGTTAAACGGCACATTAATTCCGTTTTTGCAATTAGCATGTGAGCTCACCACCTCACAAGCATTGCTAGTAACTTTTGCCTTTTACATGGCTTACTTCTTTTTAGCAATTCCATCATCTTATATTTTAAAAGTTACCGGCTTTAAAAAGGGAATGGCAATGGGTTTAATGGTGATGGCAGCAGGTGCCTTAATTTTTATACCGGCAGCCAATATGCGTAGCTATCCGCTATTTTTAATTGGGTTATTTGTACAAGGAATGGGCTTGGCATTATTGCAAACAGCATCAAACCCATACATCACAATTGTTGGCCCAATAGAAAGTGCTGCAAAAAGGATTAGTATTATGGGTATCTGTAATAAAGTTGCAGGTGCATTAAGTCCATTAATCCTTAGCGCCTTGGTATTAAAAGGCGCACAAGCTATTGAAGACCAGGCAAAAACAATTACAGATCATGCACAAAGAGAAGTATTGTTATCAGAATTGGCGCAAAGGGTAATTACCCCTTACATCATCATTGCTGTAGTTCTTTTTGTATTGGCATTGTTAATTATTTATTCTTCGTTACCAGAAATTAATACAGATGAAGATGAGGTAGGCGATGATGGAAACGTTGTAGCACCAAAAGCTAGTGTTTTTAGTTATAAAAACTTAAACCTTGGTGTAATCTGTTTATTCTTATACGTAGGTGTTGAAGTAATGGCAGGTGATGTTATTGGAACTTACGGCAAATCTTTAGGGATGAGCTTAGATCAAACTAAGATATTTACTTCCTACACGCTAATTTCCATGGTTGTTGGTTACATCATTGGTATCATCTGTATTCCAAAATATATTAAACAAGAGAAAGCATTAATGACTGCTGCTATTGTTGGCGTTTTATTTACAGTGGCTGCCTACCTAACTACAGGTTATACTAGTATTGTTTTTATCGCTTTATTAGGCTTAGCAAACTCTTTAATGTGGCCAGCAATTTTTCCTTTAGCAATTAAAGGACTAGGTAGATACACTAAAATAGGTTCAGCATTATTGGTAATGGGTATTTCGGGTGGGGCTATTATACCACAGATTTACGCATTGTTAGAGCACAACATGGGCTCGCAACCGGCGTTTTTACTAAGTATGGCGCCTTGTTACCTTTACATTTTATGGTACGGCTTTACAGGTCATAAAACTGCCACCACCAAATAGTACTTGTTTTATATGATTTTAAAGGGATTGTTCCCTTTTTAAAATATCCCCAAGTATTTAAACACTATTTGGGGGCATTTTTTGAACAAATGAGAAATGTAATATTTCCATACTAATGGAAATTCCAAATATAAACAAGCTGTTTAATCCCAATTATATATAATAAATAGTCTGACGTTGATTATTAAAAACCACATAGGTATATAGTTTTTTGAGAAAGAAGTAGTTCACATAGCTATGTTCCGCAAAGCGGAAAGCTATTTGAACTAAAAAATATGCTTTTCCACAAACAAGAACTATGAATCTATGTGGTGAATGTTAGGCTACTATATACACAAATGATTTAAATTGATTTTTGCGGCAGACTTATCGAAATAAAATATATAGCCTTATTCGGAGATTTCCACTATCTTCGAAATGCAAGTGAGATCGGAACTCATTTTATTGTTCAGTATTTCGTCGCACTGGTAAATAACTAGAAATATAGCCGATGATTATACAACTAGCGAAACCAACAAATACAAAACTAGTTTTCAAACGTTTAGCTAAAAATTTTGAGAAGGAGATATTTCACTCCGTTCGATGCACTCTTTTTACTAAAAACTAATAAAAGTC
This sequence comes from Sphingobacteriales bacterium, assembly GCA_038243635.1. Taxonomy (GTDB): domain Bacteria; phylum Bacteroidota; class Bacteroidia; order Sphingobacteriales; family Sphingobacteriaceae; genus Pseudopedobacter. The sequence continues at coordinate 72,114 of JBBSQW010000007.1, forward strand.
TACCTGTCCAAAGCATCGTTAACCAATTGTTCAAACTGGCTAAGAAGCTCTTTTTTATGAATAGCAGGATAAACTTGGGTCATTAAAACTGCTATCGATTTTCGTTGCGGGTCGATCCAAAAAATAGTATTAAAAGCTCCACCCCAACTCAATTTACCAACTTTAGCGCCATTTTTCACTCCGTCTTCAGTAGTAATTTCAAAGCCTAAACCAAACCTATTTTCACCAACTTTCAAATCACCAATTTGGTTGGTCGTCATCTCTTTAACAGATTCTGGCTTTAAAATTTGTTTCCCTCCAAAACTGCCATTACTCAAAATCATTTGTAAAAATTTAGCGTAATCTTCAACGTTAGAAGTTAATCCAGAACCGCCAGAAAAATAAGTTTTTGCACCAACAATAGGAAAGTTTACATTGTAGCCTTTATTAATTACAGGCAAACGCTCTAGTCTGCCAGTTTTGGTTTCGCCATACATTACTGCCAAACGAGTCTTTTTTTCGGTGGGTAAAAAGAAATAAGTATCAAGCATGCCTAATGGTTTCAAAATATTTTCTGTAAGATAAACATCTAACTTTTTCTCACTTGCAACTTCAATTACTGCACCCAATACATCAATCCCTAAACCGTAATAGAATTCGGACTCGGGTTGTACAACTAAAGGCAACTTTCCTAAGGCTTTCATTTTATCTAGAATAAACACACTATCAACAACGGCCAAATCAGGAATCCCACTTTTTTTATAAATCATTTCCAAGCGCTTATCGGCAAAACCATAACCTATTCCGGAAGTATGCGTCATTAAATCCTTAACAGTAATTTCTTTAACTGCATTTACAGTAGAATAGGTTGTATCTGGTTCATTAAAAGTTAATAAAACCTGAGGATTTGCAAATTCTGGAATATACTTTGAGACAGGATCGCTCAGCTTTAGCTTACCATCTTCCACCAATTTCATGGCAGCGGCAGTAACAATAGGCTTAGTCATAGAGGCAATTCTAAACTCGGTAGTTGGCCTTATTAACGCTTTTGTTTCGCGGTCTCTAAACCCAAAACCTTTATCATAGATTACTTTACCGTTTACTGCCACCAATGCAGTTGCTCCGGCCATCCAATTATTAACCAAACCTGTAGCAAGAAGACTATCAATTCGGTCAAGGTTTACTTCCTCAATACCGATTTTTTTAAGATTCGATGCAGCAACTAAACCGTTAGTGCCTTTTTTAGAACATCCTGAAAGGATAAAGAGTGTTGAAAAAGCAACTGCAAAATATTTTAATTTATTGTTCATAATTATTTACTATTTCTTTCTTCTCTTCTTTTAACACGCTTTTCTTTACGTTCCTTACGATCAGATTTATTTTGTTTGAATTTATCTGCTCGTTCCTTCAACTTATCCTCTTTATCTTTAGTGATGCCCACGCTGACTTTTAAACCCTCAAAAACCGTTTTCCACATGAGGTTAAAAAATGAAGCTTCACGTGGTCTCTCGTATACTGGATGCCCAATTTTCAATGGGTCTTTTCCTTTTGGGTTTGCATTATCTAAAAGTAAAGCATTTGCCAAGAAAGAAATTATACCTGATTTTTTCAAATGATCATCATCGTCTTTTTTCATAATGGCGATGTTTAAATTAGTGTATTTTAGCACTAGCCTGCCGTGTGCACCATCAACATTTCCTTTAATATTGAATTCCATACTTTTCACTTCTCCGCTCGTGGTAGAAATCATCGCCATCGGCTTAATCAAAGGATTCAAAGCAGCGAAGCTCATGGGCCCTAAAGTACCATCATAAGAAAACGCTCCTTTCTTATCTACTAAATTAAAAGCAATATGGATGTCTATTTTACCTTTTCCCATAATATAGGTTTGCAAATAGGCATCAGCCATATGCTTTTTCTGTAACGAAGCAGAATCGTTAGTCACATTAAAAATGCGTCCACTTAACTTTTTAAAGTGAACGGTTCCATTTGCTTGGGTTTTTGGGTTGTACTCTGTATAAGCAATATTTGTGCTTTTAATTACGACCGTATCTGCAACAACATCCCATTTTAATCGCTGTAAAGCCAAATGGGGAAAGTTAGTCCCTTTGTCAATTGTTTTTTGCGGTTTTCCACGATCTAAAAAGACTGCTACATTTCCATTATCTAAAGTTACATTGCTACTCTTAATTCTCCGCCTATCAATCAGTTCATGAAACTGAATATCTTTAACAATAACCGAATCAAACGAGATCTTATATCGTTCATTCTGTCTTTTAAACTGATTAGTAAAAGCCATCTCCCCTAACCTGGGTTTTAATTCAAGACCACTAATGGTTAGCTTCTTTTTTTGTGATGATACATACGCATGGTGGATATTAATGTGATACAGGGAATCCTCAGTTGCGTAGGTGTAATTATTGATCTCAGCAATAATATCTTTAGTGTTAAAAATACGGGTGGTATCTAAATCGGATAGTGAATCTACCAGAATATCGTTTAAACGGATATTCATTTGATCAAAAACAGTAATTTTAGGTTTTTTGTAAGATTGATCTACGTATTTAAACTTCACATCCGTTAAAAAAATGCTAGCAATTTTAAGCTCTTTTAAACTCTTCTTTATCCGTTCATACGGACTTCTGTTATCTTCTTCCTTTTGAATTTGATTATTAAGCTTGGTATAATAAACCGATAATTCTGGATTTTGGATGGTGATATTTTTAATGTCGAGTTTTTTTTGCTGATAAACTTTCAATGGTCTTAAATTTTTAAGCGAGAGCTTGAAAACTTTTAGCGAGAAAATGTTTTCTGGAGCAACTTGGTTAGCTTTCATTTTCTCATAAACATCCAGATTTGGAGTAATTTCAATGCTATCTACTGTTGCGCTACCCAGTATAACATTCACTTCTATATCTGAAAATTTTACGGTATACAAGCTATCACTCGCATCTATCAAAGCCTCTTGGATTGCGGTAGTTAATAGAGGTTTCCATTTTTCACTAATGTACCAAGTGGCGGCGGCTGCAACTAAAAAAAGTACAACAATAATCGAAATTACCCACTTTAAAATTCTATGCGTTTTTTTTGGTGTAGCTGTTTGATTCATAAACGTAAATTAGGTATCATATAAGTCAATTACTATGCTACAAATTAGGGTAAACAATTAAATATCCGGAATAAAAGACATTGGTTGGCTCAGAGGGCTTTTGTGACGGATAATAAGCGCTAAGCTCCTCTAGCCTTAATTTAAAGGTATAGTTGTGAAATTTCTGCTCGACAGTCAGAATATCATTTGGAACAGCTAAACTGTTTGAGCGATCTTTATCTACTTTTAAAGCTTTATTTTTATAAAGTGGTTTTAAAATTTGATTAGCGTTAAAAACAATTTTAGCTCCGTCGCCGTCGCTCACTACCACATTACCATTTGCATCAATCACAACTAAAAAATTGTTCGCACCTAAAGAAAAACTCGTTTGCTTATCCCAAACATTATTAAGATTCGAGTTGACGGCTATCAACCTTAAAGCTCCTTCTACAGAAACCAAACCTTCAGTTGCATTTACATAATTTTTCTGTTGCTCATCCCAAAGTTGTGCGGAGGATGTGGGACTTACTTTTAAACTTGCCAAAACAGTATCCGCAGTTTCTCTTTGTAATTCCCACTGAACCACTTCTTTGCTTACTGGCTTGTTTCTTTTTTGCAATTCAATAGACTTTAAATCTATCTTAACAAAGGGTTGGAGGCTTTCACTCCCGTAGTCGTTATTTAAATGACTTACCAAATTACGTATTTCATCGTCTCGCTTTGGCGATGGCTTTTGCTGAATGTAGTTTGCCAACCGCTTGCTTTGCGAACGTAACGAAACCGACTTAATACTCCAAGGACCAATTACAATTAGTATTGACAAAACGAATAAACTGATTGGGATGATCCTTATATGCTCACGACCTTTGATTAAAAAATAAACCGTGATAAATGCGAGCCATAGCGAGAGCACAATTAGCAAATAACGACTTTCGGTTATGCCATAATCTAAAATACGTTTGCCAACGGCTACCGCCAAAAGCACCAATAAGGGCAACATTAATAAGTAAAAACTTTTGCTGTAAAGCTGAATCCATTTATTGCCTTCATTATTTCTGATGGGATGCACCAACAATATAGATAGGATACCGAAAACTGCATATCCTAAAATTAAAATGGCAACAGAGCTGGAAGGCAGGCTCCATTCTAAAATAATTTTCACTTCGTAAGCCAGTAAAATCAGCAAATAAATACTGGCTAACGGAATTAAAACATACTGCGTAAAAAGTTTTAACGCTTTTGGGTAGCTATGATCATCGTTAAGTTGAACTAAAGGCTGAGGAATACCCGCTAGGAAGAATACGGTATTAAAAAGCCCAACAATTATAATCCATAAGCGGATATAAATTTCGCTATCCCAAGTTACATTAAACAAGGTATGGATGCTGAGTAAGGCAATACGTAAGCCCGCAAAAAGCGCCGTACTATATAAAGCTGCAGTTGCAAACCTTAAAAAGAAAGTTTTGTTAAGCTGCCAGAAACCTATCTCGTGACCCTTTGATAAAAATGCTGAAAAAGCAACCAATAAATGAAAAGCAAAACCTAAAGCCAATAGTAAAAAAACATCTGCCTGGTAAATAGCTGGTTGCAACGCAAAATAAATAAGAACAAGAATTGCTAGGATAAGAATATTGGCGCCTAGTTTTTTTGCATTATTGGTCAAGTTGGTTTCAATATAAAGACTGAACGCCAAGGACAGTACCAAACCGAAATTGCCTAAGTAAATAAACTTTACTAGCGTTTGCTCCGTCTCAAAGTCCTTATTATCATAAGACAACATTAAAGCTGCTATTGTAGCAAGCAAAGCATATAAGATTGCGAGGCTAAATCTTTTACAAACTGTTAAAAAAGACAGCCAAAGCTGACTTAGAGAAGGAAATTTCATAAGTCTCTAATTTCCTTAAAGGTATTAATTTTAATTTACCAACAACTTATAACCCCTGCCATGAACGTTAATAATTTCCACATTAGGGTCTTCTTTTAAGTACTTGCGTAATTTGCTTAAAAACACATCCATACTTCTACCATTGAAATAGTTATCGTCATGCCAAATTTGCAAAAGAGCTTCTTCGCGGGTGAGCACATTATTCATTTTTAAGCAAAGAAGCCGCAGCAATTCCGCCTCTTTAGTGCTTACTTTTTGCTGTTGCCCATCTCTAGCAATAACTTGCGATTGAAAATCGAAGGTATAGGTGCTTATTTCAAAAACAGTAGGTTTTGGCTCCTCGTTATGGTTATGCTGACTACTTCTTTTTAAAAGTGCGTTTATACGCAACAGCAATTCTTCTATTCTAAAAGGTTTGGTAATATAATCGTCACCACCTAAGTTAAAAGCCTCTGTCTTATCTTCCATCATGCCTTTTGCAGTGGCAAAAATAATGGGGATATTTACGTTTATTTTCCGAACGTCTTTGGCCAAACTAAAGCCATCCTTTTTCGGCATCATCACATCAAAAATACAGATGTCAAAATTTCCATCTACAAAAGCTTTAAGCCCTTCGTCGCCATCTGCACATAAAACAACTTCAAACTTGCCTTTTAAAGTCAGGTAATCTTCTAACAACATCCCCAAATTGGGGTCGTCTTCTACTAAAAGTACTCTTTGCTTATCCATTTTTGTAGCTTTTATTTTTGCTGATGTTTTTAATTTAGAGAAAGATAAAATTAGGCTAAAGGAAATTTAATCTCAAATTCAGAACCTTTATCTTTTTCACTTTTCACATGAATGGTTCCCTTCATTTTTTTAACAATCGTGTTTACATAACTTAAGCCTAAACCAAAGCCTTTAACATCATGTAAATTTCCGGTTGGGATGCGATAAAACTGTTCAAAAATTTTCTTTAATTGCTCTTTGTTCATCCCTATGCCGTTATCTTTTATTTTAATAACCAAGTAACGGCTTTCATTTGCTGTACTGATGCTGATTTTTGCAGAATCTTTACTGTACTTATTGGCGTTATCCACCAAATTATAAATCACATTAGACAGATGCAATTCATCACCCATAATGGTTGCCTCTTTAGCATCGAGATGCAAGGCTATTTCTGTATCCTTTTTTTGCAACTGAAGCTCCATGCTATCTACCACTGCACTTATTAAGTCATTAACCTGTTGCGGAAAACGTTCGAGCTTTATATCTTCTTTATCAATTTTGGCAATGTTAAGCACCCTTTCAATGTGGTTACCTAACCTTACGTTCTCATCGTAAATAATACCCGCTAACTTATTTACCCTGGCAATATTATCATTAATCTCCGGATCTTTAAGTGCTTCACTGGCAATCATGATGGTAGCAACCGGCGTTTTAAACTCGTGGGTCATGTTGTTGATGAAATCTGTTTTCATCTCCGATATTTTCTTTTGTCTTAGTATAGACGAAATGGTATAAATAAAACTTGCAGCTAAAATCAGCAACAAACCGGCAGAAGAAAACAAAATAGAGCCCATGTTGCTCAAAATCACATTGTTTTTATGTGGAAAATTAACCATTAAATAACCCCCATCTCGCACCATATCTTTACTAAAAAGCGGCGTTTTATAGGTGTTTTGTGGTAAAAACTGAGTGGCTTTTTGTGATGCAGTGGAAAAAATAACGGAATCTGCCTGTACAGAGCCAATTCTATAATTATAGTTTAAATTTATACCACTATTCAGCAGTTCTACAGCGAGTAGTGAATCAATATTTTGCGCTTGCACCCTTTCTTTCAAAGGCACATTAACCTGTTGCATTTCCGATGCGATATCTTCAAACAGGCTGCTCTTGTCTTTTACGCGTTCTACAGAATCTAAATAACTAGTTACTTTTCTAGCTTGCTTTTCGGTCTGCATTTTTTGAGATGCTAAACGAAGTTCTCGATCTGAAATTCCAGTTAAGAAGTTAGGCTTTGGTATGGTTCTTAAGACCGTACCCAGCACCGGATCTTGCACCATATAACGCCTTACCGTATCAATCATCGCAACTCCTCTTTTCACTACTCTAAAATTAGGGTGTACAGGCGCAGCTTCCACTAAAGATTGTCTTTGTATAGTTTGTATATTTCCAAACTCATCAACAAATTCGTCAACATCTACTCGCAAGTTAAAGCTCAAAGGCTGACTTTCTGCCTGCACTGGTCCGTTATAAACCAGTTTGTAAGGATATTTACTTCGTATTAAGCTATCTCGTATCCTAAAAATACTATCAGATTTTGCTTGATTGGCTTTCATCTGCCGCACAAAAGCAATGGTTGACCTCTCAATTTTCTCTTCCTTTGTTTCTGTATGTTTTTTTCTTCTTTTCTTTCTATTTATTTGATGTTGAAGTGCAATTTCCACGTTCCTTTTATGCGCTATATCTGCTTTTTGTGCTAAAAAAATTAAGGCTTCTTTTTTCTCCAGTTTTGAAGATACATTTTTCAGAGCCTCATTAACCGATTGATCGAAAAGTTGAGTTTTAAGTTCGTAGGATTCTCTGATAAAGTAAAACTGCATGGCCATTACCCCTACCAAGGCAAAACTCATAAAGGCCATAATCAATATAATACTCTTCCTATTCATCTATAAAACAAAGGTAATGTTGTAGCTTTTAAGCTACTGCTGTTTAACACTATTTAACATTCATTAACAAAACGTTAAGACTTTCTGATGGGTTATTTTGTAAATTTGAAACAGACAAAAAGATACGTATAAACAACGCGGTTTAGTAAATATTTTGTGATTAGTTTAAGTTTGGTTTAGAAAGGTGTTGAGTAATCAGCACCTTTTTTTTTACCAAAAACAGTTTTGCTGGGTAGATGTTAAACTATGTTTCGGGATAAGGTGTTTTTTAGTAAATTTGATAAGCCAAAATCAAAATCCATGAAAACATCCTTATGTTATATTATTATTTTTTTGTTGAGTTATTCTGCCTCTAGTGCAAAAGCACAATCGATAAAAATCGTTACTTACAATACAAAAACTATTGATACCGCGGACGTTAACAGCACCGAAAATGCTTTGAAAGTTATTGAATGTAATAAATGGTCCAACAAAATTAAACCCTATTACCGCAAACTTGGTAACAAGTTGCATACTCAATCCATTAAAACTACAGACTCATTGTTAATCGTAGATTATGAAAACATCGACAAAAAAATGTGCCTGCTGATAAGAAAAGACACCTTTGTAGCAACTGACTTTAGGATGCCAAAAAGTTTAGAAATCATTGACTCAAAGATGGTTTACCAAAAAAAAAGCACAAGTAAACCCTGATGGAATTAAAATTAGCAGTTGTAAAAAAAGATTATCTCTGGAGGATAATCTTTTTTTATGCAATAAATGTGAATTTAGAAAATAAGAAGCCAGCATGAGATATTTTTTCCATATCGCTTACAGAGGCGCAAATTATCACGGCTGGCAAAGAAATGTAGAAGTAATTAGTTTACAGCAAGTTGTTGAAGAAAAAATTACTCAGGTTTTAAAAAACCCCAGTTTTATTAATGGTTGCGGACGTACGGATGCACAAGTAAACGCGAGTCAATATTTTTTTCATGCTGATCTTGAAATTGAATGTCAAGAAACTTTCCTTTTTAGGTTAAACCGAACCTTACCGGATGACATTACAGTTTTCGATATTATCCCAATGGAAGGCTCTCCGCATGCCCGGTTTGATGCGACACAAAGACGATATGACTATTTTATCCATACTTACAAAGATCCATTTCTGAACGTATGCAGTTCGCAATTCTTAGATTTGAATTTAGACTTTGACAAATTTAAAAAGGCTACCGCATTATTAACGCAGTACAATGATTATCGACCTTTTTGTACTTCGCCCGATAAAAACGCACACACGATTTGTCGTGTTTCTGAAGCAAAATGGCTAACCAAAGCTGATGGCAAGCAACTGCGTTTCCAAATCTCGTCTAACCGGTTTTTGAGTAAAATGATTAGGATTATTGTTGGCCAATTAATCAAAGTAGGAACCGGTGAAATAAGTGTGGAAGCTTTTGAAAACTATCTCATTAATAAAGAAACTCCTAAAATATTGAGCCTTGCACCACCTCGTGGGCTTTATCTGTCAAAAGTTATCTATCCGTATTTGGATTTGACGCCCAGAACTGAGTTTATGGGGTTAAATTTCGGTGATGATGGTTGGGAATTAATTTAAGTTTTAAAGAGTCAGAGACTCTTTTCTATTTGTAAATTCGAAGAACGCTTCGCTTAATTCTCTGGACAGTGAGGTGTTTTGATAGCACTAAGGTTTTACTTTTGTGATTTTACCATCTTTCATGATTACCAACACAGAATTTTTCTGCTTTTTAAACTCAATTAACCTTTGGTAAGTTAATTCGAGCCCAACTTTTATTTTATCAAACAATTCAATTTGTTTTTCAGCTGCGGTTTTCATAGTCTTTTAATTCTTTAAACATGATAATTTCCTGCAAATGATGTTGTTTCTCCAGCGCCATTACAGCCGGCAATGATGTAAAGATTTTTATCATCCATTATCTCAAAAATGCATAATAATATGTCTTTATTTAGAGTGTTATAACAGCTGTTTTTATACCATTAACTTTTTTTTACAAAAACAAATCTTCCGTTACGTTCGGAATAATTCCCTTTTCAGCTGCCTGCTCAAACAAAATTTCAATAGCTTTTTTACCCTCTACGCCCAAGTCAATTGAATATTTATTTACATACAAATCAATGTGTTTGTACATCACAGCTTCTTCCATTTCTTGTGCGTGAGATTTGATAAAGCTTAAAGCCGATTTTGGATTCGCAAAAGCATATTCTACAGATTTACGGATCAATCGATTTACTTTTTGTTTAACATCATGGGGCAAGCTTCTTTTAATGACAATGCCACCTAATGGAATGGCACATTTAGTAGTTTCTTCCCAAAATTCACCTAAATCTTTAACTTTTTGCAAACCTTTATCTTGGTAGGTAAACCTATTTTCGTGAATAATTAAACCTAAATCTATTTCCCTATTCAACAGTTTTTGCTCAATATCAGAAAAAACCATTTCCACTTTATTTTGCAAATGCGGATAAGCCAAGCTTAATAAAAAATTGGCGGTAGTATATTTCCCAGGAATCCCGACTTTCAAATTTTGGTCGCTTAAATCTTGAGCGCTTTTACAAATCAACATTGGTCCAACGCCAAAGCCTAAAGCGCTACCAGCATCCAGCAAAACATAATCTTTTACGGCGTAAGCGTAAGCGTGGTAACTCAACTTGGTAATATCTAAATCGCAATTAAATGCTTTTTGATTCAGCGTTTCCACATCGTCAAAAGAAACTTCAAACTCTAACCCTTCAGTATCTATTTTATGATGGATAAGTGCATCAAAAATAAAGGTATCATTTGGGCAAGGCGAAAAACCTAAAGTCAGTTTCATACTATTTTAAGTAAAATGTTAAAAGTAGAAAGTCAAAAGTAGCCAGCATAAGCTCGTATTTTTAATCATAAACCTTTTAGATGCTAAATCCTTTAATGCCGATAATTAGCCAATCGTTTAAGTTTTTAACAGCTAAAGGCAAGTTCCAATTCTCTCGATTGCGTTTCTCCACGTAATTAGAGATAGAACGCACTTGTAAAGCTTCTGTTTCTGCTTCTTCACAGGCGTAAAAAAAAGCAGCACCCTCCATTGATTCTATAGTTGGGTTTACGCGGTCGCGGATATTGCTAATGCTTTCTTCATTACCGTGAACGGTGTTTACAGTAATCGCGGTGACTTTTCTAAAACCGTCGGGAATAATTATTTTCTCTGATGCCGTAAACTCCACATCGCCCAGACCCATTTGGTCTAAAGAAACAAACTCTTCATCATCTTCGGCGCCCAGTTCTGATAATATATCCTCCCGCACTTCAACCAGTTGACCCATTTTTATATTGCGATAAAAACTACCAGCAATACCTACGTTTAAGGCCAAATCAAATTTTTCTTGTTCAAAAGCTTTTCCTAAAGCGTAAGCTGTTGCTACCATTCCTACGCCACTAATTAAAATTTTCACTTCGTTTTTACCGATGGTTAAATATTCATCGGCATTAAATTTTGGAGCGTAATGTTTAATAAAAGGCTCAATTTCTTGATAGGTAGCAGCAACTAATAATATTTTCATTTTTATGATTTTTTTAACCACAGAGTTCACAGAGCTTTTACGTAGAGGGAACGAGCTGGATGACAATTTTAATGGGGTGAAATAACAGAAAAGTAATAATGATAGACGATAATTTTTGCGTTAACGATTACAGCGACATCCTTTTTGTCGTTCTGAGCGGAGTCGAAGAATAAGGCAAAAAGATACAGCGTAAAGCGTGTTAAGACGCCCTTAATATTTTTAAAAATTACTTTATCAAACATTAAACTTTTAAACCAAACCGCAATTTAACCACAAAAATACACAAATCCGCTCACTAGCAGGTTTTCGTTGTAAATCCTTTACGTATATTTGCAATTATTTTTGAAAAATGATTTATATCACAAGGAAAGAGCATTTTAATGCTGCACATAAACTTTGCCGTGAGGATTGGAGTAAAGAAAAGAACGAAGAGGTTTTTGGAAGGTGTGCAAATACAAACTGGCATGGCCATAACTACGATTTATTTGTTACCATAAAAGGGGAAATAAACAAAGAAACGGGCTTTGTAATAGATTTAAAGGAGCTTAAAAATATTATTTTAGAAAGTGTGGTCGATAAGCTTGATCATAAAAATTTAAACCTCGATGTGGATTTTATGAGAGGCAAAATGGCATCAACAGAAGTTTTGGCCATGGAAATTTGGGAGCAGCTTGCAGACAAAATAATGGATAGAGGAGCTGCTTTACATTGTATTAAACTTTACGAAACCGCGAATAATTACGTGGAGTATTTTGGAGAATAAAAAATGAACGACAACGGAGATATTGGTTATCAAAAAACGGAGAGATATAATGAGGAAGTAATAGAAAATATTGCAAGTCATTATACCCAAATATTGGGCGCTATTGGTGAAGACCCAAAAAGAGAGGGGATTTTAAAAACCCCAGAAAGAGCTGCTAAAGCTTTACAATACCTTACTCATGGTTATGATTTAGATGCTGCCGAGATTTTAAGATCGGCGATGTTTAAAGAAGACTATAGCCAAATGGTAATTGTAAAGGATATTGAAGTTTACTCTTTATGTGAACATCATCTGTTACCCTTTTTTGGGAAAGCGCATATTGCTTATATCCCTAACGGACATATTGTTGGTTTAAGTAAAATTCCGCGTGTGGTTGATGTTTTTGCTCGCAGACTACAAGTACAAGAGCGTTTAACTAACGAAATTAGAGATTGCATACAAGACACTTTAAACCCTGCGGGAGTTGCGGTGGTTATTGAGTGTAAGCACATGTGTATGAGTATGCGTGGCATTCAAAAACAAAACTCAGTGACTACTACGTCGGCATTTACTGGTGCTTTTAGTAACGATAAAACCCGATCGGAATTTTTAAAACTAATTACTGCTGACTTATCTTAAACAGTAAGCATAAACCAAAATTAAATAGCATGAAAGCATACGTATTTCCAGGACAAGGCGCTCAATTTGTTGGTATGGGTAAAGATTTATACGATAACTCTGACCTAGCCAAAGAACTTTTTGAAAAAGCCAATGATATTTTAGGTTTTAGAATTACCGATATTATGTTTAACGGTACTGAGGAAGATTTAAAGCAAACTAAGGTTACCCAGCCTGCTATATTTTTACATTCTGTAATTTTAGCCAAAGTTTTGGGAGACGATTTTAAACCAGATATGGTTGCAGGTCACTCTTTAGGAGAATTTTCTGCTTTAACTGCTACTGGTGCGCTTTCTTTTGAAGATGGATTAACTTTAGTTTCTAAAAGAGCAAACGCCATGCAAAAAGCATGTGAAATTCAGCCATCAACCATGGCGGCTGTTTTAGGTTTGGATGATTTTACGGTTGAAGATATTTGCCAACGCGTTAGTGATGTAGTAGTGCCAGCAAATTATAATTGCCCAGGTCAATTGGTGATTTCTGGCAGCATTGCCGGTATTGATAAAGCTTGCGAATTATTGTTAGCAGCTGGTGCAAAAAGAGCATTGAAATTAAATGTTGGTGGTGCTTTCCACTCGCCTTTAATGGAGGCAGCTAAAATGGAGTTGGAAACGGCTATTGTTGCTATAGATATTAACGAACCGCTTTGCCGTGTTTACCAAAATATTGATGCCAAGCCTTACTTAGACGTCCCTAGTATTAAACATAATTTAATTGCACAACTAACGGGTTCTGTAAAGTGGACACAAACTATGCAACGCATGCTAGAAGATGGCGCAACATCTTTTACTGAAGTTGGACCAGGGACTGTATTACAAGGACTTGTTAAAAAAGTAAACCGCTCTATTCCTACAGAAAGCGCCAGCATCTAAAAAAATACCTTTAAAAAGCAGGAATCAAGGTTCCTGCTTTTTTTTGGCTTGGTTTTAGGCTACAGTTTAGAACGCTATATTTATAGCGTTCTAAAAAATGCAGAAATATAATCCTTGAAAACTTCCACAAAAATACGTTGGCTTTTATTTTTAGTTACCATTGGCTTATTTGCTACCTCTTTAACTGCAAGATGGGCATCAACCCAATTGGTTAAACTTTATGATATTGCCGATGATATTAGTGAGCGATTAATTAAAAAAGAAAAAGAGATTTATGGCTTTTTGGCGATTAAAGCAAATGTTAATGACCTTAAAACTTTACCATCCAATCCAAAAATTGCAGCAAACGTACTCCACTACTTTACAGAAAAAAACATCTTCTTTCAGGTTTATCAAAAAAACAAACTTGTTTTTTGGTCTGATGCAGTAATAGCCCCCAATAATCCCCAAACGGCGAAAGAAGGAACCAGCTTTGTACAGTACAGTAATGGCAGTTATGAGCTTGTAAAAAAAACAGACGAAGATTTTTCGGTATTGTTTTTTATCCCCGTACAATCACGCTTGCCATTTAAAAACCAATACTTAAACAATGACGACTCTAAAGATTTCATCATTAGCGACAGAAATATAAAAATAGCGAATATAGCCGATGCCGACGTAATTGATATCAAAAGTAGAAATGGCAAATACCTTTTCTCGATCAAAAAATCCAAACGAAAAATAGATATCCCTTATAGCAATATTGAGATATTTTTATGGGGTGTTGGTTTATTTACCTTGCTTTTATTGATCAATAGTATTTGTAAATATTATGCAGATTCTGGCAGTCCAGTTTTAGCTTTACTTGGTTTAGCAGTTACCCTGTTTTCTTTGCGTTACTTAGGGCTAAAATATCACTTCCCCGAAGCTATTTATAGCATGGAACTGTTTAACCCAACCGTATTTGCGTCTAACTTCTACTTCCCTTCTTTTGCAGATTTTATTTTAAATACAATTTGCTTTTTATGGACTATCGTTTTTGCATTCTCCTATAAAAACAGGATGTTTAATCCTATAAAAAACAAGTTTGTAGGTTACAGCATTATAATCTATAGTGCATTGTTTATCATCCTGTTATCTTACATTTATTCTGATATATTCTTCGGATTAATCTTTGACTCCAACATCAATTTAAAAGTTTCTAACCTGGTTAATTTAAACTTTATCAGCTTTTTGGGAATTTCAATGATCATGTTCGCATTATTAGCTTACTATCTTATTATAGATATTCTGGTCAACTTAACTACTTACATTCACGTTAGCGTAAAAGGTAAGAAAATAGCGCTTTTAATTCTTTTCTTAAGTCTTTTAATAACCACCTTGGTTTTTCACCAGAATCCAGTTTTTCTTATTCTCATTTTTGCTGTTATTTTAATAACCATTAAGCTCAATTACCAACCAAATGACCGAGCTATTTTCCCAGCTTTATTACTTATTTCGTTTGTATTTGCTACCATAGTATCTTTAAAGTTGAATGCTTACGAAGGTTTTAAACAACAGGAAATCAAAAAAACTTTACTTTTAAAGCTATCGTCGGTAGAAGATCCAAACGCTATTATTTCTTTTAACGAGATTGAGAAAGACATTATTAACGATAGTTATTTTGCAACGTTATTAAAAACTAAAACATCAAACAACATTAAACTTAATGCAAGGGTAAGCAATAAGTACTTAACCAATTACCTTAACAAATTTGATTATAAGGCGTATTTGTTTAACCAGTCAGACTCTTTGGTGAGTTATGGCAAAAATGTAAAAATTGATAGGTTTAAAAACCAAGTCGAAAATTCTTCTTTAAAAATAAGCAATTACTTTTATCGCTTAAACAACACTTTTGGCTACCAAAGCTACTTCGCAATAATACCTATAAAGGAAAATGGAACCACGGTTGGAACTTTGGTTTTAGAATTAAACTCTAAACAAATCACCATTAGTGGCACCTTTCCCCAACTGTTGCAAAACGGAAATATTAGCCAAAATTCGGAGCTTGCGAATTACTCCTACGCTTTCTACCAAAACAAAAAATTAGTAAACCAATATGGCGTTTTTATTTACGATTTAGTTAATACATATGTAAATGTAAAAAACAAAAACTTTACCTTTCTTAATAAAAATGGTTTCGAACATTTGATTTATAAACCCTCTGCTAACACCACCATTGTGGTTACCAGCGAAACAAATACTTTTTGGAGAGAGCTTGCGTCTTTATCTTTTTTCTTTATCATATTTTTACTGTTTGCCTTAATTATAACATCATACAAATGGGTTATAGTTGGTTTTGGAAAGTATAGTTTTAGTTATCAGTACTTTAGAAAAAGAATTTTAGAAATAAACAATAGTTTACTTTATAAAACTCGTATACAAATTGCTTTAGTATTGGCAGTTGTAAGCTCGTCTTTAATCATTGGAATCATTACGTTTTCTTACATATCCATACAGTACAAAGAGCAACAACAAGACTTTACAAAAAGCAAAATACGCACCATTACAGATTCTTTTGAGCAAAGTTTGTTTGACGATTCACAAGCTTTTAGTGAAAACTCGGGAAACATTACTTTTGATGAATTTGCGAAACTCTATAATTCTGACCTGAATTTATTTGATGTAAACGGACGACTAATTTACTCTACTCAATACAAAATGTATGCGATAGGTTTAATTGCAGATCGGATGAATGCCGAAGCCTTTTTAAATCTCAAAATCAAGAAAAAATCGGAATTTATACAGGATGAGTCCATCAACAGGTTGCAGTTTACATCGGCATACATGCCTATAAAAAACAAAAAGAATAACGTTATAGCTTACCTGCAACTTCCTTATTTTGCTAATCAAGATGACTATAATCAAAAAATTGGCACCTTTTTAAATTTGCTTATTAATATTTACGTTTTAGTTTTTGTGGTGATTGGTTTCTTTGCCTTTGTAGTTGCTAATCAAATTACCAGTCCACTAACGTTGATACAGGAAGGTTTTTCTAAAACGCGGATTGGCACCAAAAACAATACAATTGCGTGGAAAAGGAACGATGAAATTGGAAGTTTAATTATGGAGTACAACGGCATGGTTGAAGCCTTGGAAGAAAACGCAAATAAACTGGCGCAATCTGAAAGGGAAACTGCCTGGCGAGAAATGGCGAAACAGGTAGCGCATGAAATTAAAAATCCGCTAACACCTTTACGTCTTGGAATTCAGATGTTAGACAGGTCTTGGCGAGAAAAAGACGAAAGGTTTGATGAGAAGTTCCAAAAATTCAGCAAATCATTTTTAGAGCAAATTGACAGTTTAAGCCACATTGCATCCGAGTTTTCGAATTTTGCGAAGATGCCCGAGTTAAAATTGGAGCGGATAAACTTATTAGAAACCATTAATAAGGCAACCGAGATTTTTAGCCAAATGGGTCATATTAAAATTAATTGCGACGAAGAAGTATTGAAAAAATGTTTTGTAAGAGCAGATAAAGACCAACTTTTAAGATCATTTAACAACTTACTAAAAAACGCCATTGAAGCAATTCCTGACGGTAAAGAGGGTATTATTGATATTTCTGCCTATCAAGCAAATAATAAGGTCGAAATTAAATTAGCGGATAATGGAACTGGCATTCCACTGAATTCTAGAAGCAGTATTTTTACGCCAAACTTTACCACAAAAAGTTCTGGAACTGGCTTAGGTTTGGCCTTTGTTAAACAAGCTATCCAAAATGTAAACGGAAATATTTATTTTACCACGGAAACTGATGTGGGCACAACTTTCCACATCACATTACCAGTGGTTAGTTAATGATAAAAAAGTGTATAATCGGATTTGTGTTGTTTTTTGCTTCGCTAGCCGCTTATGCACAAATTAACCCGTCGTTAACATTAAAAAAAATAGCCGTAAAAGATTCGCTTACGCTAGACACATTCAGTATTTTACCTAATAGTTTCAAGGTTTTATCTGGAACAGCCACAATTAATCCCAATCAATACCTTATTAATTATGCTTCGGCTATGTTACGGTGGATAGAAAAACCAACGGTTGATTCTGTATTGGTAAGTTATAAAACCTTTCCTATTTTACTTGCTAAAAAAACGTTTTATAAAGACCCGAAGCTAATTGAAGAGGAAATTGTTAGCAGGCAGCCATACATTTACCAAGTTAAAAAAGAAGATAACGCCATTTTTAACTTTGAAGGTTTTAACAAAAGTGGTAGTATATCTAGAGGAATTGGGTTTGGAAATAATCAGGATTTAGCAGTTAACTCTAATTTGGTTTTACAGCTTTCGGGAAAATTAAATAACGATATTGAGATTTTAGCTGCCATATCAGACGATAACATTCCGATACAACCAGAAGGAAACACGCAGCAGATAAACGATTTTGATAAGGTTTTTATCCAACTCAAAAGAAAAGACGCTACACTTATTGTGGGTGACTACGAGCTCCGCCGACCTGACAGTTATTTTGCCAATTATTTTAAACGGACGCAAGGAATTACCGCCAACAATATTTTCAAAGACAAGAAAAACAGAAGTTATGAAACAGGATTCTCTTTAGCGGTTGCAAAAGGCAGATCGGCCCGTAATAGTTTTGATGGCATCGAGGGAAATCAAGGTCCGTACAGATTACAGGGCAATAATGGAGAACAATTTGTTGTTGTTTTATCTGGTACAGAGCGGGTTTTTATAGATGGTGTTTTGTTATTACGAGGGCAAGACAATGACTACGTAGTTGATTATAATACTGCTGAGCTGACTTTTACCACCAAACGATTGATTACCAGAAACTCTAGAATTGTAGTAGAGTTTGAGTATTCTGATAAAACTTATGCTCGTAGCCTTTACCAACTTAACCAAGGTTATCAATCAAAAAAATTAAAACTAAATTTCAATTATTACAGTGAGCAAGACAATCCGTCGAAACCTATTCTGCAGGATTTAAATGATAATCAAAAACAATTTTTAGAAAGTATTGGAAACAACATTAACCAAGCGGTTTACCCAAATGTGGATAGTGTTGCCTTTAATGAGAATGAGATTTTATACAAAAGAATAGACTCGTTAGGTGTTTCCGATGTTTACGTTTATAGCATTAATCCATTAAACGCAAAATACCGCGTTGGCTTTTCTTATGTTGGGCCAAATGCAGGCAATTACCAAATTGATGTTAACTCGGTAGCGAATGGACGTGTTTATGTGTTTATTGCGCCAAAAAGTGGCGTTCCGCAAGGCGAATATTCGCCGGTGACTTTACTAGTTACCCCAAAAAAACAACAGCTAGTTACGCTAAACGCTGATTATAAAATTGCAAAGCGAACGCAGGTTTTTACCGAAATTGGTTTCAGTGATAATGACGTAAACCTTTTTTCTGACTTGCAGAACAAACAAAATAAAGGTTTAGCTTACAAAATTATTGGAAAAGATACTCGCTTACTCAACGGAAACGACACCACAGGTTTACGTTTAAAAACTAGCCTGAGTTATGAATATGTAAACCAACAATTTAAACCGTTGGAACGTTACCGACCTGTAGAGTTTGACCGAGATTTCAATTTTAGAGCTAACCCACTTTTACCTGCAGATGAACATTGGAGTACGCTGAACTTACAGCTCATCAAATCATCACAAAAAAACATCGCTTACGGAATTTCTAATTTCAATAGGAGCGATTATTATAACGGTCTTCAGCAAAATGTAAACGGGGTTTATCAACTCAAAAGCTACACCGCAAGGTATGCTGGCAGTTTGTTAAATAGTGAAACTGATATTGACCGAGGCGCATTCTTTCGTCAAAACATCGCGTTAAGCAAAGCTTTCAAATATTTTGAAACGGGTATTAACTACAACCAAGAAAACAACCAAACTGTTAATTTATTAACAGACACGCTAAACCTACAATCGTTTAGTTTTAGGGCTTACGAGTACTTTATTAAATCTGCGGATAGTGCAAAAAGAGAGTTTCTCCTGCTATATAACCAAAGGTTTGACGAATTACCCGATGGAAAAACTTTAAAGTCATTTTCGAAAGCAAACACCTTTACGGGGAAGCTCGTATTAAGCAAAAATACAAACTCGAATTTAGCGCTAAATGCCACTTACCGGTCTATCAATTATTTAAGTACTGATACCATCAATAAAAACGAAGAAATTTTATTGGCTAGAGTGGATTATAATTTCACTGGGTTAAAAGGCTTTGTAAACCTTCAGTCTTTTTATGAGTTAGGTACCGGGCAAGAGCCAAAACGAGAATTTGTATATTTAGAGGTTAATGCATCGCAAGGAATTTATGCGTGGAATGATTACAACAGTAACGGTATTAAAGAACTTAACGAGTTCGAGATTTCTAAATATCCTGACCAAGCAAAATACATTAAGATTTTTAGACCAAATAATGAGTTTGTAAAATCAAACTTCACCAACATTAATCAAACTTTAAGCTTAAATCCAGCTCGGCTTTTACGTGATTATAAATCGAGCTTTGCTAAACTGCTAGCAAAGTTCTCTAACATTACCTCTTTAAGGATTAATAAAAAATTGTTGAGTGGTAATGGTATCTTGTTTAACCCTTATCAAACCAGCATTAGCGAAAGTAACTTAATTTCGCAAAACTCATTTATTCGTAATACTTTATTTTATAATCGTACCAACCCCATTTTCGGAATTGATTTAAGTGCGCAAAAATTGGCAAGTAAACTGTTACTAACCAATGGCTTTGATAGTAGAGCTAACGAAGAACAAGGTATAAGAGTGAGATGGAATTTTATTAGGAAAAGTAATTTTATACTTAACCTTAATCAAGGGAATAAAAACTTCGCCTCGCAACTGTTTACAGAGCGTAATTACAGCATTACTTATTATGAATTTGCACCTGAGTTTGGTTACCAGTTTACTACAGATTTAAAAACTACGCTGAAAGCAAACCTAAAACAACAAAAAAATTTAGCAGCTTTTGGCGGAGAGAAAACGTTCAACAGTACTTTGGGTGCTGAATTGAGGTACAACCTTTTAAAACGAGGCACACTGAGTAGCCAGTTTAATCTAATCAACAATAAATTTGAAGGGGCAAACAACAGCTCTGTTGCTTATGAATTGTTAGAAGGTTTGCAACCGGGTAAAAACCTAACTTGGTCTTTAGGTTTCCAACGCACCATTTCAAACGGTATTCAGTTAAACTTTACTTACGAAGGCAGAAAATCAAACGATGTTAAAGCCATACATACCGGTGGCGTACAAGTAAGAGCTTATTTCTAGTTTTTAAACGATAAATGTATAACTGCTAAATAGAATTTAAAGTCGGTTGTTCTCGATATTTAACAAGCCTTTTTTTAACGTAAAAACAACATACTCTCTTTTACGACGTAAACGCACTTGCAGGTTATTAATCAATTGCTCTTCCTGTCCGGATTCGAAAGCTAAATCTTCGTCGCTTAAATGATTATATTTACGTTTAAGCTTAATTTTTAATCTATCCCAGTCTGTATTGCTGATGCTAAGTTCTGCCATGATCTATGTTTGAGACAAAAATAGCAATTGATTGGGAATTAGAAAATTTTAAGTGCTTAGTTTTAAGTCAAAATGCAGCGTATTAATAACAAATCAAAAAATCGAAAAAATTAGTTCACGCTTTTTACGTTAAATCTGGAAATTAAATAATTATGAAAAAACTATTTATCATGACTTGCCTAACGCTTTTAATTTCGGCTGGGGCGTTTGCACAATTTAACCTAGGGCTAAAAGCCGGTTTAAATTACACCACCATTAAGGCTCAAGATCAGCAATTTGAAGAAAGTGGGATTTTGGGCTACCAAGCAGGTGCTTGGGCAAGAATTGGAAAAACCTTTTACTTACAACCAGAACTTTACATTGGAACAAAAGGTTCTAAAATTGAATTTACAAGCGGCGCTTCTACTGTTGAGGTAAAACAAAAATTCACCACTTTAGACATTCCATTATTACTAGGAACAAAGTTTGGCACAGATAAGCTAAACTTTAGAATTATGGCTGGTCCGGCTTTTCAGTTTAATTTAGACGAAAACAACAACGCATTTGACCAAGCAACCAATCCTGATTTCTACAAATACAAAGATTACGTAATGAATGCGCAAGTTGGAGCCGGTGTAGATTTTGGATATTTATCTGTTGATTTACGCTATGAAACTAGCTTGCAAGACATTAATAAAAACGACGGACAAAAGCAAAACTTATTGCATTTGAGTGTTGGATTCAAGTTGTTTTAATGAGACAGATTTTCGGGATTTAATGAAATAAAAAAAGGATGCGAAAAGCACCCTTTTTTGTTTACTCTCTTTTTGTTTTAAAACCAATTGGTACCCTAGGATTATCCTCTTTTTCAATAAACTTACTCAAGTAGTTGAAAAGCAGTTCTATCTTCTTATCCTGTTTCATCATTTGCTTCTCTACCTTTTCAACTCTAATAAATACATCTTTATGAGCTAATAACATTTCTCGGATGCGGGTATAGATACGCATAATTTGGATATTTACTTTGATTGCTTGCTTACTATTCAGTACGCTGGAAAGCATCAATACTCCATGTTCGGTAAAAGCATTTGGCAGCTTTCTTCGTCCTCCCCAACTTGATGTCGCATTTTGCGACTTCAAATCTGCAAACTCTTTTTTATCCAGCTGAAACATAAAATCTTCGGGGAAAACGATCCAAGTTACGTTTTACCTGCTCATTCAATCGCTTAGTCTCTACTCCATAAAGTTCAGCCAAATCCTCATCAAGCATCACTTTTTGCTCCCTGATAATATAAATTTTGCTTATCACGACTTCATCGGGATGGATACGGATTGTCTCTTACTCATGCTAACAAATATATTTTTATTATCCTAATATTTCAAAAAATAAAATTGTATGGTCCATTATTTAACTATCATTCAAATATCTTAATAGAACAAAAAAAAAGGATACGAAAAGCGTCCTTTTTTGTTTTTATAGCTTTAGAATCCAGCTTTACACCTAATTAGGAGCTAACCAATATTTAGGATCTTGCTCGTCTTTAGATTTATAAATGTGGAATTCAACTTCTGCTTGCCCGTCCGCAGTACCAATAGACTGTTTTGTGCTTACTTTCTGTCCTTTTGAAACACTTACAGAGCTTAAATTCTTATAGGCTGTAAAGTACTCTCCATGTTGTATAATTACTACAGTTGAACCCACAATTTCTATTACTGTGGTTACTTTTCCTTCAAATATAGAACGCACACTAGAACCTGGGTTTGTTTTAATCGTCCAACCAGAAACATCTACCGTAACATTTCCAATTTTCTTAGTACCCATATATTCTGTCACCACTCCGTTTGCAACTGGCCATGGTAATCTACCACGGTTACTCACAAAATCTGCGGATAGTTTGGCTGCTTCTGGTGTTGAGTTTAATATAGATCCAGTTTTTGCTTTTGCAGCTGGCGCATCTGCACCGGCTGCTTTTGCCCTAGCTGCAGCGGCTCTTGCTTCCTCTTCTGCTTTTTTCTTAGCCAAAGCAATCTCACGATCAATGGCTTGTTTAATCGCTCTATCTAACTGCTGCGCATCTCTTTGCTTTTTAGATAAATCTTTTTTAAGTTGTTTTTCTTGTGATGTTAATGAGCTAACTACCTTAGCTTGCTTGTCTTGTGCACTACCTAACGTACTTTTCTCTTTTTGCTGATCGCCTAAAAGGTTATCTTTTTCCCTTTTGTTTTTGTTAAGTACAGCTATTTTATTTTTAAGTGTAGACTGCGTATCTTCAATATATTTAGCTTGCTTTTGGCGATATTCTCCAAATTGCTGTAAGTATTTTAAACGTTTATAGGCTTGATTAAAATCTTTAGCTGCAAAAATATACATCAACTTGCTGTAGGAACCTTGATTTTTTTGAGCAAACCTAATCATGGCTGCATAATCTGATTTTAGTTGCTTTAGCTGAGATTGTAAAGACCTAACCTGACTAACGTTTTCGTTAATCTGCCCGTCTAACAATCTAATTTCTGAGTTGATGGTATTAATTTTTTCTTGCCTTAACCTAATCTGCGTCCTTAATGCGTTCAACTGCTTTAAAGTACCTTTCTTCTCTGTCGAGGTTTTAGATAAGGTTCTGTTAATCATCTCAATATCTTTATTCAATTGAGCTTTTCTTCTTTCCAGCTCAGAACGGGTTTGCGCAAACAGCTGAACGCCAGAAAACAAAAACAGAATAAATAAGACAAATTTAAGATACTTCATTGCGGCAAAGGTATTTAATTTAGTCAATCACAGAAAATCTTTTAGAAACATTAAACGGAAAGTCTACTGGGTCGTTTAATACCGTCTTATTATAGTCCATACTAAGTTTGATGGACTGTGAACCCGCAACAGATTCGATATTGAGCTTTTTAGGGATTAAAGCTGTACCAATACTTTCAAATAAATCTACATTCACCATCAAGTTCTTTAATTCATCGCTCGTTTTTATTGTGGTATAAGCCGGTTTTAGTTCGCTATTAAAGCCAACGTGATAAACAATCTCGTTACTTTTCCCATCAATTACCAAACCCGCTTTTTCAACGGCTAATTCTCTTTTATTGTTTAAGGTAAAAGGAATACAATTACCCACCAAAATAGCCTCTAAGGTAGCGTAATCGATGTTTTCATTGCTATATTTTTGGACAAAGCTAAAAGGTTTTTTCAGGTACTCATTGTTAATTTTATCCATCACTTTAATACTATCAGGTGTAATTAAAGCCCTAGCAACCTCTATCCCGGCAAAGTAAGTTACAGAAACCCAAATTCCCTCCCCTTTTTTAATTCTGATATTCATGGTAACATCAAAAGATTTGCCTTTGATGCTTAAAGCTGTAGCTGCCCTAGTTGTTAAAGTTTTAAACTCCGTTTGTTGCGTAATAACTTTTCTAAAATTAGCACTGGCTTTTTCTTCAAGTTCAACGCCAGTATCTTTGGGATTTGTTGACCCTAATTTTTGTTTGCTTTTGCAGGATATCATCGCCACGCAAAAAATTAATAGATAAATTTTAATTAAGTTCATTATGTTTTTTTTTGAACCACATAGAAACATAGTTTTGTTATTTAGGTAAAACACTGAAATATTCATTAACAAAAGTTTTTTGTCCTTCTTTAAAGATGTTTGCGCAATTGAAATTTATAAGGATGCCCTTTGGACATTGCAATAGTTTCATATATGTAAGAAGTTGCGCTTCATATATTGGCACTATTTCCTGTACAGATTTTAGTTCCACAACTATACTGCTCTCTACAAATAAATCACATCTAAAATCCACATCAAGCATTTTTCCTTTATACACTATAGGAGTTTTCATCTCTGTGAGAAAATTTATTTTCCTATGTAAAAGCTCCTCTTTCAAACATTGATGATAAACACTTTCCAACAACCCTCTGCCCATGACTTTATGAACTTCAATAGCTCCACCGATTATTTCATACGTCAAACCATCCAAATACTTTTTTGTCACCATTGCCTATGTATCTATGTGGTTAACAATTAACAACCAATACATATAGTTTAATCAAAATATTTTTTCTCATTTATTTTTTTCTTTAATAAAGGATTGTTTGTGTCAATCAATAGCGAATTATTCCAGTTTTCTAGCGCTTGTTTAGCATCGCCCAGCTTATAAAAAATATCACCCAAATGCTCAAATTGCACCGCACTATTGGGGTTATTTAAAATGGCTTTCTCCATCCACTCTTTCGCCTCTTTGTACTTTTTAAGCTTAAACAGTATCCAAGCATAAGTATCCTGAAAAGAAGCATTGTTGTTCTCTAACTGGTTAGATTTAACGGACATTTTTTCAGCTTTCAGCAATTCCTCATCTCTTAACGATAAGTAATAAGCATAATTGTTTAAGGTGTAACCATTATTCGGATCTAAAGTTAAAGCCTGTTCATAAGCCACAACAGATTCTTTATACATTTTTTGTCCTTGGTAAGCGTCACCAAGACTACTGTAAATTTGTGTTTTTAGTTCTTTGTTATCAATATCGAAACCCAAGGTGTTGTTTAAATAGTTGATTGCTTTCTCGTAATTTTTCTCTATCAGATAACCCATCCCTACGTAAAAATACAGACTAAATTGATTAGGGAAAAGTGTTAAAGCTTCTTCACCATCTTTGATCAAGGATTTGGTATCATTATCAAAAAGTTTAATCCGTAACAGCTGATCCCAAATTACAAATACATTTTTATTGAGTGCTAAAGCCTTTTGATAAGCTGATTTAGCATTTTTAAAGTCCTGCTTCTGATAGAGCACATCTCCGTAAAGGGAAAAAGATTTTGGGTCTGTTGGATGTGCAACTGTAAGTATCTGCGATAATTCCTCTGCTTCTGCAACTGCTGTGGCATCAGGAAAAGCATCGAAATACTTGATAATAATTTTAACCTTTTGATCAATATTAAAACTTGGTTGCTCAAAGGCTACTTTGACTTCTTCATAGGCTTCGGTAGGTCTTTTTTGGGATTCCAAGATTTGTGCAATTGCCATCCTTGTAAACGGATTGCTTTCGTCTAACTGCTTCGCCTGCTGGTAAACAGTCAAAGCATCATTAAGCATTTGGTTTGCGTAATATAAATCGCCTAAAAACAAATAATACCTTATGTCTAAAGGATTATTTTTGATCAGCTGCTCTAAATCGGAAATAGCTTTTTTAACATCTCCCTTTTTTAAGTAAATTCTTTGGCGTCCTTGTAAAACCTTATCTGTTAAACCTAGCTTAGCTTCTAAACTATTGTACAGCGCTAAAGATTCGTCCAAACTGCCCATCATAAAAAGCGCATTTGCCTTGTCAAAACTGTACTCTATTTTATCTGGTGAAATTTTGATCAGCTCATTTAAAGCATAATCCAATAGTTTAAAATCCTGCTGTTGCTGGTAAATATTGGCAATCAAAAGCCAATACCATTCGTTATTTGTTTCTATGGTGACTGCTTTTTCTGCATAAATTCGAGCATTAGCTAAATCACCTTTCTTAAAATAGATTTGCCCTAATTCATAGTATGACGGATGGTGAAGCGGATCTATTTTTATAGCTTGATTAAAGCTCTCGATAGCCAGAACTTGGTTTTCTACCACTTTTTCTCGCAGACCAGAATAATAAAGATTTATTACTTTATTGCTATCAGCTAAACTTAAATTATTTCCCGATAAAATAATTAAGGCTTGGTTTTTGGGCTTTTTTGATTGAGCCGAAACACTAATGCAAAGCAAAACCAATAACGCAATAAAAATGCTTCGCAATTTCATAAATTCCTATTTTACACCTGTATGTCCGTAGCCGCCTGCACCTCTCAGCGTATCAGAAAGTACTTCAGCTTGTTGCCATTCGGCTTTCTCATGTTTAGCAATCACCATTTGTGCAATACGGTCACCATCGTTAACAGCAAAAACTTCGTTAGATAAATTCACCAATAAGACTTTTATTTCTCCACGATAATCTGCGTCGATTGTACCTGGAGAATTCACGATACTAATTCCAAATTTATAAGCCAAACCACTTCTTGGTCTAATTTGAGCTTCGTAACCGATGGGCAATTCAATAAAAATCCCTGTCGATATGAGCTGACGCTCCAGAGGCTTCAAAATAATCTCTTCGGTAAGATCTGCTCTTAAATCCATTCCGGCAGAAGCCTCAGTCTCGTAACCTGGTAATTGATGTTTTGATTTATTGATGATGTTTATTTTCATTCGTATATTTTTTTCAATGGGGGTAAAACAATCATGATTTATTGAGTTCGCTTTCCAACTGTCACATTATGATTAACTAAAAACTAGAAATTATTTTTTTCAATTGCTTACGTTCAAGATATAAAATTAATAATCCGTAACTGATAAAAAGTAGGTTACCGATGATTAAATCACGTTTAAAATAAACGAAAGATAACCACACTACCACAACCGATAAAAGTAAATAAAACACATTTTGTTTTAGATGGTAAGGAATTGCGTAATTTTTTTGACCTAGGATGTATGATAAAATCATCATGCTGGTGTAAGCCGTAAGCGAAACCCATGCCGATGCCATATAACCGTAATTCGGTATGAAGATGATATTTAAAACGATGGTTAAAAACGCCCCAACTCCAGAAATGTACAAACCATATTTTGTTTGGTCAGACAGTTTATACCAGATGGAAAGATTCATATAAATACCCAAACTAACGTACCCAAACAGTAAAATAGGCACCACATCTAAGCCTACCCAGTAAGCTTCGTTACGGATAAAATGCTTCAAAATTTCGATGTTGGCTACCAATCCCACGAAAATCAAGGTAATTACCAACACAAAATAATTCATGATGGTGGCATAGGTTTGCTTAGCATTTGCATTTTTGGCGTGGGAGAAAAAGAAAGGTTCGGCCCCCAACCTAAATGCGTTAATGAAAATACTTAAGAATATTGCGAGCTTACAACAGGCTCCATAAATACCAACTTGAACTTGACTAATGGAAGCTGGAAGTAGACGCCCCAAGAAAATCTTATCGAGATTTTCATTGACGATGAATGATAAATTTGCTACAAAAATAGGCAAGCTATAAAGCATCATTTCTGCTAAAAGCTTCTTATCTAGCTTGAATTGGAGCTTTGCCAACTCAGGAATAAGCATGGACAGCGTTACCACACTAGCAATCAAATTGGATATAAAAACATAACCTATCCACTTTTCTTGGTACCAGCTTGCAAAAAA
This sequence comes from Sphingobacteriales bacterium, assembly GCA_038243635.1. GTDB lineage: Bacteria > Bacteroidota > Bacteroidia > Sphingobacteriales > Sphingobacteriaceae > Pseudopedobacter. The sequence goes on from JBBSQW010000007.1 coordinate 100,278, forward strand.
AACAGCTCCTAAAAGCTGATTTTCTATAATGTAAGGAATAACGAAAATGAAGATTAGGTTTAACGAGATAAAGGTGAGGATGTTGACGAGTTTTAGCAAGGAATATCTTCCCGGCCTACCATCCGCTCTTAATCTGGCGAAGGGGACAACGCTAAGTGCATCAATCACCAAAATCAAACTAAAAAGCTTGACATATAAAGCATAATCTGCAAGCGGCGTAGTTGTAGCACCTTTTAACCAAATAGAAATTGGACTTACAAAAAGAAACGCAGTGAATAGAAACAGCGCACTTATAAAAGCAACCATCATAAATGTGTTGCTGTAAATCACTTCTTTCTGATCTTCTTTTTTATTAAGATACCTAAAAAAAGTAGTCTCCATCCCGAATGATAACACCGCATTTAGGATGGATGCATAACTGTACATCTCCGTAAAAATACCGTAAACCTTAACCGGATAAACCTTAGTGTAAATTGGGGTTAAAAAGAAATTTAAAATGCGGGACGCAATGGTGCTAATTCCGTAAATAGCTGTCTGTCCGGCAAATTTTTTTATCGTTGACAAATTATTTTTTTAAGACTTCAAAATTACGATAGTTTTTTACTTCTACATCCTCAACGTTGGTGTCTGTAACGTTGGCGTCATCTGGACCAAACTTACACCAATCAATGAAATCGGCCATAAAAAGTTGATTACCTTCTGCGTGGATTAAAACAGTTCCGTCTTTCTGATTTTTCACAAAACCCTTCATCCCCAACTGGTCGGCTACGGCTTTAGTTGAAGCTCTAAAAAAAACTCCTTGCACCCGACCCGTAACAGTTATTAGTATTGCTTTCATTTTTTTATTAAGTTAAAAGTAGAAAGTCAAAAGTTTAGAGTAGCTATTCTTTCTTTCTCCACTAAGAATTCGTTCCAAATTTCAGCTAAAATTTCTGAAGCTGGCAAAATTTTATCAAAATTTGCTGCAACTTGCCCAATTTCTAACTCTCCTTGTTGTAAATCACCTTCAAACATTCCAGCTTTCGCCCTCCCCTTTCCCAATAAACTCAAAAGCTCTTCTTTGGTTGCACCGTTCAAATCCGCTTGTTGGATATGCTCTGCGAAATCGTTTTTCAATAATCTTACTGGCGTTAATTTTTTCAAACTTAGTTTGGTATCGCCCTCTTGCGCTTTGATAATTTCATTTTTAAAATTTTGGTGTGCAGATGATTCTACAGAAGCAGTAAACCTACTTCCAATTTGCACTGCCTCTGCTCCCAAAGCAAAAGCCGCCAACATGCTTTTTCCCGATGATATCCCACCTGCTGCAATTACTGGAATTTCAACCTTCTGTACAATTTTAGGAATTAGACATAGCGTAGTGGTTTCTTCTTTTCCATTATGTCCACCAGCTTCAAAACCTTCTGCAACGATGGCATCTACTCCTGCTTCAACTGCTTTTAGTGCAAACTTTGTATTGGCAATTACATGCACTACTTTTATTCCCGCAGCTTTTAACTTACTGCTCCAAAGCGTTGGGTTCCCGGCGGAAGTAAAAACAATAGGGACTTTTTCCTCTAGAATAATTTGGATATGTGCTTCAATATCTGGGTAAATTAGGGGCAAGTTTACTGCAAAAGGTTGCTGTGTAGCTTTTCTTACTTTTTGGATATGCTGACGAAGAACGTTGGGATACATGGAACCTGCACCAATAATCCCTAAACCGCCAGCGTTTGAAACTGCGCTCGCTAATTCCCAGCCGCTACACCAAACCATTCCAGCTTGAATAATTGGGTATTTAATTCCAAAAAGTTTGCAGACTCGGTTCATATCAGTTTTTTAACTTTTGTGTCTCCACTTATTAATCCATCAGCCAAATCTGTCAGTAAATTTAAACCTGGTTTTTTACCGACTGAAATGCTGCCCAAATCGGCATCAAAACCTAAAAATTTCGCACCATTAATGCATGCCCACTTTAGAAGCTCGTTTAATGGCAAATTAGGGATTTTATCCTGCAACACTTTCATTTCCTCTAAAACCGATAAGGTGTGATTAGATGCTAAGCTGTCTGTACCGATGGTAATTGGAAATTCGGAATGCTTGAAAAACTCATAAGTTGGCAATCTATCTTCTATGTAAAGATTTGCGTTTGGGCAAAAGCACCAATAGATATTTTGCTCAAACCGCTTGGCAAAATAAACGTCTTTTAAGCAAGTATAAGTATTGTGCACCAAGAGAATATTCTGCTTTTTGGGCATCAGCGGCAAAAAAGCTTGTAGTGAGCTCTTTGATTGCGAAGTAAAGGTTTCGGTATTGACATTTAAGTCTTTGTAGAACTGCAAAAACGGCCCTGAACGGGTTTTATATAATTCGTCTTCCTCATCGCACTCCTGACTGTGTATGGTAATTCTGTTATCAATACCTTTGCAATAATCTTTCAACTGTTTAACCAATTCTTTAGAAACGGAATAAGGAGCGTGAACGGTTATAGAGACTGGCGTTTGAAAAGCTTCCTTTTTAATGATGGCATCGCTCAAAATCTCATTTGCTTTATTGGCATCAAAACCCAGCATCTCTATAAAAGTGTGGTAGCGGATTTTACTTTTCAATTTAATATCCGCCGAAAGGGTTTGATTTGAAATATCCCCAACGGCCACAATTCCAGCGTTCCACATCGCTTGATCTTGCTTTTTCATAGCCTCAATAATTTCATTTTCTGATGAATTTCTGGTAAAGATTACATCTTTAATAAAACTAATTAAACCAGTTTTTTCTTTGATTTTTTGATGCAAGTGCGAAAGCTCTAAATGGCAGTGTGCATTAATAAACCCAGGAACAATTACACCTTTATAACGCTCAATGTTTGGATCAAATGCAGCTTTTTCTTCTGTTACATTAAGTATTTTTCCGTTGTCGTCGGTAATTATAATCCCACGTGGAATGGCATCGCCTTCTAAAGTATAAATTAAATCTGCACTGAACTTCCGCATAAAAAATTCGATTTTCAATTAAATTATTGACCGATTTTCAATGTAAGTGGAAATTTTTAGGATTTCAAATTTAAGCGATTGAGATTTTGCTTTTATTTTAAAAGATAGGTAGACCAACGAGCTGAAACCAGTTACGAGTGATGCGATGCTGTTCATTAAAATCGGAATAGGCTTTTCCGAAATTTCAATTGTTTAAACTCGGTTTTGTAAAAAAAAAAGACCTCTTTCCCAATTCCCCTTATAAAATGTTAATTTTGAGCCGATAATGGAAAAGCTGCAAAAGAAAGATATCCGGGCATTCACACTCCCACAACTAAAAGTACTTTTTACCGAAATGGGCGAAAAAGGCTTCAGAGCCAATCAGGTTTATGAATGGCTTTGGCAAAAATCGGCAAGGAGTTTTGAGGAAATGAGCAATCTTTCAAAAAGTTTACGTGAGCAGCTGGATTTAAACTTTGTGATCAATGCTGTTAAAATTAATAGCTCGCAAATCAGTTCAGACAGAACCATTAAAAACACTTTTAAGCTACATGATACGCACTTAATTGAAGGCGTTTTAATTCCAACATCTGAAAGGATGACCGCCTGTGTTTCTTCACAAGTAGGTTGTAGCTTAACCTGCAAGTTTTGTGCTACGGGTTATATGGAACGCAAGCGTAACGTAACTGCTGATGAGATTTATGACCAAGTGGTTTTAATTAATCAACAAGCCATTGAGAAATACGGAATTCCGCTTTCCAATATTGTTTATATGGGCATGGGCGAACCTTTATTAAACTACGCTCACGTATTAAGATCTATCGATCGGATTACCGCCGAAGATGGTTTAAACATGTCTTATAAAAGAATAACGGTTTCAACAGCGGGTATTGCAAAAATGATTAAAAAACTAGGTGATGACGAAGTTAAGTTTAACCTTGCCTTATCATTACATGCTGCCGATGACGCAAAGCGGAACCAGATTATGCCCATTAATGAGCAGAACACTTTAGAAGCCTTGGCAGAAGCCTTAAAATATTATTATTCTAAAACCAAAAATCCGGTTACTTACGAATACATTGTTTTTAACGATTTAAACGACGGTTTACAGGATGCTGTAGATTTAGCGAAGTTTTGTAAACATGTTCCTTGCAAAGTAAATATCATTGAATACAACCCCATTTCTTTTGCAGATTATACCAACGCCACCGAGGATAAGCTGGATATTTTCGCAAATTACTTAAAGAAGCAAGGCATTAATACGGTAATTAGGAGAAGTAGAGGAAAAGATATTGACGCTGCTTGCGGACAGTTAGCAGTTAAAGAAGGAGCTTAAAATTGAGCTTGATCGGTAAATACCTCAATGATTTTGGCTCTCTGTTTTTTCCAGAGGTTTGTCAGGCTTGTGGCACCACTTTGTCTCAACAAGAAAACCATTTCTGCAACACTTGCTTGCACCACTTTCCTTACACCAATTTTCATTTAGATGCTGATAACCGTTTAGCAAAACAATTTTGGGGACGGATAAACGTTAGTTCTGCGGTGGCATTTCTTTACTTCAACAAAGGTGGAAGTGTGCAAAACATCATGCATCAGCTAAAGTATAATAAACAACCGCAGGTAGGCATTGCAATTGGAGTTTTATACGCCCAACAACTGAAAGAATTAGCGCAGTATAAAAATGCTCAAGCCATTATACCTGTTCCCTTACATCCACACAAACTAGAGACACGAGGATATAACCAGAGTGAGCAATTTGCAAATGGCTTATCAGAAGTATTAGAAATCCCAGTTTACACCGATGTTTTAACAAGGAATGCCGAGCGGGACAGCCAGGCGAAACAAAGCCGAAGCAACCGGTTTGAAAATATGCAAAAAGTTTTTTCTGCATCTTCAATTGGAATTGAATTAGACTCCGTTTTGTTAGTTGATGATACCATTACTACTGGCGCAACTTTAGAAGCCTGTGTTATTGCGTTACAGGAGATTGGCGTAAAAAACATCCATATTGTGGGCATGGCGTTCACAGAATAATTAAGCATCTTTGCTAAAATGATTAAAAATTTAACGCTTGCACTTCTGATAATTTTCGTTCTTTTTTCCTGCAGAAAAGATGAGATCATCGATACCAGCACAGACACCAAACTCCAGTTTTCTACCGATTCCTTACTTTTCGATACTGTTTTTACCAGTACCGGCACCACCAACCGAACGTTGAAGATTTTCAATTACAATGAAAAAAGTGTGATTATTTCGAACATCAGCTTGCTAGGCGGGTCAACATCTGCTTTTAAAATTAATATAAATGGAACACCGGCAAGTTCTATAAATAACTTAAAAATAAGAAGTAACGATTCGATTTACGTTTTTATAAAAGCTTTTATTGATCCCACCAATGTTAACCAACCCTTTTTGGTAGAAGATGAAATTCAGATTAATTTAAACGGAAATCAACAAAAAATTCCTTTAGTAGCTTACGGACAAAATGCTGTTTATCTAAATAATGAAACCATTACTAGCAACACTACCTTCATTAAAAGTAAACCATACATTATTTACAATGCCGCTACGGTTGCCAAAAACACGACGTTAACCATGGAGGCTGGTACACGTTTATATTTCCATAAAAACGCAAGTTTAGCTATTGCCGGTACTTTAAAAGCAAGTGGCAAACTCACGGATAGTATTACTTTTACCAGCGATAGACAAGAACGCATTTACAGCGACGAACCCGGGCAGTGGAACGGCATCCGTTTTTTATCAACCAGCTTTAATAATAGTTTAGATTACTGCGCCATAAAAAATGCTTTGGTTGGCATAACCGTTGACTCCTTGAGTAATAACTCCAATCCAAAACTTTTGCTTACCAATTCCATCATCAAAAACCATCAAGTTGCTGGCGTTTTAGGCTATAATGCGAGTATAACTGCAATCAATAATTTAATGTATAACTGTGGACAGTATTTGGTGGCAGGTTTTTATGGTGGCGATTTTAATTTTTACCAAAACACCTTGGCAAACTACAACTTCAACTTTCCACGTAAAACGCCCTCGGTCTATTTTACAGATTACTTAAATACTGATGTTTCCAAACTGCGTGAGCTAAAAACTCAGTTTTTTAATAATGTCATTTACGGAAGCTTAACGCGAGAGTTAGATTTCGATAAAAAAGGAAGTTTAGGCTTTGTACAAGATTTTCAGAATAACAGCATTAAAACAGATAAACAAGAAGTAGGTGCTAGCAACTTTTACAATGACGATCCTTTCTTTATCAATACCCGAAAAGAAAATTACCAGCTCGTGAGCAACAGTCCAGCGAACGATAAAGGGAAAGATTTAAGTGCAAACAGTTATTTTTCGAGTTACTTGAATAAAGATTTCTTACAAAAAACAAGGGCTTTTCCCTCAACATTAGGTTGTTATGAAAAATAAAAAATATTTTGCAACCTTTTGAAACACGCTCTCGTATAAACAATAGAGAGCGTTAATTTAGATTAGTAAGAGCGGAGTTTTTAATTAAACTTCGCTTTTATCGTTTAATAGGTCCACAAATCATCCCAATAATGCCAATCTCCAAAACTGTAAGCCAATTTTATTGTTATTAATGTATGAAAATATTGCTAACGGGTGCAAACGGATACATTGGAGCAAGGCTATTGCCTATTTTAGAGGCAGCAGGACATGAAGTTTATTGCTTAGTCCGAGACAAACGCCGCGTTAAAAAAAGTTTAACGATTAACAAAACTACCCATCTTATTGTTGGCGATTTATTAAAAGCTGAGTCACTTAATGAAATTCCAAAAGATATAGATGCCGCCTTTTACTTGGTGCATTCTATGGGTAAAGATCGCTCGGATTTTAAAATATTGGAGGAGCTTTCCGCAAATAATTTTGTAACTGCCTTAGAAAAAACCAGTTGTAAGCAAAACATTTTTTTAACAGGCATTGTAAACGACGAAAAACTATCCGAACACTTAAAGTCAAGATTGGCAGTTGAGGATACTTTAAAGCAAAGTAAAATTGCACACACTTTTTTACGAGCAGCAATTATCATTGGTTCCGGCAGTGCGTCTTTCGAAATTATTAGAGACTTAACAGAAAAACTCCCAATCATGGTTGCTCCAAAATGGTTGCATACTAAATGTCAGCCTATTGGTATTCGCGATGTGTTGTTTTATTTGGAGCAAGTATTAGGTAACGAAAAAACCTTTAACCAAACTTTTGACATTGGTGGTCCGGATATTTTGACCTACAAAAACATGCTTTTGGGTTATGCTAAAGCTCGTAAATTAAAGCGCTATATCATAACCATTCCTGTTTTAACACCACGACTTTCGTCCTACTGGCTAAACATTGTTACTTCTGTAAATTACAACATTGCTAGTAGTTTGGTAGAAAGCATGCGTAATGAAGTGGTTTGTCACGATCATAAAATTCAAGAAATTATTCCACACAAATGTGTTAGCTATCAACAAGCACTTAATTATGCCTTTGTTAAGATTGAACAAAATTCTATTGTTTCGAGCTGGCGAGATGCCTTAAACAAAGGCTATTTGACTACAGATTTTATGGACCAAATAGAAGTTCCGCAAAAAGGGACGCTTAGCTATCAGGTTAAACTAAATTTTGAAAAAGACACCGATGCCGTATTGAATAACATTTGGGCAATTGGGGGTAAACGAGGTTGGTATTACCTAGACTGGCTTTGGGGATTGCGTGGTTTATTTGATCAGCTTATTGGCGGCGTTGGCTTAAGACGAGGCAGACGAAGTGGCAATGAAATTGTTGCCGGTGACGCATTAGATTTTTGGCGGGTTCTTTTAGCCGACAGAGATGGTAAAAGGCTATTATTATACGCAGAAATGCGCCTTCCTGGCGAAGCTTGGCTGGAATTTACAGTTATTGAGCGAGGCACTCATCAATACCTGAAACAGACGGCAACGTTTAGGCCAAGCGGACTTTGGGGCAGAGCCTATTGGTGGTTAATGTGGCCTTTCCATCTTTTTATTTTTAACGGAATGGCAAAACGGATTGTAAATTTTATTGAAGCTTAAACGCTAAAAATATTTGGAGTTCGAGCAGGCTTTCTGTCGCGTCTTTCGACTCCGCTCAGGATGACTAAAAAGGATTTTCATTGCTATCCCTAACGCAAATTTTCACCATATAATTCTTTGCGTGTTATAAGCTTCTATCCAAAAAACAATCTTTAAAACCCTCCAAATCACAAATTTCATACACTCCGCTATTATTAAAATTCACCAAATGCTTTTACATTCTTTGGTAAAATGTAACATGAACATAATATGCTCAGTATTTGGATGTGATTTTTTTTCGCTACATTTAATTACACCAAAAAACCTTTTTTATGAGTACAGTAAATCAAATCTTAAGTTCTAAAGAGAACAAAATTATTTCTATAGCTCCTTCTTCAATGGTATACGAGGCACTGGAAATCATGAATAGTCAAAACATCAGCGCTATACTAATAACGGAAAACGACAGCTTATTAGGTATTTTTACTGAGCGAGATTATGCTCGTAAGGTGGTTTTGAAAGGTAAATCATCGAAAGAAGTTCGTATTGAGAGTGTGATGACGCCGTCGCCCATTGTTATTAATCCCGAACAAACTTTAGAACACTGTATGCAGGTGATGACCGATAAGCACATTCGCCATTTACCGGTTATAGCAAACGGAAAGCTTAGTGGAATGGTTTCTATTGGTGATGTGGTTAAGTTTATAATCGAAGACCAAAAGGCAACCATCAAAAATCTAGAGCAATATATCAACAGCTAATTCTCAAATCCTTTTCTTGGGCATGATTTTAGTCCGTTAAACCAAAAAAACGTTTTTTGGTTTTTCAATTATGGGCAAAAAGATTTTAATTACCGGCGGAACAGGAACTGTTGGCAAAGATTTAAGCAAAGCACTCGCCCAAAAAGGGAACGAAGTTGTTTTGTTGAGCAGAAATCCAGACGCAAACTCAAAATATAAAACATATAAATGGGATGTTAAAAAGCAAGAAATTGATCCCGCTTGTATAGATGGCGTTGACACTATTGTTCATTTAGCGGGTGCTGGCATTGCCGATGAACGCTGGACGGAGAAACGCAAAAAAGAGCTTATTGATAGCCGAACAGACTCAATCGCATTAATTTACAAATTGCTCCAAAATCAAATTCACCAAGTAACATCTGTCGTTTCCGCGTCTGCAGCTGGGTATTATAGCGACAGAGGCAACGAATTAATGTTTGAGGAATCAAACCCAGCTCATGATTTTTTAGCGGAGTGTTGCATTAAATGGGAACAAGCTGTAGATGAAGGATCCAAATTAGGCTTAAGAATAGTAAAGTTTAGAACTGGTGTAATTTTAGATAAAAGCAGTGGCGCTCTTCAAAAAATTGCGCAACCCATAAAATATGGATTTGGTGCCCCCCTTGGAAATGGGGAACAATGGATTTCTTGGATTCATTTAAAAGACGTTACGGAAATGTATCTTTTTGGTATAGAACACGACTTTATAAAAGGAGCTTTCAATATGTGCAGCCCTTATTCGCTTACAAATACTGGCCTCACCAAAGCAATTGCAAAACAACTACGAAAACCTTTATGGCTACCTAATGTGCCTGCATTTGCTTTAAAACTTGCTTTAGGCGAGATGAGTGCGGTGGTTTTGGGAAGCACAAAAATGAGTACTCAGAAAATTGAAGAGATTGGTTTTAATTTCGCTTATCCTAATATAGAAAAAGCGTTACAAGAAATTTATGGTTAAAAATAAAATTGCTATTTTTTGGTTTAGGCGAGATTTAAGATTAGAAGATAATGCAGGCTTATACCACGCATTGCAAAGCGGACTTAAAGTTTTACCTATTTTTATTTTTGACACAGAAATTTTAGATAAATTAAATGATAAAGCCGACGCAAGGATTACTTTTATCCATCAACAATTAACGCTTCTTAAAAGAGAATTAGAAGAAAAGTATGGCTCAAGTTTGTTAGTCTTACACGGTAAACCCACTACAATTTGGAAAAACGTAATAAAGAACTATGCTGTTGCCGAAGTTTTTACCAACCATGATTACGAACCTTACGCTATCAAAAGAGACAGCGATTTAAATGAATTCTTCAGCAATCATCAAATCAATTTCCACACCTCTAAAGATCAATGCATTTTTGAGAAAGATGAAATTTTAAAAGATGATGGCAAACCCTACGTTGTATTTACGCCTTATAAAAATAAGTGGCTAGCTAAACTCAAACCTTTTTATTACAAGGCTTACCCTATCAAAAAACACAGCGAAAACTTTTTAAAAATCAGCAGTTTCGATTTTCCAAGCTTTAAAGATATTGGCTTTGAGAAAAGCGAATTGGAATTTCCTGATAAAAGTTTTGAATCCGTTCTGCAAAATTACGGTCACGATAGAGATTTCCCAGCCATGGATGCCACTTCGCACATTAGCGTCCATTTGCGTTTCGGCACTGTTAGCATTCGCACCTTAGTTAAAACTGCTTTCGAGCAAAACAGTAGCGTTTGGTTGAGCGAATTAATTTGGCGTGATTTCTATTTCTCTATACTCTATCATTTCCCGCATTCGGCAACAGCTTCTTTTAGGAAAGATTATGACCAGATTAAGTGGAGAAATAACGAAACCGAATTTAAAGCCTGGTGCGAAGGAAAAACAGGATACCCCATGGTTGATGCTGGCATGCGCCAACTAAACCAAACTGGATTTATGCACAATAGGGTGCGTATGGTGGTCGCTAGTTTTTTAACCAAACATTTATTGATAGATTGGCGTTGGGGAGAACATTATTTTGCGGAGAAGCTTTTAGATTATGAGCTTTCTAGCAATGTTGGTGGCTGGCAATGGGCTGCAGGAAGTGGCGTAGATGCAGCACCCTATTTCAGAATTTTTAACCCACACGAGCAGTTAAAAAAGTTTGATAAGGATTTAAAATATATTAGAAAATGGGTTCCGGAGTTTGACGATGCATTTAAATACCCTAAACCCATTGTTGATCATAAGATGGCTCGAGAGAGGTGCTTAAGCACTTACCAAGAAGCCCTTAAAAAGTAAAAGCAACCCCAAAAGGTTGCTTTTACTTTTTATCTAACTTTTTTGATGCTAGTTGGTAACGTCTATTAACTTAATAGTAAATTCTAAAATTGTATTGCCAGGTATCGAACCGTCTTGACTACCTGCGGTTCCATAAGCTAGTCTTGATGGAACAAATATTCTTATTTGACCACCTTTAGCAATCAAAGGCAATGTTTTAATCCAACCTTGAATGGTAGAGCTAAGGACAGTAGTAAATGGAGATGCTTCTGTTGCTTGTTGATAAAGTGGTTTTCCCAAAAATCTTAATTCGTAGGCAACTTTTACAGTTGCACTAGTAGAGGTAATAGCTGTCCCTGTTCCTGGTGTTATTATTTTATAATAAATACCATTGGTATCTTTAGTTGCAGTTACGTTTTGTTCTGCCAAGTAACTCTGAATCAATGCGTCCTCATACGCTGGTCTATCCACATCATTAACTAAACTTAACTTTGTGTCTAAAATAGCATTTCCTGGTATGGATGACCCAGAACCAGTTTTTCCGTAAGCAAGGTAAGACGGTGTAATTACCCTAACCTCTCCACCTTTTTTTATTTTTAAAAGGCTTTCTCTCCAGGATGTAGGCGTTATATATCCTACGTAGTTATATTGAGGACTATATTTCGAGAATTCAAACTTTACACTTTTATTAATAGAAGTTGTAGTTTGTGATACACCAACGTAACTTGGGTAAGTTACTTCTTCTCCAACCCCAACAGTAATCACTTTATAATAAAAACCTGTAGTGTCTTTGGTAAAACCGGTTAAATTATTTGATTTTAAATAAGCGGCTATATTTTCATCTTCTATCTGCGTTAGCGGTCTGGTTTCCTTTTTACAAGCGCCTAAAGCAAGTATCGCTAGAATAGATAAGCTTAAAATTTTCTTTATCATTTATTTTTGTATTTCTAATAATTCAATCTCAAAATCTAATATGGAATTTGCAGGAATACCTTGGTTAGCTTGAGCGCCATAACCGTATCCACTTGGAATAATTAATCGAATTTTTCCGCCGGTTTTAATTTTTGGCAAACCAATTCGCCAACCAGCAATTAGGCCTCGTAGGGCATCAAAAGTTACAGGTTCGTTTTTTCCTCCTTTTTGGGTAGTATCAAAAACACTTCCGTTTAAAAGGCTTCCCTTGTAAAGCACCTTAATGGGCGAATTATCGTTGGGTTTTGTACCAGTTCCTGGCTCAATAATTTGGTAATACACATCAAAAACGGTGTCTTTTACGGCAGGTATGTTATTATCCGCAATAAATTTATTGATGATTACCGTGTCTTTTCCGTATTGCTCCAAAGCCTTAGCCTGTTGTTCTTTATAAATAGCTTCATAATCAACAGTCTCTTTTTTACAAGCACTGAATCCTAGAGTAGCGATTACCAAAATCAATATGTAATTCTTCATTTTTATTTCAATTTGCAAATTTATCTTTCTTTTGCCCAAAAACCTAAACATTAACGTTATTTAACGGAATATAGTTTCGTTGGCAAGTACGCGAATCAGCAAGAAATCGCTACAAAAAATCTGTTTTTTTTGAAACATAAACCCAAGAACAACCAATCGTATAAGTTTCAAGAAGTCTATTAACAAAATTTAACACTTCTACTTAAAACAATTATTGCTTGTCGTAGTTTTTCTTGTATAAAATATATAAAAAATGAAAAAACTATATTCCTTGGCACTGCTTGTAATGTTTGCGAGTTTTGCTTTTTCACAAGAAAAAACTTATCAACTATCTAGTCACATTTTAGACGTTAGTAAAGGGCAGCCCGCTAGCGGTGTTACTATTAAATTAGCCAAACAAGATGCTAAAGGCAAAACGTGGATTACAGTTGATGAAAAGGTAACGGATAAGAATGGACGCATTAGCGATTTCTTAAGTATGGAAAACAACAACTTGGGAATTTATAAATTGACGTATTTGGTAAGCGACTATTTTAAAGCAAATAAAACGGAAACTTTTTACCCGTTTATAGAGGTAGTTTTTGAAATCAAAGATAAAAAGCAACACTACCATGTTCCCATTACACTTTCGGCATTTGGTTACTCCACTTACCGTGGTAATTAACCATCAAAAACAATTATAATTTACTTAAAACTTGAGGAGCTAAAAGTTTTACCCATGCTTTGTACATTTGTGCCGACGGATGCAAACCATCACCGGCTATTAAGCCGGGATTACTTTTAGCTTCTCTTGAAATTGGCGTAATATCTAAATAATTAGCTTTTAATTTTTCAGATTCCTCTTTATTAACCCGATTAAAAGCATCTATTTCTGCTCCGATTCTTGCTTTTGTATCTGCATTGTTACCTGCATACGGCGTAACTCCCCAATCTGGTATAGATAATACAAAAACATGTGAAGCATTACCTCCTGCGAAAGCGATACTAGTTTTTAGGAGATTTACGAAACCTTCGCGATAAGCATCAATAGAACCACCTTGATATTGATTGTTAACGCCAATTAATAAGCTTACAAAATCATATTTGGGATTTAACGTTGCCGAATTGATAGCGTTAATTAAATTACCGGTTGTCCAACCCGTTTGCGCAATAATCTTTGTCGACGTTGTGTACCCAGACACTTTCATCTGATCAACCAACTGGTTGGGAAAGTTTTGATAGGTTTCTACCGACTGGCCAATCGTGTAAGAGTCTCCCAAAGCCAAATAGCCATAACTCTTTACTTGAACTGGCGTAACGGGTGGTTGCGGATTATTTATTACAACCGCTTCCGTTTTTTTTGTGCATGCACAAAAAAGGAAACTAAAACTTAATCCTAAAAAAAATAACGTTTTCATAAATCATACCATTTGCATATCAAAAAGTACGGCAATATGTTGTTTTAGGTTTTCCTTAACCTCATTTATATTGACTAAGTGACCTAATTCGCGTTGCATGGAGGTTACATCTTTGTCGTCAATGCCGCAAGGAACAATATTTTTAAAATAGTCTAAATCAGCGTTCACGTTAAAAGCAAAACCATGCATAGTAATCCAACGGCTACAACGTACGCCCATGGCGCAAATTTTACGAGCCTTTTTATTATCGGCATCAATCCAAACTCCCGTAAAACCGGGATATCGACCAGCTTCAATCCCATAATCTTTTAGCGTGAGAATTACCGCTTCTTCTAAAGTGCGGAGGTATAAATGAATGTCGGTAAAAAAATTATCGAGGTCTAAAATTGGGTAACCTACTAATTGCCCTGGTCCGTGGTAAGTAATATCTCCACCGCGATTAATTTTATAATAAGTTGCTTCTTTCTTTTTCAGCTGGTTTTCGTCCAACAAAAGGTTTTCTGGTTTGCCGCTTTTGCCTAAAGTATAAACATGCGGATGCTCTACAAAAACGAGCGTGTTTGTAGTTTGTTTTTCTTCAGCAGGATGGGTTCTGTTGAATGATTTAATCGCTACTGCTTCTGAAAAAACTCGTTCTTGCCTATCCCAAGCCTCCTGGTAATCAAGCAAGCCCCAATCTTCAAAAATTACTTTTTTATTTTTTATCATTCGCAAACGTAACCTAACATGTAATCTTCAATCCTTTTAAAATTAACAATGTAACTCTTCAAGCTATTGTTTTTCTCAATTTTTGCTTTTAGCTTTCCCTCATCTGCATAAGCAAAATCGCTTAATTTAATATGGTCTCTAAATGAGGTTTCTTTTTTCCCGTTAAGCTTATACAACGCTTCTTTTGCACACCAGCATACATAAAGTTTCTCAATCCTATTTGCGTCGCCTATAAATCCCAACTCATCATCTGCCAAAAACTTTTGCTGTACCCGTTCTATTTTAGATTTGATAACTTCGATATCTATCCCCACTTTTCTGGTTTTGCTCACCATTACTGCAGCATAATCATAAGAATGACTTAAAGAAATATGATGTGGATGATTTACCAGATAAGGCTTACCACTTTCATCGACCTGAAAATTGATGTATTCATTGGTATTTATCATTTTGCGCAAAAGCACACGCGTTGCCAACCAATGCAAATTTCTTTTCTCTTTACTTAGAGATTTTAAAATATTAACCTCATGCGCTTTAAGTTGCAATTGTGCCTCTAATTCTGCGGGATGCTCAGTAATTTTCCACAAACCAATAGCAGTATCTGAGTTAATATCTTGATAAAAAGTGATAGGCATTTCTAAAATTATAATTTATTGTCGAGATTATTTTAAATTAATTATAAATTAGGCATAATCAAAAATTAACCATGATACTTTCTGACAAACTTATACTAAAAGAAATTGAAGCCGGCACAATTGTAATAGAACCATTTAAAAGAGAATGTTTAGGCACCAATTCATATGATGTACATTTAGGAAAACATTTAGCCTGTTATAACGACAGGGAATTGGATGCAAAAAAACACAATAAAATTTCACATTTCGAGATTCCTAAAGACGGCTTTTTATTACAGCCCAACACTTTATACCTTGGCGTTACATTAGAATATACCGAAACTCATAAACACGTTCCGTTTTTAGAAGGCAAGTCCAGCACCGGCAGATTAGGGATTGATATACACGCGACAGCTGGAAAAGGAGATGTTGGTTTTTGCAATACGTGGACCTTAGAAATATCTGCCACACAACCTGTAAGGATTTATGCGGGTATGCCTATTGGGCAGTTAATTTATTTTGTGGTTGAAGGCGACATAGAAACCATGTACAATACTAAAGAGAATGCAAAATACAGCAATAAAACCACTAAACCGGTAGAAAGCATGATGTGGAAAAATCAGTTTTAAATAAAAATCAGAAATATAAAAAGCCTCAAACAGAGGCTTTTTAATTTAACCTTTATCATCAAAAAATCATACTACCTCTATGAAAACAAAAAAATTACCTATCATTTTATCCCTATTCATTAGTGCTTGTTTTTTATTCAGCTTTACTGCTGACGATGACATGCTTACAAAGCTATTAGCAAGCTTTCAACAACATTTTAAAACCAACGCTCAAGAAAAAATTTACCTCCACACAGACAAACCTTATTACGCCGTTGGAGATTATGTATGGTTTAAAGCATATGTTGTTGATGCACAGAACTTAAAACCAACTGCAAAAAGTGGAGTTATGTATGTTGATTTGATTGATGAAAAAGATTTAGTCCAAAAGACGTTACGTTTGCCTTTAGTTGCGGGTTTAACTTGGGGAAGTTTCGAATTAAAAGATTCGATAAAAGAAGGGAACTATCGCTTGAGAGCCTACACCACTTGGATGCGTAATTATGATCAGGCTTTCTTTTATGATAAAACATTTAAGGTAGGAAACGCCTGGACCAGCCAACTTGTAACAAAAGCTAACTATATTTTTAACAATGACGGAGGCAACGAGAAGGTAAATTCACAAATAAACTTCAGCAACTTTGATGGATACGCCTATGCCAACAAAGAAGTAACGTATAGCGTTGTAATTGACGACAAAGTAATTACTAGAGGGAAAACCAAAACCGACGAAAAAGGAGACATCAGCCTTGATTTTACTGATAAAGCATCCTTTGGAAGCAACGGCAGAATAAACGCTTCTATAAAAATAGGCGAAAGCACCACGATAGAAAAAACCATTCCGATTAAGAGTAATTCAAATTCGATAGATGTACAATTTTTTCCAGAAGGCGGTAGTTTGATACAAAATGTACGAAGTAGGGTGGCTTTTAAAGCCTTAGGAGCAGATGGTTTAGGCAAACTAGTTTCGGGATATGTGCAAGACAACGAAGGAAACAAAATAGCACTAATTAAAACCCGACATTTAGGGATGGGTGTTTTTAGTTTAACACCGTTAACTGGCAAAACTTACGAAGCAGTGGTAAAATTTGAAGATGGTTCTGAACGAAACATCAAAATGCCAACTGCCAATGCAGAAGGTGCTACGCTGAGCATCAATAACTTGGACGCAGAGAAGATTTTGATAAAAGTATCGGTAAACCAGCCATTCTTAGAGAAAAACTTAAATAAACAATTTACAGTTGTAGCTCAAAATAGTGGCAACATAGTTTATACCGCTAGCTCGGAGTTATCTTCTCCAGTATTTGCGGCGGAATTGGATAAGTCAAGGCTTCTTGCTGGCATCAATCAATTAACGCTATTTGACGACAAGATGCAGCCCTTGGCAGAACGCCTTGTTTTTATTGCTCCAAAAGACACTTTATCCGTTTCCATAAAACCAGATAAAGACACTTATAGCCAAAGGAGTAAAACCAACTTAACCATACAAGCAGTAAGTCCCAAGGGTAAGCCTTTGATGGGCGCTTTTTCTTTAGCGGTAGTTGACGCAGGTAAAGTGGATATCCCTAATGATGAAGAAGAAAGCATTTTTACTAACCTTCTGCTTACTTCTGATATTAAGGGCTATGTGGAAGATCCAAATTACTACTTCACAAATATTGACGAAGAAAAAATATTAGATACCGATGTGTTGATGCTTACACAAGGATGGCGAAGATTTAATTGGCAAGATTTAGCTGTAGCAAAACCGCTACTTTTTAAAGCAGAAAAAGCCCTTAGTATAAGTGGCAAGGTTACCAAAGGAAAAAAACCAGTAGAAAACGGAACGGTAACAATATTTTCGTCGGGCAAAACACCACTTTTATTACAAGCTAAAACAAATGCTTTGGGCGAGTTTATGGTAGACAGCCTTTATTTTCCGGACAGCACAAAGTTTGTAGTTCAAGGAAGAGACGAAAAGGGTAAAAAGTATGTTGATATTGAGCTTTACAATACTTCGTTTCCAACTGTGGTAAAAAATAAAAGTCAAGCAGACTTAACAATCAATATCAATGATTCTATGATGGCATACTTAAAGAACAGCAAATCGCAATATGAAGAATGGCTTAAAAACGGTATAGTAAACCGTTCTATTTTATTGGGTGAAGTTGTTGTGGTAGATAAAAAACAAACGGTTAAGGAAAGTTCGAATTTAAACGGTGCAGGAAATGCAGATAAAGTATTAACGCAAAAGGATTTTCAAAATGCTGCTACGCTAGAGCAAGCTTTACAGGGAAGCGTGGCAGGTTTAACATTTACAGCAGGAATCCCCTATATTAGAGGGCAGGCAGCTCATATTATCATGGACGGTGTAGACGTTGATGCGGACTTTTTGAGTAGCATTAATATTTCAGATATTGAGTCTATTGAAATTTTAAAAAGTATTGGTTATACGGCAATCTACGGTTCAAAAGGCGGTGGTGGAGTTATCGTTATTAATACAAGAACTGGAGATGCGGGCTTTTCTCAAAACAAGTACGTACCTGGAGTAATTACCTATAAACCTCTTGGATATTTAGACTGGAAAGAGTTTTATGTTCCAGATTACGCAGACCCTAAATTAAACACTGCTGTTCCCGATTTAAGAACCACAATTTATTGGAATCCAAATATCATTACAGATAGTTTGGGCAATGCAAACGTGAGCTTTTATAACGGAGATAACACCGGAGAATATAGAGTAATCCTAGAAGGAACAGATTTAGACGGGCATTTTGCCAGAAGAGTAATCAATTATAGAGTAGTTTCTAATAACTAAAATAAAAAATATGGAGACCCTTAAAATAACCATTCAAGACAGCGTTGCAATTATTGCCTTAGACCGTGGAAAGTCTAATGCCATGAATGAGAAAATGCTGGATGAGCTTAAAAAAATAATTGTCAGTATTGAACAAGATGCCAATATTTTCGGGGTGATATTAACTGGCAAGCATGGCTTTTTTACCGCCGGTTTAGACTTAATTGAGCTTTATGGTTATGATGAGGCACAGATGAAAGTGTTTTGGGCCAAGTTTTTAGACTTGGTAAAAATGCTTACTAGTTTTAAAAAGCCTTTAATTTCTGCAATTAGTGGTCATAGCCCAGCAGGCGGTTGTGTTTTAGCAATTTGTTCTGATTATAGAGTAATGGCAGAGGGCGAGTTTATTATCGGCTTAAATGAAGTACCAGTTGGTATTATTGTGCCTAATAGTATTTTTGAACTCTACGCTTTTTGGATTGGAAAAGGCAATGCTTACCGCAATTTATTAGAAGGTAAGTTAATGGGGTCGGCAGTGGCAAAAGCTATAGGTTTGGTTGATGCAACCAGTTCTATAGATTCTTTAATGACGGTTGCTTTAAAACAGATGAAAGTCTATTTGCAGCTAGAGCAAAACACTTGGCAACAAAGCAAACTAAACATTCGCAAGGCTTTAATTGAGAAAATGAATGAGGACCAGTCGGAGACATTGGAAAAAATGTTGGCGCAATGGTGGGCGCCAAGTACAAGGTCTATTTTGAAGACTATTATTGAGAATTTGAAGGGGAAGAAGGTTGGGTAGGGTTAATTTTATCATTTTTTACTGACTAGCAACCCTTTTCTATTATACCAACTTAAAAAAATAAAACTTTCCATTTTATGGAAACATGTAAAATATTATTTGCATTAAAAAGAAACATTCTTTAACTTTATAATGATGAATATTGTTGAAGTTTCCACAGGTAAGATTTACAACATAGAAATTATTCCTGTTGAAAATACAGACTTCAAATTATTAACGAAAACTGGTTATTTTTTTGATTGGAAAGAAGAAAAAGGCCAAGAGCTTTACAAGCTCATAATTAAAGAAGCCCACTCAATTTTAGGCCTTATTTCTTTTGAAAGAATTCCAGAAGAATGGCGAATCCACATCAGGCTATTAACGGTCTCAAAAGAAAATAAAGGTGCTGGAAAAAGATTTGATAAAATTGCTGGAAACTTAATTGCACACGTGGCAAAAATTGCTGTGACAGAATTTGGAGAATTGGCCTGTATTTCACTTAAACCGAAAAGCCAAATTGCCCAGCATTATATTGACAACTATAAAATGAACATCACTGGAATGACCTTAAGCTTAGAAGTTCCAGAAATTATGGATCTTATTAATTTATTCGACAAATGACCAATAAAAAATATCTCATGGACAACGAAAATGTTGAGTATGGTGTGGAGTCAAGATACATTTCCAAAAAAGAAAAAGAATCTGACTCTATAGCTTTAATGCAAGCTCGCTTAGAAAGGATGAAGAATTTAACTAAGCAACAAATCCTTAGCGCAAAGCTTTTGCAGTTAAAGTTGAAGATGGAAAACTATGTTAAACAACCTGTATGTAATAATGATAATCATTTTACAGGTTTCTTAGAAACATACATTGACGCAATGTATTCAAAGCGTAGCAACTTTGCTGAAGACATTAACATTAATCCTGTTCTTTTAAGCCAAGTCATTAATAACCATCGAGAACCTAAAGAAGAATTTATTTTAAAACTCATGATACATTCAGAAAAGGCTTTTAAAGATGTCTGTATTTTCAATAAAACAACTTGGTACGAAGTATACTATCAAGAAAAAATATGTGATACCATATCAAGTCAAGCTAGTTGGAGACCGAGAATTGAAAATCAAGTTAAGCTAAGGAAGCTTAGATTTAGGCAATCCATTAACAGTTAAAATTATCTGATAACGCCGTAATTAAAACTTCCTCCTTTTAAAAGTTTTTAAAGATCCTGAGTACGAGGTCTATTTTGAAGACGATTATTGAGAATTTGCAGGGGAAGAAGGTTGGGTGAAAGCTTTCCACTTAGTCCTTAAATATATTTTCGCCAAAATCTTGGCAATTCAAACAGCTAAATAACATTTCATATACTTATAGTCAGGTTTATCCTGATATTTAACCTATGAAACGTAAATACAGATTAAAGCGACCACTACTGTCGCTGAATAATTTACACTTTGACAGCAATCTCTGGTTTACAAAATCCTGAAATATCAGGTTTAAATATTCTTTCAGATGAGTTTATGGCAGAATTGAAAGATATGCCAAGAAAGAATTTAGCTTTAGAATTATTGAGAAGATTGCTGAACGATGAAATTAAAAAACGTTCAACAAGAAATATTATTCAAAGCAAAAAGTTTTCTGAAATGCTTGCAGATGCAATAAAACGTTACCAAAACAACGCTATTACGGCGGCTGAAGTTATTGAAGAGATGATTCGGCTTGCTAAAGAACTGAAAAACGCAGACAAACGTGGTGTAGATTTAAAATTAGATTTTAGGGAATTGGCATTCTATGATGCTTTAGAGGTAAGTGATAGTGCGGTATTAGTTTTAGGTGACGAAATACTTAAAACCATTGCTAGAGAATTAGTGGAAAGCGTCAAGAATTCTGTTACTATTGACTGGATAAAAAAGAGAGTGTTCAAGCAAAAATGAGAGTGATGATAAAACGTATTCTCAAAAAACACGGATACCCACCAGAAAAACAAGAACAAGCGGTAAAAACAATTTTGGAACAAGCGAAACTAATTGCTGACGACTTTTCAGAAAACAAATAGTTAAGGTAATGGTATACAAATTTAGGCTGGATTATCTTGTAACAGCACTCACCAAAAATTGGCGATACAATGATGAAATAAAACTCTCAAATTCGATTAAAATTTCTACACGATCGCATTCTCATTCTAAAGTTCCGCGTAAGGGATTGCAGTGAAAATCCTTTTTTTTATCCTGAGCCCTTCAAAAACTTCAGGATAAACTCAGTCGAAGGACGAACAAAAAAGATTGTAACGTAAAGCCCGACCCGCCCTTCAGCGGGTTACGTCCACATTCGTATTTAATTGGCAATCCCCTGCCCTACTTTAGTATTGAATTTTATCCAAAATCACTATCTTACCTAATCAATTTATAAAATCAAAAACCATGTACAACCAACCAATGTTAAGAGACGATGCTTTAAAAGGTAAAACCTACGTAGTAACGGGTGGAGGAACGGGTTTAGGAAAAGCGATGAGTACTTACTTGTTGCAATTGGGTGCCAATGTGGTAATTACATCGCGAAAGTTGGATGTTTTACAAAAAACCGCTGAAGAGTTGGAGGAGAAAACCGGTGGAAAAGTTTTAGCTGTCGCCTGTGATGTTAGAGATGCCGAGCAAGTAGAAAACGTTTTAAATGCTTCGTTAGAAAAATTTAAAACTGTTGATGGCTTATTGAACAACGCGGCAGGTAATTTCATTTCGCCTACAGAAAGGTTATCTGCAAATGCTTTTAGCACCATTATAGATATAGTTTTGAAAGGAACGGTAAACTGCACTTTGGCTTTCGGGAAACATTGGATTAAAGAAAAACAGCCTGCAAGTATTTTAAATATTGTAACCACTTATGCATTTACGGGTTCTGGCTACGTAGTTCCGTCGGCCTGTGCAAAAGGTGGCGTTTTAGCCATGACGAGATCTTTGGCTGCAGAATGGGGGCATTATCAAATTAGATGTAATGCGATTGCCCCAGGTCCGTTCCCTACAAAAGGTGCTTGGGACAGATTACTACCGGGAGAAATGGCAGAAAAGTTCGATTTTAAGAACCGCGTTCCGTTGAAACGTGTTGGCGACCATCAAGAATTGGCAAATCTTGCTGCTTATTTATTATCTGATTTCTCGGGATATATTAATGGGGAAGTAATTACCATTGACGGCGGCGAATGGTTGCAAGGCGCTGGTCAGTTTAATGGTTTGGAGATTGTGACGGATGAAATGTGGGACGGCTTAGAGCAAATGATTAGGGGGACGAAAGGGAGTTAGTTTGACGTGGATGAAGGAGGGAAAGAGCAAAGAACCAAGACAAAAAGAGCGACGACGAGAGAGGAAAGAAGAAAGACATTAGAGGAAAAGACTACTAGCAATAACATTTACTAAAATCGTAAAAATCATGGCAGATCATATTGCAAAAGGTGCAAATAGCTTAAACGCATACATAACTATTAAAGGTTGCGAAGAGGCGATTGAATTTTATAAAAAGGCTTTTGGTGCTCTAGAACAGTATCGGTTAATGATGCCCAATGGAAAAATCGGTCATGCCGAATTAGAAATTGAAGGTTCTTTGTTAATGATGTCAGAAGAAAACCCAGAGTGGGGAACTGCAAGTCCGTTAACTTTCGGGGGAAATCCATTAATGTTGAGTTTGTATGTTAAAGATGTTGACGCAAGTTTTAAAAAAGCGATAGAGGCTGGTGCAAAATCGGCAATGGGTGTAACAGACGAATTTTATGGTGACCGGGTTGGACAGGTAGTTGATCCTTTCGGCTATAAATGGATGATCGCTACACACAAAGAGGTGGTAAGCGTGGAAGAAATGCAAAAAAGATTGGATGAAATGTTTGCAAAATAGTAACCTAATTTTTTAGTTTAGTCATTATGTTAACTCCAAGCACTGACCTTTATTAACTTATTATTCGCCCTGGGTCTTTGCGGTACTGATAAAGAAAGTAAAAGCACTTCCTTTCATAGCAAAGAGCGCAGGCGAGCGTTTTTTTTGGTTATTTTTTTTGGAAAAAAATTGCGAAGCACTCTTGAATTCAAAAAAAAAATGCAATAAAAAAAAATGAAAAAAGTCACTGCCATTGCCCGGCATGAGGGCAGGAAAGCCTGTGAGGGATTGCCAAATCTTCAGTTAGAAACTCAAAATATCCAATGCAACACAAAATACAACTCACCCTTGATTTCGTAAAAAAAGAACTGGTCAACGCAGAAGCGGGACATGATTGGTGGCATATTGAACGCGTTTGGAAAACCGCCAAAGAAATTGCCAAGCATGAAAACGTTAATTTAGAAATTGTTGAATTTGCAGGGCTACTGCATGATATTGCCGATTCTAAATTCAATAATGGGGATGAAGAAATTGGGCCCAAAAAAGCTGGAGATTTTCTGGCTTCGATAAATGTTGACCCAGAAATCGTTATCCATGTTCAACAGATTATAAAAAACATGTCTTTCAAAGCTAGCTTAGGCAAACTTAGTTTTTCATCTCCCGAAATGTTGGTAGTGCAAGACGCCGACCGGCTGGATGCTATTGGAGCAATCGGTATTGCGAGAGCTTTTACCTACGGAGGTTTTAAAAATAGAGAACTTTATAACCCAGCAATTCCACCAGAAATCAAACAAAGTAAAGAAGCTTATAAAAACACGACCGCTCCAACTATCAATCATTTTTACGAAAAACTGTTGTTATTAAAAGACAAAATGAATACCGCAACAGGAAAGCAAATAGCGCAACAACGTCATGATTTTATGTTGCAATACTTAGATCAATTTTATGCTGAGTGGGAAGGAAAACGTTAAAATCAAATCAACAATCTACTTAACCCGCTTAACATTGTCTTTAGCAAAAGCTTCCCAACCGCTGTAAGATTTACCAGCACCGCTGGTGGATATTTTTTGGAACGAATGGCAAACCGCCACCCCCAAACCATCTGTCGCGTCTAAAAACTCGGGCGTTTCATTAAACTTTAAAAGTTGCTTTAACATGGCCGCAAGCTGCTCTTTAGTGGCATTTCCGTTTCCAGTAACAGATTGTTTTATTTTTTTTGGCGAATACTCAAAAATTGGCAATCCTTTAGCCAAGCCTGCCGCCATGGCTACGCCCTGCGCCCTACCCAATTTTAACATTACCTGAATATTTTTTCCGTAGAATGGGGCTTCTAAAGCAATACAGTCTGGGTGGTATTGCTCAATTAAATTAGTGGTTTTTTCAAAAATGCGTTGCAGTTTCAAAAAATGATCATCTAAGTGCGTCATCTTAACAACACCCAAACTAATCAATTCAATATTACTTCCCGTCTCTTTTACCAAACCGTAACCCATAACCGCGGTACCAGGGTCAATTCCCAAGATAATACGTTCTTTGGATTTTTCTTTTAACATGGCTGCAATATTAGCGTAAATTCTTAACATTGTATAAAATCACACATCTGTTGACGGCGAAGCAAAAAAAAATAATCAGTTACAGTATCAAAATAATTGTTGTTGCTTTAGCTGGCTATTTTATTTACGAAAAGCTTAGTAACCACGAAAATCTTAGTCAATTTTCCTCCTTAATTAGTGGCTTATCAACACTTAGTGTTTACACCACCTTAACTTTAGTTTTTTTATTGATGTTGGCCAACTGGCTAATAGAAAGCGCAAAATGGAAATTCCTAATCTCCAAAGTCGAACATATTAGTTACTATAAGGCTGTGGAATCTGTTTTTTGTGGTTTAACTTGGGCCATTTTTACACCTAACAGAATTGGCGAATATGGCGGCAGAGTATTTTTTCTTTCTCCACGCCGGCGGATACAAGGCGCAGTTGCGATGAGCGTAGGGCAAATTGCGCAAATGGTAATTACAAATGTGGTAGGCTCCATCGCTTTATTATGGTTCATCTATAATTTTAAACCCTTAGACCAATGGTTATTTATTGCCATTTGTTTTTTGGTAATGGGCTTTTGTTTTTTCTTTTTGCTGTTTTATTTCAACATCCGCTGGATAGAAAAATCATTGAATAGCATCAGTTTCTTGAAAAAATTCAAGCGCTTTTTTTCGGTTCTCAACCGCTATCATCATAAAGAACTTACCAAAGTGATGTTATATAGTATGGCTAGGTTTTCCGTTTTTACGATACAGTATATTTTAATTATATACCTTTTACTGCCCGAAATTCCATTTTACCAATCCGCTTTAATGGTTTTTATTCTTTTTTTTATCCAATCTGCTTTACCATCCTTAGATTTGTTAGATGTTGGGGTACGAAGTCTGACCGCAACCTACTTTTTTGGTTTCATTACTACGCATGACGTGGCAATAATGGCTGCAATTGCGTTAATTTGGTTTGTGAATTTAATTATCCCTGCCATTATTGGTTCTTACTTTGTTTTTAAATTGAAATTTTTTGATAGTCGTAATAATTAGTTGTTTATCATTAGCACTCACTTTTTTATATGCTTTTCTGGTATTGTTTTTAAGAACAGGTTGGCAAAAAATTCCGTTCTATACGCCTTTAATGGTGTTGCCAAAAACAAAAGTCTCGGTATTAATTGCCGCTAGGAACGAAGGTGAAAGCATTCATTTAACCATTGAAGACATTTTAAATCAAAATTACCCCAAAGAACTTTTCGAACTGATTATTGTAGACGATCATTCCACGGATAATACTTCTGCCGTAATTTCTAGCTATGCAGACCGAGGCGTTACCTTGATCCAACTTAACGAAAGTGAACCGCTTAATTCCTATAAAAAGAAAGCCATTACCGAAGCCATTAATGTTAGTTCTGGCGAGCTGATTGTGGCCACTGATGCTGATTGTAGAATGGAGAAGAACTGGTTGATAAGCGTCGTAGGACTTTATCAGGAAAAAAACTTTAATTTAATTAGCTCGCCGGTAGTTTATCATCAAGAAAAATCACTTTTTGAGCGTTTGCAAACTTTAGAGTTTTTATACCTCATTGGATTAGGTGCCGCGGGCATTGGCAACAAAATGCCCTCAACTTGTAACGGAGCAAACTTAGCTTATAAAAAAGAAGTGTTTTTGAAACTAGGCGGCTTTAAAGGTATTGATGATTTAGCATCTGGCGATGATGAACTTTTTTTGCACAAGGTTGCGAAAGCTTACCCCGGTACCATTGGTTTTTGTAAATCGTATGATGCGCTAGTTTATACCCACGCCAAGTCCACCGTGAAAGAATTTATTCAACAACGGCGACGATGGGCCAGCAAAAGTGTAAAATACAAAGACAAAAAAATAATTGCATTAGCTGTTTGTATGTGGTTGTTTAACCTTTCACTAGCACTAAACTTTGTACTCGCTTTCTTTTATCCAGATTTCTTAAAGTTAGTAGCCGTTCAATTTGTCATAAAATTTAGTGCCGAATTATTCTTTTTAGAACCGCTCACCAACTTTGTCAAGAGAAAAGGATTGCTCATCAACCTCACGTTTTTAACCTTTTTACATGTGGTATATTTGATTTATATTGGCATAATGGGCAATGCGGGCAAATACAACTGGAAAGGCCGTATGGTAAAATAACCTGCTGAAATTGTGAACGGTAACTCTAATAAATCATGGCGCACCTTTGCTAAAAACAAACTTTCCTTAATTGGCCTGTTTTTTATTACGCTGGTAACTGTTTTGGCTATTTTGGGTTATTGGCTTACGCCCGATGATAGTCCGATGGCAAATGAAATGCACTTGGAGCTCAACATAGAAAAACCTGGCTCCAGTTTTACCTTTATCAAAACACCTAAAAACCCACAACCACAAAAAGTAAATCTGTTTAAAAAACTACTTTACGGGCAGTCAAACGCATTCGAACTGATTCCAATTACCACTTACCGTTTTAAATCGGAATACTTATTATACAAAGAGTATTTAGGTCCGGGAGAAAGTGGCGAGTGGAAACAATTAGCAATCAGCACTTTTAAAGGCAAAACTCATGATGAAATCAAAAAAGAAAACATCATCAATAAAACCTTTTGGTTAGGTACAGATATTTACGGTCGGGATTTATTGAGCAGAATTATTATAGGTGCTCGGGTTTCTTTAACGGTAGGATTTATGGCGGTGCTCATCAGTTTGGTTTTAGGAATTAGTTTGGGCGCAACCGCGGGCTTTTTCGGCGGACGAATTGACGCAGCCATCAGTTGGTTAATGAATGTGTTGTGGTCGTTGCCCGCTTTACTATTAGTAATCGCGATTTCATTTGCTTTAGGGAAAGGCTTTTGGCAAGTATTTATTGCCGTTGGTTTATCTATGTGGGTTGAAGTTGCCCGTTTAGTACGCGGACAAGTCTTGGCCTTAAAAAACACCGAGTTTGTAGAAGCAGCCCGTTCTTTGGGTTTCTCAAATCTTCGTATCATATACATTCACATTTTACCCAATATCATGGGCGCCATTTTAGTAATGGCCGCATCCAATTTTGCTTCAGCTATTCTATTGGAAGCTGGTTTAAGCTTTTTAGGTTTCGGCGCACAACCCCCAATGCCCACATGGGGTGGAATGATTAAAGAACATTACGGCTACATTGTAATGGATGGCGCTTACTTAGCCTTAATTCCCGGTGGAATGATTATGCTTACAGTTTACGCTTTCAACCTAATTACCATCGGTTTAAGAGATTTGTTTGATTTGAAGACAGATGTTTCGAATGTTTGATTCCGACGTAAAACCTTTTATTTTTATTTAAAAGTTTCTAAAAAAATTTCCCAAAATACTTTGTTAATAGCTTAGCTATTTGCCTAAAAAGGTAAACGTACGATCCAGTTATTTTAAGAAGCTAATATTGTTTTAACACTTACCTGCAAGCGCAACAAATATAAACTACTTCGTTACGCTATTGTCCGCAATTTATTCTGTTAGCAAAGAACTCCAAAAAGAGCTAAAGGAAAACAGACAGTAGACGCTACCCGAAAACACAGTTACGGTTTATCCTAACCCAACTCAAGCTATCGCAAACATCAAATTTGAAAACGGACAATTCCAAACTGTTAAACTGATTGATTTGACCGGAAGAATTTTAATAAACAAATCAATCGGTGCCGGACAAACACTGACTTTTTTAAACATTGAAGAATTACCTGCTAGCAATTATGTTATCCTTTTAGAAGGAAAAACTGAAAATGCAAGCAAAACCATCATCAAAAAATAAATTTCAATAAGCAATTTTATTCTAACGACTATGTATCGGTACGTGGTCGTTTTGTGTTTTAACAGCAAACTAGCACAACAACTTCCAGTAAAAATTAGAAATTTTCTAACCTTTAGTTGACACTTTGTGTTGCTTTCTGTACATTTAGTTTTCTAAATCATACACAATAAACAAAAAAATGCAAGAGCATGATTCATCAGAATCTGATGCCCAGATAGATATAGTAGAACTCTTATTAAAGCGACAAGCTGAATTAAGTGCACTCTTAGAAATTACCCGGGCAATTAATAGCAACGTATCTAGTGACATTCTGATAGAAATGCTAGAAACGATTATGAGGAACAACCTACGGGTTAAAAAATTTAGGCTATTGCTTTTAAACATCGACCAGTATTTTTGTGTGTCGAACTTTGGTGGTGAGTTAGAAGCGCCCGAAGATTTGCAAATCATTGCCGACGAGCTAATGTCGCTGGAATTTCCCGTAAATATCTCTGAACATAAGAATCCCATATTCAATGCATTTGATTACTTTATTCCGGTTCACCATAAAGACGAAGCTTTAGCTTTTGTATTGGTGGGGAAGTTTAAAAAGGACACAAAGCTACTGGATAATAGCGTAGACTATATTCAAACGCTGATTAATGTAATTGTTGTAGCTTTTGAAAACAAGAAACTTTTTAAAGAACGCTTACACCGAGAACGTTTACAAAGGGAAGTAGAACTGGCTAGGCAGGTACAAAGTATGTTGATTCCGCAAAACCTACCGAACACTAAATTCTTAGATGTAGAATCTATCTATCGCCCTCACCAAAGTATCGGTGGCGATTTTTTTGATTTTATACAGATAAACCCTTCAGAGTTTTTATGGTGTGTTGCAGATGTATCTGGTAAAGGGATTTCCGCAGCCTTAATTATGGCCAATTTCCAAGCTAGTTTAAGAGCATTAGCTTCCCTAAATACACCTTTACCTATACTAATTAGAAAGTTAAACGAAATAGTTTATAACTACACTAAAGGAGACCGCTTCATCACCTTATTCTTAGGTGTTTACAACGATAAAACGCGTATTGTTAAATACATCAACGCGGGCCATAATAGTCCCTTAGTGATTCATGAAGATGAGATTATTGAACTAAAAAGAGGAACCACCATGATTGGCGTTTTTGACGAACTTCCTTTTGTTAACGAGGGCGAATTAAAGCTTGAGCAGGATGCTATTATATTTAATTATACCGACGGTATTATTGAATTTGACGGCGAAGAAGAACAATCTATTACCGAAGAAGAACTGATTCTCTTCCTAAGAGAACATAAATCAAAAGATTTAAAACAGCTGCACCAAGAGCTCATTAGCAAAATGGATATCTTAAGAAATTACCATGACGCTACAGATGATATCACTGTTCTATCGCTTAAAATTCACTAATTCAGCTAACAACTCTATCATCCATTCCTTCAAAATTCAATCATTCGATTACTAAAATCACAAAACGTGTTTCAACTGTTCAAATCTTTTCACACTTAACCTAGAACTGATAAAAGAAGCAATAAAAGAAATTATCAAAACGGTAACAAAAACCAGTATAAAATCTCCTGCTTTTAAAGCCATCGGATAGGCATTTACCACCAAATTACCTTGCGACATCGTGATAAAACCCCACCTCATTTGCGCATAGCCGAATAAGCCTCCTAAAACTAAACCAAGCACACAGCCTACAAAAGAAATCATCAATCCTTCTAACAGAAAAATTTGCCTGATCATCTTTTTATCTGCACCTAAACTGTTAAGCACCGCAATATCTTTTTGCTTATCAATCACCAACATGGTTAATGAGCCCACAATATTAAAGGTTGCAATTACCAATACAAAGGTTAAAATTAGATAAACTGCCCATTTTTCTGAATTTAAAATTTTATACAAAAGGGCATTTTGCTGGATACGGTCTTTAACTATAAATCGATCTCCTAGCTGCTTTTGAAGCGTATTCATTACGCTACTAGAACGAGTACTGTCTTTCAAAATAACTTCGGCGGCAGAGATATTTTTTGGTTCCGCTAGCAGTTCCCTCGCAGTTACCATTGGGATAATGATGGCATTGTCTGACTCTTGATTAGATTCAAAAACACCAACCGGAGTTACATAACGGCTTACAAATTCATCCGTTGGACTAAAAGCATTTGAAGTGCTTTTATTTGGCGAATAAACTTCCAAAACGGTTAATGGATTATTAATATTTACACCCAATGTATATTGAACGGTTGAACCAACAACTGCCAAAGGCGTTTCTTGATCTCCAAGTGCCAAATCACCTTGTACAAGACTCGACTTTAATTTTTTATTGTTTAAAAATGAATTACTAACACCTTTTATCTGTCCAATAAACTGCTGACTTGCATACCTAAAAAGTGCTTTTTCTTCTAACACCTCAGCGTAAAGCGCAACATCGTTATTTTTTTGAAAATCTAGCAATACGGTATTGTTGGGATCAAAAGTTTTTCCGTTTGTAGGCTCAATTCTTAAATCCGGCGTTACCGTATTTGATAGCGATACCACCAAATCTTCTAACCCATTAAAAGCAGATAAAATAACGACCAATGCAGCACTCCCCACAAAAACACCCAACATCGAAATACCAGAAATGATATTAATAGCATGAGTAGATTTTTTTGAAAAAAGGTATCTTTTGGCGATATAATATGCGGTATTCAATGATTAATGTTTAAAAAAAGGGTTAGTCGACTTCTCAAAGCCTACAGTAGTATGTAGCCCGTGGCCGGGGTAAACTTCCACATCTTCTGGTAAAGTAAATAACTTTTCGGCAATACATTTTAACAACAGCTCATGATTTCCGCCTGGCAAGTCGGTACGGCCAATACTTCCTCTAAAAAGCGCATCCCCACCAATCACAAATTTATCGGCTTTACTGTAGAAGCATAAATGCGCTGGCGAATGCCCCGGTACAAACAGCAATTCCAACACCTCCCCTCCTAACGTAATTTCACCTGCTTCTGGCAAAAATATCTCTGGTTCTGGCGAAAGCTGATAATTAAAACCTTGCTGCGGTGCGTAAGCCGGAACTGACTGTAGCACAAATAATTCTCCTTTGTTAAACTGTGGTTTTAAGCCGTATTGATCGAATACAAACTTATTGCCCAAAACATGATCAATATGACAATGTGTATTTAACAACATGGTGGGTTTTAACCCATTTTCTTTGATAAAATTGACCACCGTATTTTGCTCTATAGCGGTATACATTCCTGGATCAACAATAGCACAATCACCATTTTCGGTGTAAAGTATATAAGTGTTTTCCTGATAAGGATTATTTACAAAAGCTTTTAATTTCATTATTTCTGAGTTATCCAACTAGCCAAATCATCAATTAATGTTTGGTCTATACTTGACGGAATTACATATTGCATATCATCTATCTTATTACTTACAAACGCCAATAAATGGTTAAGCATTGGATACAACTTTGCATCTACGTTTTGTTTACCTTTTAAGGCTTTTTGCCAAATATCAAAATCTTGGGTACTTACCTGAAAATCATTACCGCCTTGGAGAATAAGGATTCTTTGATTTAACTTTTTTGCGATAGCAACTTGGTCCATCGTATTTAAATCTGCCCAGTAAGAAACGGGTAATCCTAAGTATAAAGAATCTTGCGACGCTGTTTTTGAGTTAAACGCTTTGGTATTATTTAATGCTTTTACGGCTGCTGCCAACTCCACTGCGCTTGCTTTCTTTACACTATCTGGCTGCAACGAATTGAAATAGTTATTTTGCTCGATTATAATATCTTGCAACTTTCTGGCGGGCGCCGCTGCCAAAATAATTCCCTTAATTGTAGGATCCAACGTAGCAATACGTGGCGCTAACATGCCTCCCAAACTATGTCCAAAAACGTATATTTTTTGAGCATCAATCTGATCAACAGATTTGGCGTAGTTAATTACGGCCAAAGCATCATCTAAAACTTCGTCTTTAACGGTAAAAGCACTGTTAAAAGACTGTGGGTAAATTAAGGTACGTTTTACATACCTTATAGATGCAATCCCTTTACTCGCCAAACCTAAGGCAAGATCCTTAAATGGCTTGTTTGCCCCAATAGTTTCGTCCATATCAGACGGGCCGCTTCCATGTACCATAATTACAACGGGACAGTTTAGGCTATCTTTGGGCAAAGTTAACATCGCTGCCAACTCAAACTTTCCAGATTTTATTGCTATTAAATTTTGTGTATAAGAAGCAGTATCTGCGTAGATAGGTAGCTTATACGCATTTTCTATACTTTTTGGAACCAGAAAAATGCCTGCAATTTTGTTCGCTTTGTTAAAAGCCAATTGAAAAGGCTGATTATCATTAGCAAATTTTAGATTAACAATAACCAATTGAATGTCGTCTTTAATTTTGTTCTGTACGCCATCAATCGCTTTAAACTTACCTACCCTAGCTTCTGTCTGTTGCCAAAGTGCTTGTAAATTCTCGGGTTTAATCTTTGCTTGAACTGAAACATCAAAAAAAGTATAGGCTTTTTCGTAATTACCCGAATCTAAAGCCGCAAAAAAGTTTTCTGCAAGATTGATATTCTCAAAAATTGCCTGCGCTTTAGCGCCAGTTGTTGCCACTGCAAATAAAAGGACTAATAATAATTTTCTCATTTTTTAGATTATGGTTTTTTCCACCTAAATGTCTTAATCATACGGTCAATATCTTTTTTAATAAAGTTTATTACTGGCTGTATGGAATCTGGTTGTGGTTTCTCGTTAAAATATAAAGCTGCCCGAAGGTAATTACGGTTACTATCTGTTAAAAAAAACTGTGTCGACGACGCCGTATTACCATCAATAGCGTAAAAGACACCGTAAACATTATGGTCTTTTTCCTCAATTAACCCTTCATCAATTCCGGTTGCTTTAACGGTATGCTTAAAGGCTAATTTACGAGAGTCCTCTACCAATTCATTAAATTGTTGTTGAGAATTAATAGGGTAATAACTAATGTGTAAGCGGGCATTAAACTGCGGAAAAGCAAGGTTGTACCAATTGGGCTGGTTGCCATCTAAACTATCTAAATACATATTGGCGTATTTTGGATATTCAAAACTGTAATAGGGATTGCTGTCGAAAATTTGATATTCTTTTTGAGGGAACTCTAATCTAAAGTAACCTCTAGGTTTAGGTGCATATTCTGCGGTTTGGGTGCAAGAAGCACCAAAAAGGATAATAATTAGCAGAAAATACAAATATTTCATTAGGGTTTGAAGTTATAAATTTCTGCTGATTTATTTCTGCTATATTTTATTTGAGGGCGTTTATACACGCTATTCGTTCATACTGCACAGGCATTAGCCACAAAGCCTGTATCCACTGCTATTGTTAACGCTCATTTATACTGTAAAAAAACTTGAAAAAACACAATATCAACTGCATAATTACTCAAAACATTTTTCTTAATATTGCTTAAACGCTTTTTCATGCGCATCTTGTATCTGTTGAGCTAAATACTTAGGTTCAACCACTCTCATATTTTCACCGAAAGAAAGCAACTCCATCAACAAATCATGGGTAACACAAAGCTTGAGTTTTATCCTCATCTCCTCATCATTATCCACCAAAACCTTCTGCGTATGGTGTAATGGCAGTGTTTTTATATATTTACCTTGGACAGGTTCGAAAGATAAAATAATATCCTGCGGTTCTTCATCGGTCGGGCTGATTATACCGAAACAATAACGATAAACTTCTTCAATATTATAATCAGTAGGGTATCGATAAATTAGGTTGGTAATTTCGAGGTTCGTCAAACGGTCTAGCGCAAAACTTTTAATGTTGCTGTCCTTATTGTCTTTTGCCAAAACATACCAACGGTTTTTAAATTCCTTTAATGCATAAGGTTGGGCAAACCTTTGGCTGGGTTCTTCTTCCCAAAATTTATGATAAGTGAATTTAATCTGAAACTTGCTTTTTATTGCATGGAGCAATTCAGATAGATTTTCCGTTCCTTGCGGTTTGCGCTTTTCTAGGTGGATAAAAGGCTGAAGATCTTGTGCAATATTTAAGGAATTAAATATGTCGAAAGCTTCCATCATCCGCTGAAAATTCATGTTTTCAGTCTGGTCTTGAACAATAAAATATCCTTTATTTGTTTTACAATGTTCTATATCAATACCGAAAAGACTTCTGATTTCCCTTAAATCTCTTTGCAAAGTTCGTTTAGAAAAACCGATGCTCAACGTATCATCTTGCATTTGTAAAAAGCCTAGCTCTTTTTCGATGTAGCGGTGCACATCCTCATAAGTGGAGTATGGTTTTGCTTTCAACTTTTTAAGGATAAGCAGGTAGCGTGAAATGTAGCCTCGTTTTGACATTTTGTTATTTAATACTTATACGATAAGATTATTGGATCTATACCTTATGGATCGCCTAATCGCAATTGTAAAATTGCGAGCAAACAAATAACTCTGTAAAATCTCTACCCAAAAACTGATTTAAAAAACTCTGCTTTTAGACGAAGATTTTCACCGGTATTATATTTATAATTTCTCGATGTATGATAAATTAAAAAATGCCTAATTCCTTCTATTTCCTTCTCCTTTACCAAAAACAGTCCATCCGCAGACTTTAATACGATATCTTCTTCCTTATCAAATTTTATTCCCATCCATTTTGGCGAATCCATGCCATTGAATAATACTGCCTTTGGTTTACAAATCTCATAGATAAATTCTTTTGTCTTTAAAGCGCAGAAATTAATCATATCTGATTTATCACTTTTGAATTCCGAAAATCCGGACACATTAGGAGTATTGAAATATACCGAATTCATTACCAACGAATTTCTTACTGTTTTTTCGCCAAACATCGCTAATATTGGGTTAGCAATTTTCCAATCAGGATTAGCTAAGTACTGATTTTCACCATTTATTAAATCATCTTTTGTTCTCCTCTCCATCTTAAATCCCCTTTCTGCGCTCTTAAATTCTAGCATCTCTTTGTAGGTTTTACTTCCAGCAGGATTTGCTCCTACAATTAACAAGTCTGGATTCTCAAATATTTTAGATTGAAACACATAGAAGTCAGGATAATCGTCACCTCTCTTTGCTATATCGTGACAACCTTTTGCTACTTCATCTAGCCAATTTTCTTTTCTTTCCAAAAACTCTTTTGTTTCCATTATATGTGATTTTAATAAGTGTAAAGTAATCCGAATATGTTCATAGCGAAAGTACAATAACAGAACGACAGTTTGTGTCGCTATAAATTATTTATTGAATTAGCTTCCTGCATTTCCAAATATTTTACATTATTTCCACTGCGACACCCTTTGTCTTATCGTAGCTTTAGTTTTGGACCAACGAAAAATATACTACATGAAAAGAAGGTCATTTATAAGCGCTGGAGCTCTAACGGTGGGAATCCTATCTTTCCCAAAATTAAAACTATTCGCCAACCAGCCGCAAACAACTCATTATGTCGGTATTGGTCGGGGTGCTTGCAATATTTTAGATTACGTGTTAGAAGAAAATCCAAATGTTAAAATAATAAAAGCCTTAGGGATTAATACGGACTACGCTGAATCTGCAAAGCAAAAGCGAATAATCATAAAAGGAGAAGCGATTGAACCAACGTTAAATGAAATTTTGAATAATGAATATCCACTAGTAATTTTTTACTGTTTAGGAGGAAACAGCAACGCACAGGAGACCATTTCCTTTATTAAAAAATTAAAACAGCAAGAACGAGTTTTCAAATTGATTATTCAGTTTCCTTTCAGTTTTGAAGGAAAACGGCGCATTCAACGAGCCATTACTGTCGCAGATCAACTAGCTAAGCTTACCAGTTTAAAATGTATACATGGTGAGCAGATTAGAAAAAATTTGAAAAAAACAACTCTAGGTGAAGCGTTTAAGGAAGCCAACCTACAGATGTATCAATTAACAAAAACAAATTGAATACATTCTTTTTTACCACTAACACCTTACGATTGCCAAATCTCCCAAGATTTTTCTGCCTGCAACTCCAACATTTGGTAACCATTTTTAATGCTAGCGCCTTGTTCTTTCCCTTTTGTTAAAAAAACAGTTTCCTCAGGGTTGTAAACCAAATCGTACAAAAGGTGCTTATCAGTTAAAAACTGATAAGGAATAGCTGGAAAAGTATCTTGATTTGGATAAGTACCAACCGGACTGGTGTTAATGATAATCTGGTATTCCTTCATCACACTTTCGTTTAAATCACCGTATCCAAACATATCCTTATCAGGATTTCTGCTTACAAACTTAAACTCAATTTTACGTTGCTTTAATACGTATTTAATCGCTCTAGCAGCACCGCCATTACCTAAAATAAGTGCTTTTTTATGGTGACTTTTTAAAAATGGGGCTATGGATTTATCAAACCCATAAGCATCTGTGTTATAGCCAACCAATTTATATTTAGTTGGATTCAAGGTACAAAGCTCCCCAGAAAACATTGACTTTACGGTATCGCCGTGTAAAATTTTGATGCAGTTAACTGCTCCAATTTCCTTTGCGGCGGGGTCTAATTCATCTAAGAATTGCATCACTTCAATCTTGTGTGGAATAGTCACATTAATCCCGTACAAATCCCGATCGTTCACTAAAAGTTTAGGAAAATCCTGAATATTTTCTAACGGAAAAAGCGAATACTGATAATTCTTGAGATTGGCTTTTTCAAATTTTTCTGTGAAGTATTTCTCAGAGAAGGAATGCCCAAGCGGGAATCCTATTAATCCATATTTTTTCATTACACAAACACAAAAGGAGCTATTAAAATTCCCTTATTTTTCTTTACTGCTGATTCAAAAAATGGTTAAAAGTATCACCACGTAGACCTAATCTAATGGTTTCTAATGGAATAACTTCTGCAGGAGCAATGTTTCCTAAATTAACATTGGAACCTATTAACTCTATAAACCATACTTGCTGCGGCTTTTGTGGCGCTTCCCAAATAATAGTTTCTGATGGTATTTGCGTTAAAATCTCATCAACTAAGCCTTGACGTACCTCTCCAGAGTCTCTGTAAATCCCTACGTTACCGCTTTCTCGGGCTTCAGCAATTACTTTCCAAGATCCTGCTTCAATCTCCGCTTTCATTAGTTTAATCCATTTGTAAGGGGCGAAAATTTTCTTCTCGTCCTTAGACCCAACTTCTGATATTACGGTAACCTGTGAACTTAACTTGCGGATGTACTCACATTTTTCATCGTGAGGAATCTCGATAGATCCGTCAGATACTTCTGCGAATTTCATATCAAACTCATCTAAAACTTTGCGGTAGTCATCAAACTGATTTCTAATTAGAAAAGCTTCAAATAACGTTCCACCAAAATAAACAGGAATCCCTGCATCTCGGTATATTTTTAATTTTTCTTTAAGGTTAGGAGTTACAAATGAGGTTGACCATCCTAACTTTACAATATCTGTATGTTCCCCAGCGACTTCGATAAAATCATCAACCTGTCTAAGGCTAAGACCTTTATCCATTACCATTGTTAATCCATTTTGACGTGGTTTAACGGTACGCTCTGGAAGATTATTTAATGTATAATTCATATTCGGGTGCAAAAATCCAAAAAAAATATCAAATAACAGCAAATACTGGCTTTTAAAACCAGATTTTTACAAAACCTATTTTGTAAACCCGTTGATAATATCAATTATCACCTTATTTGTTTGCAACTGCGGAAGGTATTCAAACAGCAAATAGTGCTTTTCTACATCTTGGTTTAATGCAGTCTGCAATTGATTTAAAGCCTCATTGTATTGTCCGTCAGCAAATAAATAAGCCACAAAACGATAGTATAAATCTGCCGCATCGGGGTTGTTTTTAATTCCTTCAGCAATAATCTCAATACATTTTTTAATATTATCCTGCTCAAAAACAATTGACGAATAATCTAACCAAGCTTCAACATCTAAAGGATTAACTTCCACCACTTTTTCATAAGCCAACTCAGATTCTACTAAATTCCCTAATTTATAATGCGCATCTGCAATAGCAAACCAATAATCTGGGTTTTGATCGTCGATGTTTAGCGCTTTTTTATAAAAATGTAAAGATTCGAAATAACGTTCCTCAAAGTCTAAAGTTACCCCAATGCCATACCAAGCGTCAGACATTTTAGTATCCATTTTAACCGCTTTTTTATAGAAAGAACGAGCTTCGTCCATTTTCTCTAACTTTTCGTAGCATTCGCCCATTGCGCAATAGGTATCTGCATTTGGTGGTTCGTACTCAAAGGTTTCGCGGTAAACGTCAATAGCATCTTGGTAACGGTCTAGCTGCACCAAAGCATTTCCTTTATTAAAATATGCCGAAGCAAAACTTTCTTTGATTAAAATGGCATAATCGTAAGCATCTATCGATTTTTCAAACAAGCCCATTTTATGGTAGGCATTCCCAAGGTTGTACCAGGCTGCAAAAGAATAAGGCTCGCTATCGATATATTGCTGATAAAACTGGATGCTTTCATCTTGCTTATCTAAAACATCATAACAAAATGCAAGTTCATAAAGCGCATCTTGGTTCTCCATGTTATTTTCTAAACACAGCTTAAGATACCTTACCGCTTCTTCATAATCGCCCATGTTTTGGTAAACAAAAGAAATCTGCATTAGCACTTCGTCTTTTGTTTCTGCCATTTCTAAAGCCTTTTTCAGACTCTCTATGGCGTCGTCATGACGTTCCAAACTTTCATAGATATTACCTTTAATCATGTAGATATCTGCTTCAGAAGGCTCTAGCATTTCTGCTTTCTCCAAGGACTCAAAAGCTTTATCAAGCTCGTTGGTAAACACAAATAACTGTGCTTTTTTAATGTGGAAAACCGCCGCAAAAGGATGCTGAGAAACGGCATATTCAACCACCTGTAAAGCTTTAATAGGATCGTTTTTATCGGTATAGTAATCGATAATATTTTCAAATGCCAATGAGTCAAAAAAGTATTGGTCATGATTGCGAATCATTTCCTCATAACGCTCAACCGATAGTTTTGGGTCTTCGCCAAATTCAAATTCGAAATCATCTTCCATGGGACACCAATTTTAATTTAACGTTTGCGAATATCTTTCTGTTAAGAAAATTGAAATTATTATTAATATAACAATTTTTGGTGAAGTATTTACTAACAATTAGGTAGCCAAAGGTTATAGCCTTGATTATTAATCATATAATATCAGAAAAAACAGACCCTTCTCCTACTGTAATTTGGGCGTTTCTTAAATTGTGTACCTTTAAAAAATTACGTGGTTAATTTTAAAATTTTAGCGTATAAATTTGTTTAACGGAGAAATACATGAGTGATATAAATATGAAATTAGTAATGGCTAATTTAGGTGTAGAAAAACTAAATTATGGAGCGAGTAGCGGACTAAACTGGATTAAGAACACCTCCACCCAGACGAGACCTATAATTTCTCCAGTAGACGGAAAAGAAATAGCTAAAG
Organism: Sphingobacteriales bacterium; assembly: GCA_038243635.1. Taxonomy (GTDB): domain Bacteria; phylum Bacteroidota; class Bacteroidia; order Sphingobacteriales; family Sphingobacteriaceae; genus Pseudopedobacter. The sequence continues at coordinate 140,259 of JBBSQW010000007.1, forward strand.
TTCACTCGGCTACCGCCGATGATTACCACGCGGTAGTACAACAGTCAAAAGAAGCTTTTTTTAGTTGGAAAAACACGCCTGCACCACAACGTGGCGAAATTGTGAGACAATTAGGCCAAGAGTTACGAAATCATAAAGATGATTTAGGTAAACTGGTTTCTTACGAGATGGGAAAAAGCTTACAAGAAGGTTGGGGCGAGGTGCAAGAAATGATTGACATCTGCGATTTCGCTGTTGGTCTATCTCGCCAATTATATGGTTTAACCATGCACTCCGAGCGTCCACAACACCGCATGTACGAACAGTGGCATCCGTTGGGCGTAGTCGGAATTATATCTGCATTTAATTTCCCTGTTGCGGTTTGGAGTTGGAATGCGGCCCTCGCTTGGGTATGCGGAAATGTTTGCGTTTGGAAACCATCTGAAAAAACGCCTTTAACAGCAATTGCTTGCCAAAAAATTATGGCAAAAGTTTTAAAAGCGAACAATTTGCCCGAAGGAATTTCCTGTTTAGTTTTAGGAGACAAAAGTATTGGCGAATTAATGGCCAAAGACACTAATATTGCGTTACTTTCAGCAACCGGTTCTACCAAAATGGGCAAATCCGTCGCTACGGCGGTTGGCGCAAGATTAGGAAAGCAAATTTTAGAACTAGGTGGCAACAACGCCATCATCATTACAGAAAACGCAGATTTGGACATGACCTTAATTGGTGCTGTGTTTGGCGCTGTGGGCACAGCTGGGCAACGTTGTACTTCTACCCGTCGCTTAATTATCCACGAAAGTATTTACAACGTTTTCAAAGAAAAATTAGTAAAAGCTTATGAACAGTTGAAAATTGGAAATCCGCTAGATACTCAAAACCACGTCGGTCCGTTGATTGATCAACTCGCGGTAAAAAATTATTTAGATGCTATTGAACAATGTAAAGCCCAAGGCGGAAACTTTATTGTAGAAGGCGGCGTTCTAGAAGATGAAGATTTTAAATCGGGTTGTTACGTTAAACCTTGCATTGCAGAATCTAAAAATGAAATGGATATTGTGCAACACGAAACTTTTGCCCCTATTCTTTATTTAATGAAGTATAAAACTTTGGAGGAAGCTATTGAAATGCAGAACGCGGTTCCACAAGGTTTATCGTCAGCAATTATGACTACCAATATGCGGGAGGCAGAACAATTCCTGTCTGTTAATGGTTCTGATTGTGGAATAGCTAACGTAAACATTGGTACATCCGGAGCAGAAATTGGCGGTGCTTTTGGTGGCGAGAAGGAAACCGGCGGCGGCAGAGAGTCTGGTTCTGATGCTTGGAAAGCTTATATGAGACGACAAACTAACACAATTAATTACTCAAGTCACTTACCTCTGGCCCAAGGCATAAAATTTGATTTGTAGCGGGAAGGTACGGGGTTTGAGGTTAAAGGTGTAAGGGACTTGTTTCGGCGTTATTCGTCTTAAGATTAACGTTGACTTAATCGGCCAACATCTACTTAAGATTATTAAAAATCAAGCCTGCTAATTTGTACATTTAGATTAATTACTCGACGCACATTCTATGAAAAAATATATTTCGATCTCATTAGGTTTATTGCTGATTGCCAGCGTAAGCTTCTCCTTTAAGGAAGATCTTTTCCAAATCTCTAAAAATTTAGATATTTTCGCTTCTGTTTATAAAGAGCTAAACATCAGCTATGTAGACGAAGTAAATACATCTAAACTGATGCGGACGGGGATTGATGCGATGTTGGAAAACTTAGATCCTTACACAGAGTTTGTACCCGAATCTGAAATTGAAGATTATAAAATGAAGTACGTAAGTACACAATACGGAGGTATTGGTGCAGGCGTAATTCACAGGGATGGTCGCGTTTTTATCTCGGCTCCGTTTGAAGGTTATCCAGCACAAAAGGCAGACATACGAGCGGGCGACGAAGTAATCAGCATCAACAACGAGAAAATTGCCGGAAAAACTAATGATCAAATTAGTCAGCTATTGAAAGGTCCTAAAGAAACGCCTGTTAAAATAGTAATTTCAAGAGGTGGTAAAAACATCGAAAAACAAATTAATAGGGCAGAAATTAACCAACCAAATGTAAGTTACCACGCCATGCTTGATAACGGAATTGGCTATATTAAACTGGATAAATTTTTAGAAAACTCTGGTCAAGAAGTGAAAGATGCTTTGGTGGATATTCAAAAAAACAATCCCAAAGGCTTAATTTTAGATTTACGCTATAACGGCGGTGGCATTTTGCAGGAGGCGGTTAAAATTGTAAACCTTTTTGTAAACCGCGATGTAGAAATTGTAATGCAGAAAGGTAAGAATCCAGAAAAAACCATTAGCTATAAGACTTACAGTAACCCAATTGCTACAGATTTACCCATTGTGGTATTGGTGAATAACCGTTCGGCTTCGGCATCAGAAATTGTGGCTGGTTCTTTACAAGATTTAGACCGGGCAGTAATTGTTGGTCAGCGTAGTTTTGGAAAAGGTTTGGTGCAACAAACGTTTAATTTACCATATAACAGTTTGGTTAAGATTACCGTTGCAAAATATTACACGCCCTCGGGCAGATGCATACAAACTTTAGATTATACACACAGGAATGATGATGGTTCTGTGGAGAAACTACCAGATTCTTTACTTACTGTTTTTAAAACAAAAGGTGGAAGATCTGTTTATAACGGAAGCGGCATTTACCCTGACTTCAACATTAAACCGACAGAATTTCATCAAATTACTCAAGTTTTAGTGGGTAAATATTTGATTTTTGATTACGCAACTGAGTTTGCTAATAAGCACCCCAGCATAGCGCTTGCAGATAAGTTTACTTTGACCGATGTGGAATACCAAAATTTCGTGACTTTTTTAAAGGGGAAAGATTATAATTATCAAACAGCAACAGAGCAATCTTTAACTGATTTAAAAACCGATGCGGAGGATGATAAAAAGTGGGAAGCGATAAAAGTCGACTTCGAAAATTTAAAACATAAAATAGCGACTAGTAAAGAAGCTGATTTAACCACTTATAAAGCAGAAATTAAAAGAGTTTTAGAGAGTGAAATTGCACAACGGTATTATTTTGAAAAAGGCAGAACGATTAATAGTTTCCAGTACGATACCGAGTTGAAAAAAGCCGTTGAATTATTAGGGGATGGTAGTTTAATGGCGAAAGTCTTAAATGGCGAAGGTGTTTATAAAATGATTGGACAACCAAAAGTGGTTAATGCGCAGGCTAAGTAGGAAAGTTTAATGAGATAAATGCAAATGAAAAATAAATGATTTAACAAGAAAGATATACCTTTTCGATTTGAGGAATGCAGTTGAAGAAATTGCAAAAAGAAACCTTGATTTAATAAAACTCAAGAAAGAGGATATACTTACTACTCCCTCATTGAGGTTAGCCCAAGCTCCTCTTACTGTTTTAAGATATTTATTGATGGAACAAAGTTCTCGGTAATTTCCAAAATACTCCGAATAATTTTGTAATTCAGTTTAAACCACCGGACACGGTAAATAATTCTGGATCAATTTTTCAGGGAAGCTTAGGTGAAATTGAGAAGCATTTTACAAGCTGGATTGAATTGATTAGGAAACTAGCTGAATCTCCAAGTATTCATGATGACAATTTTGCTCAATACTATTCAGAATGCTATTTTAACACTTTCAAGATAATAGATAAGGATGCTGATGTAAATCCCCTCGATCCTCTCCAACAGGATCAAGTCGAATTATATCTTAATTCACTTGGTTTATCGATTGAAACTTCACAGACAGAAATAGATAAAAATTTCAAAAAAAACTTTTGGATGAAATAGAAGAAGTAAGAATTTCCCTGCCAATCTCAATAAAAATCAAGGTGATGAAAGGTATAATAAAAGTTTTCGGCAAATTATACAAAACCAGCAGAGGATTTGCAAAAGAGATCATCAAAGAAGCGAAAAGGAACTAATTAAAAAGTTGATTGATCTGGAGATAGAATATGACCCTAAACTTTTATAAATGGTAAATAAAGCATTTTAATAATTTTAATTTGCTTTAACACATTCTCAACTTTCATAAAACAAATCAAACTTCCGCAAAAGTCATGACCGGTAATAATTTTACAAAATCAGTTATAAAAAACGAAAGTTCAGTAACTTACCAATTTTTGGTACTTTTGAATAAACTTTACTAAAATGAGTAGAAACACTTCAATATCACTAGGAAACTATTTCGACGAATTTGTTAAAAACAGCGTGGACGACGGTAGGTTTAAAAACGTTAGCGAGGTTATAAGAGCTGGGCTACGTCTACTGGAAGAGGAAGAAAGTAAAGTTGTGGCTTTGAGAAGCGCAATTCAAGAAGGGATTGATAGTGGAATCGCGAACGATTTTGATCCCAAAAAACATCTTGAAATGCTAAAAGCAAAAAAACACGCAAATGCCTGAGTTTAGACTTACAAATAAAGCAGTCGAAGATTTATCGAACATTTGGCATTATACTCTTACAGCATGGTCTGAAAAACAAGCGGACAAATATTATGGGATGATTATTTCAAATTGTCAACTAATAGCTGACAGCCCTGAATTAGGAAAAAGTTATGGCAGAATTACTGAAAATCTGCTCGGCATTAAATCAAATCGACATATAATTTTTTATAGAACATTTGGTGTAGACCACATCGAAATCTTAAGGATTCTACATGAGGGAATGGATTTAAAAAAACGGATATTAGAAGGATAATCTAAGTTCTGTATTAATACACCACTATCCTGACAATCTAACTATCCACCCTAACATCCCACAATAATTTTCCTAAATTTGAAAAAATATATTAACAGTAGAAAACATGAAAGAATTAAGCGTTGAAGAACTAAAGCAGTGGAAAGAAGAAGGAAAAGAATTTCAGTTGATTGATGTTCGTGAGCCTTTTGAATACGAAATGTCTAACATTGAAGGAGAAAACATTCCTTTAGCAGGCGTTGTGATTGAAGCTGATAAGATTAGAAAAGATATACCCGTAGTTATGCAATGCAGAAGCGGCGCAAGAAGTGCCAATGCGTGTGCACAACTAGAGCAAAACTTAGGTTACAACAATGTATATAACTTAAAAGGCGGAATACTGGCTTGGGCAGCTGAGTTTGATAGCGATATGCAAGTCTACTAATAATGATTAAACACATCATTTTCAGTGTAATTCTGAATATTTTTCTGATCGCATCAGTGGCTGTAGGCTATTACGGTTACCAAGCAGGTAATTATTACTTTATTCCTTTGGTATGTGCAGCAGCATTTGGTTTAACTGTTTATTATAAAATTAAACACATCAAATTTGTGCGGGAAGAGCTAAGAAAGAATACGGAAATCAATTTGGCAATTAAGCCTAAAAACAAGAATAAACGTTAATCAATAATTTATGATTTTAATTGTAGTAGGAATTTTTGCTTTTTTAGCCGCGTTCGTTTTATCTAAACAACCAAATAGCCAGTCCGTACAAACTGCAAAAGTACTGTATGTAATTTCACCGGTAGTTATCATTTTAGGTGTGCTTACTTCTTGCTTTAAAACAATTGAAGCTGGAGAGGTTGGTGTAAAAACTCTTTTTGGAAAAGTGGATGACAATGTGTTGTATAGTGGGTTAAACTTTGTAAATCCGTTGGCAGAAGTTATCCCTTTTGATGTTAAAACCCAAAATTACACCATGGCTTCTGCACAAACGGAAGGCGCAGTACAAGGTGACGATGCCATAAGAGTTTTAACCGCGGATGGATTAGAAGTGGTGATGGATCTGTCAGTGCTTTTTAGTGTAAACAGTGCCGATGCACCCAGGATATTAAAAGAAATTGGAACCGACTATCTAGATAAAATAGTACGCCCAGTTTCCAGCACAATTATCAGAGACAATGCAGTTTCTTACGATGCGGTGGCTTTATACTCAACAAAACGTGAAGAGTTTCAGAGTGCCATTTCTAAAGGCATCCAAAAAAGTTTCGAAAGAAGAGGTTTAACATTACAACAATTGTTAGTAAGGAATATTACCTTGCCTGCCTCTGTAAAAGCAAGTATCGAATCTAAAATTAATGCAGAACAGGATGCTCAAAAAATGACTTTCGTACTTCAGAAAGAGAGACAAGAAGCTGAGAAAAAAAGAATAGAAGCGCAAGGTATTGCAGATTACCAGCGTATAATTTCTTCTGGCTTATCCGACAAACAACTGCAGTATGAAAGCATTAAGGCGCAATTGGAACTTGCGAAATCGCCCAATACCAAAGTGATGATTATGGGGAGCGGTAAAAATCCGATTATTATTGGCGGTAACTAGTCCTGCATTTTAATGAGCGATATTAACCCTTGGCAAACGCTGAGTAGCCAAAAAATTTATGACAATCCTTGGATTGGGATAACGGAACACCAAGTAATTAATCCTTCTGGCGGAAACGGAATTTACGGGGAAGTCCACTTTAAAAACTTCGCCATTGGTATTATTGCAATTGATACCGATGACCAGATTTTCATGGTTGGCCAATACCGCTTTCCGCTGAAGCAATACAGCTGGGAATTGCCAGAAGGTGGCGGTCCGTTAAACGAAGACCCTTTAGATTCCGCAAAGCGAGAATTATTAGAAGAAACAGGCTTGGTCGCAAAAGAATGGAAAGAGGTGTTGCGAATGCATCTTTCTAATTCGGTAAGTGATGAATTAGGAATTTTATACCTTGCTAATAACTTTGAGCAATTTGCGCCACAACCTGAAGAAACCGAACAATTGGAAGTTAAAAAACTGCCTTTCGAGGATGCTTATCAAATGGTAATCAAAGGCGAAATCACTGATTCGTTAACAGTTGCTGGAGTTTTGAGAGTTAAATTATTACGCGAAGGCTTTTAATCCGTCTAATATTATCATTATAAAAAAATTTGTTTGGGCGTTTTAACACACTTTCCGTTATATCTTTTTTGGTGTCCTTCGACTGAGTTTATCCTGAATTTTACTGAAGTGACTCTGGATGACACAAAAAAAGGATGTAACTCCAATCGTTAACGCAAAATTATCGGGAGAAACAAACTCCACCGGCTTAAAAAATCAAACTCAAATTATTAAAATTTATATTTGCTGAATGAGGAGATTTTTTGGTTTCATTTTAAGTCCGCTACACCATTTTGCTTTCTTTTTAACCCTGATTATTTTTCAACCCATTCAGTGGTTGAGTTATAAATTAGGCGGTTATAAGGCGCATAAATCTGTTGTAGATGTGATGAACTTCTTTTTGACTGCCGCATATTACGTTTTAGGTGGTAGCATCAAGTTTACCAACCAACAAAGATTGCCAACGGATAGGCCAATTATTTTTACAGCAAATCACCAGAGTATGTATGATATCCCGCCAATGATTTGGTTTTTGCGGAAATATCACGCTAAGTTTATTTCTAAAATAGAGCTTACCAAAAACATCCCTTCCATTTCTTTTAATTTAAAATATGGTGGTGGCGCAAACATCGACCGTAAGGATCGGAAACAGTCTCTAGGAGAAATCATGAAACTAGGCGAACGAATGAACAACAACAATTGGTCGACAGTCATTTTTCCCGAAGGTACCCGATCGAAAGACGGTAAAATGAAAGATTTTCAATTAGGTGGAATTGCAACGATTTTAAAAAAAGCGCCAAACGCTTTAATTGTTCCTGTCGCTATAGAGAATTCTTATAAAGTAGTAAAAAACGGAACACTTTGGCTACATGCTTTTGTACCCATTAAATTTACAGTATTAACACCGATTGAGCCTGCAGGAAAAGAGGTAGAAGCTGTAGTTAAAGAAGCCGAAATGGCAGTAAGAGCCGTTGTGGAAAAAGTCTAGATTTTCTATTCTAAACATTTCCTCCCAAAATTTAATCAACGTGATTTCTCAAAAACAGCTTAAAAATCGTACCTAGTCGATTAAAATCCCTAACTTAAATATCCTTAGCGGAATCCTCAGAACTATTTTTTTTATCAGTCGCAGGCCTCTCTTTAATGTACAAATTCACATCGCGTTTAGGCAAAGGAATTTCGATTCCACCTTTGTAAAATTCTTCGAAAATATTGCTCATCAAAACACTTCTAATCATCGACCAGTTATCGATATCCCGTATCCAGCAAAGCACCTTAAAATAAATAGCGCTTTCGCCAAACTTATCCAGCAATATGAGTGGAGCAGGTGTTTCCATCACCTTCTCATCAGCCGCTAAAATATTTTTAAATATGATCTTCACCTTTTCAATATCGGTTCCGTAAGCCACGCCAACTTCCAAAGAAATACGTTTATGCGTATTACTTAGCGTCCAGTTGATTAAGTTTTGAGATAATAAATCGCCATTAGGCACAATAACTTCCGAACCTTCAAAAGTCAGGATTTTACTTGCTCTAATCCCCATTGAGCGCACCGTCCCAGTTTTATCGCCAACCTCTATTAAATCCCCAACTTGTATTGGTTTCTCAAAAACCATCACAACACCAGAAACCACGTTGTTTACTAGGCTTTGCAAACCAAAACCAATACCCACACCCAAAGCACCTAATATAATTGTTAATTTATCTATGGGAACACCTGATGCGGCAATGGCAATTATAAATCCAACAATCCAAATTGCTAAACGCACCAGCAAAATAGTGGAACTGTACTTTCCTTTTCGGGCGGTAGCTGGCGCATGCTGATCGGCAAACTCTAAAAAGTAGCTTACTATTTGAGCAATTATGGTGGCCAAATAAATGATAATGATGAATAGCGAAATTCCTCCAAAAGTAAACTTAGTACTCCCTATTTCACGCTGTTGCTTAAAAAACTCTTTTGATGCTTCATAGATCTCATCAAAAACATTGAGGTTTTGTGCAAAGAAAATCAGCAATAACACAATTGCTAAAACCTTCAACATTTTACCAATTTTATTTTTTAGATTCTTGAAATCTAAATAAGAAGAAATTCGATTAACCTCTATTTTCCCCAATTCCATTTGCAAATAAATGCCTTCTGTAATAATCTGTACAAAAAACACCAAACAAACAGCCTCTACCAAAGTAAAAGTTGCTGCAATAGTAGTGGTTTTTGACAAACTATAACGCCCAAAAACGTTAGCAACCATGCCGACAATAAGCAGCGCAAAATAAATATAGACTAGGTAATACTTTGTCAGCTTGCCAGCTTCAGAGATTGTTGTCTTTTTCTTCTTAAATATCCACCAAGAAAACAGCAACAATAAACTGCTTACCAAAAAGAAAAGCGAACGCTCGGCTGCGTAAACCTCAAAAAATAAATTGCTAGTAGCGTACAGCAACACAAAGCCAATAAATACTAACCATACGTAAAAATACTCGGCATAAGCTCGTTTTATTAAAACTGCAACACATACCATTAAGGCAATCAAGTAGAGTTGACTTAAAATAATTGGCGGATGATAGTAAAAAAAAGAACCTAATATGAGCGTGACCGTTAAAGCACAAGTCACTGGGTATTTGGCAGTAAGCACTGCATGGTCAAAAACACTTAATGCATCCTCCCGTTGCTTTCGAATAGTATTCCGGCTCTTAGAAAGCCAACCGTACAGTAACAAGAAAAGTGCAAAGTTGATCATGTGAACTTTGTAGCTGTACTTTAAATAATACCACAGGATTTTAGCATTAAAACCAAAAGTAGTTTTTAGGCCTGCTTTAAAGTCTTTCATAAAATCAGCCGTGTTTATCTGCCATAAATAGGAAAACTCCTTTTCAAAGGTTTTCGCACTCAGCTTTTTTAAATTTTCGGTAATCTGCTCATTAAAATCAATCAATTCCAGTTGTGCAGCAGAAACGCGACTTTGCAACAGACCCATTTTTAAAATAGCTAGATTACTAGTCGAGTCTAATCTATGCCACTTTGGTCCTAAAGCATTTAATCTGGAAAAAAACCGATCTCGCAATGCCGAATCAGCAGGGAGATATTTAAAAACCGTATCTGTAGTTAAACCGCAGATAATTTCTTGCATTTTAATTAGCCGATTATTGTAGCCCGTGAGCTGTTGATCCCATTTGTTCAATTGCTTTTGTGAAGTGGCAAAGTAGTCTTGAAAGGTAGTTAAAGATCTTAACGTCAATAACCTATCGTCCAGCGAGTTAGATCGAGTGTATTTGAGACGATTTTCTATATTAGGCAACGATTCTGAAACCTCCAAAGTATCATAACCTTTGTTTAGCTGATTACTAAAGTCGTTGAATCTTTCCGCGTAAAAGTCTACTCTTTTTAACAATCCGTTAAAACTAGTATCCGTTAATTCAGCAGTTTTTTTCTCTGGAGATGCGATTAGTTTTAAAACCGAATCTTGCAAATTTTGACCAACAGATTGGAATGGTAAAACGCAAAAAAATGCGCACAGGAACTTTAGGAAAACAAAACTTTTACGCATTTCAATTCTAATTGTAAGGGATGTAATTTACAGAAAAATAGCTAAAGCAGTTTTTATTTAATTGATGGTGAAAATTGATTTGGGCGTATTATTTAAACACACTTAAATACTTTCATTCTCCATGTTAAAAGTATCGGGTGGTTACGCAGTTTAAAACAAACAGCCTTTTTGTCAAATCCTCGACCTTCCCTTTTTAATTCTCCCTCGGAAGGAAAAACGTGGTGGTTAATATTAAACCCAATATTGTCTTGGATATTTGTGCAGGAATGATTTGCTTGCAGAACCGTTGTAGTGTCGCACCAGGTTAAGTAATAACTTATGAATTGCGTAAACTGGTGTCAGCCATTTTTAGACAATTCACCGTTAGTGGCTGGAGCTTTTTTGTTTATTAAAATAATCTTTGTTGGATTTCTATCATAGGATGAAAAGTACCAATAATCATAAACGGATTTTTTCCTGTTAGATGATGTAGTTGTGAAGTGCCTAAAAATAAATGCAAGTCTTTCGTTTTTGCAAAATCATCAAAATATTTTTTCTTTACATCTTCAACTGCTTTTGCTTCATTTCCTTCATAACGAGAAAGGCAATTCCAGTAAAGTTGTCCTATTTCCCAATCTTCTATCATCATTTTACTTTTCTTACCATTACAATCTAGCAAAACATAAGAAAATTTATAAGGTAGTTTTCTAACAACTTCAAATAAGTCTTCCTCTTCTTGAGCAAACAAATTACTACTTCTATCCTGTTTCAGTTTTTCAAGTTTATTTTTATCCCAATCTCTTTCAACTGCTTCAACCGTGAAATTTAAAATTTCTGTTGGTTTGAATATCGCAAGAGAAGTCATAATAACTCTATTTTTTGCTTCTAATATTAATTCTTCAATGTCAGTATAGATTTTGTTTTTGAAAACGATTTCTTTTCGCAAAAGCCAATTGCTTTTTGTGTCTAAATGGTCTACAATTTTTATTTCAGTATCATAAGAAACAGGTCTATAACTTTCTTTTCTAAAATCACTTTTGTTCTTAACAAGGTCGATTTCGATCCAATCATATTTTTTATATTGTTCTCCGAACGATTTTTTCCTGAATTGAATTGGGTAAATTCTAATCCAAGTTCCGTCCTCAAGAAATCCAGCAGTACAAACCAATTCGTCATACTTGCCTGAAATTGCAGGATAAGTTTTTACGGTGATTAATACTTTTGTCTTTGCCATTTAAATATGTCGTACGTTATAATTGAAATTTGGTAAATTTTCGATTGACTCTGCTAAATGTTTTCTATGGCATTGACAAACATCTGCCTCAAAGCAAGTTAAAGCAATTCTACTGTGTTTTTTTAAAAGCTCTAGAATTTTCACTTGTGAAGAGGTTGTCTTTTTTAGATTGTTTTCACAATAAATAGAAAATAGATTGTCGTAATCAAGTTGTGTATTTAGTTGTTGACGCTGTTCAGATTGTATTCCGACTTCTGGAAAATGTACGTATTCAATCCCTATATTATTACAATATCGCTGTAACTGACTTTTACTAAATCCATATTTCATACTTAAAGCATTTCTACGAACATCAACTAATATTTTAACGTCATTTTTGATTAACCTATTTAAGTACTCTTCCAATGAAATTCCTTCATAACCTATTGTAAACAAAATTACTTCATTGTTTTTAGGACGACTGTTTTCAACTTTTTCAAGTTGTTCAGGCGATAAAATTTCGCCTGCTTTCACACTGTTTATTGCCCAATATGGAAAGTTTAAATATGTGTGCTTCATTAAAGCATCAGCGTTCATTTTACCATAATTGGTTTTTGTTTCCAATAATAATTTTTTGTCTGTTTCTTTTAGAGCTTTAAAGTAATCTGTTTTTTCGTTACTTGAAAAATGGGTCTTTGTTTCTGATAGCATTTCTTTATTAACCATAGTTGTTAAGTCAGCGTTTGCAGAATATGAATAACAACCAAAACGATATGGAATAAAATCATATTCGGCTTTATTTTGTCGTTGGGTAAATAGAAATAACAACTTTTGCAGACTAATTTTATCAATCTGTCCTTCGAAAAGTTGTAATAATGCCAATATGATTTTTCTTCTGTAAAACATTCTTCAAAGGTAGAAAAATTACTCTTTACAATTTGATAATTTGAGGGGGATGTTGTGGTCTGCTTTGATCGCCTCTGCCCATGAAGTTTCTTGCCTTAGGCTTGCCACTAACTCATATATGTAAGGTTTTAACTCAACAAATCTGTACTAGATTAAAAACAATCATATACCAATATAATAGAATTTTCATGAAGGAAATAAGGGTTTTTGCGTTAAGGATTGAAGTGTAAATCCTTTTTATCCGCCAGGTGGCGGATAAAAAGATTGCAACGGAAAGCCTGCTCGAACGCCCAGATCATCCTATTAATAATCAGACTCAGGCAATAGGCGTACTACCTCCCGCCCGGCGGACAATTTTCTTGCAAAAACTTGGTGTAAGTAAGTGCCAAATGTCTGCTTGTGCCCGCTCCTTCACTTATTGAATGACTGCGATTTGGATAGCTCATCATCTGAAAAACCTTTCCGTGTTTGACCAGCTCGTTAACCATTTGTTCTGCATTATTATAATGCACATTATCGTCACCAGTTCCGTGGATTAGCAACAGGTTTCCTTGTAATTTTTTTGCGTGAGCCAGTGGTGAGTTATCCACAAAATAATGGCGGTCTTCGGGCAATAAACCCATGTAACGTTCCTGGTAGATATTATCGTAATTCAATTGATTATCTACCGCAGCAATAGAAATTCCAGTTTTATAAATTTCCGGATATTGCATCATTAGATTTAAGGTTGACGAACCTCCCCCACTCCATCCCCAAACAGCAATTCTTTCAGCGTCTACAAAATTCCATTTCAAAATCTCTTTAGCTGCCATGGCTTGGTCGCGGATGTTGATATCACCAATACGGTGATAAATTGATTTACGCCATTCCCTTCCTTTTGGTGCTGGAGCACCACGACCTTCAACGGACATATAGATGTAGCCATCTTCTGCCATATTGCCAGCATAAAGTCTGTTAAAGCCAGTTCCATAACGATCAACTACCGTTTGACTTGCAGGTTCGCCGTAAACGTAAAACACCACTGGATACTTTTTGGTAGCATTAAAGTTTTTTGGTTTCACCATCCAACCGTCTATTTCAATTCCGTCTTGTGATTTAACCTTAAAAAACTCAACGTTTGGAAGGTTAGGATTTATAGCTTGCTCCCCAACTTCATCACCATTTATCCGTTTATGACTTGGTAAAGCAACTACGTCTTGCAATGTTGGCATCCTTGCATTTGAATAATTATGAAAGGCCAATTTTCCGTTTGGAGAAATATCATAGCTATGGGTTCCGCTCTCATTACGCGGACTAACGCGAGTAGATTTACCGCCTTTTAAACTCACTTTATACAGGTAACTTTGTGTGGAGTTATTTGGCGAAGCCATAAAATATACGAGACCATTTTTTTCATCAATTAGGTTCAGCGAAATCACATCAAAATTATCTTTGGTTAGCAAAGTCTGCTTTCCATTTAAGCCGATGGTATAAATGTGTCGCCAACCGTCCTTTTCACTCAACCAAACAAACTTATTTCCTTTTTCTATCCAATTCCAACCAGTAGCTTCTGCCTTAGCATCTACCCAAGCCTTTTCTGTTTCGGTATAAATGGTTTTCGGAGCGTTACCAGCAACGTCTAACAACATGATTTTGCTAATATTCTGCCTGCGATTTAATTGTTGAATAATTAATTTCTTTGAACTATTTGTCCATTCCATTCTTGGAATATAATGTTGAATGGCATCACCGGGAACGTTTATCCATTGTGTTTTTGCATTGGTAATATCAACAACGCCAACTTTGCAAGCACTTGGATCTTCGCCCACAACTGGGTATTCCACAGGAATGGTAAATGGATATAAAGAGTCGGTATTATTAATCATCAGATAACTCTTTATTTTGCGAGCATCAATCTGCCAATAGGCGATAGATTTACTATCTGGCGACCAGCGAAACCCATCCCGGCAATCAAATTCTTCTTCATAAACCCAGTCAAAAGTTCCGTTGATTAAACGTGGTGTTCCATCTGTAGTTAAGGCTTTTGTTGTTCCAGAATTTAAATCTTCCACGTAAATATTATGTCCGCTTACGTAGGCAACTTTTGTGGCATCAGGAGAAAATTTGGCAAACATTAAAGAAGAGGCAGGTTTGTCTTTACCAATCTGCTTTAAGCTCTGATCTTTAAGATTATAAACCCAAAAATCTCCTCGCGTATCGTAACGCCAAACCTTTTTGGTGTTGGTATTTAACAACACTTTTTGGTTTCCATTTGCAAACGTAAATCTTGCTATATTTAAGTTTTTCCCGTCTGTACCTATTAAATCCTCTTTAGCCATGATGACCGAAGTTTTTGAAGGATCCATTGCGTTACGTTCCACGATGTTTCCACTTTCAACAGCCATAATTTTATTCCCGTCTACAGACCAATAAGTTTCTTGCCCCCATTGGGCGAAAGCAGAAGATGAAAAAAAGAGGTAGAGAAAAAGAAAAAGCCTCACCCTAAATCCATCTCCGAAGGAGAGGGACTTGCTTATATTGTGGTTTGTTTGATGAGTACTGCTATTTTGTAGGCTTAAGTCTTTTTTATGCTGCATTATGAGATATAAGTTTTTTTAAGTGCAAACTGCGATTGTGAGATGACTTCTTTTATGAGTCCTTCTAAATATGAATATCGAACATTATATTCCTTCCAGCTCTCTGTGAACTCCGCGTCCTCCGTGGTTCGCTTTCGACTTCGCTCAGGCAAATCCTCCGTGATCTCCGTGGTTAAAACCCAAAAATGGCTACTTACTACCGCAAAAGCGATTCATTAAATAAAACAATGTAAGATTCTAGTGAGGTAAATTAACTCTTAACTTCCTTATCGGTATTGAAAAGCATTTTGATAACGGATAATACAATAGCAAAAATTAGTGCAGAGAAAAAGCCCGAAGTGTGGAAACTATCCATCCATGAATCAACCAACAAAATCATCAATACGCTAATGATAAACGACATTAAACCTAAGGTTAGAAAGTTTATAGGAAAGGTTAAAATCCGTAAGATAAAACCAATAGTCGCGTTGGCTAAAGCCAGTAAAAGCCCAACCAAAATTGCACTACCAAAACCGTCTACGGTAACACCAGGAATTAAAAAGGCAGCCAAAAGAACGGCAACGCCCATAATCAAAATTTCAATAATCAGTTTCATTTTCTAAATTTATAAAATGTGGAGACTCAATATACTAATTTTGTTGTTTTTATCGATGTCTTGCAATAATCCGAACAGCAATTTGCTAGCCAACACAATCGAGATTTCGATTAGTGCAGATTCTTCTTCTATTTTGATTAAAAATATAGATCACTCAATACTTGAAGTTTTAAACGCTGATAGTTTAAGTCAAACGCAATGGCAGCGCAATATTTCTGTCTACAGAAAAACCCGCGACGAAGAGTTGCAAGATTTAGAACAACCTTTGCCGGGATATTACTGCATTACAGAAAGTCAACTTGTTTTTAAACCAACAAATCCGTTTAAAAAAGGGGAACGTTATTTGGTAGACTTATACCTGCGAAACCCCGATGGCAATTTGTTGGAGAAACTAAAACCGTCGAATTCGCCGTTTAATCAAGAACCCATTCAAAAAATCATCAAATTTTAATCTATGGCATTAACAGATCCTTTAGCAGAACGTATGCGCCCAAACTCACTAGCTCAATATACTGGGCAGCAACATTTGGTTGGCGAAGGTGCTGTTTTACGGAAAGCCATTGAAAACAACCACATTCCATCGATGATTTTTTGGGGTCCGCCGGGAGTAGGAAAAACAACCTTGGCTTTTATCATTTCAAAAAGTTTAGACAGACCATTCTTTTCTTTAAGTGCCATAAATTCTGGTGTTAAAGATGTGCGTGAAATGATTGAAAAAGCAGCACAATACAAAAAAGGTGGAATTGTGCCTGTTTTGTTTATTGATGAGATTCACCGCTTTTCTAAATCACAGCAAGATTCTTTATTGGGAGCGGTTGAACGAGGTTTGGTGATTTTGATTGGTGCAACAACTGAAAATCCATCTTTCGAAGTTATTTCGGCCTTGCTTTCCCGTTGCCAGGTTTACGTATTGCAAAACTTAAGCGAGAATGAGCTGATTAGCATGTTAACTTATGCTATAAATAACGATGAGGTTTTAAAAACCAAAACAATCGAACTTAAAGAAACGGAAGCATTAGTCCGCTTATCTGGTGGCGATGGTCGCAAGCTTTTAAATATTTTTGAGCTTTTAGTAAATGCCGCTAACGGTAAAAACGTAATAATTACCAATGATTTTGTGTTGCAAAATGTACAACAAAATATGGCGCTTTATGATAAAACTGGAGAGCAACATTATGATATTATTTCGGCATTTATCAAATCCATCCGCGGAAGCGACCCAAACGCAGCAGTTTATTGGCTGGCGAGGATGATTGAAGGTGGCGAAGATCCAAAATTTATTGCCCGAAGGTTGTTGATTTTAGCATCCGAAGATATCGGAAATGCCAACCCAAATGCCTTGTTATTAGCAAATAATTGTTTCCAAGCCGTAAATGTGATTGGCTGGCCCGAATCTCGAATTATTCTTTCGCAAGCCGTTACTTACATGGCTTCTTCCGCAAAAAGTAATGCTTCTTACGAAGCTATAAAAGATGCGCAGGCCTTGGTAAAGCAAACCGGAGATTTACCAGTGCCTTTGCATTTGCGTAATGCACCAACCAAAATGATGAAGAATATGGATTATGGGAAAAATTACAAATATGCCCATTCCTTCGAAAACAACTTTACCGAGCAAGAATTTCTTCCAGAAAAATTAAGCGGAACTACGCTTTACCATCCACAACCAAACCCTGCCGAGCAAAAAACTAGAGCACATTTAAAAGAACTCTGGAAAGCTAAATACGGCTATTAACCCTAAAAAAAATCTTCCTATTTGGAAGAACATAAGCTGCCAATGCTTTTTAGAAACCCACATAAAAGAGCACTTTTACTCAAGCTTTATTCATAAAAAAAATTTATACATAATATAACAAACATAAATAAAAATTTATGTGTTTGTTTTTTCAGATTTGCGGAGTCAACAATTCCAACAATATGAATATAAATACAAACACTCATCTTATCTCTTCTGAAGCGCCATTTAAAGGTTCTCCCACGAATTTGCTTGAAGAAAAGCAAAATTCAATTTCAAGTTTCGCCAGCTCTGTAAATGTCTTTTTATGGTTGCTTTTTTCAGGAAACGTAATTTTGTTAGCCGTCAGTTTCGGCAACAACCAAACATGGTATTTGGAAAATATAATTCGCGTTAATGGTTTCACAGTTTTAATCTGGACAACCGTAACATTTTTTAGCGCCATCTTAAGCACTTATAGCATTTACTACTTGGCTGGATTTCAATATCAAAAAAAGTTTATTGTTTTAAGCCTTGGCTTCACGCTTTCTGTGATGTTATTTATTGCCAGTAACCACATTGCTTTACTACTACTATCATGGTTTGCAATGGGCGTTTTTATGGCAAATTTAATAGGTGTAAATAGCCAATGGGGCGAAGCGCAAGAAGCCAAAAAATTTGCTCAGAAATACTTTTTACTGGGCACTTTTTTTTTAAGTGCTGGCGTTATATTGCTAGCCACCCAAACCAATCAGTTTACACTAGAAGGCATTAATAAAAACCTTCAAATGCTTCCGCAGACGACGCTAATTTTTGCTGCTTTATTGATTATTGTAGCAGCAATTATCCAATCCGCAATTTATCCTTTCCACAGATGGTTGCTTTCTGCAATGACGGCTCCAACGCCAGCTTCAGCCCTAATGCATGCCGGCTTCGTTAACGGTGCTGGAATTTTACTGACCCTATTTTCTACCCTAATCTTTGCCTCAAACACCTTCGCCATTTTGTTAATCATCGGCGGACTAACTGCAATTATTGCTCAGTTTTCTAAACTAATACAAGCTAACGTTAAACAGAAGTTAGGTTGCTCTACCATCGCACAAATGGGGTTTATGATTATGCAATGTGGTTTAGATTTTTTTAACGCAGCTGTTGTTCACCTTATCCTACACGGATTTTATAAAGCTTACTTGTTTCTATCATCGGGCGAAAGCGTACAACAAACCAGACCAGAAAGTGCCGAAAAAATTGTGATTAAACCTTTACAAGCTTTAGTTGTGCTAATCTTCGGTGCAATTGGCGCACTACTTTTTGCAACACTTACCGGTAAAGGAACCGAAATGAATAGTGGGATATTTTTAACGCTTATTGTAGCCATTACGGTTGGTCAAATTACTTACAACATTGTTAAGCAACAAAACCTAAGCATCTGGCAAAAAGCAATTGTACCACCAGTTCTGTTTTTTGTAGGGATAGGCTTATACGCTCTGATTTATAAAGGTGTAACCGTATTAATGAGCACCATGCCAATGGTTGATGTTCCACTACCGTTAAGTATAATCCAGATTGTATTTGGAGTTATTTTCTTAATAGGTTTCTTCATCATGAAACTGGGTGTTTTCCGCAACTTCTCTTGGCTTTATGTTAAGCTAATGAACGATTCACAACCTTATCACAAAACGGTATTAATGTTTAAAAGTAAATAAAATATGAACACGCAAAACTTGATCAAACTTATTGAAGAGGCGTCTAACGTAGTTGGAAAAACGTTCCCTTTATATGCTTTTGTAACTTCAAATCCTTTATCGGGATACGAAAACGAATCTTTTTTAAACGCAACACAAAGCGCAACAAAATATTTTGGTGGCTCTTTTTTTCCAGAAGCTTCGGCTTACCAACAAGCTTGGGATACTGGAGAAATAGACCAAGTTACGCTAAGTAAAATGCTGAGTGCCGAAGGCTTTTTGGAGTTACCTGATTTCTACTTAAAAGAGCTGGCAGCTTACAAACCAAGCGAAGAGGAAAACCCTAATCATCTTTTAGATGCGATGATGGTAAAATGGCTAACTGCATTTTTAGATGAAGGAACCACCGAGTGGGAAATGCCAAACAGAACGGAAAGGTTTTATCAGGCTTGGCGGAAATTAGCTAAATATGATAAGCAGATTAACGTCAAATCGATAGACGAAATTCCAGCGACAGCGAATGAAGCATTGGCACAAGCAATTAGTGCTTTCGCCGAAAAAGATCACCGCCAAATATTTGAATATCACATTGCGGCTTTGACCGGTTGGACTGGTTACATCAAATACAGAGTTGATAATGATACGGAATGGCAACAGAAATATCCAATTTCCTTACTAGAGTATTTGGCAGTGAGACTTTGGATTGCCAATAAAACTAAAGCACAAATAATTGCCCCAGTTAAGAATAATCAGGCCCAGTTAGATGTCAATAAGCTACAATACGTTTGGTTAAAAGCTTGGGAGAAAAGCCTGCAAGATAAGTTGGTGCTCAAATTGGATAAAAAACAGATTACCGTTGAGGAAGTGATCCAAACTGATGGAGTGCCCAATGCACAACTGGTTTTTTGTATCGATACCAGATCTGAAATGATTAGGAGACATATTGAAGCACAAGGCAATTATGAGACTTTTGGTTTTGCAGGTTTCTTTGGGATAGCAGCAGATTATAAAGACCTAAGTACTGGAATGCTCCGGAAATCTTGTCCGCCAATTGTTCCTTCTTCCTATATCATTTCTGAAGGTTGTGATGAAGGAAAAACTGCGGAAATTTCAAGTTTTAAGAAAATGGTTACTGATAAAAAGTTTAAAGATTACTTTTTTAGAAGATTAAAAAATATGCTTCCCTCTGCTTTTGGATATGTAGAAGGATCTGGGTTAATTTACGGAGCTTCTTTAGTGGCGAGGTCACTTCTTCCTGGTAAACTTTACAAATCCGCACAAAAAAATGCACCAGCTCACGAAAATTTTTGCCACACCGAAATAATGCATAATCATGCTGAAGCTGGTTT
Organism: Sphingobacteriales bacterium; assembly: GCA_038243635.1. Taxonomy (GTDB): domain Bacteria; phylum Bacteroidota; class Bacteroidia; order Sphingobacteriales; family Sphingobacteriaceae; genus Pseudopedobacter. The sequence continues at coordinate 160,662 of JBBSQW010000007.1, forward strand.
CATAACCGGAATACCTTTGGCAGAAAAAGTGAATATTGTAAAATCTGTTTTTGCGGTAATGGGTTGGCAAAAGTTTGCGCCACTGGTAGTTTTTGCTGGTCATGGTAGCCACTCAAAAAATAACCCATTTGGCTCAAGTTTAGATTGTGGCGCTTGTGCTGCTAGCCCTGGCAGAAACAACGCGAGAATGCTCGCTTGCCTGGCTAACTTGCCAGAAGTTAGGGAAGCTTTAGCAAAAGACTCTGACTTATTAATTCCCCAAAACACGGTGTTTATAGGTGGAGAGCATAATACAACCACAGAGGATATCGTGTTGTTCGACAGTCATGTTCCAGCATCTCACCAACAATTTTTAAAAGCTTTAAAAACAGATTTAGCAAAAGTACAAGCCAACACCATCAAAGAAAGAAGAGGTTTAGACACGCAAGAAATTGATTATGTACATAAAAAAGCCAACAACTGGGCAGAAACAAGACCAGAATGGGGTTTAGCTCAAAACGCCGCATTTATTATTGGTCCAAGAAGTTTATCGAAAAATGTAGATTTAGAAAGTAGGTGTTTTCTACAATCCTACGACTGGAAAACGGATGATACCGGTGGACTTTTAGAAGCTATTATGCAAGGACCTATGACCGTTACCCAGTGGATCAATAATCACTATTACTTCTCTACCGTTGATACTGAAAGATTTGGTGGAGGATCAAAAATCACACATAACGTAACTGGCCATTTCGGCGTAGTGCAGGGAAATGGTGGCGATTTAAAAATCGGAATTCCCTTGCAATCTGTTAAAGCTGGGGACAACACAATGCACCACCAACCGCTCAGATTGTCGGTAATAATTGAGGCGCCTTTAGAAAGAGTCGATACTATCCTAAATAAAAATCCAAAACTAAAAAGTCTGGTTGTTAACGAATGGATTTATTTAATGGTAATGGATCCTTTAAAAGACGCAAGACCGATTATGTATGTTCCTGCAATCGAGGGTTTATCAATACTGACAAACCTAAATAAACTGGTTCCGGAAACACTCAAATAGAAATAATCTAAACAGAAAACTGCCGGATTAAGGTGGTTTATCTGTTTATTAGAGTTGTTAATAGCTTTGCGACCAATGGAACTTATCTGCAACGATATTATCCTTTTCTTCTTTCAAATACTTCAAAAAATGAGCTGCCACTGGCGAATGATTTTTACCTTTTAGCCAAATTAAGCTCCAAGTAGAAGATATTGGCAAGCCTGCAACGGGTATAATCTGTACATCTTTATTATTCAGCTCGTTTTTAATACCTATTAAGGGCATAATGGAATAACCCATGCCGGCAATAACTGCTTGCTTAACTGCTTCGTTAGAGGTAAGTTCCATTTTTTTAAGAATAGACAAGTTGTTTTTATCCATAAAATCTTGCATGGTTTGCCGAGTTCCAGAACCTTTTTCTCTAAAAATGATAGGCAATCTACTCAGTATACTTTTATCATAAATTGCCTCTTTATACTCACTTTTTGAACCACCTACTAAGTAAAGTTTATTCTGTAAAAGGTCAAGCTTTTCGATATTTAAAGTGGTTGGTAAAACAGAGACCAATGCAAAATCTACTTCGTTATTTTCTAAACTACTTAACACCCCTTTTTTATTGGTCACATCAATCTGGAGTTCAACACTTTCGTGTTGCCCAACAAAATCTGCCATAAAAAAAGGCATTACATATTGACCGGTAGATACTACCGATATCTTAAGCTTACCAGTAAGTTGCCCTTTAAAAGATTGTGTTTTATAATTGATTGCATGCACTTGGTTAAGAATGGTCTCTGCTGCCTCGGCTAGCTCTTTTCCGAAATCTGTAATGTAAATTTTTCGCCCCACTACTTCCGTTAAGGGAATATCAAACTGCAATTGCAGGTTACGCAATTGAATAGAAACAGCCGGTTGGGTTAAATGGAGCTCTTCGGCGGCTTTGGTAACGCTTTGCGTTTGCGCAATTTTTAAAAAAATCTGTAGCTGATTGAGCGTATAGTTCATAAATATATTTTATGCTTAGCATTACAAACATAAATAAAAACTAATGAGTTAGAAAGTCCAGTTTTGTTCTGATAGTTTAAAATTAAGCTGTATAACCACGTTAATCCTAAATAATATGAAAGAGAAATTCAATTTAATTGAAGGCATTTTTAATGCGCAAGATGCCAGAGATATTCTATTATCACTTATTCATGAAAAAATAAAATTTCATGATTTAAAAAGCCTGAGTTGGGAAGAAAAATCAAGATTCTTTATCCAAAGTGGAAGAACTAAAACAAACAAAAGCCAAAATTATCTCGTTTATTAAGGCTGAGCACAACGAATTGAGTAATTTCAATATAAAATCTTCTATCGAGATAAAAAGGATTAAAACTTAAAAAATAGATAATCAAAGAAACCTTTTAATCTTTGCCCAGTTCAAATCGTAATGCTTAACCTCTAGTTTGATTTCAGCCGTTTTAATTAGCGTTTTGAATTAGTAGCCTAAATCACAGTTTACATTAAATTAAACACCTTATGCTTTTGGCACTGGGGTGAGACTTCAAGTTTAACTTAAAAAAGTTAATCGGTTAAAACCAATAATTTGAAAAAGTCGTTCATTTATACAGATGAACGACTTTTTTTAAGTTTGAACAGTCATGCAAACCTAAAAACCTATGGTGCATTCACGTTAAAATGTGTACTTTTACTTGAGCCAGAGTATTTCAAATACGCGTAAACTTAAACAAATGCCCAGCATTTAATGCCGATTCCTTTTTTACAATAAACCACGCCGAAAGGTATGCTTTTTGGGTGGAAATCACACTTTATGAAAAATAAAATCGACTTTAAAACATTAATACCTTTATACTTAGAAAATTCAAAAAATCATCCTGTAATCGTTACAAACCTTTTAGGAAAGTACGTTTATACCAATAGCGTTTTCTTAAATCGCTTTAACTTTATAACAAATGATTTCATTGGAAAGGAATTCAGCATCGGCGTTAACGCTGATGATTACACAAAGTGTAACGAAACGATAGCGAAACTTTTAGAAAACCCCAAGGAAGTTTACGAAGTAAGAATTAGAAAACCTTTAAAGGGTGAGCAATTCTTTACTTGGACAAATTGGGAACTTTCGCTGTTAAAGCAAGACGATGAGGCTATAGGTATAATATGGATTGGAGTTGATGTTACGCATGAAGAACACACTCGAGGCCAGCTTGCCAGCACCAACATCAAATTGCAAGCTATTTTAAATAGCACTACACAAACCAATATCTTACTATCTTCGGAATACAAGATTCTGTCTTTTAATAATTTTGCAAATTATATCTCAAAATTAAATTTAAATAAAGCACTAATTATAAATAGTAGCATTTGGGATTACATTTCGCCTACTGATAGCAAATCGTTTCATCAGAATACTCAAAAAGCGTTAAAAGGCGACATCTTAAAACTGGAGAAACTGATCAAATTCCCAAACAAAGAAGTATGGCTTAGGCTAACTTTCCATCCAGCTTATAATGCAGAAAACGAAATAATTGGTATAACATTTTCTACAATTGATATTAGCAAAAGAAAAAAATCAGAAGCCCTCTTGGTACAACACCAGCTGATGTTAGAAGCATTGCATAACAGCACAGAAGAAGCTTCTACTTTTTTAGATTGTGATCTGAGAATCTTATTTTTGAACAACCTAGCAAAACAAATTTTTCAAGAAATTTATCACCATGAGTGTACAGTGGGAGAATGTGCAATTGATTATATCCTACCAGAATTAAAGCAGGAGTTTATTGGTCATTATCAAAATGTGCTATCCGGCAAAACAGTTGTCATAGAAAAACACTACAATCAATCTTGGTGGAGGTTTTCAATGTTCCCGGTGTATGATAAGCAAGATAAAATTATTGGTATTTCGGATAATGTAAAAAATATCACTACAGATAAAAATCACGTTGATAAAATAGTAGAGCAAAACAAGATGTTAAACGAAATAGCTTGGGAACAATCTCACTTAGTGAGAAAGCCATTGGCAAACATTCTAGCTTTGGTAAACTTGATTAAACACACCTATACCTTAGAAGAATTAGCGGATCTGAATCAGATGCTCGAAACTTCTGCACTCGAATTGGACAGGGTAATACTCCAAATTAACACCAAGAGCAGGCAAGTTGATTAAAGCAACAGCAATTAGCTACGCCTGTTCATTTTAAATCAATCTTATTCTTTACATCCTTTGATTGTGAAAGTTTAAAATCGCCAACAGGCTCAACCCTTAAATAAGAGATTAATATTGCTAAAAAATGGATTTTTCAAATAAGTTCTTAATTTAGCTTAAAACCTAAAACATGAATAAAAAACTTAAACTTGGGATGATTGGTGGGGGAAAAGGAGCTTTTATTGGCGCTTTACACCGCATCGCAGCAAGGTTAGATGATGAATATGAGTTAGTATGTGGTGCTTTTAGTAGTGATGCTGAAAAGTCGAAAGAAAGCGGACAATTGGTAGGCTTGCAGTCACAACGAGTCTATTCATCTTACGCGGAACTTTTTGAAAAGGAAAGCACCCTGCCCTTGGATGAACGAATGGAAGTAGTAAGTATCGTTACACCCAATCACTTGCATTTTGAGCCAGCTAAGATGGCTTTGCTAAATGGTTTCCACGTTATTTTAGATAAGCCCATTACTTTCTCACTTGCAGAAGTTAAAGAACTGAAACAAATTTTAGTTGAAAGCGGAAAATCACTTATGTTAACCCACACCTACACTGGTTATCCCATGGTGAAAGAGGCTAAACATTTGATTGCAAAAGGACATATTGGAGAACTCAGAAAAATATATGTGGAATACCCACAGGGTTGGTTAAGCCAGCCTTTAGAAAACGGCGATAATAAACAAGCCGCTTGGCGAACCGACCCTAGTAAAAGTGGAATCGCCGGCGCTATGGGAGACATCGGCACCCATGCCTTTAACCTTGCCGAATATATAAGTGGTTTGCAAACTTTAAAATTATGTGCCGATATAAATACGGTGGTAGAAAACAGAAGATTAGATGACGATGGTGCTGTATTGTTGAAATTCAGCAATGGTGCTAGTGGCGTGTTAATAGCAACTCAAATTGCAACCGGCGAAGAAAATAATGTGAAAATTAGAATTTACGGGGATAAAGGGGGTATTGTTTGGCAGCAAAATGACAATAACTCGCTCCAAGTGATGTTACTGGATCAACCCACTCAAATTTATCGGGCTGGTACAGGTTATTTAAGTGAGATTGCTACGAATAATTGTAGAACTCCAGCTGGCCACCCAGAAGGATATTTAGAAGCTTTTGGAAACCTTTACCGAAACTTTGCGCTGTATCTGAAGGCTAGCGAAAAAGAAAGACAAGAACAACCTGCTATTAGTGATTTTCCGGGAATTGAAGACGGATTACGCGGAATGGCTTTTATAGAAAATGTAATTGAATCTGGTAAATCTGATTCAAAATGGACAGAATTTAAAGTTTAAGAAATGGCTACAACAATCAAAGGACCAGCAATTTTCCTCGCCCAATTTATTGGTGATGACGCTCCTTTTAACAATTTAAAAGGTATTTGTAATTGGGCCGCTAATTACGGCTATAAAGCAGTACAACTGCCAACAACTGATGAGCGATTTATCGATTTAAAAAAAGCAGCAGAAAGCAAAACCTATGCTGATGAAATAAAAGGCATTGTAACCGAGGCTGGTTTAGAAATCTCTGAACTTTCCACGCATTTGCAAGGACAATTAGTCGCGGTAAATCCTGCTTTTGATGAACTTTTTGATGGCTTTGCTCCGGCAGAACTTCGTAAAAACCCGAAAGCTAGAACGGATTGGGCAATACAGCAGTTGAAATATGGTGCCCAAGCTTCTAAAAACTTAGGATTAAATGCTTCTGTTACTTTTAGCGGCTCGTTAATGTGGCACACCGTTTATCCTTGGCCACAGCGCCCTGCTGGTTTAGTTGATGATGCTTTTACTGAATTGGCAAACCGGTGGAAACCCATCTTAGATATTTACGATGAATGTGGCGTAGATCTTTGTTATGAGATACATCCCGGAGAAGATTTGCATGACGGTATTACTTACGAAAGGTTTTTAGAGCATGTGAATCAACATCCGCGGGCTTGTTTACTGTATGATCCTTCCCATTTTCTTTTACAATGTTTAGATTATTTGGCGTTTATCGACATCTATCATGAGCGTATAAAAATGTTCCACGTTAAGGATGCCGAGTTTAACCCAACTGGTAAGCAAGGTGTTTACGGTGGTTATCAGGACTGGATTAACCGAGCAGGGAGGTTCCGTTCGCTTGGTGACGGACAAGTAGATTTTAAAGCAATCTTTAGTAAAATGGCACAATACGATTATACGGGATGGGCGGTTTTGGAGTGGGAATGTGCTTTAAAACATCCAGAAGATGGTGCCAAAGAAGGCGCTGAATTTATTAAAAACCATATTATCAGAGTTACCGAACGAGCTTTTGACGACTTTGCATCAGCAGGTACGGATAAGGATTTGAATAAAAGAACTTTAGGTTTATAGCTTAGAAAGATTGAAATCTATAACATAATTTATTACTTGGACGTTCGGGCGGGCTTTTCGTTACTCTGATGGAGTTCCTGTGGAACAATCTTTTTCTCCGCAAATTGGCTGCGAAAAAAGGATTTTCACTATAATCCCTAACGCAAAAATAATAGTCTAAATTCTTCTAGCTATGCTCGGATTGTAGGCTACACTAAGTGATTTTAAAAAAAAATAGGCTGTCTCAAAAAAAGACAGCCTATTTTTATGTTAACAGAACAGTAAATTAATGTCCACCGGCTACACTTGCCGTATTTACAACTCCAAGTTTTCTAGCGCAATAAAAACCAAAGAAAGCAATATACAGGTAGCTAAACACTGGCACAAAGAAAGAGTATTGTAAACCGTACGTATCTGCCAGTCCGCCTTGCACTAATGGCAATAATGCGCCTCCCAGTATAGCCATTACTAATAATGATGACCCCTGACTGGTGTATTTCCCTAATCCGTGGATGGATAATGTGAATATATTTGACCACATGATAGAGTTAAATAGTCCAACACTTAGGATAGTCCACATTGCTAAAGAACCACTACTAAAAATAGTAATCAATATCAAAGCTACGTTTGCCAAGCCAAATAAGAATAAGGTTTTAGCGGGTACGGATTTACCCACAAAAAAGAAAAGTAGGTTGATTGCGATAAATACTAAGAATATCATGATCTGTGCAAAACTTAGATCTACAATTGCATAAATCAAAACAAATACAGCTAAAGCAGCAAGCAACATATAAACTATTTTCTTAACCTGAGATAATCCCTGACTTAATGAAATTGCTCCCACAAACCTTCCAATCATCGCCCCACCCCAGTATAACGCCAAGTAATTTTTACTTACCGCTTCTGGAATTCCCATAATATCTGGCAATGCTAAAAAGTTAATGATAAAACTGCCAATAGAAACCTCAGCTCCCACATAAAAAAATATTGCCAATATGCCAAGCTTCAATTGTGGAAACTTTAAAGCGCCCAATCCTTTTTCAAGCCCTTCCGTACTTTTAAATTCTGGCAACTTAATTTTATATAAAAGCAATCCTAACAACAAAAATACTCCTGTAAATATGATGTAAGGAATCTCAGTGGCAGCAGCGGTAATTTCCCCGTTTACAGCGAAAAATTCAAAAATTAAGTAGCCTCCAATAATAGGTGCAATAGTGGTTCCCAAAGAATTAAATGCTTGCGCAAGATTTAACCTACTCGAAGCCCCTTCTGGTGTACCCAGTAAAGAAATGTAAGGGTTTGCTGCAATCTGTAGCAAAGTAAAACCCAGTCCCAAAATAAACAATGCACTCAAAAAGAGCGGGTACGACGCATAAAGTGCTGCAGGGTAAAATAGAAAACATCCAATAGATGCAATTAACAAGCCTAACAACATGCCGTTTTTATAGCCAATTTTATTGATAGGGTCTCCAGAAAAGTGAGAGGTAACAAAATACACAACGGAACCGATAAAGTAGGCACCAAAGAAACAGAATTGCACCAACATAGATTGTAAATAGCTCAGCTGAAACAGTACTTTCAAATGTGGTATCAACACGTCATTCATGCAGGTTATAAAGCCCCACATAAAAAAGAGCGTAGTTAAAGTGATAAATGGTACAGTGTACTTAGGTTTTTCTAAGTTTAATTCATTTTCCATAATTGGTTCTTATTGTTTTAGGTTCTTAGTTGTTAATGTGTGACTAAATATCACCATTAAAAACTAGGGGCCAATATAAATAAATTACGCTCATTTTTAAAACAGAGCCTAAAGATTAATTCTACGCTTTTAATATTAAAAGGAAAGCTTTGGAAGACTTAATAAATAAACGAGTTTTCCAACTGTTTCTAGTTTTATCTTACGCAAAAAAAAGGACGATTGCACTGGATATGAATAAGTTTGATTATTTAAAGAAGAATTTATTTTGGGCGTAAAAATGGCGACTTCTTTGTTAAATTTAATCTAGAGGTTACTATGCGCCAAACCTATCATCAGCGAGCTAAAATTTTTAAACCAAAGTTACCAACGCACCAGGCATATCTTATTGGCAATTGATAGAATTCCATAACTAAATACGAATGATTCCTCATCAAAAAAACCTATTTTTGCGTTTTCAAAAAAACAAGCATGATTTACTTCTTCATCAATCAATCGCAAGCCATTTTTGTTCTACAAACTGATCAGGCGCTTGCTTCTGCCGATATTCCTAAACTCGAATGGTTATTTGGCGATGCTAAAATCTCTTCTGAAAAAGAATTGAAAGGTTTTTTTATTGGTCCGCGAGCGGCGATGATTACCCCATGGAGTACCAACGCGGTAGAAATTACCCAAAACATGGACATCCATGGCATCATCAGAATTGAAGAATTTAAAAAAGCTGAATCAGATTTCGCTGATTTCGACCCGATGCTTTCTCAGAAATACAGCGATGTAGGTAAGGATGTTTTCACCATTGATATTAAACCTGAGCCTATTTTATCAATCACCGATATTGCAGCTTATAACATCCAAGAAGGTTTATCCTTAAGCAGTGAAGAAGTTGAATACTTAGAAACGCTTGCAAAAAAACTGGAAAGACCATTAACCGATTCTGAAGTTTTTGGATTCTCGCAAGTAAACTCCGAACATTGTCGCCATAAAATCTTTAACGGAACATTTGTAATCGATGGCGTAGAACAACCAACATCGCTATTCAAATTAATCAGAAAAACTTCGTCAGAACACCCTAACGATATTGTTTCTGCTTACAAAGACAACGTAGCTTTTATAAAGGGTCCAAGAGTACAACAATTTGCTCCTAAAAGAGCTGATGTTCCAGAATATTATGCCACCAGCGATTTTGATTCGGTGATTTCGATCAAAGCTGAAACTCATAATTTCCCGACAACAGTAGAACCATTTAATGGTGCCGCAACAGGTTCAGGTGGTGAGATTAGAGATAGATTGGCTGGCGGACAAGGTTCTTTGCCTTTAGCAGGAACTGCAGTTTACATGACGGCGCTTTCTCGTTTGGCGGATGATCGTCCGTGGGAGAAAGGTGTACATGAAAGAGTGTGGCTTTACCAAACTCCAATGGATATCCTGATCAAAGCATCTAACGGTGCAACCGATTTTGGGAATAAATTTGGTCAGCCTTTAATTACAGGTTCTGTTTTAACTTTTGAACACCGAGAAGCCAACAGAACTTTAGGATATGATAAAGTGATTATGATGGCCGGCGGTGTCGGTTACGGAAAAGCTAGTCAGGCACAAAAGAAAAAGCCACAAGAAGGTGATAACATTGTTATTTTAGGTGGCGAAAACTACAGGATTGGTATGGGTGGTGCTGCGGTTTCGTCTGCTGATACTGGCCAACATGGTAGTGGTATTGAATTAAACGCAATACAACGTTCGAATCCTGAAATGCAGAAAAGAGCTGCCAATGCTGTTCGCGGAATGGTAGAAAGTGAAGAAAATTTTATTGTTTCTATCCACGATCACGGAGCTGGTGGTCACTTAAATTGCCTTTCAGAATTAGTAGAAGAAACAGGTGGATTAATTAACTTAGATAAATTGCCCGTTGGGGATCCAACTTTATCTGCCAAAGAGATTATCGGAAACGAATCTCAGGAACGTATGGGATTGGTAATTAGCGATGAACATATTGAAACTTTGCAAAAAATTGCTGATAGAGAGCGGTCTCCAATGTACACGGTTGGTAAAGTCACTGGCGATCATCGTTTTACTTTTAAATCAGAGAAAACTGGCGCTAAACCTATGGATTTAGAATTGGAAGCCATGTTTGGTAGTTCTCCAAAAATTATAATGGATGATAAAACCATCGATTATAAATACGAAAGCATTAGCTATGACAAAGCTAAACTAAATACTTATTTAGAACAGGTTTTACAGTTGGAGGCTGTTGCCTGTAAAGATTGGTTAACAAATAAAGTTGATCGTTGCGTTGGCGGACGAGTTGCTAAACAGCAATGTGCTGGTCCTTTGCAATTGCCATTGAACAATTGTGGCGTTATGGCTTTAGATTTTCAAGGTAAAGAAGGAATTGCAACTTCAATAGGTCATTCACCTTTAACTGCCTTGATTGATCCTGCTGCTGGTAGTAGAAATGCTATTGCAGAATCTTTATCTAATTTAGTTTGGGCACCGCTTAAAGACGGTTTAAAAAGTGTATCGCTTTCTGCAAACTGGATGTGGGCTTGTAAAAACCAAGGTGAAGACGCTCGTTTATATGCTGCGGTAAAAGCTTGTTCAGATTTTGCGATTGATTTAGGAATCAACATCCCCACAGGGAAAGATTCTTTATCCATGAAGCAGAAATATAAAGATGGAGATGTAATTGCGCCAGGAACAGTTATTATTTCTGCCGGTGGTAATTGCAACGATGTTACGCAGGTAGTTGAACCAGTTTTGCAAAAAGACGGTGGCGCTATCTACTATATTAACTTATCTAACGATAGCTATAAATTAGGAGGTTCTTCTTTCGCTCAGATTTTAAATAAAATTGGTACCGAAGCGCCGGATGTAAAAGATGCAAAACAGCTAAAAAATACTTTTAACACCATTCAGCAACTAGTAAAAGACGGTAAAATTGAAGCCGGTCATGATATTGGCAGCGGAGGTTTAATTACCACTTTATTAGAAATGTGTTTTGCTGATGTTGATTTAGGAGCTAAAATTGATTTATCTGCGCTAGCAGAAAATGATAACATCAAGTTATTATTCTCGGAAAATATTGGTCTGGTTTTCCAAGCTGATAGTTCGGTAGAAGCAACTTTAACAACCGCTGGTGTTAACTTCCATAAAATTGGAGAAGTTAGTTCTTCAGCTACTTTAGAAATAACTAACGCAAATGAAGACCTTAGGTTTGACATTGCACACTTACGTGATGTTTGGTTTAAAACTTCGTATTTATTAGATAGCAGACAAACCGGAAACGGCTTGGCTAAAGAACGTTACAACAATTATAAAAACCAGCCTTTAGTTTATAAATTCCCAGCTCAGTTCGACGGGAGAAAACCTCTCATCGATAAGTCTAAACCTCGCCCTAAGGCAGCAATTATTCGCGAAAAAGGAAGTAATTCTGAGCGTGAAGTTGCTAACGCGATGTATTTAGCAGGTTTTGATGTGAAAGATGTTCACATGACGGATTTAATTTCTGGAAGAGAAACGTTAGAAGACATCCAGTTCATCGGTACTGTTGGTGGTTTCTCTAACTCTGATGTTTTAGGTTCGGCAAAAGGTTGGGCGGGTGCATTTATGTACAATGAAAAGGCGAGAGTTGCTTTAGAGAAATTCTTTGCTCGTGAGGATACACTTTCTGTAGGAATTTGTAACGGATGCCAGTTGTTTGTCGAGTTGGGCTTGATTAACAAAAACCACAAAGAAAAACCTAAAATGTTGCATAACAAGAGCGGTAAACACGAAAGTATTTTCACTTCTTTAACGTTACAAGAAAACAACTCGGTCATGCTTTCTAGCTTAGCTGGAAGTACGTTGGGTGTTTGGGTATCTCACGGAGAAGGTAAATTTTCACTTCCTTATGCAGAAGACAAATATCAGATTGTAGCTAAATACGGTTATGATCAATATCCTGCTAGCCCGAATGGTTCTGATTATAACACAGCAATGATGTGCGATGAAACAGGACGCCATTTGGTGATGATGCCACACATTGAACGCTCTTTGTTTCAATGGAATTGGGCAAATTATCCAAAAGGTCGTAAAGACGAGGTTTCGCCTTGGATAGAAGCATTTGTGAACGCCAGAAAATGGGTTGAAGAAAAGCAGAAATAAGAGCTAGATCAGCTTTTTAAATATAAAGAAGTCCTAAAATTCCCGTTTTACTACGAAAATTTTAGGACTTCTTCTTTTGGAGTAATGTTTAAATATTCTGCTTCGCAGAAATAAATTTTACACCCGTTTCTAAATGATCAATCTATTTTAACGTCAACTTGAAAACGTAAATAGGCACTGTTTTAGGTAATTTAGATGGCATCTGAATGTGTAGACCTGTTTCATCCTGTGTCCATTTTATCTTTTTGCAACTACCCATTAAAGCTACTTTTTTAATAGCAGTTTTTGAACCGACTAATGACTTCGCATTTACCACAGCGTCTTTCCAGCTAGCTGCAAACAAAAATATATTATTATCCTTAGCGGTGTAATAAATATCCGGAGCAATCTCCTTAGAGGTATTGTCGTTATCCGTTTCGCCTCCTAGATTGTTTTTTCCAGCCTCTTTCGGTGCTTTATCGGTTTTGGCAGCAGCAATATTCTCATTACTCACTACCCAAGGATGTGTTCCGTAAATGGCTTTCTCGTTTACTTTCATCCATTCACCAATGGCATCTAAACGCTCGGTAGTTTTAGGCAAGAGTGCGCCAGTTCCGGTTGGACTAACATTTAATAACAGATTACCGCCTTTACTCACAATTTCAACCAATTGTCTGATCATCAATTCTGGCGATTTCCAAGCTTTATCATGCTTATTATAACTCCATTTACCGCTCATGGTAATGCAAGACTCCCAAGGTTTTGAATCCTTTTTAAGCGAAATTTGTTGTTCAAAAACATTGTAATCCCCTACTCCATTACCAATTCTATTGTTAATGATACATTCTGGCTGAATGCTTTTGATCATTTCTCGCAGCTCTGTACTCTCTGCCTTGGTGATGATATTCTCTGGTGTATCAAACCACATTACGGCAATTGGACCGTATTGAGTGAGCAATTCTTTGACTTGTGGCATTACTTTACGTTCAAAGTATTTAGAAAACACTTTTCCGTCTTCATCTGGGTAGTCCCATGTATTGCTTCTACCTCCTTTTGTTGGCCAAGTAGTAGGTACATCTGGATCTTCCCAATCACGACCTAACGAATAGTAAATACCTAGTTTTAAACCATACTTTTTACAGGCTTCCGCCAATTCTTTTATTGGATCTCTTGCAAATTTTGTGGTTTGTACAATGTTATAATCGCTGACTTTAGAATTGTACATGGCATAACCGTCATGGTGTTTAGCGGTAAAAACCACATACTTCATCCCTGCATCTTTGGCCCGTTTAACCCATTCATCAGCATTAAACTTTGTTGGATTAAAATCGTCGGCTATTTTTGCGTATTCTTTTAAAGGCACACGTTCATACAACATAAAATGCTCATTGCCTCTGGAGGGTTTTCCGTTCCAATCACCAGCGGCCTCAGAATATAAACCCCAATGTATAAACATTCCGAATTTAGCATCTTGCCACCAATCCAATCCCGCCTTTGTTGCTGCATCCTGAGCGTAAGTTTTTTGCATACTTAAAACTCCCACAGACAAGGCTAATATTATAACTGCTTTACTAAATATTTTCATAAATCCTTCATTAGAATTTGTTTTAAAAAAATCTGTTACTTAAAAATTACGCCTGTTTCTTTAATTTTTTTATAACGTAATAACGCTTCCAAAAAATAATAATCTGCGTAAACTAACGGAACGTCGATTTCTGATTTATGTGGAAAACTGCCAACAGAGTGCTTTAAGATAAAGCCTGCATTTGTACCCGGTTTTGCCAAATACTCATCATTGGAAAGTGAAGTCAACATTTGCTCGGCGCTGTTAAAATAACGTTTTCCTTCAAGTCCTGTATAAGTGCTTAATTCCAATAATGCTGAAGCAGTGAGTGACGCTGCAGATGCGTCTCTAGGGATATAGTTCAATGTGTTCTGCTTTGCATAGTCAAAATCTGGTTTATAGCCAGCTTGCTCCACATTAAAATCCCAATATGGAACTTTATCTTTTGGAAGATTAGGATGATTGATGTATAAGTCCGCTGCTTTTTTTGCTGCATTCAAAAAACGCTCATCTTTAGTTTCTCTGTACATCATGGTGAAGCCGTAAATAGCCCAACCTTGCCCTCTGGCCCAAGTAGAATTATCTGCATAACCTTGGTTGGTTTGTTGGTGTAAAACTTTTCCGGTTTCCGCATCGTAATCCACCACGTGGTAAGTACTATAATCTGGCCTGAAATGGTTTTTCATGGTACCTAGAGCGTGA
>JBBSQW010000008.1:0-136257 GCA_038243635.1 Sphingobacteriales bacterium
CAATTTTACCCCGGTTGCCGTGTACCCAGTAATCAGGTTTCCGGTACACTTTGCTCACAGATACAAACGTAGCTACCTGCTTTCGACAACACCTATCTTTCTTACGAGGCTTCATCATTGGTTCACTTTCGTTCAGCTCTTCTACACTTACCTACAGCTATCTCTGTAGCCGTTTTTCTTTATCGCTCAGCACCATTGCTTTTCAGCAATCGCACCATAAAGTGGTTTGGTGGCTACTCCTGAAAGTCGCCACCGAGAGACCTACTCTCATCTCTTCTAAAGCATCAGATTGCTAAAGCAACCTGTTCAAGACACACACGTTTTGGAAATTTGTGCAGAAATGGCATTACTTGCAGAACCATTGTCGTACCGCACCAAATTAAGTAAATAACGAATGAATTAACGTAAACCGCCGTCGGCCATTTTTGTACAAATTTGCTGTTAGGTACAGTTATTCTTTTAACACATTGATAAAAAGGTTAGCACACGAAATAAAAGTTTTTCTGCTTATTACTTCGGGTATTTTCTTTAAATAATATTCTGGTTCGTATGCGTCAATAAGTAAAAATTCAGTGTTCTTGATGATTTCAAATCTAAAATCTGTTCCGTCTGACAAACTATATTTATGGATTGTTCCTGTTTTTTTGTCTTCTACTTTGTCATTATTTAGTGAATCCCTATTTAAATTCCAAAAAGATTTTGAAGTTAGGCCGGCAATTAAGTTTTCTGCTATTTGTTCACTGAACTTTTCTTTCTTTATGTTCGGTTTTAAGAAATTACCTTTTTTGTTCTTTTTTATAACTAGTGTTATTTTATCCCAATTTTCTGCTTTTTTTGCAAGTATTTGGTAGTAATACTTTGACGACCAATAACTTTGAGAATTAAATGAAATTATGAAATCGTATTTCAAATGAAGATTGTCGTAAACTATTGATTTAAGCTTTATTTCTTCGCCAACGTTTGTCTTTATTTCAGGCAATTGTCCGAATGAACTCAAATATGTCAGCAGAAATAAACTTAGTAGCACTGTCTTCATGATAATTGTACCTAACTTATATATATGTGCAATAAAACCCCTCATATAAGTCTGATTTGGGTCGGTTGTGGGGGTTTTGTCTCGTACATACATAATGCTAATATATTCAATTTTATAAAAAATGTCATCTAATATTTGTTCAAAAATTCGGAACCCATACCTCTTCTTTTTTATGCCACCGTCTTACTCAAACCAACCCGCATACATCACATAATTGTGAGGTAATTTTTTCAACATTTCCCTTTGCTCCTCCGTAATCCGTTTAATCTTCTTTGCTGGAACCCCAGCGTATAAATAACCACTTTCGCAAATGGTATTTTCTAAAACCACAGCTCCAGCAGCAATAATCACAAATTCCTCAACCACGGTATGGTCCATAACAATCGCACCCATGCCAACCAAAACATTGTTTTGTAAAGTACAACCATGTACCAAAGCATTATGGCCAACAGAAACGTAACTGCCAATGGTAGTCGCAGCTTTTAAATACGTAGCGTGGATAACCGTTCCGTCTTGTATGTTGGTGTAATCACCAATGGTAATGCTGTTTACATCACCTCTAATTACGGTATTAAACCAAATAGAACAATGGTGGCCCATGGTTACATCGCCAACAATCGTGGCGTTATCCGCGATAAAACAATCGGAACCCCAAGCGGGTAATTTATCTTTAACTGGCAGTATTAGTGGCATATTATAAAATGGTATCTTTTGCTTCTGGTAAATGGTTTGGGTAGTCTGTAGTAAAATGTAAACCTCTACTTTCTTTACGTTCACTTGCCGATTTAATCACCACATAAGAAACCTCAATTAAATTTCTCAACTCGCAAAGTTTAACAGAAAGCTTAGTTTTTCGGTAAAAATCTTCTGTTTCTTCGTACAATAAACGTAACCTACGCATTGCTCGCTCTAACCTAAAATCAGATCTTACAATACCAACATAATCACTCATCATCTTTTGCATTTCACGAATGTTGTGCGTAACCAAAATATCTTCGTTAGAAAGTTGGGTGTCTTTATCGTTCCAATCCGGAATCCCTTCTGGAATATGTAAATCTTTAAGTTTATCTTTCGATGAAAAATAACAGCGGTGTGCAAAAACCGCAGCCTCTAACAAGGAATTAGATGCCAAACGGTTAGCACCGTGTAAACCCGTTGAGGAAACCTCGCCACAAGCATACAAACCGGCTAACGATGATTGCCCGTCTCTATCAACCATAACACCACCGCACATATAGTGACAAGCAGGCGTAACTGGAATCATGTCTTTTGTCATATCTAACCCGATAGACAAACACTTTGCATATATATTAGGGAAATGGGTTAAAATATCTGCTTTTTTACGATGTGTAATATCTAGGTAAACATAGTCTACACCAGATTTTTTCATTTCGTTATCAATTGCTCGGGCTACAATATCACGTGGTGCTAATGATCCACGTTCATCATACTCGTACATAAATTCCTCACCACTCACCCTTTTTAACACGCCACCAAAACCACGTACGGCTTCAGAAATTAAAAAAGAAGGATATTCTCCAGGATTATATAAAGCCGTAGGGTGAAACTGCATAAATTCCATATTCCTAATTCTGGCTTTAGCCCGATAAGCCATTGCAACGCCATCACCAGTTGCAATAACCGGATTAGTGGTTGAACTATAAATATGACCAGCACCACCGGCAGCCAATAAAGTAATCTTAGCCAAAAATTTTTCTACTTTATGTGTCTTGGTATCAAATGCATAAGCACCAAAACATTTGATATTTTCTGAGTGGCGAGTAACATACTCTCCTAAATGATGCTGCGTTATTAAATCGACCACAAAATAATGGGTCAGTATTTCAATATTTGGATTTTCATGAATCTCATGTAGCAATGCCCGCTCAATTTCAAAACCGGTTACATCCTTATAATGTAATACCCTATTTTCCGAATGTCCGCCTTCCCTACCTAAATCATAAACGCCACCTTCATCTTTGTCAAACTTGGTTCCGTAAGCTATAATTTCATTTATTCGCTCGGGCCCTTCTTTTACAACAATTTCTACAATATCTTTATGACACAAGCCATCGCCAGCAATTAACGTATCAGAAATGTGTTTTTCAAACGAGTCCCCAACTTTATCCACAACTACAGCAACACCACCTTGGGCATACTTAGTGTTAGATTCATCTTCGTTAGACTTTGTAACTATCAGAACCTTACCATGCTTTGCTGCTTTGAGTGCAAAACTTAACCCGGCAATACCAGATCCTATTACTAAGTAATCAACATTTTTCATCGGTAACAACAACATGTAATGAGTAATTAATATTAAATGTGAATAAACTATATAAAGGTGTTAATTTTGTGTAAACAAATAGTGAAAACTTTTAATTAATGTGGATAACCTCTATTATTATTAAAATCAAATTAACATTTGACCTTTTACTCTACATTAAAACTCAAGGTAACTAACGTTTTAATTTTATAAACCATTAACGGGAGAAAAATATAAAATTTAAATAGGTAAATTTAAAATAACTAGCAATCAACCGAATACAAGTACTAGAATGTTAATAAACTGTTAACATGTTTTTATTAATCATATATCAAAAAATTAACGCGTCAACTTATACACCAAACTAACACCCTAATAAGTAATAGCTTTCTCTCATATATAAAAATTGTTTGTTATTAGAAAAGTGGAAAACGCCAAATTTTGATTTTATACATTTGAACCATCGAAATGAATATAGCAGAAGAAATAAATTTAAAAGGTTTTGTTGACGAACCAATTGATCCAACGTTGGATTTGTTTGCCGAAATTGATCGTTTAAAAAAAGAAAAAAATGCGGTTATATTAGCGCATTACTATCAAGAACCTGATATACAAGATGTTGCAGATTATATTGGCGATAGCTTAGGTTTATCACAAGAAGCGGCTAAAACAGACGCTAGCATAATTGTATTTGCTGGTGTACATTTTATGGCCGAAACCGCCAAGATATTATCTCCAAATAAAAAGGTTTTATTGCCCGATGCTAAAGCTGGTTGTTCTTTATCTGATAGCTGTCCGCCGCATTTATTTAAAAAGTTTAAGGAGAAATATCCAGACCATTTGGTTATTACTTATGTAAACTGTACTGCGGAATTAAAAGCTTTGAGCGATATTGTTTGTACATCAAGCAATGCGGTGCAAATTGTTAATAGCTTACCGTCAGATCAAAAAATCATCTTCGGTCCTGATAAAAATTTGGGTGCTTATATCATCAAGCAAACCGGGCGAGATATGGTTTTGTGGAACGGAGCCTGTATGGTGCATGAGATTTTTGCGAGGGAGAAAATCACCAAGTTAAAATTACGCCATCCAGAAGCTAAGTTTATAGCTCACCCAGAGTGTGAAGATGCGGTTTTAGAAATGGCAGATTTTATAGGTTCTACCACTGGTTTGTTAAAATACACTATTAATAACCCAGCACAAACATTTATTGTAGCAACCGAAGCTGGAATTATCCACCAAATGGAGAAATCCAGTCCTGATAAAACTTTTATTCCTGCACCTCCAAATAATGCTTGCGCATGTAATGACTGTCCGCACATGAAACGTAACACACTGGAAAAGTTATACTTATGCTTAAAAAATGAGCAACCAGAGATTGATGTTCCACGTGAAATTATAGATAGAGCAAGATTACCGATAGAAAGAATGTTGCAGATTTCTGCGGATTTGGGTTTGTAGGATACGGGCGTTATCCGCCAGCTGGCGGGTCGGGCTTTACACTTTATCTTTTTTGCTTATCCTTCGACTCCGCTCAGGATGACAAAAAAGGATGCCGTTTCAATCCCTAACGCAAGTCCTTACCCGTTATTCATTTAGCAGAGCCGTTTTGTCCTGCTAAGCGGAGTCGAAGCATTTACCACTATGCAAGGTGGCAGTACTTAGCAGTACTTACACACTCCTTCGACTCCGCTCAGGATGAAACCCCTTAATTTTGAGTCAACACATTACCTCTCGAAATACCGATATTAAATACATAAATGAAAACAACCCTCATCACGCTTCTATTCACATCAAGTCTACTTTTCTCATGCACTTCAAAAAAAACCTTCAACACTAAAATTAGAGCAAAACATGCTCCTGCGCAACTTCAAAAAGATTTAGCAATCGTAAAAACTTCTTTAGAACAAAACCATCCTGGCGTTTATTGGTACATTAATAAAAATAATTTAGACTTTAAATTTGATAGCCTAAATAACACTTTAAAAGACTCGCTAACATCTTTAGAATTCTACAGACAATTAGCACCAGTTGTTGCAGCCGTAAAATGCGGACATACAAGATTAGTTTATCCAGGAATAAAAACCTCAAAATTTCAAAAAGATAGTATAAAAAAATCTGGTGGATTTGCACTTTCTCAATTATCGTATTTTGTTGATAGTAACCGAGTATTTATTAAATCCGTAGGTAAAAAAGAATTGGAAAGTTTAAAAGGTTCGGAGGTTTTAGCTATTGATCATATTCCGGTTTCGAACATAATAAGAAAAGAAAAAAACTTATTTGCTTCTGATGGTTATAATCAAACATTTTACGATGCTGTTTTAAACAAGTCTTTTGATGCTTATTATTATTTGAGTTATGGAAAATCAGACTCATCAAACCTGACACTAAAAATCAACGATAGCACTTATAACTATATTTTAAAAACCATTAAACCCGTAAAGCAAGAAAAGAAAATCCAAACTCCCGAAGAAATAGGAGAAAATAAAGTAACAGATAAACAAGAGAAAAAACTAAAAAGGAAGAATATATATAAGGGGATAGATAAGCTAGGACAACCACTTTTAGCATTGAAATATGATTCTGTTTTAAACAATACAGCCGTAATGAAGGTGCAAAGCTTCGGTTTTGAAAACGCCAATTTTAGTAAATTTTTTAAGGAAAGTTTTAAAGAAATTGAAGAAAAAAACATCAACCATTTGATTTTGGACTTACGCGGTAACGGTGGCGGAAACTTAATGGCTTGCAATAGGTTATTTAGATACTTATATAATAAGCCCTATCAATTTACCGGAAAACCATATTCCAAAAATTCCTATTTAAAGAATATAAAATATAGAGATAAACCAGTTCTGGCAAAAGTATTAAGAGTTATCTTTTATCCCTTGGGTCTGGTTTCAACCTTAATTTTTGAGCATAAAGATAGTTCAGGATATTACAGTTATATACCAACAGCACATCAAAGAAAACCCTTAAAGTATGTTTACAATAAAGAGTTAAAAGTGTTGATCAATGGCTATTCTTTTTCTGCTACTTCTTTGCTTTCTGCAAATTTAAAAACTGTAAATAGAGGTGTTTTTATAGGAGAAGAAACTGGTGGCGGTTATAACCAATGCAGTGCTGGCAGTATGCCATTTATAAACTTACCAAATACAGCGTTAAAATTGAGGCTACCTTTGAAAGTGATTGATATTACTGATAAGCGAAGTTTAACAGGACGAGGTGTTTTTCCGGATGTGGAAGTAAAGGAAACGTTTGAGGATGTGTTGATTAAGAGGGACATGGCAATGGAAAAAGCAAAAAAAGGTAAGTAAGTTCTAGTGAAATAATGTTGAAAGGGAAAGTAAACTAGATAGCAGCCTATTCGAATTAAAAGTTATAAATTAAAGAAATAGTTTAGAAAACAAAAGAAATAACCAGCAAAAACAGCCTCGTAACTTTAGTCACGAGGCTGTTTTTGTTAGAATTTTCGAAGTTATTTTTTATTTTCGCGTCTAAATTTTCTTACAAAATAAACCACTAACGCAATCAAGATTAAGAAAGGCCAAACACTAATTAGCATCAATAAAAATCCTACAATCGCGTTCCATCCGTTCGCTACAGATTTTTTAAAACGCTCTAGAAAACCATCCTCATCAGATGACCTATAAACGTATTCTTTTTCTTGAAAAAGGTTGACTGATAAAGAACTGAACGAAACTTGGTCTTTTAAATACTTCAATCTACCTTTTGTGCTTTCAATTTCCTCTTGTATAACCCTTATTTGTTCTTCAATTTGTAAAATATCTTTGATAGTTGAAGCTTTTGAAAGTAGACTTTTATAACGAATTAGGTAAGCTGTTTTACTCTCTAATCGGGAACTTAAATCGACAAATTCTTCGGTTACGTCTCTAGCTTGAATGCTCTTATTAATGACCTCGTCATTACCTTTTTCTAACGAGAAAACCAGTTTTTCAAAATTTATGGAAGGGATGCGGATTTTTAAGTCGTAAGTAGTTTGACTGTTATCATTCTGTAAATTCTCGGTTTCGTAGTAAGCATTCAAGTTTTTTAAAACGGCATCTATCTTCTTTTTGCTTTCGCCGATGTTTTTACTTTTGATAGAAAGACTACCGTCTTTAATTATCTTTTTATTGCTGGTTTCAGGTTGGTCAATTTTAACCGGCGGAGGTGGAGGACTTTGTTCTGCTTTACCTTCTGTTTCCGACATAATTGCATCGGAAGATAGAGCTTCCAAAGCAACTTCGCTTGTTTCAGTTGTAGCATTTTTTGAGGATTTATTACATGATAAAACACACAAAGAAAGTAATAATAGCAAAGTCAAATTTTTCATAATATTTAGGTTAGGTGGATTGATAAGTATAACTAATTCAAAAGATGTTGATTACCGCACTATTCCATAAATCTTTTTTAAAAATTTAAAACAGTGTATTTGTAAAAAAGCATAAATATTTGTTAAACATTAATCAACAATAACCAGAAAGGTAACCGTTGCAATTTTAAATCGCTATTAAAGGATTTTAAGATAATGTTAGTAGAAAGCTCTTTTAGTTTGGATTTTAAATTAAATAGCTCACCTAAATCACTTTAAAAAACAATTAAATAGAAGATCTTGAGCAAATATATTTTAGAGCGATTGACGTTTTAAAATTCAAGGCTTTAAGTAAGATAAAGATTCTTGTTACCCAAAACTATAAATTACGTAAAGCGCCACTCCAGAAACCAAAATCCAAAGTACCAATCCCTGCAATAAAGGTTTAAAACCTACAGATTTTAGTACCGCTCTTGATAAGCCAGTTCCAATTAGAAACAGGGTTAAAGTCAGTGCAACTTTTGATATTACCACAATGTACGGGGCGATCAGTTTAATGGGCTCCAAATAAGTGCTTGCAACCATCGCCAATACAAACAAACCAATAAAGTAAGGGATCTTTATTTTTTTAGATGGATTTTTAAATATAAAAGCACTGGCCAAAGCAATTGGAATAATCCATAAGGCTCGCATCAGCTTTACCGTGGTTGCCACTTGTAAAGCTTCAGCTCCATACTTATTGGCCGCTCCTACTACAGAGCTGGTGTCGTGTATTGCAATGGCGCACCACAATCCAAATTGACTTTGAGATAAGTTAAAGTAATGGCCAACAACTGGGAAAACAAAAAGTGCCACCGCATTTAAGATGAATATGATGCCTAAAGCAATGGAAGTTTCTTTCTCTTTTGTTCTGATAACTGGCGCCAAAGCCGCAATAGCGCTTCCACCACAAATAGCCGTTCCGGCAGAGATTAGGAAAGACGTTTTCTTTTCAGTTTTTAAGATTTTTCCAAATAACAATCCTAAAAATATAGTACCAAAAATTGACGCAACTGTATAAATAAAACCACTTTTACCGCTTTGCAAAGCCATGCTGAGGTTCATCCCAAAACCTAAACCTACTACAGCAAACTGCAATAGAAAGGTAACTGCATTATGACTATGCTTTTGGAAAGGATGATCAAAAAACTGAACTAAAATGATTCCACCTAATAAAGCAACTGGCGGACTAACCCATGGTGTTAAGCAAAGTAAGCCACAAATAATATAAACAATTTTTTCTTTGGTAATGCAAGCTGATATGCGGTGTGTATGTTCCATTTTTCTCTGTGTGTTGTGTTAAACAACAGTACAAATATGGTAAGGATAATAAGGCTTTTTATATCGTATAAAATGATAAGCTATTACTTTAAGTTATACTTAGATGCAAAACTGATAAAAACTTCAGGCAGTTTTGCAACGTCGCCCTGTTTTTGGATAAAGTACAACGGACGTTCAATACTAAAATTTTCAGTATCAATAATTTTGAGTTTATTGTATTTTAACTCGTTTAGAATAGCGTGAATAGAGATAAAAGATAAACAGTTGCTGTTTTGTAAGTAAGCTTTAATACTTTCAATATTACCCAATTGCATTTCTACACTTAAGTCACTAATTTTTATACCAATTGCTTTTAAGGCATGAGCAATAACCTCTAATGATCCAGAACCAGGTTCTCTTAGCAATAGTGGAAAAAGTTTAATCTCCTCCATATTAATACTAGTTTTCTTTAATACCGAGTTGGCGCTGTTGCAAACCAAAACCAGTTCATCGTTTAAAAAATGAGTATAACTAATCTGCGGACTTTTAGAGCGCCCTTCAATCAAACCCAAATCAATTTCGCCATTTAATAAAGCTTGCTCAATGTGTTCGGTATTTCCGCTAATCAATTGGATTTTTACATCGGTAAACTGTTGGTGGAATTTCGCTAAAATCTCTGGTAATACGTATTGTGCTATGGTTGAGCTGGCACCAATTTTTAAAATCCCTTTGTGCTGATGGCTCAGCGTATTCATATCAAACGCTAGCTCTTTATAAAATACCATTAACTTTTCGGTATGCCTTAAAAGTAGGTTTCCAGCATCAGTCAAAGCTATTTTGCTTCCGTTACGGTCAAACAATTTCAGTTTAAAATGGTTTTCCAGTTCTTGGATGTGCTTAGTTACCGCCGGTTGTGTAATAAAAAGCTCCGCAGCAGCTTTTGTAAAATTCAATCGCTTAGCGGTAGTATAAAAAACCTGAAGACGGAAATTAAGCATGCGCTAATTTATAAATGTTTTTACAGATTTACACTTGGCTTAAAATTTGGGATCATTAATTAAACAAAAGATTATGCAAAATTTAAAAGATAAAGTAGCGCTAATTACTGGTGCTACAAAAGGAATTGGTTATGGCATTGCCGAAGCTTTATTGAAACAAGGCGTAAAAGTTGTCATCACCAGCAGAAGTCAGGAAAGCGCAGACGAAGCCGCAAAAAAACTAGGGATTAATGCATTAGGAATCGCAGCAGATGTAAAAGATTTTAAATCGCAGCAAAATGCAGTGGCTAAAACCATAGAAAAGTTTGGTGCGCTCGACTTTTTAATTGCTAACGCAGGCGTTGGGCATTTTGCAAGTATTGATGAATTATCTGTTGAGGACTGGAAAGATACCATAGACACCAATTTAACGGGCGTTTTTTACGGCGTTAAAGCGTCGCTTGCCGAATTAAAGAAATCCAAAGGTTACATCATCACCATTTCTAGTTTGGCTGGAACTAACTTCTTTGAAAATGGAGCAGCCTACAACGCTAGCAAGTTTGGTTTAACGGGCTTTACACAGGCAATGATGTTAGATTTACGTAAACACGATGTAAAAGTAACTACCATTATGCCAGGTTCTGTTGCCACACATTTTGCAGAACATACGCCAGATAAGCAGAAAGATGCTTGGAAAATTCAGCCCGAAGATATTGGCCAAATGGTAACGGATTTATTGAATATGCATCCACGAACTTTACCAAGTAAAATTGAGGTAAGACCAACAAAAACATCGAATTAAAAAAAGAGCAATTTTTACAATTGCTCTTTTTTTAAAATTAATCTTCGTCGGCTTCAAAATATTCTTTTGAAACTTCTCGAAAAAAAGCAGCTTATACACTTACTTTCACGAATACTCTTTTTATAATTCCGTTTTGCTCTAAGGCCTTTACGGTGAGTTTGAGTTTTTCACTTCCTTCTTCGTAAAAAATCTTACTATGATACTTTTTAATGTATCCTACAAATAAATCGTCTTTAAAAACCTTTACAGCAAACGGGTCATATATATTATCAGCTTCTTTTTGAAAAGTAAGATGATCTTCAATATGTAAAGTTCCTCTTTCTAATTTACTTTTAGATAAGGAAGCTAATTCTGTAAGGAAGTGAGTATCGGTTTGTAATTGATATTCCGCTAGAAATTCAAAGTTGTCTGTAGCAACTAATCCTTGAGTTTTACCTAATAGATAAAACTTATCTTGAGCTAAATTCTCATCTAATTCCCAGAATGAAAGAAACGATTTTATATCAGGTCTATCTAGCTTAGTAAGTCTTTGTCCGAAAATTTCTGCCACATTGCCGTTGTATGTTTTATCTAAATCTGGAAATTCTGTATAAGGTGTGAATCCTTCTTTTTCTATTAATGTTTTAGTTTCTGGCAAGTAGTTGAATTCATGCTTGCCATCAGTTGTCTTTTTTAACAACCCTACAGCATGTCTGCGTTCACCTACACCCTTCCTCCAGACAACATAAATTTTATCAAACTCAACCATGGATTATTTCTTTCAACCTTTGAAGCCGCAAATTTAACAATTTAATTATCAATTGCTTTCTAATAGTTGGAACTCTATAACTTGCTAAGGATTCAGGTATTTCTATATCAATGGAATTTACTATTTCCTCAGTTTGTTTAGAAGATATTTTGTTCAAAAATGAAGCAGCCGTCCTCAAAGCGTCACCATATGAACTTTCTAGAAGATTTGAAATAAGCTTAAAATGACTTACTTTCCGCCCCTTCCAATGAATTTCCGACTTTCCATTATTTATATATTTGTTTATTTCGGTTTCTTCTGCTAACATTTTTTTAATTCTCTCATCGGTGAGTTCTCTGCCTAATGAACTTCCAGAATCATAGATGGGAGCCACCTTTAACTCTGGCGTATTCAACAGTTTAAGAATAGGATCTTTATAATTTTTGCTCTCATCAATCTGGTGAACTACATCTTTCATCTCATTTATCACAGTAGTTTTCCCAATAAGAGCCCAGTTTTCCTGATGTCTATCAGTATTTCCTATCAGAGCATCAAATACAATAGTTTGGAGAAAATGATTCCAATATTTATGTAAACCATATGCTTGAATTGTGGTTTCTAAGAGTTGGAAGTCATATTCATTTCTAGTACTGCGATTTTCAGGAACAAAAGCAATGTTTAAGGAGATCATGTAGCGCCCTACCTCTATTAGTTGCTCTTCATCTGTAAGTGTCATTTTAGGACTTATACATCCCATATCAGGATATGATATTGCCACGCCATACCTGAGAATATTTAACCCCATTAGTGAGCCAATTTGATAAGCTATCACTTCAGACCAAAACTCATACTTATAATACTTTGCAGGTTTGCCATTCTTAGCCTATTTTTTTTCAGAGCATTTAAAATACCAATCATTTCCGTCGGGAGACTGTAAAACTCTTTTTGCTCGAGTACCCCCGCTGTTATACCACGGAAGAGCAACCCAGTCTGTTGCGTCTATTATAAATTTTACACGGCTTAATTCACCCATCACGTCACGAATATAATAGTAAAATAATAATGCTAAAGAACTTTATTAAAGCGGTTTAGATTTTTATGAAAGACAACTTTTTTTAAGTAGCATGATTTCTACTTAAAGTAACAAAACAGTTATTAAAACAATAAACCACCACGAATTATTATTTTAGTTCTTTAATCCAAATTATAACACATGTTTAAAAAATTACAAGTCACTAAGTACTTGGGTTTATTTGTTTTACTGGTTGCATTTTCTGGCTGCGTTACAAAAAAACAAAGTAAAAAAGGTGCAGCATCTGCTACAGCTAAACCCGCAACTCCAGCGAAAAAAGGCGGTTTAAAGCCTTATAAAGAGGTAATTACAGCAAAGGCAAAGTCGGACGAAGGGTTATTTACTGTTCATAAAGTGGACGAAAAATATTACTACGAAATTCCCGATTCCTTGTTGGGCAGAGAAATGCTTGCCGTAACTCGATACGTAAAAACGCCAGCGGTTGATGGCACTTACGGCGGCGAAGAAATTAACGAGCAGGTGTGGAAATGGGAAAAACGTGACAAGCAGGTCATGATTCGAGTTCCGTCTTACATTAACATAGCAGGCGACAGTACAGATATGTATGAATCTGTACGGAATTCTAATTTATCCCCTATCCTAGCGTCTTTCGATATTAAAGCCTTAAGTAAAGACTCTAGCGGTGTGGTAATTGACGTTACCGATTTGTTTAGCAAAGATGTTTCCGCATTAGGTTTGTCGTCAGATACCAAGACAAAATATAAGATTACCCGCTTGGACGAGAGTAGATCTTACATAGATACTATCAAATCTTTCCCAACCAATATTGAAGTGCGAACGATGAAAACCTACATTGCAAACGCTCCACCGGTTGATAATTCTTTGGGTTCTGTTACAGTAGAATTAGGTACATCCATGGTGCTATTACCTAAAGTGCCAATGAAGCCAAGGTTATACGATCAACGGATTGGTTTCTTTTCTAAACGACAAATAGATTATGGTTTAAATGCGCAAAAAGCTACAGTTACACGTTATGTTGCCCGTTGGCGATTAGAGCCAAAAGACAGCGCAGCCTACGCTCGTGGCGAATTGGTTGAGCCTAAAAAACAGATTGTTTATTACATAGACCCAGCGACACCAAAAAAATGGAGACCTTATTTAATTGAAGGTGTAAAAGATTGGAACGTAGCTTTTGAGGCAGCAGGTTTTAAAAATGCCATTACTTGTTTAGAAGCACCAACAGAGGATCCGGATTGGTCGGCAGAAGATGCTCGTTATTCGGTAATCCGTTATTTTGCTTCTAATATTGCCAACGCTTACGGTCCTCATGTCGCTGATCCACGTTCGGGCGAGATTATGGAGTCTGATATTGGTTGGTACCATAACGTAATGAATTTAGTACGTAACTGGTTCTTTGTTCAAACCGCAGCGGTAAACCCAGCTGTTAGAACGCCTAAACTTAGCGACGAGGTAATGGGGCAATTAATTCGTTTTGTTTCCTCACACGAAGTGGGACATACCTTAGGCTTGGCGCATAATTTTGGTTCTAGTGTTGCTTATCCAGTAGATTCTTTGCGTTCAGCTTCTTTTACAAAAAGAATGGGTGGTACTGCGCCATCCATTATGGATTATGCTCGTTTCAACTACATTGCACAGCCAGAAGATAAAGGCGTTTTGTTATATCCAGGAATTGGCCCTTATGATAAATGGGCGCTTAAATGGGGTTATACTTATTTCGACGGCAAGTCGATTGACGAAGAGTCGACTATTTTAAACAAATGGACGGTAGAAAGAGCAGGCAATCCTAGTTACTTTTACGGTCGCCAAACCGGGAACCCGATAGATCCAAGATCACAATCTGAAGATTTAGGTGATGATGCGATGAAAGCCTCAGCTTATGGAATTGAAAACCTTAAAAAGATTGTTCCAAACATTGAAAAATGGACTTACGAAGCAGGTAAGCCTTATGATGATTTGCAAGAACTTTATGGAGAAGTGCTTAGTCAGTTTAGCCGTTACATGGGTCATGTGAAATCTAATATTGGGGGTATTTATGAGAATTTTAAAACTTACGACCAGGCAGGTGCTGTTTACACTCACGTAGAGAAAGCCAAGCAAAAAGAAGCTGTAAAGTTTATTGTTGATCAAGCTTTTAAAACACCGAAATGGATGTTAGAAAGTGAATCAATTGCTAAATTTGATAACGCGTTGATGGTTGCCAGAATTGGTAGAATGCAAACAGGAGCGTTAAATAGTATTTTGGAATTCTCGCGTTTGGCTAGAGTAATTGATAACAGCGCCAAAAACGGTAAAAACGCTTACGCAATTGATGAGCTTTTCAGCGATTTGCAAAACGGTGTCTTCACCGAGCTAAGTAACGGAGCAAATATTGATATTTATCGGAGAAGCTTGCAGAGAGCTTATATAGAGCGCTTAGAATATTTGCTAACGCAGGATCAAAGTGCGGGAGAACCAACAAAGATAACTGTATCACAGTCAGATATTCGTCCTTTAGCAAGAATGGCTTTAATGAGTTTACAATCGGAAATTAAAAGAGCATTGCCGCGTTACGGAAACGTAATTTTAAAAGCTCATTTAACAGATGCTTTAGCAAGAATAGATTTGATTTTAAAACCTAAAGGCTAGTTTTAATAATTTTGATAATCAGCGTTAGATTAAGTTCTGATGCTGATTTTTTTTTAGCGCCGCCCGTCATCTCGACCAAAGGAGAGATCTTCAAGTTCCTTCGCACTCGCTTAGTTCACCTAAGAAACAAACAGATTCCTCCTCGCACCTCGTCCGGAATGACGGCAAAGAAACAGCAATAAAGATAAACCCTTTTAAAATATCTATATTCAGTTATGGAAAGAGGAGGATTTACCTACATCATGACCAATAAGAACAAGACCGCGTTATATATCGGCGTGACTTCAGATCTTCCCAGACGGATAAAGGAGCATAAAAATCATTTTTATCCGAAGAGTTTTACAGCTAGGTATAATTTGACCTATTTTATTTATTACGAAACATTTTTTAGTATAGGAGAAGCAATAGCAAGAGAGAAAGAAATTGAAAAATGGCGTCGAGAGAAAAAAGAGCTGTTGATCTATAGTTTAAATCCCGACTGGAATGATTTAACATTGGATATAGAAAACTGGTAAGTTCTTACTTCAACGTCATCTCGACCAAAGGAGAGACCTCCAAGTTCCTCAGCACTTGCTTGGTTCAGCGAAGACACAAACAGATTCCTCCTAATACCTCGTTCGGAATGACGCTATGAATAACGACCCCACGTCATCTCGACCCTAGGAGAGATCTCCAAATTCCTTAGCATTCGCTTGGTTCAGCGAAGACACAAACAGATTTATTCACAAGTTTTTATGATTTTATAGGAGTTCATGATTGCTTGGCAAGTCTCCTCATACCTCGTTCGGAATGACGTCTTCGCTTAAGTTTTAGTTAGCAATAATCCTTTTCCCTCTACAGCAAAACGAACTGCCAAGAAAAAAATAGCGAAACAAAGCGTCAGGATAATGGCAATCCATATTGCATCTTTTACTACAAATATTAAAACTGCATTTACAAGCAACTGCACTAGCATATATAACAATGAAATAGCCAAATGAGACCATTTTTTTTGATTGGCCAAATACTGATAAAAATGACTTCGATGTGCTTCAAAGATGTTCTCCTTCCGAAGTAGCCTGAAGATGATAGTAAATACGGCATCAAGACCGTAAATAAGGAGCAATAAGATGTAGACAAAATTTCCTGTTGTTAAAATGAGGTGGCCTATAAAGAAAACGATTATAAACGCAATACTCACGCTACCCACATCACCGGCAAAACAGGTTGCTACTTTACGAAAATTAAAGAAATTGAATACCAATAAAGAAATGCCTACCACAATAAGTAAATCAGAAGAAGTAAAAGAAATAATTTGCTCGTTGATGTAAAACAACGTCGCAATCGTGGCCAAGCTATAACCACCTGTAATTCCATTAATCCCATCCATAAAATTATAGGCATTAATGGTACCCACAACTAAAATAGCAGCCAAGGGAATCCAATACCAGTCGAGCTCAAATAAGCCCCATTCAACAAACAATAAGCCAACAGACAACAAGTGTATGCCCAATCTAATTTTATTGTTCAAAGTAACCACGTCATCAACAAAACTGATGACAGAAATAAGCAACAAGCCAACGATAAAGAAAGGGTATTGAAATTCAAATACTATAAAAAATAGGAGCGCAGCTAAGCTGAAAATAACCCCTCCACCACGAATGGTAACGTTGGAATGGGAGCTCCTATGGTTTGGCTTGTCTATTATGTTATAATGGTCTGCAATTTTGAAATAGAGCAACTCCAAGATAAACAACACAGGGATAGCTAGTAGAATGTATAATTGAGACATGACGCGATATGATAATTTGCGAAAATAGGAAATTTATGTAACGCTAACTTATTTTAAGCTACGTTTCTTAGCGGAAGCAAATGAATTTGCGGTGATCTGTAAACCTTTTTCACTCGTTAGCGGAAATGTAATTCCCAGCAAGGACTTTACTTTCTCATTGCTTACCACGTAGTCCTCTGTTAACTTATCCAGCCTTCCCGTGTTAAGGGATAGTCCTAAAACGTCTCCAAGTTTTGCGACAGTCTTAACTAAAGGAGCTGGAATGCTCAGGAGTCTTGGCTTTTTACCAAGCGAACCAGCCAATATTTTTACTACATCATTTGTAGATAAAGCGACATCATCCGCCACCTGAAAAACAGCTGAGCCTGTGTTACCGTGTACTAATTTTTCAATCAAAAAACATAGGTTTCCAATACTCAGAAATGAACGTTTATTTTTGAAGGAGGCTAAGGGATAAGGCAAACCTTTGCTAACAAACTTATAAAGTAAATTTAAGTTTCCTTTGTTGCCAGGCCCGTGAATCATGCATGGCCGTAAAATATAATATTTTTTGTCTGCTGGTAATTCTATATCCTGCAGATACTCTTCTGCCTCTAATTTGGACTTACCATAGTGAGTTTTGGGATTTGGTAAATTCGCTTCGGTTAAAACCCCATCTACAGAATCTGCAACCGCTTTTACAGAACTCATAAAGATGAACTTCTTAGCGTCGGACTTTAAGAAGAGATCGTACAAGTTTCTGGTAAGCTCAGTATTAACCGAATAGTATTCGGCAGGGTTTGGTGCACTGCGAAGGTCATGTGCCTTTCCAGCTAAATGGATCACGCAATCTGCGCCGTTAAGCGCATCTGAAGCTATGGGCGTTCTAACGCTTAAAGCTACTATGTTAACTTCGGGCTTGTCCTTAAAAAATTTAATTAAATTAGATCCTACGAACCCGCTAGCGCCGGTTAAAACAATTTTCATATTTGCATTGCTGTTTTTATCTAAATTTCTTTAACACTTGCATTAATAACCATTCTAAATAAAACTATTCAATATTTGTTAATTTGAAGTAAAATAATTATTACTATATAAATTACATCTTAAATTAGCATGCATAGGTTATAATTTGCAAACTGGTTATAATTAAGTCTCACTGCGTAATATGTATGCAACTTCTGAATACTTCATTAACCTCTAATGTTGGATTGTTGGAAGCCGATAATCTAAAAGTAGTGCAGTTCAAGATCTGGCAAATTCAATCTTCAATCTTTATCAATTTAAACACAAACTCTAATTTGTCGGAAAGAACCATCGTTCTTAATGTTATACTCTACACTTCCCTTATCACATCAACATTCTTATTTCTGATACTGTAAATTCCTTCAACTTGTTCATCTTACAATCTTTAACTAAGTTATTATTAGCCATGCGATATGTTTGTTTCCCTTCCACAATTAATTGTAGGTTTCAGTCATACTTAATTTCATTTAGAGTATTAACATCATTGTAAAATTTTATTATGGTTCTAGTTTAATTTTTAAATGACTATTTATGTAACTCTTCATATAATTTATGTTGTGCTGACCACACAACCTCATTTGAAAAGAATTTGTAAACTCGTTCCTTTCCATTTTCTCCTAATTTAACTGCTAAATTCATATCGTTATATAACCTGAAAATGGCATCTGCCAATTCCTTAGTATTACGAGGTTCAACTATTAAACCTGTTTCCATATGTATAGTAGTATCCTTTAAACCAGGTATGTCTGCCACAATCGAAGGTACCCCAAAACTAGAAGCTTCAATAACTACATTTCCAAATCCTTCCCGATAAGAATAAAGGACTAACGTTTGTGCTAATGCGTATATAGGCCTAACGTCTAATTGTTTTCCTACGTATATGATGTTTGGATTCGTTTCTAATTGTAGATAATAATCCTCGGGTATTGGATCCTGATGTTCTATAGGTCCAGCAATTATTAACTTCATATTAGCGCCTCTTTTAATACAGACATTCAATGCGTCAATTATTTCGACAATACCTTTATCTTTAGTAACTCGACCAACAAAAGCGATTAAAAACGCATCCTCTGGGATATTATATTTCTTAATTAAAAGCTCCCTATCAGCTACTATTTTTTCGCTCAATGAATAATGGGAAAGGTTAATTCCGTTGCTACTCCCTTCAGTTAAAACGACACATTTTTTTTTATCAACTATACCTATTTTCTCTGCATGCACTTTCAAACTAGGACTTATACAAATTACCTTATCAGCAAATCTGCAAGTTACATACTCTGTAAATTTAACAATCACCCGTTTACTTCCTTGTAAGGTGTCACTTCTAACCCCTCTTAGAGTAAAGATAAGTGGTATTTTCCAAAAGAAGATATGCGCCAAACTAAACAAAAAACCTGTTTTTGGGTTTCCAGCATTTATAATATCAGGCTTCTCTTTTTTAGCGATATCAATAACAGTAAACAAAGATTTTAAATCATTGATAGGAGAAATTTCACGCGAGAACTTGACCCTAATGACTTTCACCGGCTCATTTAATTCTAAATCATCTATCTCTATTCCTGGCCCCGAAACGATAATTACTTCGTGGCCTTTATCCACAAGGTACTTACCCTGACCTTTAATAAAATTTGCACAGAAAGAATCTGATATGGCAATTAATATTTTCATTGAGTATTCTTCATTAATTCCTCCCTTGAATTAAATGACTGATCTCCGTCTTTATTATCCTTTAAAAACTTTGCGGGTACGCCACCTGCAATTGAGTAACTCTCAACATCTTTTACTACAGCAGAATTTGAAGCTATCAAACATCCTTTACCGATTTCAACGCCACATTTTACTGTGGCATGAGATGCCAACCAAGTACCTTTTCCAATTAAAACCTTGCCGGGTATACTTCCACCGAAACGTACTGAATTGTTTTTAAAAACATGTTGCATGGTGCTAATTACAACGTAAGGAGCCATTACTACTTCATCTTCTATACTTAATTCTCCCAACCCATTCAACCAGCAACCTTTAGCAATATATACATTATCGCCTATTGATATATTATATGAATTTAATAATGTTAAATCTCTACCTAATTCCAAGTTTTTACCGCACTTTTTAAAAAAAGGACTGGCTAACATTCCTCTCAATCTTATCGAAAAACGATTATCGGGTAGCCAACTTGTAATAAAACAAACAAACCAAAGCGGAAGTATGTATCTAAATTGCAATTTAATTTGATTCATCAGAAATAATTTTATTCAAGAACGCTCTTCTTATATTTTGCAATGTACTTTCTAAATAGTTATTGGATGTATTCAAATTTTCCAATCCGATACTGATACGTTCTTTTTTAGAGAAATGAATTATTGTCTTGATTTGCAAACTCAATTTTCTCCAATCCCCAGCATCATGTAAATATTCTTTGTCTAATAATTCACTTGTCCCACCAACATCAGAGGATAAACAAACTTTGCCTCTGCTCATAGCTTCAATAATTACCCTAGGTAAGCCTTCTGTTTTTGAAGGATGGATATATAAATCTAACGAGTCGAGGAATGGGATAACTCCTTCATTTCCAGACTTTAACGATCCCTTTATAATTATATTATTTGCAATTCCCAGTTTAAGAGCTAAATCCTTTATCCAGCTACTGTCTCCAGTACCTACTAAATTTAGTATTACATTGTCAAAACCATCTTCTATCAATTTTTTTAAAGCTAACAATGCTTCTCTATGTCCTTTATATTTTACATGGAAAGTTCCAATCAGTCCAATCGTAAATTTTTTATTATCTTTTAAATAGTAGTTTCTTACTTCTCCAGCAGTGGATTGGCTCATTAGACGCACATTTGATATTCCCACCGAGTTATTTTTACAAGGATATCTTTCTTGCAATTTATTTTGAGTAACGTAAATAACACTTTTAGCGTTTGCAACAACAGCTTTTAATCGTAAATATTCTATAGGTGCTATTAATTTACCTAAAAAAGAGCCATGGAAAAGGTACGCTTCAAAGGGATCGCCCACTATTTCTAAAACATATTTTTTATCTGTCCGCTTACAAATCTCAAATGCCCATTTACCCAAAGTACTTGGCAATCTAATAATCAGAAAGTCTGTAGTCGCTAAAATTTCTTTTAACTGACTTTTAACAGCCTCCTTATTAAGTAGCAAATTCTTCACACCGTTAACATTTTCAATTAGATGGAAATTAACATTTTTAGAGGAAGAAACAACCAGCTGGCTAGAAGTTAACATACTACTTCGTCCCACAACTTCTAAAAAGTCAAAAACTGCCAGATATCTATTCCATAAATTTTCAGTAAATGCCCCTCCTGATCCATCATAATACTTCCCGTTCTTTGGATTATATGCAAAATAATGATCGTGTATAAAAGTTGCTTTCATTAAATATTTTTTACTAGTGATATTTTATCCATAAAACATTTTAGTCAACCATAAATTTGGAGTTGTTGAGTTTCGCTAAAAGTAGCAGTAATTTCTTGTTATTTTTTAATTTGATCCTAAAATTAGGCGCAAATTGTTGATTATCTTCTATATCTATTTCCTTTAAACGATTATTTAAAAATGTAGGGTTTTGGATTAAAACCGTTCCTTGGATTATCTTCGAATTTTGTTTGGCTATATATTTACCAACCCTAATTCCTATAGGAGACCCAACATCTTTATGGTTTACAATTTCAATTTTAGTGACTGGATCTTTTAAATTCGCTAGTTTTCTTAGAAATATATCGATTCCTTTAGCTCCATTTTTATAAGTCACATTGTTTTGAAGTAAAATATTTTTAGTAGGCTTGGCCCCTGGTTCAATGTCAATTCCAGATTTCGGAAATGTTCTCCTAGCGTTGGCAAAAAATGAATTGTATACATTTATGCTGTCCACCGCCACAATAGATAACCCATTACGTCCTGAGTTATTAACGAACGCATTATAAATATTTATATTTTTACTTTCATTGTAAAGTGTTTTTGTAATGGTGTCTAATACATAACCCACGTATATCCCATCGCCCCAACAATCTGTAATTGTCGGATTATAAATGCTTATATTGTTGCTTGATCTAATGCCAATGCCCATTCCCCATTCCCCTTCATTTCTTAAATGGGTTTGCATATCTCCCTGAAGCTTGGCGAAAAATATTTTCACGTTTTTAACATGATGTACTTCAATCATATTGTAAGTGCCCAGCCTTGAAGGAGCTAACATTAGTGCCGAATTTTCATTAAATAGAAGAACGGAGTTGTTCTTTACTTTAAGGCCAATATCATTTATTAATGTCGGAAAATTAGGCATAATCACCACCTCGTTCTCGCTGATTCCTTTTTGCAAATAACTTGTATAATCCTTGTTCCCTTGTTTGCTATAGTTAATAGGCAAATACTTGGTTAAGTCTACAGCAGTCTTTTTGTAGGCAGAATAGTCTTTTCGTATCTGAGTCTCCTTATAATAAGGAGGGATAAAATTCTTAATGTTATCTTGAGCATTGCATGACAAAAACAGAAAACATGTTATTGCTGAAGCTATTAATTTGATTAACGACATTTTAATTATCCTTTAAAATAGAAATAAGCAATGTAAATGAAAATTAGCAACCATGAAGTTAACTTAAATACAAATCTTACTTTTCGCTTGCTTAGAAGATTATAGCTGTATATAGCATAAATATAAATTGCCGGATATACACAATAAGTTCTTCTGGCATTAACCGAGGTAGAAGCCGCTATTAACAGTAAAACAGCAATTAATAATAAAAGATTTAATTCTAGAGGAATTTTTTGATAGTTTTTGATAAAAAATGAATAGACAATGATACCCCAAACATAAATCCAAACAATACTTGCAAGACTCTCCATAAATCGCCAAGGCGTAAAATAACCAGCTGACGGATTCCTAGCAAATGATATATCTGTCACATCCGCATACCAGTCTCTCCAAAAGGGCACCGCTGGGGCAACTTGACTGTTCACGGTCATCACTACTTGCTTGACTCCGGGAGGCAATTTTGATGAGGCAGCTGCTGCAGATGTCTCCGATCGCTCTGCCCCATCTATCTTACCCTGGTAAGCGCCAGAATTTTCCCCGTATTTATCAAACAGTAGTGGTGAGATTAAAATAACAGCCAATGGCACTAAGACAACCACCAATATCTTTAAATTTTTATTTCTTGTAGAATTGAGGTAAAGATAAATAAAAATAAACATCATGAAGAAAAGACCGTGTTCTAATCTAAACCCACATACCAATACAAATAAAAGCGTTAGTTTCCAGAAAACATTTTTGCATGTGTCATAATTAATGATAAGATAGATAGCAATCGTATATAGTAGGTAGACATGAGGATCGCGATTAAAAACGACCGAATAGATGCAAACATGCGTGAAAAGCGCAAAAAACAGAGCGTACTTTAGCGCTTTATTTTTATCAAAAAACTTACGAAGAGAAAGATATATATAAGGAACAGAAAAAGCGCCTAACCAAACACTTTGTAGTTTTTGAATTAAAATATTATTTTGGTCTATAATTTGACCAAAAAAGGAAATAGCTAAGTTAATAAAACTAAACAGGGGGTATCTTATAGTTTCAGGAAGTATACTGTTATAGTTGGTCCAGAAATCGCTAAAGCTATATATTTTATAATTGCTAAAATTCCAGAACTTTTTAGAGTCTACCATCATAAAAAAATCTATAGACGGATCCTTTACGAAAATAAAGTTTGTCACAAACATATAAATGGAGTAAACTGAAAAGGCAATGCAAAACAGGGGTATTGTATAGTTAGATTCTTTTCTGGATTTTAAAAAAATGATAGAAAAACCAAACAAAAGCAACCACAAACAAATAGGCGAAACCCAGCCACCATAAAAACTAAAAAAGATAGTTGTTAAAATAGCTAAGACGCTAATATTGAATGAAATGGCTATAAAACTATTCTTTGGCTTCATATATAGTCGTTTGCTCATTTACCATGTTTTCCATTGAAAAATGTTTAGCGAACTCATAGGCTTCTTCTTGAAATCGATTGTTTGCATTTAATACGCTTAAAGTTTTACTTACGGCATCTGATAAGCTATCCAATTGAAAAAAATCTTTGTGAAATTGATGATATACAGCTTCGTAGTGAGGCGTTATATTTGATGCGACAATTTTTAAGTTAAAGTACTGAGCCTCAATTAAAACATTTCCAAAACCTTCATATAAAGAAGGAAAAATAAATACATCAGAGATCGACATATACTTGCAAATATTTGGATCCATTCCAGTAAAAAGTACATTTTTATCCAAAGATAATTTGGATACTTTCTCCTTGATTGATTTTAAAAGTTTGCCATCACCTACCAATATTAAGAAATATTTATTTTTTACCGGGTCAATCGCGTTAAAGATATCAATTAGCAAATCATGGTTCTTCTGCTCTTTAAAACTACCAACGTGTATAAATATTTTGTCGTACTTCAAACGTAATTGAGTTTGCTCATCAGACCGCTGTAGATTCTGAAATTTTTTAAAATCAATCCCGTTATGGATAACGGCATATTTCTCAGGAAAATTTCCCCAATTCCTATTATAGTAAGTTAAGTTAACTTGTGAGTGGCCTAATATCCGCCTGGCAAATTTTATAGCTGTATTTTTGTGAAAATCTAAATAGCTTTTTTTTATTAACCGCAGTAGAATGTTTTGATCCCAAGTCGGTTTAAACATCACTTTTTCGTTATGTACAGACACAAAGAAACGAGTGTTATTATAATGAGTTACGATAGCCAAAAGGCCAGATGTGTGACTAAAATGAGAATGCACTACGTCAAAATGTCGTTCACGAAGTAACCACCATAAACTCACGGCCTGTAACACTGGATTTTTGCTTTTGAATGGGATCAGCTCAATATTAAGACTTTTAAATCTGTCATCTAATCCCCCCCCCTCGTTACACAGAATTGAAATATCATATTTCTCTTCTAGATAAGGTATTGAATTTAGAATCATATTCTCAATTCCTCCCATATCTAGCCTACTAACTATATAAAGTATCTTTCTTTTCATCTTATTTTAATAAATCAATTAGTGGTTTAATAGTTTCCTGCCTAATTTGATTTAAGTCAACTTTAGTTTTAACATATTCATCATCAAATGCCTTTACCTTGTTTGATATTAGGTAAGAATCGAGTTCTAACCCATTTATCAGCCCAAAAATTAAGGCATGCATTCTACCGGACGATAAATGAGAATAAGTACCAATACTTTTTAAAAGCTCACTTAGTCCATTAAACTTTAAAATGGGAAGTACAATGTTATGTTGTTCGTTTAAATAAGTACAAAAATCTTTTGTTTCTCCATAATCCGTTTGGGTAGTATAGAAGAGACTTACCGGAATGTCTTGATCCAAATAATTGCGTACAACTTTATACCAAGACAAGTAATATTCTAGTTTAGCAATAGATGTTTTGTTAAACTTAACTAGGAGTTCGTGATAACTAAAAACTCCAACGAGCGCATGCTTAATTTCATCTTTGGGGGCATTTTTCTTGAAGGTTGAAAATACGACGTCATGAATTTTCACCGAATCCAGTCCAAATTGTGATTTCAATATATTCTGAGAATTAAAATCTCTAACATAGATATTATCCGCCCCTTGTAATGCTTTGTTATAAAAATATTTTTCTGTACTATTGAATTTGTTGACTATCCCTATCCCATATAAATAAACTGGTATATGATTACTCTTAATACTAGTTATCCAGGAATAAAGAATACCGCAAAAGGGATTTGGGGAAACTCGATATGAAGAATTAATCAGTTGCCCACCTCCAATTAAAACAAAATCATATTTATTGTTTCTTAAATGATTATTAGCGAAACTTTTAATTTCGTAAATTTTCTTAATCAAAACAATATAGTTTTTAATTATGACCAAAATTCCTAATTTTCTTAAATTCTTAGTAAAAGAAGAGTTTTTAGGAATTACCTCAGCAATATCCGTTAATCTATTGAGTTTAGGATTAGAGTAGTTCAAAAAATTATATTTGGCATTGTTATCCGTCAAAATAGCTCCAATAGACTGCTTAATTGCTTGATCGCCTAAATTACTGCTGTAACCCTCGTTTATGACTAAAATATTTTTCATATATTTTTGGTTCTCTTTATTAAATTAGTAATCATTGATTTATTGATAAATATAAAATAACTCAAACCCAAAAACGCTAGAATGATATTTATCAAATGATTTCCAAATAACGTAAATAAAATTATCCCAAAACTTAACGACATTAATATTCCGAACTTTTTAAAGGGAAAATTGAGATTAATCGTTTCTTTTGTTTGATGAATTCTGAGTGCTAACACGACCATAAAGCTTATCACCGATCCCCAACATGATGCATATAATCCGATCACAGGCATCAGGGTATATGCGATGATGACATTAATTATCCCCCCTAAAAAACTAGTAAAAAATATACCTTTGGTGTTTTTACTTCTTAAGTATATGGCGCCATAATACCCAGCTAACGAAGAAAAAACAACTGATAAATACAGTAATGGCATGTATTTGTAAGATTCATAAAACTTATGATCTACTAGAGCTTTAACCAAAAACTCTGATGTAGGTACCAAGATAAAGAGTAGCGAAAACTGCAGAGTCATATATCTATTAAAAATCTTAGTATTTTCACTGATATCATTTTTTTTATCTGTAATGGTATAGTCTTGCCAAGCCATGATAAAAATAGAGTTCAATAAAATCATGATACTTGGAAACCGTGATGAGATGGCATAAATACCATTCATTTCTGTAGATAAGACTGCTAAAATTATAAATTTGTCAGAAGCGTTTATCAACCACCAGCTTATTTGATTGGGTATCAACGGCACCGAATAATTTGCCATTCTTTTCGCAATCTTTCCATTAAGAAAACTAAAGCTAAAAAAATCTCGAAAGTCGATTTTTATAATTAGATATAAAGTTGCTATCAGATTTGAGAAAATGATCGCATAGAACAATGAGTTTAATCCTAGTTTAAAATAGGCCAGAAGTATTGTGTTAAACAGTAGGAGAAATACAGAATTTACGATACCTGATATAGAAAAAAATTTATTTTTAGCAATGCCTCTTATAACAAATTGAAAAAAAGTGAATAAAGAATTGGAAGCCACTAATAGAATTGCAATTAGCGGATCGAGAACTATATTAAATAACTTATAAAAAATTAAATATAAAACTGCAAATAAAAAAATACCGATTAAATTGATAATTAGCCCAGTAAATATAACCCGCCTACTAATTTTTATCTTGCGGTTAAAATCTAACAACCATCTGTAGACTCCATTCGAAATTTGAATGGTAAAGATCGGTACTAGTAAATTTAAGCCGGTAATAACCAAATCGTATATTCCTAAATCACTTTTCGTTAGATAAAATGATATTATTGGAACAAGTAAAAAGGAGATTAATTTAGAGCTTACATTACCAATCGCATACACAAATGTGCTTTTAAGTAACGTATTTGCAGATGATTTAGACATAATTAGCTTTAAGCCAGTAGATACTACTTTTCGAGTTTTTAAACATATCTACTAGCACTGTATCTTAAATTCTTGATAGATTGACAATAAATGCATCTACTATAAACACCCTTTTATCTCCATTAAAGTAATTTGTCGTGAACCGTTTTAATTTCAAAGATTTTCTATAATCGCGAATCGCACTCTTTTAGGATCCCTTTGACGTCGTAAATAATTGCTTTTTCTTTTTTTAACAGATCTAAATTTAAGTCTAAGAACTCTTTATGGGCAACCCCTAAAACAATCGCGTCAAATTTTTCTTTAGGTATTTCTGAAGTACTTTGGATACCGTATTCATGTTCTACTTCTTCTGAGTTAGCCCAAGGATCGTAAGTGGTTATTTCAACTCCATAATCTTTTAACGCAGCAATAACGTCTACAATCTTGGTATTTCTTACATCTGGACAGTTCTCTTTAAAAGTAATCCCCAGCATTAAAATTTTAGCATTTTTTACCGGAATCTCTTTCTTGATCATGCATTTTACAACCTGAGACGCTACATATTGCCCCATAGAATCGTTTAGTCTTCTACCAGCTAAGATGATTTCTGGGTGGTAGCCATACTCTTGCGCCTTTTGAGCCAAATAATAAGGATCGACGCCAATGCAATGCCCACCAACTAAGCCGGGTTTAAAAGGAAGAAAATTCCACTTAGTCCCTGCCGCTTCTAATACATCATGGGTGTTGATGTTCATTAAATTAAAAATCTTAGCCAATTCGTTCACAAAAGCAATATTGATATCACGTTGCGAATTTTCAATCACTTTCGCAGCTTCCGCTACTTTAATTGTAGGCGCCAAATGTGTACCTGCGATGATCACGGATTTATATAAGTCGTCAACTATTTTTCCAACTTCTGGCGTAGAGCCAGCTGTTACTTTTAATATCTTTTCTACAGTATGTTCCTTATCACCAGGATTAATGCGTTCTGGGGAATAGCCTGCGAAAAAATCAACATTGAATTTTAGTCCAGATATTTTTTCTAATACAGGCACACACTCCTCTTCAGTAACTCCAGGATAAACAGTAGATTCATAAATTACGATGTCGCCTTTTTTTAAGGCTTTGCCTACGGTTTCACTTGATTTATATAAAGGGGTTAAATCTGGTCTGTTGTTTTTATCGACCGGAGTAGGGACTGTAACGATGTAGACATTACAGTTTTTAAGGTCGTTTAAATCTGCCGAGCAGTAAAGTCCATTTGTATCGGATGGTTGTGCAACCAAAACGGCTTGCAATACTTCGTCTGACACTTCTAGTGTGAAATCAGTTCCAGCGTTTAAGCCGTTGATTCTTTTTTGGTTAATGTCGAAACCTACGACCGGATATTTGGTCGCAAATAAGCGGGCTAAAGGTAAACCCACATAGCCTAGGCCAATGACCGCTATTTTTGTTGGGGTTGAATTATTTTCCATATCGTGTTTTTAAAGATTTTGGTTGTGAGGCCTAAGAATTATGATTTGAGATTTTCCCAATACCAAGCTAATGATTCATTTAAACCTGCTTGAATGGTGTGTGTTGGTTTGTAACCTAATAATCTTTCTGCTTTTACGATGCTGGCTAAGGAGTGTGGGATATCGCCGGCCCTATTTGGTCCGTGTTCAACTTCAACGGCAGCAATTTTCGCATCGTACATAGTCAGACCGTCCTTTAAGTATTGCACCAATTGATTTAGCGTGGTACGGTCACCCACTGCGGTATTGTACACCGTATTGATGGCTTCAGCGTTTTCAGTGGTCATCGCTTTTTCATTCATTTGGATCACATTGTCTATATAAGTAAAGTCTCGTGAATAGTCACCACCTCCATTAATCACAGGGCTTCCATAGTTCATAAACTGCATCACAAATTTCGGAATCACGGCTGCGTAAGCACCTTTTGGATCTTGCCTTCTGCCAAAAACATTGAAATAACGCAAGCCGATACATTCTAAACCGTAGGTCTTCGCGAAAATATCAGCATAAAGCTCATTTACATATTTGGTAATGGCATAAGGGGATAAAGGTTTACCAATAACGTCCTCTACTTTTGGCAATCCTTTCGAGTCACCATAAGTGGAAGAGCTCGCCGCGTAAACAAAACGTCTTACCTTCGCATCGCGAGCGGCTATCAACATGTTTAAAAAACCCGACACGTTGACATCGTTGGTAGTAATGGGGTCCTGAATGGAACGTGGCACAGAGCCTAGAGCGGCTTGGTGCAATAAGAAATCTACATCGTTAGTGGCTTGGTGACAATCGCCTAAATTACGGATGTCGCCTTCTATCAATTCGTAATTAGGGTTGGATAGAAATGATTTAATATTGTGGCGATGACCTGTTGCAAAATTATCCAAACAACGCACCGAGTAACCTTTTTGCAAAAAATACTCAGTTAGGTTGGAACCAATAAAACCCGCTCCTCCCGTTATTAAAATCTTTGGAGTTTTGCCATTAATGGCAATACGTTCATTAGTATTTATCATGTTGATTAGAATATGCTAAAATCTTTTGGTAATATTTTTAAAAAAACTTCCTAACGTAACGCTAGTTTTTGACACGTCATCCGAATAGTACCCGTACCCGTACCCGTATTTGCCACCCATCTTTACTCCGTTTAGTATTACATTCAACTTAGGAAACCTATTTCCAAAACGTAACTGCTCTAAA
This sequence comes from Sphingobacteriales bacterium, assembly GCA_038243635.1. Lineage (GTDB taxonomy): Bacteria > Bacteroidota > Bacteroidia > Sphingobacteriales > Sphingobacteriaceae > Pseudopedobacter. The sequence continues at coordinate 30,091 of JBBSQW010000008.1, forward strand.
TTTTTAATCTGATGTTTAAAAGTAACGTTCTGACGTATCAAATAAATAGTTGCATCTGTTAACCGAGCTAGGATCTGCGCATCTGTAACCAGACCTACTGGAGGACTATCAATCAAGATCTCATCAAAATTGACTCTTAAGTAAGCCAACAAGTCTTCCATTTCTGTTTGGATCAACAGTTCTGAAGGATTTGGTGGAATAGGGCCGGATCCGATTACGTAGAAATTAGGGTTAATCTCGGTCTGTTTAACAATTTCATTGATGCTCGCTTTACCGATGAGATAATTGCTTAATCCAGTTTTATTATTTAATGCTAAATATTGGCTTACTTTAGGTTTCCGCAAATCTAGTTCCAACAACACGGTCTTTTTACCAGAAATAGCCATCGCTACTGCTATATTAGATGCTACAAAAGACTTACCCTCGCCACTCATACTTGAAGTGAATAAGGTGACGTTTCCTACACCCGCTTGTTGTTTGCCACGCAGAAATTGCATGTTGGTACGTATTGCTCTAAATTGTTCGGCAATTGCCTTTCTACTATTTCCCGTGACCACAATGGCTTCAGAACCTTCTTCAAGTAAGACTTGAGCCAAAATTGGAGTCTCGGTCAATTTTATAATGTCATTTGATCCCTTTACTTTAACGTTCAAAAGGTCCTTCGCATAAACATAGCCCATCGGTAATATCAAGCCAAGTAATAATGCTCCTAAAAAAATGATTTGCCTTTTAGGCTTTATCGGCTTACCAATAGCAAAAGCCGGGTCTACAATCCGAGTATCGGCAACGGCAGAAGCGTAAGACAGCGCTGCTTCCTCCTTTTTCTGCAATAAATACAAATAGATGGTTTCTTTGATGGATTTTTTGCGCTCTAGCCCAATCAACTGTCGCTCTTTGCCTGGAACGGTTCTAATAGCACTCTGTATTTGGGACTCATTACCTTGTAACGCTTTCTTAGTATTGCTAACGGTTTGGTAAATATTCTCTACACTTGACTTAATTCCCGCCCTAAGTGTTTCCACCTGACTTTCAATTGGCAAAAGCCTTGGATTGTTTTCTCCAGTTGTAGCAATAAGATTGTCTTTCTGCAATTGCAACTGCCCTAATTGATTAATTTGCCCTAGCAAGGTTGGGTCTTCTATCCCTAAAGTACTGGGTAATTTTTCTCCTGCACTCTTAGAGTTGACGTATCTTCTGATATCCTGTATCACAGAAAGTTTTAAATTTACTTCGCTCAACTTTGCATCGTTAACTTTGACATTCTCTAAAAATACACTTGCATCATTACTTAAGTCGGTTAAGCCCCGTTCGCTCTTGTAAAGTTCTACATCCTTTTCAGCATCTGTCAACTCCCCACTAATCAACTTCGCTCTCAGGTCAATAAAATCCATGGTGCTTTGCGTAGTACGATTTTTATCTGTTAATGCGGCTTCATTATACACCTGAACCAGCGTGTTCAAAATTGCTTTGCCTCGTTCAGGTACTGTACTTTCAAAAGTTAAATTTAATACCGTAGATTGCTTACTTGCGATTGTTACGGTCAGCTTTTTTAAATAATCATCTACCACCAACTGCGGGTCTTTCAGACCTAAAAAAATAGGCCCTGAGTTTTGGCTTACCCATTTGTTAAACTTTTTATTACGCTTGATGTTAAATACACCAAATATATTTTTTTGGATTGAATCTAACCTTCCAATTTCTTGCTCGCCACTTTCAGGTTCTAATAGCTTATAGGTATTTAAGCTTGGGAAAGTAAGATTTAAGGTTTTACCATACCAAAGGCTATCCATTTGAACCACGCCAATATCTACAGGTTTGTTTTTATAGATATCAACCTCAATCACTCTGCCCTCAATGTGGTAATTGAGCATAAGATTTAACCTTTTTACTACCCTCGTCATTAAAGTTTTAGACTTTAAGATTTCTATTTCATTATCCACCGTTTTGGAACTGCCAAAAATATCCAGATCAGCCAAAATATCGCCTCCGGGTATAGGAGACTTTTTCTCGTCTTTAATCAGCAAAACACTGTTAACTGCATACACATCTTGGGTGTAACGCAGGTAGAAAAACGCAGTTGTTAAACACAGTAACACGCCTAGTACAAAAATTGGCCAGTGAAAAATGTATTTGTCCAGAATTTCCCGCACATTGATGGGTTGGTCTCCGTCTTCTAACGAATCATTAAAGTTATTATGCTCTTCGGTATTCATTCAAATATTTTATAAACGGGTAATTAATAAAGCAATCACAGAAAGAGCAGAAATGATAAGACTTACGTTTCTATACCTAGAATCTACACTAGCATATTTTGCGGCACTAGGGGTAACCACCAAGACATCGTTGTTCTGCAAATAATAATAAGGCGATTGAAGTAACTCTTTGCTTTGAAGGTTTAAACGAATTTCCTGTCTTTTGCCTTGACTTTCTCTCAACAACAACACATCGTTTCTTTTGGCGGTTATGGTCAAGTCGCCAGCCAGACCTAAAGCTTCTAATACAGTGATTCGCTCGCTTTGTACGGGGTAAACACCAGCCCGAACCACATCCCCTAAAACCGAAATTTTAAAGTTTACCAAGCGTAAATTTATCACTGGCTTGGTTAAAAAGCTTCCTTCCTGTAGTTTGTTGGCAATTAACGTTCGAGCTTCTACGGTACTAAGGTCTAATACATTTACCGCACCCAAGTAAGGCAGTTGCACATTGCCCGTCTCATCTACAATATAACCATTTGGCGAAGTGTTTGGAACTGGACTAGTTGCTTGCGCTCCAATGTTCCCTAAATTGAAATACGCATCAGATTGCGCATCTAAACTGCTAACAGTAATAGATAATATATCGCTTTTTTGAATTTTTAAAACACTTTGGTTTTGTATATCGGAAGGGATTTCGCTTGGTTTGAGATCTATAAGATAGGGAATGGTCTCGTATTTAATGCCACAGCTACTCATTAAAATGGAGATGATTGCAAAATAAATATATTTCATATTGTTGATAGTAAGCCCGATAGATAGTCGATGAAAAATTATAAATTGACCGCAAAAGTAGGGAAATTTATTAATAAAAACATTTGAATTATTTACATTTGAACCAAACACTTAAAAATGCTATTTTTTAAAAAGCGTAAAAATCCAACAGCAAACTTCTCAGTACTAGGGGCTGATATGCATTCGCACTTGGTTCCAGGGATTGATGATGGCGCTCAGAACTGTGCTGAAAGTGTTGAGCTTATCAAGGGGTTGCAAGATTTAGGATTTTCAAAACTGTACACCACACCACACAGTATGCAGGATATTCATCCCAATACAAAAGAAAGTCTCACAAACGCGTACAACACCTTAAATCCTCAAAATCTCGACGGAATACAGCTTTCCCTTTCCTCTGAATATTACCTTGATGAACATTTCCAGCATTTGTCAGATACCAACCAGCTTATGCCACTTCCCGGCAATAGGCTACTGATGGAGTTTAGCCAGATTGCTCGTCCATTTAATTTAAAAGAGGCTTTTTTTGATTTAGCCATTAGAGGTTATCAAGTTATTTTGGCCCATCCTGAGCGTTATTTGTTTTTCCACAAAAACTTCGATGATTTTACACGCTTAAAGGACATTGGCTTGGAGTTTCAAGTTAACGCCCTTTCATTGAGTGACCATTACGGAAAAAACATTAGAGCAATGGCAGAGAAACTGATTGACCATAAACTGATTGATTTTATAGGTACAGATATCCACCGTAAAGAACACTTAGCGCTGCTAAAAGAAATTCCGAATACTAAATATTACAACAAGCTTATCGATAGTGGTTTGGTAAAGAATAAAGAGTTGCTTTAGGGGATTGGTATTAATGCAGTTTTTTATTTAGTTTTCTTGCGTGGTGCTTCTGCGTAAATGGGCGGGAGAATTTTGAAATTTATGGATGCTTCGTTGGTGATTATTTATGTAAGCCCCACATCCAAACCAATTTTAGGTATAGAAGCAGGTTTTTTTATTGGGAAAAATGCGTTTGATTTCATACATGAGGATGATAAAGCACTTGGTTTTAGTCACTTTGCAACATTGCCTCTCCATAAAAGTGTTGCACTTGCGCCATTTAGGTTTATAAACGCTACAAATCAGCTCCGATGGATAGAATCAATTCTTACAAATATGAAAGATGATCCAGACGTTGGAGGTGTAATAGTGAACTCTAGGGATGTAACCGAGCGAATAGAAAATGAAATTAAAATGATGGAGAGTATCGATCGCTATAATATCGTTTCAAAAGCAACAAGTGAGGCAATTTGGGACTGGGACGTTATACGTGGTGATGTATACTGGAATAAGGGAATCAAAGGAATATTTGGGTACGACGGAAATTCTTTTTCTAAAGAATGGTGGTATCAAAAAATCCATCCTGACTATACTAACAGAGTAGTTCGCAAGGTCGAATCTGTTATTAGCAAAAAGAAATCGCGGTTTGAAAGTGAGTTTAGGTTTTTATGCGCAAACGGTGTATACAAACATGTGCTTAACAGGGGATTTATTATATTTAATAAAGCAAAGGAACCACTTAGAGTGATTGGGGCAATGCAGGACATAACAGATCGGGTTAATTATACACAGGCGATTGAAGAAAAAAATAGGATGTTGAAAGATATAGCCTGGACACAATCTCACATTGTTAGAACGCCTGTGGCTAGAATTTTAGGCCTCCTTGATTTACTGGATGGAAGTGAAAACGCACAAGTAAGGAAAGATGTGACCAATTACTTAAAAATTTCTGCACAAGAATTAGATTCAATCGTGAGAGGGATAGCCAAAAAAACAGAAATTTGTAAAACGACTTTTACTTTACGGCGTTTGCCTAAAGAATCCTATTAAATCTTTATTAGTTTAATCGTTAATGAAAAAAACTCGGCGAATCAATCTAGACACAAATCTTCAATTACAATCCTAAAATCCGGATATTGACTTGCCAAATCATCTTTCTTCGCCATTTCAAAATCGTTAAAATCAAAACCTGGTGCAACTGTGCAACTAACTAATGCGAAACCTTTTTTGTTTTTTACCTGAGATGCAAACCAACAATTTGCCGGGATGGTAGCCTGTAAAAACGCTCCGTTCTCCAAGTCTTTCCCGAGGTCTATCATTTTTAAATTACCATCAACAATCACACTAATTTCTATAGCGTCACCCTCATGATGGAACCAAAGTTCGTCTGATTTTATGCGGTGGAAGTGGGATTTTTGATTATCGTTTAGCAGGAAGAAAATTGCTGTGCTGATGTTTCGTTGGTTGCCTTCACTGTTTTGGATGGAATTTTTGCAGCGGTAAGTTTCTACAAAGAAACCACCTTCGGGGTGAGTGGTTAGGTTAAGTTTGGTTATATAATATTGAGCGTCTTTGTTCATCGTGGAATTTTGTCAAAAATATAATTTTATCTCGGATTTGCTAAAGCATAAACCTTGGTTGAACTTTAATATTCCTTTGCCGGATGAGGAAACGAAGCTGGTAGTTAAAGCAATGCTTTGTAGCAATAGGCACAGACGAAAGTCCAAATAATTAAAGGGTTTTTGCGAAAAAAAGTTACTGTCATTTGCCTAGCAATGAGCGGTAAGATTTTGAAATTTATGGTTGCTTTTCTAATTTTAGGAAAGAAACCCCAAATCACAGGCTTTCCGTCCCTCATTGCCGGGACTTGGGCTAGTGTCTTTTTTCTTGATAAAAAAGGCACCAATCTTGAGCGGAGCGGATGCATGAAGGCTTTTGAAAAACATTGGATCAATTGAATAAAATCAATGTAAAACGATCCTTCACCATCACAGGCCATACACTCGGCTCGGCGTTTTACCAGCCCACCGCTTGACGACGATCTGCTAAATGACTCTGCTTATTGATTTTGCTATTCCGCTTGCTTTTAAGCACAAACTTCTGTAACCGATAAATTCCGCCTTGGTGGTTGCGGCTGTGCTGAAGAAATCAAAGCACTAACTTTGTAGCAACTGGCGCAGCGGAGAGTTTTTTTGGTTACTTTTTTTGCGGAAAAAAAAGTCACTGCCATTTGCCCGGCATGAGGGCATGAGGTTTTGGACTTTAAGGTACTTTTCTGTTTTAGAAGAAAAGCCCAAATCACAAACTTTCCGTCCCTCTTGAGCGGGATAACCTCAAGTTCTTTTTTTATTATTTTTTATTTTACTTAAAGGCATTCAAGCAGGCTACGCAGGATTTCCTTGATGAAAAAAGAACCAAATCTTGAGCGGAGCGGATGCATGAAAGCCGTTAAAAAACAGTAGACTTACTGAATAAAATCAATGCAAAACGATTCTTTACCATCACAAGCCATACACCCAGCTCGGCGTTTTACCAGCCCAGCGCTTGACGTTGATCTGCTAAATGGCCAAAACTTACGGTTGTTCCCCGGTAGCTTCTTCGTTTTCCTTCGCTTTTTTCTTAAAAAAACCTCTTAACAAAAAGTTATGCTGTAGCGCCTCCATATTATCATCAAGTTTTTTACTGCTGGTTTCTAAGTTATTCATCAAAGTTTTAACCTGATCTGCTGTTTTAGGATCATTCAGTAATATGCCAACCGCATTATTGCTTTTTGTGAGCTGGCCAGATGCGTGGTCTAGGTTTGCAGTCATTTTAGCTGTAGATGCTGCGGTTTTCTGTAGCTCGTCTACTGATGTTTTTAACCTCGCAAAAATTACGGTGTCGGTCAATAAATTATCTGCCAAACCGCCTTTGGTATTCAACTTATTACTAAATACATTTAACTGCATCGCCATACGGTTGGTAGATGCTGTTGTAGTTTCTAAATTGCCTACAATTGCTTTAAAGTCGTCTGCAATCTTTTGATCCGTCAATAAAGCGCCCATTGTTCCCTTACCTTCTACCAAATTACTAGCTAAAAGTTTAAAGTCTCTGGTGATATCATTAAGGTTTTTATTGTTAACCTGAAGGGTTTTCATAATGTCGTCGGTAGATAGGGTGGTATTTACCGCAATTTTATCACCGTCTTCCACAAACGGGAATTTAGGCGAACCACCATCAATAACCACAATCTTGTTTCCAATCAATCCGTCAGAACTGATGCTTGCTTTAGCATCTTTATGAATGTACTTATGGGCTTCTTCTTCTACATTTAAAGTCACCATAACTTGTGAGGTACCGTAAAACTCTATCTTTTTAATTAGACCCACTTTTACACCAGAGAACCAAACATTGTTACCAACTTTTAAACCCTGAATATCATCAAAGATGACAGTCAACTTAAAGCTTTTTACAAATGATTTTCTTTGTCCGCCGAGCGTGAAAATGCCTAGCAAAAAGATTAATACTCCTACAAACAGAAATATCCCTACGGTTATCGCCTTTTTATTTTCTTTAGTTTGGCTCATATTCTTTATTGAATAAAATTGTAATCGTAAAACGGTGTAACTCGCTCATCTTCGGTAGCGAATACCTCGTCAAAAGTTCCCACCCGTTGAAAATGCCCATCAAGCAACATGGCAATTCTATTGCCAACCGCTTTTGCACATGTTAAGTCGTGGGTTATAATAATAGAACTTGTTTTAAAGCGCTGTTGCACTTCATTAATCAAGTTGTTAATTTCTATACAAGTTATTGGATCTAGTCCTGCAGTTGGTTCATCGTACAACATTATTTCTGGCTGTAAAATAAGCGTACGGGCAATTCCAATTCTTTTTCTTTGCCCTCCAGAAAGTTCAGATGGCATTTGATTCATCGTTTGTGATAGGCCAACAGCATCTAATACGGTTTCAACCGCATAATCTACTTCAACTTTAGTCAAGTTCTTTTTGTTTCGTACCAACGGGAATTCTAAATTTCCTCTCACCGTCATACTATCGTATAAAGCGCTATTCTGGAAAGAAAAGCCAACGCGTAATCGTAATTCTAATAGTTCTTTAGCACTAAGTTGCTCAACTTGTTTACCTAAAACATCCACAGTTCCACTATCCTGCAAAAGCAAACCCGATATAATTTTTATCAATACAGACTTACCCGTACCAGATCTACCCAATACAACCAAATTCTCTCCTTCGTAAAGCTCTAAACTTGCACTTTTAAGCACCTGATAGTCTCCAAAAGATTTTTCAATATCTTTAATGGAAATTACCGATCTATGATTTTCTGTTTTAGGTTTCTGCTGCATTAGGTTCTAAAAAAGAAAGTGATTTGAGTGGCAATAACCTCCTCAACAAATACCAAAAACATAGCAACTACTACCGCAGAATTGGCAGCTTTACCCACACCTTCAGTCCCCTTAGATGAATTATAACCTTGGTAACAACCCACCATGCCAATGGTAAAACCAAAAACAAGTGACTTTATGGTGGATGCAATAATATCTAAAAAGGTGATGGATTCTAAAAATGATTGTACAAATGCGCTAAAACTTGTGCTTTCTGACATTGACACGTTCAAAAATGCACCCAAAAGAGCAACCATTGCCGTGTAAAACATTAATATAGGAATAGCAATAGTTGTTGCTAAAACCCGCGTTACTACCAAATAACTAAATGGATTGGTTGCTGAAACCTCCATGGCGTCAATTTGCTCGGTAACTCTCATAGAGCCTAACTCGGCACCTATGCTTGAACCAACTTTTCCGGCAGAAATTAATGCCGTTAACAAAGGAGCTAGCGTTCTAAGCATGGCAATACCAACCAAAGAAGGCACCCAAGATGTTGCGCCAAACTCTGCAAGCGAAGGCCGTGATTGCTTGGTAAACACAATTCCGGTGATGAAACCGGTTAAAGAAATTAGTGCTAAGGATTTATACCCAACTTGGTAACATTGTTTTAAAATTTCTTTTCCTTCGTACGGAGGCGAAACCGCTTCACGAAAGAATTTCATGATAAACAAATGAACCCGGTAAAGCGCCAGGAACATATTGTTGAATTTTAAGGATATACTAGAAACAACTTTCTTCAAAATTTTATCATTTTGTGGTGTCGGGATAGCAACAATTATTCCATTACAAAATTTAGTTTGCAAAAATACCAAAATTTAACAATCAAACGTATGTTTAACCACTTAATGCGTTTGTGCTATGTAAAATTTTAGCGTAAATCAAAGCCAGCAAAATCAACATTTACATTATACGGACTAATAGAAGTATCTAATAAACAGGCTAATTCACGTTTATTAACCAATTTATCTTTGTTGTAATCTGTTTTAAAATTATAGAAAGCTTTCCACCTGGCTTCCACTTCTTGTTGTATAGAAACCGGATCTCTTCCGCTCACAAAACTCAGTAATGAAATCACATTTTCAACTGAAAGTTCGTTAACCTGCTTGTTTTCGATAAACCAAATCCTCGACCGTGGGTAAAGTTGCGCCATCACATCTTTAATATCGTTAGCTAAAACGGCATCGTCTGGATTAAATTTCCCTGTGGTAAAATCAAAAGATAAAACCCCGCTAGCAATTATTTTTTGGATAGGATACCAAGCCAGGTCGTCTCCCTTAATATCTAAAACCGGAAACAAAAAGCTTTTGTAATCAATCATCTCGTTTTGCGTAATGCGGATACTTGCTTTTTTAGGGCTAACATTAAAGAAAGGCCCATAGGCCGCTAAAGCACCGGCAGCTTGTCCCATATTGGTCCAGAGCGCAATGTTCCTTAAATCTTCTGTATCCAAATCTTTAAAACACGACATGGAAACCACCAAAAGGTTATCTACATCTTTAGGAATAAAAACACCCAATGGAATAAAATGCAACATACTATCTTTCCCAAAACCCGCAGCAGCACTTGTTTTGTATAATTTTTGCACTTGTTGGTACGGTTCTTCTCTTTGTGATTTGGAGTAGTTTACCAAAGTTTCAAACTTTCCCAAACTATCCAGTTTAAGTATGTTGTTTTTCAGCAATAAGGAGTTTGCGCTATTTGTGGTGGCATCAACCAATACTTTACATTTGATTTTCTCCAATTTCCCATCAATAAAAACCTTCACAACCCAACCACCACTTTTTTGTTCGATTTCTTGAATAGCTGTTCCTTTCAAAAACTGTAATTTTTTTGTTCCTTTAACAATATCCTCCAAAACTAACTGTGGACTTGTGTCAATACTATCTTTTGTTTTGTTGTAAGCGTCTCGCCAAGTTTTCCAAATGCCATGGTTAAAACTTGGGATATCCATATTAGGCTCCACATCGCCAATTAAGTTATTAGTAGGCTCAATTAGTAAAGCTTTTACACCGCTAGTTGCAGCTTGTATTGCTACAGCAGTGCCAGCGGCGCTTCCGCCAATGATAATAACATCTGGTTTGTACTGCGCAAAGCTTGTTACGCTCAGTAGTAAAAAAAACAAGGAGGTGATATGCTTAATCATAACTGTAAATTAACGATTTAATAAGGAATTTAATTTTTAAGAATTTAAAATTTAACGTTTCTTAACTCAAGTTTTCAAAAATTTGTTGCAGATTTTAGGGCTAATAACCTAACAACTGTAATAAGCGTTTAAATTTGTAGCTATTAAGCCTTTGTATATGATAAACGTTCAATATCCATTTTTAGATTTAACAGAAGCTTTAATCACGCTGTTAAAAAAATTAAAGCCAACGGATTGGGACAGAATAACCCTTTTGAACAATTACAAAATTAGCACACTTGCGAATAAGCTGATCAAATTCCATGGAAATAATTTAACACAGTTGCCTAAGGTGTCTAACTATAATATAGGAGAGGTTGACACAGTTGTAGATATAAAAATCATAAAAGTAGGGATTGATACTCTTGAAAATATCCTGAACAAAGAAAGAACAGTTGGTGAAGTTAGTGAAACCCAATACTGCTACTGTTGGTTGTTGCAACAATACATTAGGCAAGCTTTAAACAACCAGCACCTGCTCGAAAAAGCATTTTACTTTCCGTTTTTAAATTCTATTATGCAAAGTTTTACAAGTCACTACCAATTTATTGAAGCTAAAGAAGCAGTAATAGTTAAGGCCGAGATTGTTGGAGATGCTGGTGGCGTGTGGTTAATTGAAAAGACAAAAACTGGCTGGAGCAGTATAGATCAAGACAAACCAGCCGACGTTACCATCTATCTCGATCAACAAATTGCGTGGCTGTTATTTTCGAACACACTCCATGTTAATGAAATAGGTCAGTTCTATCAACTTTTTGGCGATAAGCAATTAAGGAATCATTTTTTAAACATGAGAATCAATATTGTTTCTTAATTTTCAAATAGTAAAAAACTAATATTCGTGAGCGATTTGCTTTGGAGAGCGGTAAATGTTTGATAATCAGATTTTAATAACCAAATTTTAAGTTTTTACAGTGTCAGCAATTTGTTTGGCAAGGTATTGGTGTTGTTTACAATCGAACAATTAAAATTTGATATCATGGAAAGCAAAACAAAATCAAAAGTAGCGTTAGGTTTAATTTTAGGAGTTGCAGCAGGAGCGGCAGTTTACTATTTTATGACTAACGAAGACGGCAAACAACAGTTAAGTAGTGCAATTGACGCAGTGAAAGATTTTAGCGACAAAGCTAAAAATGCAGCTGTAGAGCAGTCTGGTAAACTAGCGGATAAAGCTTCAAATTACGCAAGTAAAGCATCAGATTTAGCATCAGAATATGCAGGTAAAGCTTCTGATAAGGCTTCATCTTATGCGGATAAAGCTTCCAATGTAGCTTCAGAATATGTCTCAAAAGCTTCAGATGCAACCTCTAGACTAGCAGAAGATGCACAGAAACAAGCAGAACGAGTAGGTTAATCCTACTTTGCTTTTTTTATTCTTTACCTATTAGATTTAAAACAACAACAGAACTGTGTTTGTAATCTAGCGTAAGCCCAGGTTTTGTTGTTACTAACCGCCCGAAGTAGAGGTCTAAAATGCCTTGTAAAACTTTCCGGCGGTTTTCTCTGTAATCATCCGTAGCGTTAAAGCGGTAAACATATAGTTTCCCTTTTTGATCTACAATTGCGGAAATGGTGTAGGCGAAATCTTTATAAGCGGGCTTTATTTTAACGGTATATTCTGGATACAAGTAATCGTAAGAAGCACTTCTGTTCTGTAGTTTATCAACCGTGGATAGCTTCTCTATTTTAATGATATTGCTTTTTGAAATAAATTGAACTGGATTTCTGGCGGCAAAAAATAAGCTACTGTCTGTAATTGCTGCATTAACCAAGTCTGCTCGGTGTTTAACAAATATCGAATCTTGCTGACGGGGCTTTCGCAAAAAGTCTACCGTTTTGCTTAATTTTTTGAGATAAGCTTCGGAGTAAAAAGTCATGTAAACCTCAGAACGAACGTCTTTTGCAATCTTTTTTGCATTAACTTCCAATCGCTGTAAAAGCAAACTGTCTTTGCTAATACTTTTTACCCTAAACCATTCCCTAGCAAAATTATATACACCATCATGACTAAAAATTAGATCGAAATCTAACATTTTATCCTTTGTCGGGCTGTATGCTTGCACCGTGGTATCAGATAAAAAGCGGATTGCCCATTCTGGCGTTTGCTGAAAACCGAGTTCATTAAAAGCTAACCCACTTGCAAAAGTGCGTCGAACCTCGTAATATTTGATTCCTTTAATAGGCTCAAACTTAAATTCACGCTGCGTTGGATCATTTTTCGGTGTTGACCGCTTACAAGAAATCGCTAAAACCGATAAAAAGAGTAAAAAAAATAGGTATCGCATAGTTATAATGAATGCGAAAATAGCAGAAATGTTGTATACGTTTTTGATTTAGTACAAAATACTTCAGTACATGAAAAAAAATAAAACCACATAGCAATATAGGGTAAATGCTATTAGCAGAGACAAAGCAACAAATAGATTTTTGACATAAAGCCAATATGTGGCTATCGTAATGTCCTTGGACATCTTAAAAATTCTCGCGTTCACGTATAAAAAGCTATATAGCTATGTGGTTTAAAAGAATGTCAGGCACTAAAATAAAAAACAGTCAATTAATTTTAACCCAAAATAAGGTTTATCCTTATCTTTAAACCCGAATGCAAGGATTAGTAATAAAGTCTACAGGAAGCTGGTACACCGTTGAACACGAACAAGGAAAAAGGTACGAGTGTAGAATAAAAGGTAGGTTGAGGATGAAGGGTTTGGTGAGCACCAACCCAGTTGCAGTTGGCGACATAGTAGATTTTGAGCCAGAACCAGATTTAGAGACAGCGGTGATTTCTAACGTTCATGACCGTAAAAATTACATTATCCGCAAATCCATTAATCTTTCTAAACAGGTTCAGGTGATTGCGGCAAATTTAGATTTAGCTTGTTTGGTAGTAACTTTGGCCGCTCCACGCACATCCTTAGGTTTTATAGATCGCTTTTTGGTTACCGCCGAAGCTTATGGTGTTCCAGCAATTTTAGTTTTTAACAAGCTAGATTTATTTAGTGCAGAAGGTTTGGAGATTTTAGAAAACTACATCGACTTATACCAAAGAATTGGTTACCCCTGCTACTCGGTTTCGGCCACAAAAGGACTAAACATTGAAGAGTTGGAAAGGGTATTAAAAGACAAAATTTCACTGTTTTCGGGTCACTCTGGTGTAGGGAAATCAAGTTTGATTAATCGTTTGATTCCTGGCAAACAACTTAAAACAGGTGAAATATCTGATTGGAGCGAGATGGGAAAACATACCACCACTTTCGCCGAGCTTTTTGATTTGCCTTTCGGCGGAAAGCTGATTGATACACCAGGGATTAGAGAATTGGGAATTGCCGATATTGAAAAACACGAGTTAGGTCATTTTTTTCCAGAAATGCGAGCACTCATGAACGACTGTAAGTTTAATAATTGCGTACATATTAACGAACCTGGCTGCGCTGTTTTAAAAGCATTAGAAGCAGGTGATTTAGAACCAACCCGTTATGATAGCTATCAAAGTATTTATTTTGGTAACGATACGAGGCATTGATATCTGGGCATTTTAACACGCTTTGCACTCATACGCCACAGGCATTAAGCTCAGGCCGGTATCCGTTTCAATCGTTAATGCGACTAAAATCGATTATAAGTGAGCGCCTTTTCCTCCCAATTCTAAAATCTCCCATAAAATTGATAAATTGCGACCCAAATTTATTTGCAAATAATAGGATTTAAAACATGTTTGACAATCTTCAGGATAAGCTCGAAGGAGCGTTTAAAGTATTAAAAGGACAAGGTAGCATTACCGAAATTAACGTGGCAGAAACCATGAAAGAGATTCGTAAAGCTCTTTTAGATGCCGATGTTAACTATAAAACCGCTAAAGCTTTTACAGATGAGGTAAGGCAAAAAGCTTTAGGTCAAAACGTACTGACTGCTATTTCTCCGGGTCAGTTGTTAACAAAAATCATGAACGATGAGCTTACCGAGTTAATGGGTGGCAGCGTTGATGAGCTAAATATTAAATCAAATCCAACAGTTATATTAATTGCAGGTTTAAACGGAGCTGGTAAAACAACTTTTAGTGGTAAACTGGCTTTGTATTTAAAATCGCAAAAAGGTAAAAAGCCTTTATTGGTTGCTGGTGATGTTTATCGCCCAGCAGCAATTGATCAGTTGGAGGTTTTAGCAGGACAAGTTGGTGCCGAAGTTTACGCTAACCGCGAGTCTACCGGCCCCGTTGCTATTGCTTTAGAAGGTATTGCACACGGTAAAAGAAACGGTAATAACGTAATTATTATTGATACCGCCGGGCGTTTAACTTTAGACGATGCCTTGATGAACGAGATTGCTGAAGTTAAAAAAGCAACACAGCCTCAGGAAATCTTATTCGTGGTAGATGCCATGACTGGGCAAGATGCCGTAAATACAGCAAAAGCATTTAACGACAGGTTAGATTTCACCGGAGTTGTTTTAACCAAATTAGATGGTGATACGCGTGGTGGTGCGGCTTTATCTATTAAATCGGTAGTAAATAAGCCTATTAAATTTGTAGGTACAGGCGAAAAAATGGATGCGCTGGATGTGTTTTATCCAGATAGAATGGCTTCCCGTATCTTGGGAATGGGTGATGTGATTTCCTTAGTGGAAAGAGCGCAAATGCAGTTCGACGAGAAAGAATCCGCAGCGTTACAAAAGAAAATCCGCAAGAATAAATTCGATTTCAACGATTTCATCGGGCAGATTCAACAAATCAAAAAAATGGGTAACATTAAAGATTTGATGGGTATGATTCCGGGTGTGGGAAAAATGATGAAAAACGTAGATATTGATGACGATGCCTTCAAAGGTATTGAGTCCATCATTCAATCTATGACTCCTTTTGAACGTGAGAACCCAGAAACGATTAACCAAAGTAGAAGAGGAAGAATTGCAAAAGGTAGCGGAAACGATATTGGCGAAGTGAACAAGCTAATGAAGCAATTTGAAGATATGCGTAAAATGATGAAGCAGTTCTCTGATCCATCTGCAATGGCAAAAATGCAAAAAATGATGAAAGGTATGCCCAACGGCGGTATGCCAAGGTAAATGATAGATTTAAAAAAATTTAAAAAGGTTTGATTTAGCTTTGCTAATCAAACCTTTTTTGTTTACGGTGCTCGGTGAACACTTAAATATACAAGCATTTCTCAACGACAGCATTTTGTATAGCGTGTATTAATTAATTTCACGAATAATCGAGTTAATATTATATAGGTGTTTAGCTTTAAGCTTTGTGCATTTAGCCTTTATATAACTCATCAATTTTAATAGTTCACCTCAATTACATTTTGTCGAAATCATACAACTTATTCACATAATCCTGTAAAAACACTTTTTCAAACGAGCCTATCTTTGTACAAGACAAATACAAAGAAATGACTCCATCAAAAAATATACAAACGCTTTCTTTACCCGTTTTGGGAATGACTTGCGCTGCCTGTGCAAGTAGCGTGGAAAGCATGATTAGCGCTCAGCCTGGTGTAGATAAGGCAGAAGTAAACTACGCCACACAATCCGTAAAAGTTTCTTACCATCCCGACCAAGTTCAGCCATCCGCTTTTCAAAAAGCGCTTCAAGGCGTTGGTTATGATCTCATCTTGGATACTGAAACCGGCAAAGAGAAGCAAGAAGAAGTACAGCGCAGCAATTATCAGGCATTAAAAAATCGCGTTATTGCTGCCGCAGTTTTAACATTGCCCGTAGTAGTTATCGGAATGTTTTTTATGGATATTCCCTTTGGCAACTATTACATGTGGGCTTTATCCACCCCAGTATTGTTTGTGTTCGGCAAAAACTTTTTTATTGGTGCTTTTAAGCAAGCCCGTCACGGTAGAGCCAATATGGATACACTGGTTGCTTTAAGTACCGGTATTGCCTATTTATTCAGCGTATTCAATACCTTAAATCCGGAGTTTTGGCATCGCAGGGGTTTACATCCACACGTTTATTTTGAAGCTGCTGCCGTCGTTATTGTATTTATCATGCTCGGTAAGCTATTGGAAGAGCGGGCGAAGTCCAACACTTCCTCTGCCATTAAAAAATTGATTGGCTTACAGCCGAAAACTGTTCTGGTAATTACAGAAGATGAAGAAAGAGAAATACCGATTTCAGACGTTCAATTTGGCGACCAAATATTGGTGCGCTCTGGCGAAAAAATCCCGGTGGACGGGGAAGTTTATCAGGGAAGTTCTTATGTGGATGAAAGCATGATTTCCGGCGAACCTGTGGCAGTCTCAAAAAATAAAGGCGATAAAGTTTTTGCAGGCACAATTAACCAAAGAGGAAGCTTTCGCTTTACCGCTGAAAAAGTAGGTGGCGAAACCATGCTGGCGCAGATTATTAAAATGGTACAGGATGCGCAGGGATCGAAAGCCCCGGTACAAAAACTGGTGGATAAAATTGCAGGGATTTTTGTGCCGATAGTGATGGGTATTGCCGTATTAACTTTGTTGGTTTGGGTACTGATTGGTGGCGAGAATGCCTTTACGCATGGAATGCTTGCAATGGTAACGGTATTGGTTATCGCCTGCCCCTGTGCATTAGGACTTGCCACACCAACGGCTATTATGGTAGGCATTGGAAAAGGTGCAGAAAGTGGCATCTTAATCAAAGATGCAGAGGCGTTGGAATTGGGACATAAAGTAAATGTTGTTGTATTAGATAAAACAGGAACGCTCACCAAAGGTAAACCCGAAGTAACCGAGTTTTTCTGGCAAGAAGGATCAAAACAAGATCAACAAAAGCTTGCAAAGATATTTTTCAGTTTAGAGCAACAATCAGAACATCCATTGGCGGAAGCAATTGTGAAACACCTGAAAACGGAAAGTAGCGGTCTAATTGAGGTAAGTGAATTTGAAAGCCTGACCGGAAAAGGTGTAAGGGCAGTTTATGAAGGTCAAACTTATTGGGCCGGTAGCCATAAAATATTAAACGACCAGCAGATTGTTGTTCCCGAATCTTTACAGAAAGAAATAGATGCCTTACAAAAACAGGCTAAAACAGTTATTTATTTTACTGATAAAACCCAAGTACTTGCAATTGTTGCCATTGCAGATCAAATTAAAGAAGGATCGGCAAAAGCGGTAAGTGAATTAATAAGTCGGGGCATCACCGTTTATATGCTTACCGGCGATAACCAACAAACCGCCGCTGCAGTTGCTGCCGAAACAGGAATTACGGATTTTAAAGCAGAGGTATTACCTTCGGATAAGGCGGATTTTGTAAAACAATTACAGGCACAGGGAAAAGTAGTGGCCATGATTGGCGATGGCATTAACGACAGTCAAGCATTAGCTCAGGCCGATGTTTCCATTGCAATGGGAAAAGGCTCGGACATTGCGATTGATGTTGCTAAAATCACACTGGTTTCTTCTGATTTGATGCAGGTGCCTAAAGCCCTTCGTTTATCCAAATTAACGGTTCGTACTATCCGTCAAAACTTGTTTTGGGCATTCATCTATAACCTTATTGGAATTCCCATTGCGGCAGGTATTTTATATCCGATAAACGGCTTTTTATTAAACCCGATGATTGCGGGAGCGGCAATGGCGTTGAGTTCCGTATCGGTAGTAAGTAATAGTCTGCGACTCAAATTTTCTAATTTAATTTAAATAAAAACAAATAAATCATGGAAACATTAAAGTTTAAAACCAATATCAAATGCGGTGGATGTATATCTTCTGTAACTCCTCACTTAAATAATTTGTCAGGTGTTGAAAAATGGGAGGTTGACACTCAAAACCCAGACAAAGTATTAACCGTTCAGACAGATTCAGGATTGGATAGCCAAAAAGTGATTGATACGCTTAAAGGTGCTGGTTACAGCGCAGAGAAAATTAATTAATACTTCACATCTTCATCAAATATCAAGCTGGTATTCGGCTTGATGTTTGTTCCGTTAAACATGTGATTTTAAATTAAATAGAAATGCCGTCACGTTGTTTAGCCATTCGCTTGGCAAATAAAAAATTTTATAAGTTGTCGTTAACTCTATCTTATTTTTATTCTCAATTTACCCTAAATAATGCTATTATACATAAAGAATATGGTTTGCGATCGGTGCATTACTGTGGTTAAGCAACAACTGGAACATTTAGATTTACAAGTTTCTGAGGTTTCTTTAGGTACCGCAATTGTGTCTCAAGAGCCTAACGAAAACAAGCTGGCTGAAATTGCTTCCACTTTAAGTGTACTCGGTTTTGAACTGATTGATAAAGACAAAGACAAGTTGATTGAAGGCATCCGTAATGTGATCATCGGTTTGATACATCACTCTGAGTTGCCAGAACTACATGTAAATTTTAGTCAGGCACTTACCGAGCGGTTGCATAAAGAATACGGGTATTTGAGCCGTTTATTTTCTGACAGTGAAGGTATTACTGTAGAAAAGTTCATCATTCAGCAAAAGATTGAAAAGGTAAAAGAGCTCCTTCAATATGGAGAACTTAACTTGAATGAAATTGCGTGGAAAATGGGCTATAGCAGTAGCTCTCATTTATCTAATCAATTTAAAACAGTTACCGGTCAATCTCCAAGAGAATTTAAAGCGATGGAGGTTAACAACCGCAAACCGCTTGATAAAATTTAAGACAGTTTTGTTTTCGGAAGTGTTAGAGTTATACGCTGCGAACACAAGTATTACAATGGTTATTAGCAAATAACAACAAATAAATATTTACCATTTAAAACATTAAAATTATGTCAAATCAAAAATTAAAAGACTGTATAAACGCCTGCTTGGCTTGTTTAGTTTCTTGTAACACCTGTGCAACTGAATGTTTAAAAGAAGACGACGTTAAAATGATGGCGAAGTGTATCCAATTAGACCTGAAATGTGCGGCACTTTGTCGCTCTGCGGCAGAATTAATGAGCTTGGGAAGTGAGTACAGTGCTGCTTTGTGCAAAATATGCGCTGAAGCTTGTACGGCCTGTGCCGAAGAGTGCGAAAAACATGCAGAAATGGGTATGGAGCATTGTAGAGAATGTGCCGAAGCCTGCCGAAAATGTGCTGAGGCTTGCCAACAAATGGCAACAGCTGCTTAATTGTTTGATGATGATTGTCTGTCTTTTCTGGCAGATAATCATTTTATCTATCCCAATACAATTTTAAACTTATCAGTGTATGCAGAGTATATCATTATCTATTCTAATAATTCCTTTGATAGCTATATCACTGAGCATTCTATTTTATGTTATTTTACTGCGAAAGACTACTCAAAAAAAGATCTTAAAACGCTATGTGCTTACCATAATATTAGCTGCATTTGTGCTGAACGCTGTGTGGGAAATTTTGCAAATTCCTTTGTATGTAGAAGGGGTATATTCATGGAGCCACATTCTCTTTTGCTTATTAGCTTCGGTGGCAGATGCCATAATGGTATTGCTGATTTATTTTGGCTTTGGTATGATTTATAAAAATGCCCTTTGGATCCAAAACTTAGACCCAAGCAGAATTGCTTTTTTAGTTCTGGCAGGCGGGATAGGTGCTGTCCTAGCAGAAACAAGGCATTTATCAATTGGCACTTGGAGCTATGCCGAGAGTATGCCTATAATCCCTGTTGTAAATGTGGGACTTTCCCCGGTTCTGCAGTTTATGATTTTGCCCTTGCTTATTTATTTAGTCGCCGATAAGATGGCAACGCCACATCGTTATACATAAATAGTGAGGAAGAGTACTTTTAATCACACAGTCGGGAATTTGGACTGTAATAATCTTAGAATGATGAAGGAAATGTTTGATGAATTTGAACCGAAATTAAGTGAACTTAAACCAGCCGTTAAAGAAAAAGCGTTGGAAATCGCAGACAAATTATTAACAAAAAAAAGCATTTCAAAAGAGGACGCTTTGAAAGAAGGCATTAAGCAGGCAGAGGAATGGTTCTTTGATTTGGAAGGATAGGAAACACATTCACACGCTCGAAATTTTACAATATATTCCCCGAATTATATAACAACCCTCCAGAAAAGATATTATATATTTGATGATAGAACTTAATTTCTTTTGAACATTGAAAAATCAATTATCCATACAGATTAAAACCAGCTTATTGTTATTTGTGTTTTTATTAAATACGATGGTGGTAGTTGCTTGTTCTTTGGGTATGGATATGAAATTCGATTCAGACCATCATCACGAAAAAAAGGCAAGTTCTGCAAGTCATCATCACGAAGGCGAGGTAGAACATCATGAAAATAAAGCCTCAAATGCTCCTAACCATCATCATGAAAAGCAAGTAAATCATCATGAAAATGAGAAAGATAACTGTTGTAAAGATGAAGCAGTAGAATTTGCAAAGGTTGATAAGCTGTCCTCACAAACATCATATGCGGAAATAAACCCAATTTTTTTTCCTGTTTTTTTGACCAGCTTCTTTAATCTGAATGTATTAGATGGTGGTTCAGATATTCTTATCAATAAATTTGTTGTCTTAGGGCATCATCCTCCCATACCAGACATTCGTGTAGCTATCCAAAGCTTTCAGATTTGATTTTTTGTTTTAATATTTTCGGTTTAGTAATTTCTATTCCGACAAAATAATTATTCAATTAAAATCAATAATAATGAAAAAGATATTTTTAATGGTTGCTATATTAACGACCACCTTGGCGCAAGCTGTGTTTGCACAACATGATCACGCAAATCATCAGGCCGAGAAAACTGCCTTATTGCCTTTGTATTACAATATAAAAGATGCCTTAGTTAGTGGTAATGCAGATCTTGCTTACTCAAAAGCAAATGAACTGGTTATAGTATTAAAAACTTCTGAGGCAAAAGCAATAACCGGGGATAGTGGAGATAATCTCTTGAAATATGCTGGGAAAATCGCTGAAAGCAAAGATCTGAAAAGTCAAAGAGTAAATTTCGCTGACCTTTCTGCATCTATGGTAACCTTGGCAAAGAACTCCAAACTATCCACTAACCCCATTTACCAAATGTATTGCCCTATGAAAAAGGCGAATTGGTTAAGTAGCAGTTCTTCTATAAAGAATCCATACTTCGGTAACGCCATGCTCACTTGCGGAAAAGTTGTAGAAACATTAAAGTAATCTAGATAATTACCGTAGGATACCTACGGATGATCTTTAATGCCTTACGCAATGCGAAAATTAAAATCAATATAAAACGAATCTTTAAAGCACTTTTTATAAAAAAGTGCTGTAGATAATTATCATTCAATTTCAACAATATTTAAATAATAAAAACATGAAAATATTAATTTTAGGAATCGCTTTATCCACTACATTTTTTGTAGCCTGTAATGTTGATGGTGCAAAACAAGAAACCTCGGCTGTAACAACAGAAACAATGGATACAAAATCCAATGAAACTATTGCGGCGAATAGCAGCCCAATAAAAGGGATTGTAGCAGACTATTTGAATATGAAGAACGCTTTGGCCAAAGATGATGACAAAGGAGCCGCTGATGCAGGCAATGAAATGGTAAAAGCTTTTGATGGTTTTGACAAGAGCACTTTAAACCCAGAGCAAGCGAAAGTTTTCGCTGATATTCAAACAGACGCTAGAGAACATGCGGAGCATATCGGTAGTAATGCTGGCAATATTGAACACCAGCGTGAGCATTTTGAAACGCTTAGTGAAGATATGCATGATTTGGTAAAAGCTACCGGAACAGGCGAAAAGTTGTATTATATCAACTGTCCGATGTACAACAATAACAAGGGAGCTAATTGGTTGAGCGAAACAAAGGAAGTTCAAAACCCTTATTTAGGAAAAGCGATGGCAACCTGTGGTTCAGTTACTGAAGAACTTAACTAATTCAAAGATGAAAAGGATTAAAATCATCGTATTAATCCTGTTTATTGTTGCAATAGTTATCCAATTTATCCAACCTGCCCCAAATAAAAATGGGCAAGTTTTGCAAACAGATATAACGAAAATGGTTGAAGTGCCAAAAAATGTTCAGGCAACATTAAAAACTGCCTGTTATGATTGCCACAGCAACAACACCGAATATCCATGGTATTCGAAAATACAACCTGGTGGCTGGTGGATGGCATCACATATTAAAAAAGGGAAAGAAGAACTTAACTTTAGTGAATTTGGGAGCTATTCCAAGAGAAGGCAGCAGAGCAAATTAAAATCAATTATCAATAGTATAGAGGACGGCACCATGCCCATACCTTCCTACACATTGATACATAAAAATGCCATCCTTTCAGATGGAGATAAAACAAACTTAAAAAAATGGGCCAGCTTAGTGAGAGTTAGCCTGGCACTTAAAAATTAAAACAGTGAAAAAGATAATTGTACTGTTATTGATGATTTGCATAGTGCAAGTCTCATTTGCACAGCAACATACGGGAGGCATGAAAATGCCAATGGAGAAAATGAAACCAGCGGAAAAAGTTTCTTATACCTGCCCCATGCACCCTGAAATTCATTCGGATAAACCGGGAAATTGTCCTAAGTGCGGGATGAAACTGGTAAAAGAGAAATCCAACACTACCGTTCCTAAACAAAATCCAGTAAAAAAGCCAGCAGAAAAACAATCGGCTCCTAAAAAAGAAAGTATGGATGTGATGAAAATGGACAAAAAAACTCCCCCAAACGCAGCATCTAAATCAACCCCACAAAATCATCAGATGCAGAAGTCGTCAAAAGATACATCTGCGAACGAAATGCCTACCCATTCTTCAAACGGTAAGAAAATGGATAATATGGAAGGTATGCAGATGGGCGCTGATAGTGGTATCAATGCCGAGAACATCAAAACTGCAAAAGCTAATTTGGGGCCAATCAAATATGTTAATCATCCGTTTCCTCCCCGTACCATTAGGTATGATTTATACATAGCAGATACAACGGTCACATTCGGCGGTAGGTCGAAAAGGGCTATTGCTGTAAATGGTCAAATCCCGATGCCAACATTGACCTTTACAGAAGGAGATACAGCGTTGATTTATGTCCACAATAAGTTAAAGAAAGAAACTACTT
This sequence comes from Sphingobacteriales bacterium, assembly GCA_038243635.1. Classification (GTDB taxonomy): domain Bacteria; phylum Bacteroidota; class Bacteroidia; order Sphingobacteriales; family Sphingobacteriaceae; genus Pseudopedobacter. The sequence continues at coordinate 53,436 of JBBSQW010000008.1, forward strand.
CTTTACATTGGCATGGATTGTTTTTGCCCAACCGTTACGACGGCGTTCCAAATATGACGCAGATGCCCATAAAACCGGATGAAACACATATTTACAAGTTTCCACTAATCCAACACGGTACACATTGGTACCACAGCCATAGCGGTCTGCAAGAACAAATTGGGATGTACGGTTCATTTATCATTAATGCCCGCAAAGAATGGGATATCCCTACGTTGCCTATCATATTGAGTGATTGGGCTAACATGAATCCAAAGGAGATAAACAGAAGTCTGCATGCCGCAACAGATTGGTTTTCCATAAAAAAAGGAACCACACAAAGCTACGCCGAGGCGATAAGAACAGGTCATTTTAAAACAAAGGTAAACAACGAGTTCAAGAGAATGAACGCCATGGATGTGAGCGACGTTTATTATGATACGTTTTTAATCAACGGAAAAAACCAAAACGAACAGCCCCAATACAAAGCTGGAGATAAAGTGCGGTTGCGCATAGCCAACGGTAGTGCGTCTTCCTATTTTTGGTTAAAGTATGCAGGTGGTAAAATAACCGTAATTGGCACTGACGGTAGCGACGTGGAGCCAGTGGAAGTTGACAGGTTGATTGTTGGCGTTTCCGAAACCTACGATGTGGTGGTTACTATCTCCCAAAACAAGAGCTATGAATTCTTGGTAACGCCAGAAGACCGAACGGAATCAGCATCATTATGGTTGGGCAGTGGTGAAAAGATAGCTGCCAAAAAAATGCCGAAGCTCAAATATTTCGCCGGGATGAAGATGATGAACGGGATGATGGACATGAACGGTAATATGGTGGAGATGGACGGTATGAATATGCAAAACCAGATCATGGATATGAATACGGTAATGTACCCTGAAATTACTGGCGCAGAAGAGACTAAAGAACCTAAAAAAGGGATGTCTGGTATGCACATGAATCATGACAAAAATAGTTCTGGTATGCAGATGGCAAATTCCAGTAATATGTCTGAGATGAACATGGCAGATGATAACCCGGATGTTGTAACATTGAATTATAACATGTTGCGTGACCCGAATAAAACCACTTTGCCTGATGGTCCAATCAGAGAACTAAAGTTCGAGCTAACTGGGAATATGAACCGATATGTATGGTCAATCAATAATAAGACAGTTTCAGAGTCGGATAAAATTCTAATCAAGAAAGGAGAAAACCTACGTATTTTATTTTATAACAATAGTATGATGCGCCATCCTATGCATCTACACGGACATGATTTTAGGGTAATTAATAGCGAAGGCGAATACGCTCCGATGAAAAACGTATTGGACATCATGCCGATGGAACGCGATACCATTGAATTTGCCGCAACTGAAAGTGGAGATTGGTTTTTTCACTGCCATATCCTGTACCACATGATGAGTGGGATGGGCAGAGTGTTCAGCTACGAAAACTCTCCACCAAATCCCGATGTGCCTAACCCTAAATTGGCACAAAGGAAATTAAACTGGGACGATCAGATGCCACATTTAATGGGTAGAGCTGGTTTTGAAAGTAATGGCGCAGAGGGGCAAGTAATGCTTGCGAATACAAGATGGCAATTAACTTCTTCGTGGCATTTAGGTACAAACGCCAAAATGGGTTACGAAAGTGAGACCATGCTTGGTCGCTACATCGGTAGAAACCAGTGGCTTTTTCCGTATGTGGGCTTTGATTACCATTATAAGGAGTTTGATGCAAATGAGAAAAATATCTTCGGAAGTCATTCTCGTAATTTATTTGGACAGGTAAGTAATAAAGAAAACCGAAAAACAGTGGTAGCGGGTATCGCTTATACTTTGCCCATGCTGGTAGTTGCGGATGCCCGGATTGATGGAAATGGCAAATTGAGGTTTCAATTAGGTAGAGAGGATATTCCTGTTTCTAAAAGAATGAGAGCCAATTTTATGATTAATACCGATAAAGAATATGCGGGGGGCTTGCGGTATATCCTAACAAAATACTTTTCTCTTTCTAGTCATTATGATAGTGATATGGGGCTTGGAGGAGGGTTGACTTTGACTTATTAACTAAGGCGTAAATAATTGTCTTTTTTTATGACATAAAGCTAGGATCTGAGTATATCAAAAAAACAAAAACTGATAATTACTCATAATAAAGGTATAGATTTTGTGAATGCTTAGTTTAAATCTGATGAATTCTATTATATAAAACTAAATCAAATAAAACATGGGGGGCATTCTTTACATTATTGCTGTTATTTTAATCATTGGCTGGATATTGGGTTTTTTCGTATATACGATTGGATCGTTGATACACATTTTATTAGTAATAGCTATAATAGCGATCTTATTGGCAATTATTAGGGGGGCTGCTTAGCAAAGGGAATTAGGTATTTGTTTTTGGTTAAAAAGAAATTTGCTGATTACTAACCGCTTTTACCTATGAAAGAAAAAAAGATGTTTTAAAAAACCAATCTATCCCAGACTGCGTAAATGCTTTTAAATTGAGGTATTAACTTACCAAAATAAAATTTTTATATTTGCGTTCTCTTTAACAAACACATTATCATGCAAATCGGTAATTTATTATTTCTAAACTTAGGTACTCAAGAAGTCGTATTGATTATGTTTGCGGTGCTTTTACTATTCGGAGGTGAAAAACTCCCGGAATTAGCAAGAGGTTTGGGAAAAGGGATCAGAGAATTTAAAGATGCTTCTGACGGTGTGAAAAGAGAAATACACCGTAACATAAATGAACTTACTGCTAGCGAAGAGCTAAAACGCGAGGAACAAATAGAACTTTCTAACGTTAAAGAAGAAGAAGCAGTAGAGCCAGCTACAGAGGAAATAGTAGAAGAAAACAAAGATTTTAAAACAAATTAAATAAAAAAACGATGGGTTTAGGTGCTCCAGAAATTATCTTAATTGTATTGGCTTTATTGCTTTTATTTGGTGGAAAAAAGATTCCAGAATTAATGAGAGGTATGGGAAAAGGTGTGAAGGAATTTAAAGATGCCCAGAGTGGTTTCGATAAACCAGAAGACAAACCAGAGGTTAAACGAGAAGAAAGTCAACAACAAAATTAAAATATCCTAAATTTATTTAGGAATCTATTAACCTTGAACGGTCGAAATTTGTAATTTCGGAAGTTCAAGGTTTTCTTTTATAAAATGGTAACAGAAAAAATCAAATCTTATTCTAACTTTTCGCAACTACAGCAAGATCTTAAAGCAGGTATAATTACCGTAAAAGATTTAGTTAACTATTATATCGAAAGAATTAAAGGCCATCAACATCTTAATGCGTTTTTAGAAACTTTTGAAGCGGAAGCGTTAGCAAAAGCGGAGGAAGTTCAAGCAAAAATTGATAACGGTACCAGCGGAAAAATGGCCGGAATGATTATTGGTTTAAAAGATAATATTTCTTTTAAAGGCCATCAGATGACCGCTTCTTCTAAAATTTTAGAAGGTTACGAGGCTGTTTATTCTGCAACTGTTGTTGAGCGTATTCTTAATGAAGATGCAATCATCATTGGGCGTTTAAATTGCGACGAGTTTGCAATGGGTGCATCAAACGAAACCAGCTATTACGGTCCGGTAAAAAATTATATAGATGAAAAGAGGGTTTCAGGAGGTTCTTCTGGCGGTTCGGCAGTCGCAGTACAAGCCGATTTATGTTTCGCATCTTTAGCATCTGATACTGGTGGCTCTATCCGGCAGCCTGCTGCTTTTTGTGGTGTATTCGGCTTAAAGCCAACCTATTCCAGGGTTTCAAGATATGGCGTAGTTGCTTACGCTTCTTCGTTTGATCAAGTAGGGCCTATTGCAAAATCAGTTGATGATGTTGCGCTAATTCTCGAAGTTATTGCTGGTGAAGATCCGCATGACGCCACTTCTTCTGATGTTCCCGTTCCTAACTATTCGCAGCTAATCTCTGGTAATGTTTCAAAAAAGAAGATCGCCTATATTGAAGAAACCTTGCATGCAGAAGGTTTAGATCCAGAAATAAAAGCAAATGTATTAGCGCAAATCGAAAAATTAAAAGAGCAAGGCCATACGGTTGAACCAGTTTCTTTTGAGCTTTTAGAATATGTTGTTGCTACTTACTATATATTAACAACAGCAGAAGCTTCCTCAAACTTAGCAAGGTACGATGGCGTACATTATGGCTATAGAAGCCCAGAGTCTAAAGACTTAATTAGCACCTATAAAAAGTCAAGATCTGAAGGTTTTGGAGATGAGGTTAAGCGCCGAATTATGTTGGGTACTTTTGTTTTAAGTGCCGGTTACTATGATGCATATTATTCTAAAGCGCAAAAAGCCAGGCGGCTGATTAAAGAAAAGATGGACCAGATCTTAGAAGATTACAACTTTATCATTACGCCAACCACACCTACACCAGCTTTTCTTATTGGCGAAGAAATTACAGATCCAATGGTCATGTATCTGGCAGATATATTTACAGTAGGGGCTTCTTTAGCTGGTTTGCCAGCTATTTCGTTGCCATCTGGTGAGAATGAGCAAGGTTTGCCTTTAGGTATTCAAATTATTGGAAGAAGATTCAAAGAAGAAAATTTATTGGCTTTTTCTAAATGTATAAATAAGCTTTAATTGGCTTACGCTGTTAGCTAAAGAAAAAATTCAAGAATGATTAAATTATCAAAGTTTATTGCTGTTTTCCTAATTTTTATTGGTTTATCAACCATTTGCGAGGCAAGCATAAAAAGAGACAGCCTAACTAATGCGTCTTTAAGTTTAAGAGAGTTTAAGGCAATAAAAAAGTTGGTAAATGCAGACACGAGTTTAGTTCCTGCGCAATCAAATCTGCAATTGGAGGTATTAAAATACAAGCCTAACTTGATTTACAAATACCGCTTAGATTCTATCAGAACAACTTTCCCTTTAGACTACAATCCGTTCGTACAAACTTATATCGATATTTTTTTAGATAAGCGAAGTAATGAAATGGGGCAAATGCTGGCACTGGGTAAATATTACTTTCCAGTATTTGAGAAAGCGTTGCAAGCCTACGATATTCCTTTAGAATTTAAATATTTGCCAATTATTGAGTCGTCTATGAATCCAATGGCAATATCCCGTGTTGGCGCAACAGGTATGTGGCAGTTTATGTACACTACAGCAAGAATGTACGATTTAAAGATTGATAACTATGTTGACGAACGTAGAGATCCAACAGAAGCTAGTTATGCTGCTGCTAGGTATTTGCGAGATGCTTATAATAGTTTAGGAGATTGGGCATTGGCATTGGCCGCTTATAATTGTGGTGTAGGTTGTGTAAACCGAGCAATAGCTAAAGCTGGTGGTTCCAGAAATTTTTGGGATATCCAAGGTTATTTACCTAGCGAAACCCGAAACTATGTGCCTGCGTTTATAGCGACTGCTTATGTGATGAATTATTATCCTCAACATCCGCAAGTTAAAATCCCGCAGGAAAAAACTTTAATAACGGATTCTATATCGGTAAATAAGTTTATGTCTTTTGATAAGATTGCACAGGCATTAAATATAGATCCGAACGATTTAAGAGGCTTAAATCCTGTTTATAAGAAAAATGTAATTAACGGGACCAGCACCGAACCTAAACGTCTAATTATTCCAAAATTAAGCTTTAAAGATTATGCCGGTTTTTTTGAAGCATTAAACGCCGAAGAAGATGGTAGCCTACAAATGTTGTCTGTTAGTGAAGTTGTTAACCCGAATTTAAAAGTAACAAACACCCATATTGTTAAACAGGGAGAAACGCTTAATGCAGTTGCCAATAAGTATAAGGTTGAGGTACAAGATTTAAAAGTTTGGAATAGCTTAAACAATTATACGATTGCTATTGGACAAAAATTAGTAATTAAAAAAGACGCTGAGCCAGTCAATCTAAAAAAAGAAACGCCAACTTATATTACTTATAAAGTTAAGGCGGGTGATAATTTAGCCAGAATTGCAGAACGTTTTGAAAACGTAAGCGTGAATAGTTTAAAAGCGCTAAATAATTTAGAAACTAGCATATTAACCGTTGGTATGGTTTTAAAAGTTGCTACGCAATAGGTTTATCTGGTTTAATAACTTCTTCTAAAAGGCTCTCGTTCGTGTTATTCCCAAAATTTAAAGTTCGTATTGGGAACGGAATCACAATGTTAGCTTCGTCAAAAGCATTTTTAATAGCCATAATCGCATTATTTCTAGCGCTCAAATACTTTTTCTGCTCTGGGTCTTCCATCCAAATTCGTAAGTCGAAAGTGATGGCACTTTCCGTAAATTCATCATAAAAAAACTCTACTGGCTTATTTTTATCACGTTCACTTAAGTTTTCTACTGCTTCTAGCGTAATAGTTTTAGCTTTCTCCAAGTCTTCGTTAAGTGATACACGCCCTTTAATATCTAAGCGTCTAATTCCACTCGAACTGTAGTTTTCTATTGGGTTTTGAAAAACTTCCTTATTTGGGATGATTATCTTTTGCCCTTGCAGGCTAATCATTGCGGTATCTCTAAGGTTTATAGACTCTATTCTGCCTTTGTAGGTCCCTAGCTTTACTAAGTCACCAATGTTAAACGGATGGCGGAAAGACATAAAAATACCCGACATAAAATTTGCTGCAATATCTTGAAAAGCAAAAGCTAAAGCCAAACCTAGGATACCGGCACCGGCCAATGCCGTGGTTACTGCCTTATCCAAATTTAAAATGTCTAATGCGGTAAACAGCGTAACACCAATTACCAAAATATAAATGAAAGACGCAAAAAGCTTATTGATAGTTTCTAAGTGTGAAACTTTTCTAATCATTTTTAATGAAAAGCTCCTGATATACTTGGCAATAAAAACACCCAAAACCATTACCAAGGTAGCAATTACCAGGTTGGGTAGTAGTCTAATAAAACTCTCGAACCAGTTGGTGAGCTTACTGGTAATTAGCGCATACGCTTTTTCTAAATCCATATTAGATTAAATCTTTTGTTTAGGGCTTAACATTACGCTATTCAATAATATTGCCAATTGAAATATTTGGAAACAAAAAGCCCTTCGCTTATTTAAATAAGGAAGGGCTTAACTGATTTATCTGGCTTAAAACTTAAAGTTAAGCGCTAAAAGAAAGTTTGTTTCTGCCTGTGGAAAGTAATAATTTTCTGTACTTAAAGAGCCATCATAAATACCACTAAAAGTGTAGCCGTTACTTTCGTAAAGCTCATTAAAAATGTTATTTGCTAATAAACCAACCTCGATTGCTTTTACACCTTTAAGTTTAAAGTTGTAGTTCAGCCTTAGGTTGTTCACAAAAAACGCATCCAGCTTTCGAGCATCGTTAGAGGTGTTATCCAAATATTGCTTACTTACATATTTGCTTAAAAGTGCAATCTCAAAATTTTGTAATGGTTTATAAGCAATTGTGCTTGAGCCCACATAGTTTGGAGAAAAAGCTATATTGGTTTTACTATAATCATTTACTTGTTGCCCAACATAATCGTCGCCAACGTATTCATCAATAAACTCTACAAAGTTTTTTACTTTATTTTGGCTAAAAGCACTGGTTAAAGCCCAGCTAATCTTTGGAGAAATAGAAAGTGTTGCATCCAGCTCAATCCCGTTTCTATAGCTTTTGTCTACGTTAGATCTAATGTAACTACCCACATCATTAATCTGTCCTGTTAAAACCAATTGGTCTTTATAGTTCATCAAATAAATATTGGCACCAGCATTTAACCATTTACTTTTGATACGGTAACCAATTTCTACATCATTTAGCCGTTCGGCTTTTGGCCTGCTTTGTGGCGTAGAGTTTACGTAATCTTTACGGTTTGGTTCTTTGTTACCAATAGCGTAAGAGGCGTAAAAATTACTCTGTGCATCAATAATATAAGTAAACCCAATTTTAGGATTAAAGAAGTTAAGTGTAGCGTCTTGGGTAATATTGTTTTTGTTATAATCGAACCCAAAAAATTTATAGTAAATAGTTCTGTACTGTAAATCTGCAAACAAAGACAGTTTATCTAATTGGTAATTTGCTTTTCCGTAAACGTTAAAATCCGATTTAAAAGCATCGTCCTCATAGTAACGATCATGTATTTTACGTTGCGAAGAGAATTTTGCCCAAATGATTTCGCCATAATGATCGCCAGCATATTCGTTATAAGCGCCACCTAACGTAAAATCTAAATCAGTACTTGGTTGGTAACGCAAAGAGTAAGTTGCACCATAGAACTGGTTATCTAACCAGCGCCTTCTCACTAAATCAGTTTTAGCAATGGTATCTGTTCCTATAAACAGCGAGTCTAAACCATAGGTCCCAAACTTTTGGTTTTTTTTAAATTCTTCGTAATATCCTCTTCCTTTGGTATAATGTAGGGCCGCATTTGCAGATAATTTATCAGAGAAGCTTTTAGAATAAAGCAACTGATAATGATCTTGTTGATAGTTGTCTGTTTGATCTTGATAATTAAATTCGTTAAAACGTCTGTCGGTTTTAAGTTTACTTTCAGGAATACCGTTCCAAGCTTGGTAAGTTTTTTCTTTGCCAGAGAAAACGTTCAATCTTAATAAACTGCTTTTTCCGTAATAAGCACCAGAAGCAAAGTAAGACTTTAGGTCTGATGATGCGCTATCTATATAACCGTCAGATACAATTCGCGATAAGCGACCGTCAAAAGCAAACTTGCCGTTGATTAATCCTGTACCTATGTTTAAGGAGTTTTTTAAGGTGTTATAAGAGCCTGCGGAGTTGCTAAGCTCAAAGTATGAAGAATCTCTTAGCTTACCAGTTTGGATATTTAAACTACCGCCAAAAGCACCTGCTCCGTTTGTTGACGTTCCTACACCACGTTGAATTTGGATATTATCTACTGAAGAAGCAAAATCTGGTAAATTCACCCAAAAAGAACCTTGGCTTTCCGAGTCATTATAAGGGATTCCATTAATCGTCACGTTTACCCGGGCAGCATCAGAGCCTCTAATCCGCATGCTTGTGTAGCCCACACCTGCTCCGGCGTCAGAAAAAGTAACCACTCCTGGAGTTTGGTCTAACAAATAAGGTAAATCTTGCCCAAAGTTGTTTTTAGCAATATCTTCTTTAGATAGATTTTTGAAAGTAGTTGCCGAGTTTTCTGATGCTCTGGTCGCATTTACAACAACTTCATCTGCCAAAAGCTGTAGTTTTGTTAAACCAACATTTAAAGTTTTACTTTCACTTAAACTCACTGCTACCGTTTTACTTTGGTAGCCTACAAAGCTTACTTTTAATTGGTAGTTCCCAGCCTTCAGGTTGTTAAAACGGTAAAGCCCGGCTCCGGTAGATTGTACGGTTAAGTTTCCTAGGGTAATTGACGCACCGTTAAGTGCGTTGTTGTTTTCCTGATCGGCAATCTTTCCCTGTAAAGATAATTGTGCCCACAGCATCCCCGGCAGTAAAACTGCAGCAATAAATGCAAAAATGAATTTTTTCAATGTTTTAATTTTAATTTAACGAAATGGTATAGGGGTCATACCATTTACTAAATAAATTAAATATACCTTTTGTCCCTACGTCGGCATTATCCGAATCAGGTGCATCTTGAAGTTTAAAATTGCGGGTTTAAAGTTGAAACGCGCGTATCTCAGCTTTTTACTTTTTACATTTCACTTCAAAAATGGGTATGTTCTCAGCCTGGTTTTGCATTTGTGCAGATGGTTAAATCTGTTTACACAAACAAGGCACCCCTTATTGATTGGCGCAAAGATATAGATTAATCTCACTTTCGCGATTAATTGAATTATTATTCCAAATAACTGACAAACGAAAGGTTTAGCTTTTGGTGTTTTGGGCGTTTTAACACGCTATCCGCTTTATCTTTTGTCGAAAAGCCAAAAGGATGTCGCTACTATCGTTAACGCAAATACAGGTTAAATAGCGGTAGGATTGGTTAAAATGCAATTTTTATAAGTTTCGATCAGAGCTTTTTAAAAAAACTATGCAAACGAATACGTTTTTTCTGGCGTAATACAATGAGTTAGCCTAATATCTTGTTGATGTGTGTCCAATATTTCAGAGATGGGTTCAAATAAGGAAACTCCTATTTTTAAAACATTAGGCTTGCACTTCTCTAAAAATCGATCATAAAATCCGCCACCGTATCCTACTCTGTGTCCTTGTTGGTCAAAAGTTAATAAAGGAATAATTACCGCATCTATCAATTGAGGATCAAGTTTTTCGCCGTATAAGGGTTCAGGAATTTGCTGTTTGTTTTTAACCAATACCGTTGCTTCAGGGTCAAAAACAATAGTTTCCATTTCTTTGGTTTTAAAATCACAACGTGGAACAACTATTTGAATATGCGGATGCTGGGTTTTAAAAAAATGAATGAACTCAAAAGTATCAATCTCTTTTTTTTCCACAATTGGAAGAAAGAGGTGTACAGTAATTATTTTAGACCAGTTAAACTTGCTAAAATGCGCTAATAGTTGATCATTTAACAACCAAAATTGACTTTTCGAGAGTTTCTCTCGCTCTAAAATAGCATGTTTTCTTAAGGTTTGTTTTTCCAATTGTCAATTAAATAGAACAGTGTAAAGATATAGATAATCAATCTGAAAAGCTGTAAAACAAAAGCGGTCTCAAAAATGAGACCGCTTTATCAACCTAAACCTATATGAAAAAAATCTTAATTTCTTCAGCATTGAAATGTAAACCCGCGTTATACATTCGCTAATTGTTATACAAAAGTAGCTTTATTTTCTAATGAAAAGTAGTTGTAACTACAATGTTATAAATAAATGTGTTCGATTACATTATTTATAATCGGCTATGAGTAGCTGATGCTGGCAGAATTCGTATTCGTGGATCTGGTTCGAACACACAATTACCAGCCTATTAGTTGTAAATTGTTTGATAAGGGAATGGTACCAGTTAATTCCCTGCTCGTCAAGGTTTGATGTAGGTTCATCAAGCAATAGTATTGGAGTGGCAGAGCAAAAAGCAAGCAACAATTTAACGCGTTGCTTCATCCCAGAAGAAAAATACTTGAGCTCTTTGTTTTTACTGCTTTCCATGTTTAGCAATGCAATAAGCTCACTATTTGATAAATTATTGAGTCTTTTCTTAAACTCAAAATGAAAATCTAAAACTTCGGTCAACGTAAACTCTTCGATTAGTTCTAGATAGGGACTCGCCAAAACCAAATGTTGAAACACCTGATCTACCTCAACTTCTTTGTCGGCTATCTGATAAGAAATTGCGCCATCCGACTGCGCTAAAGCACCAGAAATCACTTGCAGTAAAGTGGATTTACCAGAGCCATTTATGCCTAAAATGGCATAAGAATTTCCACTTTCAAAAGTGTAATCGATATTTCTAAAAATCCACTCTCGGTTAAATCTTCTGCCAATTTTTGTTAGTAAGATTTTCATTTCGAAAATCAGGAAGTTCCAAAGCTCTTCATTACTCCTCGGTTAGAGTTTCTAATGAAGTTAATAATTTCGTCTCTTTCTTCAGTAGGTTCAAAATCTGCTTCAATAATATCTAATGCCTTGGTTACATTGTTGTTTTTCACAAACAGTACACGGTAAATTTCTTGAATTTCGTTAATTTTTTCTGCTGAAAAACCTTTTCTACGTAAGCCGACAGAGTTAATACCAGTGTAAGATAGAGGCTCTCTTGCCACTTTTACATAAGGAGGAATATCTTTACGAACCAAAGATCCGCCGGTTACAAAAGAATAAGATCCCACTTTACAAAACTGGTGGATAGCAACCATACCCGCAAGTACAACATTGTCGCCAATAGTAATGTGTCCGGCCAAAGTTGTGTTGTTAGAAAAAATACAATTATCGCCAATAACACAATCATGGGCAACGTGGCAATAAGCCATTAATAAACAGTTATTTCCAACTCTGGTTTCCCACCTGTCGCTTGTGCCACGGTTAATGGTTACATACTCTCTAATAGTAGTATTATCGCCAATAACAACGGTGGTTTGTTCACCAGCATATTTTAAATCCTGTGGAATTGCAGAAATTACAGCACCAGGAAAAATTTTACAGTTTTTACCGATTCTTGCGCCATCCATAATGGTAACGTTAGAGCCAATCCAAGTCCCTTCACCAATCTCTACATCTTTATGTATAACGGCAAATGGATCTATAACTACACTATTAGCAATTTTTGCCTGCGGGTGTATATACGCTAAAGGTTGTATCATTATTGGTTTTCGGTTTTTTCGTGTCTGGATATTTGCGCCATCATTTCGGCTTCTACAACTATTTTCTCGCCCACCATTCCTACGCCTTTCATTTGTGCAATCCCTCTACGAATAGGCTCCATCAAATCGCATCTAAAGATAATGGTATCGCCTGGTAAAACCTGAGCTCTAAATCTAACGTTATCTATTTTTAGAAAATAAGTAAGGTAATTTTCTGGATCTGGTACAGTACTTAAAACTAAAATACCTCCGGTTTGTGCCATAGCTTCAATTTGTACCACGCCTGGTAATACTGGTGCGCCCGGAAAATGTCCTTTGAAAAACTCCTCGTTTATCGTCACATTCTTTACGCCTACAACATAAGTTTTTGTAAGTTCCAGAATCTTGTCTATATATAAAAACGGCTGGCGGTGTGGCAAAATATTCATCACCTGAACGGTATCGTAAAGTGGTTTTACGGTAGGGTCGTAAATGTGTTGTACTTTTTTCTTTCTATCTTTTTTGATGGCAGCTTTTATTTTTTTAGCGAAAGCAACGTTTGCTGCGTGACCTGGTCTGGCCGCCATAACATGCCCTTTAATTGGCGTACCAATTAAAGCTAAATCACCAATAATGTCCAATAATTTATGACGAGCGGGTTCGTTTTGGAAACGCAACTCAACATTGTTTAAAATACCTTCGCGGGCTACTTTAATGTCATCGCGATTAAAGGCTTTTGACAAATCGGCCATTTCCGCATCGCTAATGTCGTGATCAACAATTACAATGGCATTGTTGATATCTCCACCTTTAATCAAGTTGTTCTTCAAAAGCATTTCCAATTCATGCAAAAACACAAAAGTTCTGCAGGAAGCAATTTCTGCTTTAAAATCACTGATAGATGTTATTGTAGCATGCTGGCTTCCTAAAACTGGCGAGTTATAATCTACCATACAGGTAAAACGATAATCGTCTAAAGGCATCACAACCATTTCTACTTTCCGGTCATCTTCAGAGTAGTGGATATTATGCGGAATGTGGTAATACTCTCTTTCGGCATTTTGCTCTTTAAAGCCTGCTGTTTCTAAAGCATTTACAAACTCAATTGCACTACCGTCTAAAATTGGCACCTCTATTCCGTCTAACTCAATCATCACGTTGTCAACCTCGCAACCTACTAGAGCTGCTAAAACATGCTCTGTAGTGCTTACGCTAGCTCCGTTTGCAGTTAATGTTGTACTTCTTGACGTGTCAGAAACATTGTCTACATCAGCGTCAATGACCGGTTCACCGGGTAAATCAACCCTTTTGAATTTGTAACCGTGATTTTCTGGTGCAGGTTTAAAAGTTAAAGTTACATGAGCGCCAGTATGTAAACCAACGCCGGTAACACTTATTTCTGATTTTATTGTTCTTTGCCTAAGATTCATTGTTTAAAATAAATTTAAGAAGATGGATGCTGTAGCTTAGCTAAAGCTTTTTGTAACTCTTCTATTTTCTTTTCCATTTCTGGCAGTCTTTGTAAAACTACCCGTGACCTCATAAAATTTTGATAGGATGTTGCTGGTGCGCCGCCCCATTTCTTTCCTTCTTCTTCAATAGATCGATTAATGCCTGATTTCGCTTGCACTTGATTGCCTTTTGCGATGGTGATGTGCCCCACAATACCCACTTGACCGCCTATTATACAGTTTTCTCCTACTTTCGCACTTCCAGATACTCCTGTTTGGGAGGCAATTACGGTATTGTTTCCAATTTCTGCATTATGGGCAATTTGTATCAAGTTATCTAACTTAACTCCTTTCTTAATAACGGTAGAGCCCATTGTTGCTCGGTCGATACACGTATTTGCACCAACCTCAACGTCGTCTTCAATAATCACGTTTCCAATCTGGCTTACCTTACTGTATGAACCATCTGCTTGTGGTGCAAAACCAAAACCGTCGCTTCCAATCACTGCACAGGAGTGTATGGTAACATTATTTCCAACCACACAATCATGATAAATTTTTACGCCTGCATACAAAGTAGAGGCTTTACCAATTTGTACACCATCGCCAATATAAGATTGAGGGTATATTTTAGTATTATCACCAACAACTGCATTAGCACCTATGTAAGTAAAAGCACCAATATAAACGTCTTTGCCAATTTTTGCAGTGGGGTCAATAAAGTTTGGCTGCTCTATCCCAACCTTATGCAATTTTATGCTATTGTACTTCTCTAATAAAACAGAAAAACTACTGTAAGCATTTTTTACACGGATTAATGTGGCGTTAACTGGTTTTTCTAAAACTAAATCTTCATTTACAATTACCACAGATGCTCCGGTAGTATAAATAAAGGATTCATACTTCGGATTGGCAAGAAAAGATAATGCTCCTTCTTGTGCTTCCTCTATTTTTGCTAACTGAAAAACCTTTACATCAGGGTTGCCCTCAAGGCTACCGTTTAGTAATAAGCAAATCTCTTTTGCGGTAAATTGCATGTTCCAAAATTAACTGATATTATTAAATGAACAAATTGTTATTTAAATAACAACTTATCTTACCCAAATTTAGTGTAACACAAAATGTTTTTAGTTACCGTTTTTGATAGTGCTTCTAAGTTTGCATTGTCAGATGCGGTAGCAATATCTTGTAAGGTTCCATCTTTCATTAAGATATTAATACTGCCGCTCCCAGTCTTATAGGCCATATTATTGATGCTTCCCTTAAAAACGAAGTAGTTTATATGTTTTTTATCGATGTTTAAATTCTCTATCGCTTTTTCTTTTAGCAGATTAAATTTTTCTTGATCAACTTTAGTACTTGTTATTTCTACTTTGTACAAGTTTCTACTGATTAAGTTAGTGCACAAGGTTTTTAAGATAAAATCTGAATGTTGTTGCCAAACTTTTACAGCTGACATTACATCATTGTCATCTAATAAAGAGAAAAAACGGAGGTTTTCCTGATCGGTTAAGAAAGTTTTCTCGTTAATCTCGTTATAAAGAAAATGTTTTAAAGCGGGAGTTGCAAATAGAATCTCTCCATTTTTTGCCAGTTCCCTTGCTCGCTCTAATATTTTAACCAACAACTGCTCTGCAGATACTACCGTTTTGTGTAGGTAAACCTGCCAATACATTAACCTACGGGCTATTAGGAATTTTTCTATGGAGTAAATCCCTTTTTCTTCAATAACTAGGTTTCCGTCTTTAATATTTAGTAATTTGATAATCCGATCCGAGCTTACCATTCCTTCCGTTACGCCACTAAAAAAACTATCGCGATTAAGGTAATCCAAGCGGTCTAAGTCTAACTGACCAGAAATCAGCTGATGCAGAAATGGTTTTTGATATTGATTATTAAATATTTGCAAAGCCAAATCAAGCTGGCCGTTAAATTCTTGGTTTAGCTTAGTCATTAATAGCTTGCTAATGGTTTCATGCGAAACACCCTTAACTAAACTATGCTCTAAAGCGTGGGAAAAAGGACCATGTCCAATATCATGTAATAAAATTGCAATACAACTAGCTTCTTGTTCTTCTATACTAACGTCATTACCTTTACTTTGTAAATGCTCAATGGCTAGTTGCATTAAGTGCATTGCGCCAAGCGCATGATGAAACCGGGTATGTAATGCCCCGGGATATACCAAATGAGCCATGCCCAATTGTTTGATATACCTTAGCCTTTGGAAATAAGAATGCTGTATTAAATCAAAAATTAATGGGCTTTTAATACTAATGAAACCATAAACCGGATCGTTAATTATTTTGTTCTTATTCAAGCGAAATCAATTATAAGGCACAAAAATTGTTAATTTTATAGGCCGGAGTAAATTCTCTGCAAATATTGAGATTTTCTCAAGATAATCATTTAAATAGATTTAAAATATATGCAATTAGCAAATATATTGTGGGCCGATGACGAGATTGACCTTTTGAAACCTCATATTCTTTTCTTAAATGAAAAAGGCTACCAAATAGATACCGCAACCAACGGCAGAGACGCTTTAGATATTTTTAAAACTAAAGATTTTGATATTGTTTTTTTGGATGAAAACATGCCAGGCCTGACTGGTTTAGAAACTTTAACAGAGATTAAAACTTTAAATCCAGACGTTCCCGTGGTCATGATTACCAAGAGTGAAGAAGAGTACCTGATGGAAGATGCCATTGGTTTTAAAATTGATGATTATCTAATTAAACCAGTGAATCCTAAGCAAATTCTTTTGACCATTAAAAAGCTAACAGATAACAAGCGTTTAGTTAGTGAAAAAACCTCAACAGCTTACCAACAAGACTTTAGAAACTTGGGTATGTTGCTTAATGAAAATTTAAGCTACCAAGAATGGATTGATGTTTATAAAAAACTAATTTTTTGGGAGTTAGAGCTTGAAAAATTAGATGATGCGGGCATGCATGAGATTTTGACTATGCAAAAAGCTGAAGCAAACGCTCAGTTTTCTAAATTTATTGAAAAGAATTATTTGGATTGGATTAAAAACCAAGACAAAGCTCCGATGCTTTCGCATCAGCTTTTAAAGAAAAAAGTATTCCCTAATTTAAGTGAGCAAGTACCTACATTTTTTATTTTGATTGATAATTTACGTTACGATCAATGGAAAATAATCAATCCAATAATTACCGAATATTTTAGATTAGAAGAAGAAGATATTTATTACAGCATTTTACCAACTGCAACGCAATATGCGAGAAATTCAATTTTCTCTGGCCTCATGCCTTCAGATATGGAAAAGCGGTTTCCAGAGCTTTGGCAAAATGACGAAGATGAAGGTGGAAAAAACCTTTCAGAGGATAAGTTCTTGTTCGATAATGTAAAGCGTTCTGTACGTAAAGACGCGAAGGTTTCGTACAATAAAATCTTAAATCAAGATCAAGGAAAAGATTTAAATGAAAGCTTGCACAGTTTGATGGGCAATGATTTAAATGCGATAGTTTACAACTTTGTTGATATGCTTTCACATGCTCGTACGGATATGCAAATGATTAAAGAACTCGCTAATGACGATGCAGCTTACCGTTCCATTACGTTAGCGTGGTTTGAGCATTCGCCACTTTTAGAACTGATTAAGCGTTTATCGCAAAAGAAATGTCGTTTAATTATTACTACCGATCATGGAACTATTAGGGTAAAACGTCCAAGCAAAGTAATTGGTGATAGAAATACAAACTCGAATCTTCGTTATAAACAGGGTAAAAACTTAGATTACAACCCTAAGGAGGTATTTTTGGTTAAAAACCCAGCTGATGCCATGTTGCCTAAATTACATGTGAGCTCAAGCTATATTTTTGCAAAAGAGGATAGCTATTTTGTTTACCAAAACAACTACAATCAGTTTGTTAATTATTTCAATGAAACTTTCCAACATGGAGGGATTTCGATGGAAGAAATTATAATTCCGTTTGTAACCTATAAAAACAAATTTTAGTTTTAAACAATGAAAATTGAAGTTGAAGGCGTTGATGAATTGGAAAGGATCAGTCAGCAGATTTTGGATTTTGCAGGCGATGAGCGGATATTTCTGTTTTACGGACAAATGGGAGCCGGAAAAACAACATTAATAAATAGCTTATGTGCCGTTTTGGGCACTAAAGATAAAACATCTAGCCCCACGTTTTCAATTGTTAATGAATATAGTTTAGTTGAAGGAAGTATATTTCATTTCGATTTTTATAGGTTAAAACGTCAAACCGAGGCGTTAGATTTTGGTTACGAGGATTATTTTTATTCTGGTAATTACTGTTTTATAGAATGGCCAGAAAAAATTCCTGATTTATGGCCGGATAGTTTTGTGGAAATTAAGATCGAGGTTTTGGAGGATGATAAACGGGTGATTGAGTTGGAGAGAATTGCGTAGTTACGTTTCGTTATGTTGAGCGATAGCGAAGCATCTCACAAGCATGTTAGTTAATTAGTTAGTTTTTTAGCTACAGAGCTCACGGAGGTTATTTACAGAGTTTGTGAAGATTTTTAACCACAGAGGACCCCGAGATCACAGAGTTAGATGGTAAATTAGGCCCCTTACTTTGCAGTAAAGAACAATTTTAAATATCCACAAATACGTGACTACTGGTTTAGATTTATTTATAGATATATTGCGTTAAGGATTGAAATGGATACCGGCCTGTGGCTAACGCCTTGTGCAGTATGAATGTAAAGCCTGCCCGAACGCCTAAAAAATAAAGCACTTTAAACACATACAATGAAAAAAACAATGGCCAGTTGTATTACTGAAGTTGCTCAACAAGCAATGATGCAGACTCAGGAGTCGTTAGAGGTAGTGAAACAAAAAAGAAATAACCTTTATATCGGTATTCCTAAGGAAACCTCCTACCAAGAAAACCGTATTGCATTAACTCCTCTTTCTGTTGCGCTGTTAATCAACAATGGCCACGAGGTTGTCATTGAATCTGGTGCAGGTTTAGCATCTAATTTTGCGGATATTAAGTACAGTGAGCAGGGAGCTAAAATAGTCCATGATACGCAAGAGATATACCAAGCAGACATAATCATAAAAATTGCGCCGCCAAGCATGGAAGAGATCGCCATGATGAAGCTTAACCAAATTGTATTTTCTGCGCTACAAACGGGCACTTTAAAAAAAGAGCATTTAACGGCATTGATGAACAAAAAAATCACTGCATTAGCTTTTGAGTATTTAAGAGACGAAGGCAATATTTTAAGCGTGGTACGAGCCATGGGAGAAATTGTTGGATCAACATCTGTACTTATTGCAGCTGAATATGTGAGCAATGCTTTTGGCGGAAAAGGTTTGATGCTGGGTGGTGTAACTGGTGTGCCACCAACAGAGATCGTAATCTTGGGAGCTGGCACAGTGGGCGAACATGCGGCTCGGACAGCTATAGCTTTGGGAGCCGAGGTTAAGGTTTTTGATTCTTCGTTATTTCGATTGCGTCGTTTGCAAAACAACATCGGAACAAGAGTTTTTACATCGGTGATGCAGCCCTTGGTGTTAGAAAAAGCAGTTACCACATGTGATGTGGTTATAGGGGCAATAAGAGCACAACACGGCCGTAGCCCCTGTGTGGTTACTGAAGAAATGGTCGCTAATATGAAACCAGACTCCGTAGTTATTGATGTAAGCATTGATCAAGGGGGCTGTTTTGAAACTTCAGAAGTAACAAATCATAAAAATCCAGTTTTTAGGAAACATGATGTAATTCACTATTGTGTACCTAACATTGCGTCTCGCGTAAGCAGGACCGCAACTTATGCGCTTACAAATATTTTTACCCCAATTTTAATTGATATTGGTGCAATGGGCGGCATCATGAATTTGATTTGGGACAAAACTGGCATAAGAAATGCAGTTTACATTTACCAAGGCGCTATTACAAATAAAGATTTAGCGCAACGTTTTGGTTTTCCACACAAAGATTTAGATCTTTTAGTGGTTAGTAAACATCAATAATATGGCAAAAGTTACTTTCAAAGATTATCCTAGTATTTTAAAAGAGACGTTTAACGCCTTTATGGACGATAAAGGTTTAAAGTTAAGCGCTTCGCTGGCTTATTACACAATTTTTTCCTTGGCTCCAATGTTAATTGTACTGCTATCTATTGGCGGTATTTTTTATGGTCAGGATGCTTTGCAAGGAAAAGTTTTTTCGCAATTAAATGATTTTATTGGAGTTGATGCAGCGGCTCAAATCCAAACTACTTTGCAAAAACTACAGCTTTCTGGTAAAAGCACCGTGGCAGCCATTACCGGAGTGATTACACTAATCATAGGTGCTTCTGGAATATTTATAGAAATTCAAGATTCGATTAACCAGATATGGCGGGTAAAAGCGGTACCTAAAAAGGGCTGGCTTAAGCTAATTATCAACAGGGTTCTATCGTTATCTATGATTGCCAGCTTAGGGTTTATTTTGATTGTTTCTTTACTAATCAACAGTTTAGTTTTAGTTTTTAGTGATGTTTTAACGCGTTTTTTACCTGAGTTTACCTTGATTTTTATTGATGTATTAAACTTAGGAATTACGTTTGTGGTGTTAATGACTTTATTCGCCATTATTTACAAAGTTTTGCCTGATGTGGATATTAGCTGGAAACAGGTTAAAGCTGGAGCTTTTTTTACGGCTTTGCTTTTTATGTTAGGGAAATACCTGATTGGATTATACATTCAATTTGCAGCCGTTGGGGATATTTACGGAGCCGCAGGAACAGTTGTTGTGGTAGCTGTTTGGGTTTATTATTCGGCAGCTATTCTGTTCTTTGGGGCGGAATTTACTTTTGCATATGCCAAAATTAGGTGTGATACCATAAGACCTTCCAAACATGCCGTAGCCATAAAACAGGTGGAGGTTGAGCAGCATGAAAACAAAGTGGATTTAACTTAATTTTAGTAATTTTGACCTTTCATAAAATTAGGTCAAATGCGTTACCTCCTGCTTGTCATATTTTTCTTGTTTACAGCTTTTAATACTTTCAGTCAAACCATTCCTAGGTTTAATCCTGATACGTTGCTAACGTTTAAAATGGACCAAGATGCGGTTGTAAAAGTAGGGAAGGCCGGTTTGGATATCGAAGATTTTATCAATGAAATTATCAGAGATACCAGCTTTTATGATGCGTTTAAAAAAATGTCCAACTATCATTTTAATGCGCAAAACAACCTTTACACCTTTAATAAAAAAGATAAAATTACAGGAAGCATCTTCAGAAGACTAACGCATTCGCCAACTGGTACCCATCTTAAAATATTAGAGGAAAAAACAGATGGAGATTTATTTAAACGCAACGGAAAATATAAAACAACAACCGTTGAGATGTTCGACTATCTTTTCATGAACACCTATAAATCTGGTTATTCAACAACAAGTGAAGAAGGAAAAGACGGCAGCAAGAATAGTTGGTATAAAGAAAAATTAAAAACTTTGGTTTTTTCGCCAGGTAGGCCAGTGAAGGGTGTTCCGCTAATCTCTAGCAAAACAGAGATTTTTACACCAAATATGCGTCAGTATTATAACTATGCTTTTGCAAAAGGGATGTATTTAGATTCTATTCCAGTTTATAGATTTAAAGTGACCGTGAAGCCAGATTTAGGTAGCTGGGCAGAAGATGGGATTATGATTAAAGAATTGACTACAATTTTTGATCAACGCAATTTCCAAATTTTAGGTCGTTACATTGATATGAAGCTAGATAATTTGGCGTTCGATTTTAATGTGCAAATGAATATAGAAATGAGCTATTTCGACCAGGTTTTATTGCCTACCAAAGTAAGTTATCAGGGAAATTGGAATATCCCTTTTAAAAAGGATGAAAGGGCTAGTTTCCTAGTATTGCATAAAGGATATAAACTGTAAAAGTTTGTGGACAGGTGCTAGCGAAATCAAAATAATTCAAGATTTAATTCAAAACTGGTGTAACACTTAAGGGTTTCCGTCGTCTTAATGATAAGTCTTTGTAAAAAAGATGATCAACCTAACAATCTATTGATTGAATAAAGTTTTTTAATGTGTTAATGCTTAAAACGCTCCGGAAATGGGGCGTTTTTTGATGAAAAGCTTTTAATCTTTAAATGATAGGTTCCGATTAAAATTAAACGTTATTTTTACGCCAAATTTTAGAACATGAATTTTCCAGCAGAATTAAAGTACACTAAAGATCACGAATGGATTAAAGTGGAGGGCGATGAAGCCTATATTGGTATTACCGCTTTCGCCCAACGCGAATTAGGTGACATTGTTTACATTGATATCAATACAGTTGGCATCGAAGTAAATGAAGGTGATGTGTTTGGAACAGTTGAAGCTGTTAAAACCGTTTCTGATTTGTTTATGCCGTTAACCGGAACCGTTTTAGCAATAAACGATAAGCTAGATGCTAACCCAGAGTTGGTAAACCAAGACCCTTACGGCGATGGTTGGATGGTAAAAGTTAAGTTTAATAGCGCTGTGGACGGATTATTGTCTGCGGATGATTATAAAGCATTAATAGGCGAATAAAGATGTTAAGAACTTTAAAGTTTCAGTGGCCGGCAATTGCATGGGCATTGTTGGTACTGATTCTTTGTGATATGCCCATGAGCGATGTTCCTGGGAATTCACATTTTTTCGAAGGATTTGATAAAATGGTACACCTGGGATTTTTCTTTGTATTAACCGTTTTTCTTTTTTATGGAAAAATAAAACAACAAAATAGTTTTGAGTTCCGTATTTTGACAATAGTAAAAATTGTGATCATCAATATTTTGCTCGGTGGTGGTATTGAATTGCTCCAATGGAAAGTTTTTACCTATCGCTCTGCCGAATGGTGGGATTTTTTTTCGGATATGTTAGGATTAGGGATGGGTGTATTCAGTTACCTCTTATTACATAGGAAAGCTAATGGTTTAAAAATTAAGGTATGAGAAAATTTACAATTGGTTGTTTATCAATAATTTTTATTTTTTGCTTAGGTGGCTGTAGTATTTTTAAACCAGGTTGCAGGTGTCCGAAATTTTCTCATAACCAGACAAATCAAGATACATTTCTCGCAAAACGTTGATTAAATCCTTCTTTCGCAATTCCTTATTTGGATTTAATTTAAATAAGCCTTATTTTCGTAGCAACTCATTTATACGCACATGAAGTTATCGCAACTAAAAATAGGTCAAATAGGAATTATTAAAGAATTTACAGATTTAGAAATGTCTGTTAAATTAATGGAAATGGGTTGTTTGCCCGGCGAATGTGTGAAGTTAGAACGTATAGCGCCAATGGGGGATCCTATAGCCGTTTCTGTGGCGGGATATCAATTATCTTTAAGAAAACTAGAAGCTTCTACGATAGAATTGATTTAATCTGAACAAGATTGAAAAACAATAAAAAAGTTGCTCTTGTTGGTAATCCAAATACCGGAAAATCAACTATTTTTAACGTCTTAACGGGTTTAAATCAAAGAGTAGGCAATTTTCCCGGCGTTACTGTCGATAAAAAATCAGGCTTTACCAAGTTAGCGGATGGTAACAGTATAGAAGTTATAGACTTACCCGGAACCTATAGTTTATACCCTAAAAGTGCCGATGAAACGATTGTTTTTGAAGTGCTTTCCGATAAGCGAAACTCATCTCATCCAGATATTGTATTGGTTGTTGCCGATGCAACCAGTTTAAAACGCAACCTTTTATTATATACCCAAGTTGCAGATTTAGGTGTACCAGTAATTTTGGTTTTAAACATGATGGATTTGGCTAAAAAGAGTAACATCGAAATAGATGTTGATGCTTTAGCTAAAAGATTAAATATACAGGTTGTAACCATTGCCGCCCGTAAATCACAAGGGATCGAGGAACTAAAAAAAGCGATTCAATTCCAAAATAACACTCCATTACAGTCAGAAACTATCGCTGTTGAGGCCATTGCGCCAGAATTAATCAAAGATATTTCGGGTTTATTAAAAATCGATAATCCGTACATCGCATTACAAATTGCGCACCAACATAAAAATTTAAGATATTTAAGCAAGACAGAAATCCAACAGGTTGAAGCATTTGTTGTTGCAAGTGACTTTCATTCTCAAAAGGCGCAGGCAGCGGAAACCATTGCCCGCTATAATTATATTAACGATGTTCTTTTAGATTCGGTTAAATACACAACTGTAGCGGTAGAGGAAACCATCAGCAATAAGATAGATCATTACTTAACTCATAAAATTTGGGGGTTTGTGATTTTTATTGGAATATTGTTCGCTATTTTTCAGTCTATTTTTGCTTGGTCAGAGTATCCGATGACCTTAATTGAAACCTTGTTTGTTTGGCTTGAAAGTTTAGGACATCAGTTTTTGCCGAGTGGGGTTTTAACCGATTTGTTGATTGACGGTGTGCTGGCGGGGTTAAGCGGGGTCATGGTTTTTATCCCTCAAATTGCACTACTATTTGCTTTTATTTCCATTTTGGAGGATACGGGTTACATGGCTCGTGTAACATTTATGATGGATCGTTTGATGCGTAAAGTCGGTTTAAACGGAAAATCTGTAGTACCAATGATTGGTGGGTTAGCATGTGCTGTGCCTGCAATCATGAGTGCGAGAACCATCGAGAACTGGAAAGAGCGAATGATTACCATTATGGTAACGCCTTTGGTAAGCTGTTCAGCCCGACTACCCATTTATACGCTGTTAATATCTTTAGTTGTGCCCAGTAAAATGGTGTTCGGCTTTATACAGTTGCAAGGTTTGGCCTTAATGTCATTGTATTTAATGAGTATAGTTTCTGCCATTCTGGT
This sequence comes from Sphingobacteriales bacterium, assembly GCA_038243635.1. Taxonomy (GTDB): domain Bacteria; phylum Bacteroidota; class Bacteroidia; order Sphingobacteriales; family Sphingobacteriaceae; genus Pseudopedobacter. The sequence goes on from JBBSQW010000008.1 coordinate 77,813, forward strand.
AGCATGGGCAATGAAATTCATTTTAAAGAGTAAAGCAAAAGGCTACTTTATTATGGAGTTGCCTGTTTATCGGATGCCACGATGGAGCAATGTTGGATTAACGATGTACGAAAGCGTAAAAACTTTTGTTACCCAAGCTGGTAAGGTAATTATAGCTGTTTCAATTGTATTGTGGGTGGCTGCAAGTTATGGACCTGGAGATAAATTCGAACAGATTGAGGCGAAATATAGCTCAGAAGGCTATAAGAGTCAATATAGCGAACACCAAATCGAAAGATTAAAACCCTCTGAAAAGTTAGAACACTCATACGCTGGCGTTTTGGGAAAGAGTATTGAACCGGCAATAAAGCCATTAGGTTTTGATTGGAAAATAGGAATTGCATTAATTACCTCTTTTGCTGCAAGAGAAGTATTTGTAGGTACCATGGCAACGTTGTATTCAGTTGATGGCGACGCTAACGCAATGGATTCGGTGAGGGATAAGATGGGAAAAGCTAGAAATGATGAAACTGGTTTACCTGTGTTTACGGTAGCTTCGGCTTTTTCATTGATGATGTTCTATGCTTTTGCAATGCAGTGTATGAGTACTATGGCTGTGGTTTACCGAGAAACCAAACATATTAAATGGCCTGTTATCCAGTTTGTTTATATGTTGGTTTTGGCTTATGTTGCCAGCTACGTCACCTATGTGATTCTAAAATAGATTTTAGCGAAGGGACGAAAATCCTAAGCTACCTAACCAAACCAAATTAAATCTTTTATTAAGTGCGTTGATAAAATGAGCAAATAACCGAAGCGCTCATTTTTGAATATTTGTTTATCCACAAATAAATTTAAATACATCTTTAGCACAAGTCGATCTGCTTTCTGCCTTTTGCTTTCAATTTTTAGTATTACAGTCTCTCGCCATGTTGCGAAATATCCAAGCCCAATTCTTCCTCTTCTTTAGAAACTCTTAATGGAGTAATCATATCGGTTACTTTCAACAATAGCATAGATCCAAAAAAAGAGAACGCTGAAACGCAAATTAGTACTACCAAGTGGACTAAGAATAAATGTGTTTCGCCAAAGATTAGACCATTTCCAGTGGTGTTTAATGGGTTGATTGATTGATGGGCAAAAACGCCAGTTAACAACATGCCAACCATTCCATCAACTCCGTGACAAGGAAAAACATCTAAAGTGTCATCAATAGAGGTGCGGGTTCTCCAGTCTACCACTAAATTACTTACAACGGCAGCCGTGACTCCTATAATTAATGAATGTGAGATGCTCACATATCCTGCTGCTGGCGTATTTGCTACAAGGCCTACCACAGCTCCAATGCAAGTGCCCATTGCAGATGGTTTCCGCCCTTTGTAGGAATCGAAGAAGATCCAAGCGGTCATCGTATTGGCAAGCGCAATTGCTGCCAAAGTACCTGCGCTGTAAGCCGACCCTCCATTGAATCCAATCCAGCCAAACCATAAAAGTCCAGTACCTAAAAGTACGTAAGTTACACGAGCAGGATTGTGGCTAGGTTCGCTACGTTTTTTCAAGTATAATGCAGAAGCTAAAGCAACCCATCCGGCAGACATGTGAACTACCGTACCACCGGCAAAGTCTAAAACCCCAAATTTAAACAGTAAATCATCTGGACGCCATGCAGAGTGTGCTAACGTAGCATAAATTACGATGAAGAACAAACAGATAAACAATAGTAGGATATAAATCTAATTCTTTCTGCGAAGGCGCCGGTAATTAAAGCGGGTGTAATAATGGCGAACTTTAACTGATATATAGCAAAAAGAACAAAAGGAATGGTAGGTGCTAAAGACCATGATTTACCGTCAATTACATGCTTCATCATAAAGTAGGTGGCTGGGTTGCCAATAATTCCGCCTATGGAGTCGCCGAAAGCTAAACTAAAGCCGAAAACTACCCATAACACGGTAATAATAGCCATGCAAATAAAACTTTGTAGCATGGTTGATAATACATTCTTTTTGTTTACCATTCCTCCATAAAAGAAGGCTAGGCCAGGCGTCATAATTAAAACTAGTGCCACTGCGCTAAGCATCCAAGCAACATCTGCACTATTACAGTTGTTTTTATAGAGTCTGGTGGGTAAACTAGGATGAATAATTGTTAATAAAGCAATAACTACTAGAAGTGCGAACGGAATCTTTGATAATTTCTTATACATTTTAGTTTTATGTAATTTTATTGGGTTAAAATTATATAAAAACAGATATTTATGTATGATTATTGATTGTAGGCCTAAATTTTTATTAAATATTCTTAGGAATGTTACTCAAATTTATTTTTTGACAAAATTTAGGATTTTTAGCCATAATATTTACAGTCTATCAAAATATTAGGAAATATTTTAAGATCTTCAGCTTGAAAATGCAAGATATTTTAAGATTTGCTAAGATAGGTAGGGTTATTAGGTGTAAAAATGTAAAAAAACATAAAAAGTGCCGCTTTTCCGACTTCCCTCTCAAACCAGATTTCGCCATTTTGAAGCTGGGTGTATTCTTTACAAAGTACCAAGCCTAAGCCGGTTCCTTTTTCTTTGTGTGCGCCCAAGCTGGATTTAACGTCTAAAAAAAATAACGTTTTCTGATTCTCTTCAGAAATACCCACTCCAATATCTTTAACCTGAAAAATCGCCATAGATTTATCTTTACAAAGCACCAAGCCTAAACCGGTTCCTTTTTCTTTGTTTGTACCCAAACTGGACTTTAACAACAAATTACGTATGACCAGTTGTAAAATATCTTTATCGCCTGTAACTTCAACATTATCTATTTGAGTTTGGAACTTAATCTCTTATTGCTCAGCAATAACGTTGATTTGGTTTATGGTGCCTTCTAAAATTTTTGCAACGTTTAATTTGGCAATAAAGGTATTAAAAACAGCTATTTGTGTTTGTCCAACTCAATAAATTATCTGACAGTTCATAAGCTTCATCAGTAGATTTAATAAGTCCACTCTCTATTACTTTCTCCTCCTCTTGTGTTAAAGTATGATCTTTTAAAAAACCTAAGTATTGTTTTACCGATCCAATTGGAGCTCTTAGTCATGAGATATGATTGAAAATAGTTTGTTTTTTTCTGAGTTGAGTTTTGCAATGCGAGTGCTTTGGTTTCTACATTTATCTGTTGTTTATTGTAAGCTCTTTTCTTGTATAAAATACCAGTTGCCATAAGCACAACCATCATTATAAAACTTGCGTAAATATCTAAAAAAACGATAGAACGGTTTGTGTACTCAACTAAGATCCATTCGGGGCGTAAATACTCCAAATAGTAAAGAACGGCTATAGTTGAAAAATTTAGAACGAGCCAAAAAAGAATATTTTTTTGACGGACTATCGAGGTCATTAAAAATGAAACAGCTAAAAAAAAATAGTAGTTGGCTCTGCTATGCCACCTTTCATAAAGTAATTAATTACCAGCAAAATGTGCTGCTAGGTGCCGATAAGTATTACGGCCAGCTTAAACTTTTTTTCAACCCTGCTTAAGTATAAGATTATGGACTGTAAGAGGCAAACTATGACGGTTAATACCACGGTTTCGTACAACCAAAGATCAAATAAGAAAAAAGCTGGCAAAGGTTTTAATGGAAACAAAAGGCGAGGAAAGGATAAATATCCTATGCTTTAATGAAAAAGTATTTTCTTAGCCAATAAAAGTAAAAATAGCTTTTTTGTAGAGTTTTACAAGCACAGTCATATTGCTTTAAGCTACCCGATAAAATGGTATAGAAACACAGCTTCGCCAGTGAACGCTAGTTTTTTCTCGTCTTTAATTTCTAATTCAATCGCAATGTTTGCTTTGGTAACTCCTCTTAAATTAACAATTCCAGCTAAGCTTACTTTTAAGCGTACCTCACTGTTTACTTTAACGGCTTGGGCAAAACGTAACTTCTCCATACCGTAGTTAATCTCCATTTTTAGGTTTTGGATACTAACTACTTGTTTCCATAAATAGGGGATTAAAGAGAGCGTTAAATAGCCGTGAGCTATGGTTGTGCCGAAAGGGCTTTCCGTAGCCGCTCTTTTTTCGTCAATGTGTATCCACTGGTGATCTAAAGTTGCATCTGCAAAAAGATTAATCTGTGGCTGTTCTATTTTATGCCATTCAGATACACCCATTTCTTTTCCTAAATAACTCTCAAATGTTGTGTGGTTATCAATTGTGATCATATTTTTTAACTTTTTGTTGATGTAAAAGCATTCCAGCCTTGAGCTTTAATTTCGTGAATATTTCCAGATTTTGTAATCAAATAATTTCCAGCACTTTCTTCCGTAATATAGCCAATTATTGAAATATCTACATCGTGTTTCATTTTATCATAATCTGCCTGCTTAATGGTGAAGAGCAATTCATAATCCTCACCTCCATTAAGTGCGCAAACTGTTGGATCCAATCCAAACTCACGAGCCGTATCAGCAGTCATTGGGTCAAGCGGAATTTTTTCTTCGTAAATTTTACATCCTTTTTTTGATTGGCGAGTAATGTGCAAAATTTCGGAAGCTAAACCGTCAGAGATATCAATCATGGAAGTGGGTTTAATTTTCATTTTCGCCAACAAATCAACAATATCAATCCTAGCTTCAGGCTTTAACTGCCTTTCAACAATGTAATCCTTGCCCTCTAAATCAGGCTGAATTTTTGGGTTTGCTAAAAACACCTGCTTCTCTCTTTCTAATAATTGTAGTCCCACGTAAGCGCCACCTAAATCTCCCGATACGCAAATTAAGTCTCCTTCTTCTGCTCCATTTCGGTAACAAATGTCCTTTTCATCGGCGTAGCCTATGCTGGTTATAGAGATTACGAGACCTTGGCGGGATGAGGTAGTATCGCCACCGACTAAGTCCACATTGAACTTCTCGCAAGCTAATAACATACCTGCGTATAATTCTTCAATGGCTTCTAATGGAAATTTGCTAGAAAAACCAAGTGAAACAGTTACTTGGCTTGCAATGCCATTCATTGCGTAAATATCACTTAAGTTAACCTGAATTGCCTTATAGCCTAAATGCTTAAGTGGCGTAAAAGCAAGGTCAAAATGTATGCCCTCTAAAAGCATATCTGTAGATATGAGCGTTTTTTTATTCTTAAAATCTAAAACAGCTGCATCATCACCAACTCCTTTTAAAGAGCTTCTATTTTTAATGTTAATATGTTGTGTTAAATGCTGAATTAATCCAAACTCGCCTAAGCTCGCTATTTCTGTTTTATCTGTTTGTTCAAACATGTTGTATATGCTATAATATTAGAAACCCTAATTAAACGCAAAGTTAGAAATTTCTATTAGCTACTTCTCGCTAATTTTTTTTGCTATTTTAATGGCTATTTGCTAACCAATTTCAGGAGATAAGTATCAGTTCTGTCTTTGTTCAAAAGCCATTTAAAAAAAAAGCGTTCTTAATTTCTCAAGAACGCTCTGTTTTTTCAGTTGATCAACTATTATTCAATCACACTAACCTTAATCATGTTAGTCTTTCCTTTTTTCTCAATTGGAATAGCTGCAGTGTTAATTACAAGGTCGCCAGCTTCAATAATTTTTTCAGCTTTCAATATTTTATTAACCTCACTAATGGTTTGGTCGGTACTGTCAAACTTATCGTAGTAAAAACCTCTAACACCCCATAGTAAACTTAAAGTGTTTAATAAGTTGTGGTTTGATGTAAAAATGAAAGTTCCTGCTTTTGGTCTGTGCGAGCAAATTTGGAATGCTGTGTAACCAGAAGATGTCATTGCCACAATACCGGCTGCATTAGTTCTCTCAGCTAATATAACGGCTGAGCTACAAACTGCATCTGCCATATAAGTGGTAGACGTTTCATCAAGTTCTTTTTCTCTATAATAAGGGTAAGACGTGTCTTCAACGTGACGTACAATCTTGCTCATTGTTTCAATAACAATTAATGGAAACTCACCTACAGAAGTTTCTCCACTTAACATTACTGCATCAGCACCATCTAAAACAGAATTGGCTACGTCGTTAACTTCTGCTCTGGTTGGGCGTGGCGTAGTAATCATGCTCTCCAACATTTGCGTAGCAACGATACATGGTTTAGAAGCCTTATTACATTTTTTGGCAATCATTTTTTGTAATACCGGTACTTCTTCTAATGGCATTTCAACACCTAAATCTCCACGGGCAACCATAACACCATCCGTAACCTCAATAATTGCATCAATATTTTCAATTGCCTCTGGCTTTTCAATTTTTGCAATAACCCTCGAAGTTTTTCCGCTACGGCTAATGATTCTTTTTAAATCAATAATATCTTCGGCAGTACGTACAAAAGATAAACCAATCCACTCAATATCATTTGCCAAAGCAAAATCTAAATTAACTAAATCTTCTTCTGTTAATGATGGGATAGAAACTTTAGTAGCCGGAAGGTTTACACCTTTACGGCTGGTTAAAACGCCACCATGTATAACCTCACAAATTACAGTGTCTTTTCTGTTGGTTTCAATTACCTTTAATTGCAGTTTTCCATCATCTAATAATATAATTTCACCTGCCTTAACATCCTGAGGGAACGCTTCGTAAGTAATATAAATCTGGTTATCATCACCAATACATTCATGAGTAGTGATTTTTACCTGTGTGCCATTTATTAAATTAATTCCGCCATCTTTTACCATGCCAATTCTAATTTTTGGACCTTGTAAATCAGCTAAAATACCAATATTGGTTTTGTATTTTCTGTTGATTTCTCTGATGGTATTAATTGCTTCTTGGTGATCTTCAGCTTTTCCATGCGAAAAATTTAAACGGCAAACGTCAACTCCAGCTTTAATCATGGATAATAAAACATCTTTATTTGACGATGCAGGACCAAGCGTGGCAACAATCTTGGTTTTCTTTTGTATAACTTTCATATATTATTTTTGAAATTCTTTTGTCCGAATTTTGGTAAAGTCATTCGAGACTAACATTCAAAAGTAGTGTATTTTTCACACTAACTCAAATTTCAGTTAAAAAATTAGATTCTCTTTCGATTTTATTTTTTCTGGATCAAGTTCAACAACCGCCTGTATTTCTTTTAGCTTTTTCAACTGCGATAAAAAGAGTTCTAAATCTTCTTCATCAATAAATTCTTTGATTAAAATGAAGTAATCTACCGCCTTCATCTCCGGAATTAGGAAACCTTCGGTGCCTTTATTGGCTAAAAAAATAAATTCGCACTCGATATTTTCTGGGTAATAAACGTACCTGGAAAAAAACTTTTTAGGGGCGTTTTTGAATGATATTTCCAAATCATCGACCTTTCTAAAGTCAAATTCTGTAAATTTATTGATTGCAAAACATAGCCGGTAGTCCTTCGAGAGCGAGGTTAGGGCAATTAGTTTGAAGTCAAAATCAAGTTCGACGTGTAATAATTTTTTATTCAAAATATAAAGATTAATTTCGGTGAATATTTAGCCGCTTTATCATTAAATATTTGTCCAAAAGTAGGGCAAAAATAAAAAGGTTTGATATTTGATAGAATTTATTTTTCTTTGCACAGAATTTTTAACCCTTAATTATATAGTATTATGTCTGATATCGCGTCAAGAGTAAAAGCAATTATCGTTGAAAAACTAGGTGTTGACGAAGGTGAAGTAACACCAGAAGCGTCTTTCACAAACGATTTAGGTGCTGACTCATTAGACACCGTTGAATTGATCATGGAATTCGAAAAAGAATTTAACGTAGCTATTCCAGATGATCAAGCTGAAACCATCAGTACTGTTGGCCAAGCTATCACTTACTTGGAAAAAAACGTAAAGTAATTATTGCTTAATTGATTAAATGGAGCTTAAAAGAGTTGTTGTTACAGGATTAGGGGCGCTTACTCCAATTGGGAAAACTGTCCCCGAATATTGGGATGGTTTAATAAATGGAGTAAGCGGTGCCGCTCCAATGACACGTTTTGATACTGAAAAATTCAAAACGAAGTTTGCCTGCGAGGTTAAAAGCTTTGTTGCTGAAGATTATTTAGAGAAGAAGGAAGCTCGGAAATTAGATCCATTTGTTCAATATGCATTAGTTTCTACAGAAGAAGCCGTTAAGGACGCAGGTTTAGACTTCACTAAATTAAACACCAATAGAATTGGTGTAATTTGGGGAGCGGGAATTGGCGGTTTAAAAACATTTTTGGATGAGATTATGAATTTTGCTAAAGGCGATGGAACGCCAAGGCTTAGTCCGTTTTTTATTCCGAAAATGATTATTGACATTGCTCCTGGCCACATTTCTATGAAATACGGATTACGTGGACCAAATTTTTCTTGCGTTTCTGCATGTGCTTCATCAACCAATGCGTTAATAGATGCTTTTACTTACATTAAGTTGGGTAGGGCAGATATGATTGTTTCTGGTGGTTCAGAAGCTATATTGAACGAAGCAGGAATTGGTGGGTTTAACGCAATGCATGCGCTTTCTACTAGAAATGATGATCCTAAAACCGCATCTAGACCGTTTGATAAAGACCGTGATGGTTTTGTTGCAGGCGAAGGTGCAGGAACCATTATCTTAGAAGAGCTGGAACATGCAAAAGCCCGCGGAGCTAAAATTTACGCTGAAATTGTAGGTGGAGGGATGAGTGCCGATGCAAATCACATTACCGCACCTCACCCAGAAGGATTAGGCGCTAAATTAGTGATGCAATCAGCTTTAGATGATGCAGGTATGAAAACTACCGACATTGATTACATCAATGTTCACGGTACTTCCACTCCGCTAGGAGACATTAGTGAAACTACTGCAATAGTTAATTTGTTTGGAGAACATGCTTACAAATTAAACATTAGCTCAACAAAATCTATGACAGGCCACTTATTAGGTGCTGCTGGTGCAATTGAGTCTATTGCTTGTATCTTAGCTATCAAAAACGGAATCATACCTCCAACTATTAATCATTTTACAGATGACCCAGCTATTGATCAGAAATTGAATCTCACTTTTAACGTGGCTCAAAAACGAGATATCAAAGTTGCATTATCAAATACATTTGGTTTTGGTGGACACAACGCTTCCGTTATTTTTAAAAAGTACGAAGGTTAATCGATGTCTTTAAGTCGTCATATTCTTCATTACATCTTTTAATGCCGATGCCGGTCTATCTCTTTATTGTTTTGAATGCCCTTAGCTAGAATTTACAAGCTTCATCTTTCTCCAGACCGTAAATACGTCAAAAGGATGAAAAATTTACTGGGATTTGTTCCAGGAAATTTAGCGCTTTATAAAATGGCTTTTAGGCACAGGTCTATGGCTCTGGTTTTAAAGAATGGGTCTAGAAGTAGTAACGAAAGGTTAGAGTTTTTGGGTGATGCGGTTTTAGGATCTGTAATTGCCGAGGTGCTTTTTAAGCTTTATCCTTACAAAGATGAAGGTTTTTTAACAGAATTACGTTCAAAAATTGTAAGAAGAGCTAACCTCAACCAACTCGGCAGAAAGCTAGGTTTCCAAGAACTGATTGATTTCGATTCCAAAACCATTAACGTAACCACCAAACAAAGTTCCTTACTAGGCGATGCTTTTGAAGCTTTAATTGGTGCAGTTTACTTAGATAAAGGCTACGATTTTACTAAAAGTTTTATAACGGATAGAATTATCAAACCTCATGTGGATATACATACCTTAGAACGTACTGAAACTAATTTTAAAAGTAAGCTCATTGAATGGTGCCAAAGCCAATCAAAAGAGATTTCCTTTGAACCAACTGCAAATGCAGAAGGTGATAGCAGCAAACTGTTCTCGGTGCAGGTGCATATCAGCGGCGAAGCGATGGCAAGCGCAACCGATTACAGTAAAAAAAATGCAGAGAAACTTGCTGCAGAGAAAACCTGCGAAATGTTGAGTATTTAAATCCTGTTAAAGAATTAAGTCAGGTATTCCATTCTTGTTTGTAACATCAATTCTATTCCATAAATTAATTATTTAAAGAAGTATGAAAGCTTGGTTACAAGCGTTTTTATGGAATAAAATTTGACAACTGCTATTGATGAAAAATATAAACGACTTTTTTTGGTTTTGTTCTGGTGCGCATATCGAGACTTTAAAAAAGTATCCAACAGAACATAATAAGTACGTAGGTATAGGTGCTACTATATTTTTCACTGCACTATTCGCATCTTTATCTGGTGGCTATGCCATGTACTTTGTTTTTTCGGGAAGTAGTTTTGCAGCGTTTTTTTCCATTGTTTTCGGAATAATTTGGGGCTTAGCTATTTTTAATATGGACCGATACATTGTGGCCAGTATTAAAAAAACAGGAGATAGCAACCGACAGATATTACAGGCATTGCCCAGAATTTTGTTAGCCATAATGATCGGTATTATCATTTCTAGACCGTTAGAACTTAAAATTTTTGATAAAGAGATTCGTCAAAAGCTAAAAACCAGTTATTTAAATGGGCAACGTTCAAAAATTGATACCTTAAATAAAGCTTTTACTAACAAATACGGTATTGAGCTTACAAAATTACAAGATCTAAAGGCAGAAAAAGATTCGTTAGAGAAGGATATCAATAGGTCAAGATATGTGCTTAACCAAGAAGTTTTTGGAGATAAAACCAACCAAACAAGTGGTATAAACGGGTACGGTAGTTATGCAAAGCAAAAAGAAGAGGTTGTAAAGCAGAAGGAAGATAGATTAGGACAGGTGCGAGGTGATTTAACCCAAGTAGATAAGATGATCAATACTCGAAAGGATATTGAAGGCTTAAACAGCACCAGACTATTTAATGAAACCCAGCTGGATAGTTTATCAAATGTGGCAGGTTTTGCAGATAGAAATTATGCGCTAGGGCAATTGTCTTTTAACCCTGATGGTAGTAGGGACGTTGATACTTATTTAGCAATTTCTTTTATATCTTTTTTATTTATTCTGTTAGAGTGTTTGCCTGTTTTTGTAAAGTTGATTAGTGACAGAGGACCTTACGACGTAGCAATCCAAGATATAGAGGAGGTTGCCTTGCACCAAAGTGGAAGAGAAAAAGAATATCTAATTAAAGTAACGGATAATGTACAGGATACCAGAACCGATGAGGAAAGTGAAAAAGAGAAGGTGTTTGTACGACGGAAAGTGAAGAGAGATTTATCAGATAATGAATAAAATCTAATACGATTACTTTAAACAAGCTTTTTTTACTGTTGTTGAGAGCAATAATTAGTTCATAAGCTGAGTAAAGTGTTAGCCCACAGCCTCGCATTTAACGAGGTGAGGACTTTAAAGAAATGCTAGAATGAAGAAACTTAACTGTCCTATCATTCCGTTTCAAATTAATTTGCTTAATTTCTGTGTATATTTTGTAATTTGACCCAATATAATATTTCGAGTTCAATTTAAATGTCTGATATCCAAACGCAGGAAGAAACCTTTACGCTAGATGAAATTTTAACTTCTCTAAAAGTTATACATCGATTAATTTTATGGAACGACGAGGTTAACAGTTTTGACCATGTTATCCACTGTTTGATGAAATATTTAGATTACTCTGAAAGTCAAGCAGAAAAAATTGCATGGGCGGTACATAACGATGGGAAATGTGCGGTTTTGGAAGGTTCTTATACCGAAATGGAAATTTATCGTAAAATATTAAAACAAGAACGTCTCAGCGTTACGGTTGAATAAACTTTTGCAAAAAGAAATTCCTTTGAATTATTAGTATTGTAGTTTAGCATGCAAACTATTTGTGCTTTTCAAAAACTGTTAAAGCAGTCGGCAGTATCGTGACAACCTATCAGAATTTGGCAAATAGCTCTTTTTTTAGCTTTAACGTATATGCAAACTACAAGGCTTCAAAAACCCAAAATTTTAATGGAAGTATCACAGTAAGTAAAATTGAATGTAATTCTGCGGTTAATGCAGCGTATATTCGAACCGTTATAACATTAAAACCAATATTGGTGGTAACTATCCTTTTGATAAAAAAAAATTTGCCGAATCAAATATATTACGTCAAAAGTACTGCAGCGCAAGGCGTTTCGAGCGTTACGATGCAAACCCAATTTGGTGTAGAAAGAAATATGCTGAAAAACAAGATTGCTGTAACAGTTCACGCAGTTGATCCTTTTACATAAAGAAGCTTAAAAAGCATTACCGGCGGACCAAATTTTTACCAAGAAAGCTTTAGCGTACGCAAAACACGGAATTTTCTGTTATCGTTGAGTTACAGGTTTGCTAAGATTGAAAGCAAGGTTAAAAAAAGTTAGAAATAACAAGCTGTGTGATCTCTGCCGCGTACTGGCAACCTAAATTTTAATGCTATTTCGTGTGATCCTTTTTGTGCTTTTGCTAAGGCTGTATTGGTAAAATCATAAGAGTAGCCCACTTGTAAATCTGGTGTAAGAAACACGGAAAGCAAGGCGTCAAAAGAGTCTAATGAGCGGTATGACGCACCTAGCCAAACTTTTTGATTCAATAAAAAATTAGCATTAATATCAAACTGCGTTGGTGAACCATTTACGTATTTAATTAAAAAGTTAGGTTTAAATTTTACGTTTTCATTAAGATCGATTAGGTAGCCGGCTTGTAAAATGTAATGTGGACGATAAGCGGTTTTGTTTGCCGACTTTGCAAGTGAACCTAAATCGCGATAAAAGAAATGAGGGGCAGATATCCCAACATAGTATTTGTCTGAGAATAGCATTGCACCCCATCCAAAATTCACCCGCATCCCATTCATATCCTGAAAAACGGGGTCGCTTACCGAAGCTGGGCTTTGCTTAAAGTTTTCTGAATAATTAGCCCCTAAATTACTTGAACCCGCGTTAACGCCAACAGAAAAGTATGAATCGGTGCCAATGGCTACTCGTTGCGCTAAGCTAATGTCGCCACCTGTTTCTCTAATCACCTCACCAATTTGATCGTTCACTAAAATACCACCTATAAAAGTATTGCTTTCGCCGATGGGTGTGTGTAACGATAAAGTCTGGATATTTGGAGCACCTTTAAAACCTACCCACTGGTGTCTGCTTAAAGCAGTAATGGTCATAGATTCATCTAGGGTAGAGTAAGCAGGATTTATAGCTAAGGTGTTGAACATATATTGCGTGTACATAGCTTTTTGTTGCGCAAACGAATTTAGCGCTACAAACAAAGCTATGAATGCAAATACATGTTTCATTTATTTATTTCCCTATTATGCAAAATGCGGGTGTGCATTGCACTTTTATACGAAAAGTGGGGAAAAAAGGTTGCGGAGTGGGGAGGTATTTCCCGTTAGGCTATTGATTAACTAAGAGTTAACGATTTCAACAACTCTAAGTCGATGGAATAGGAAAATTTGGAATTTAAAAATGATTTTTAAAAGTATTTTCTTTTTGGCAATAAATATTTCTTTTTATAAGATGCTGAAAGCAGCATCAAATAATTGATTTTTTTTTAGACAATATTAGTTGAGACTATTATTGTCTAAAATGTAAAAAAAAAAGAATTTGTCAGTTGCAGTAAATCCGAGAATATCAAACACTATTTTAAAATGCCATCTAAACTGTTGTAAGCTACGGAATGATAGTTAGGTCTTGCATTTTTGTAAATATCCTGCGCCATTTTTTTGCCTTCAGCTGTTTTAATCATTTCTTTATAAAGAGGCATCAAAAACTTTCTACGCCCAACGTTAGTCAAGAAATTACGCATCGCAGGATAGGCGACCTCATATTTAGTTTTTACGGCCATAACGTACCAGGCGCACTGCACTTCAGCATTTGTAGTATTTGTAAAATTAAATTCAGCGTCAAGCGAACTCATTAATCCCTTTTCCAAACTTTCTGGTAACTTGTTAATAAAGTAAAGTTTTTCATTTGTTGATTTTAACACTTTACTTAAACCCGCAGTATTTTTTGTTACCACGAGGTTTTGAACTAAAGTGTCAATTTTAGAAAAAACAGTGCTCACAGGCGCCTTAAACTCTTTTGGTAAACCCGGTTGATAAACCCATGCATAAGAATCTATTTGCATTTTAACGCTCTCATCACCTTTAATTAAAAGCACATTCAACTCGTTTAAAAAGGTGTCGTTATCGACGCTTTTAAAAGCATGACGATCAAAGTATTCTTTTAGAAAAGCATCAAATCTTTCTCGTCCCACGGCATTTTCAATCGTTTTTAAAAAGAAATAGCCTTTTTCATAAGCAATATCAGAAACACCGTCGTCTGGGTCTCTGTTTGTAAAATCTACTTTCAAGCGTGTATCAGGATTTTTGTTTCCAAGCTCTTTAATGTTTTCCATTAAGCTGTTGTAGCCTAAAACCTCTTGCATTTTAGCTTCTTCTTTTCCGTAGAGTGTTTCAATAATTCTTCGCTCAAAATAAACGGTAAAGCCTTCGTTTAGCCAGAAATCATTCCACGTTGCGTTGGTCACCAAGTTTCCGCTCCAGCTGTGCGCCAGTTCATGCGCTACTAAACTTACTAAAGATCTATCGCCAGCAATCACAGTTGGCGTTGCAAAGGTTAGCATTGGGTTTTCCATGCCTCCAAAAGGAAAGCTAGGGGGCAAAACTAAAACGTCATACCTTCCCCAACGGTAATCGCCATAAATTTTTTCTGCGGCGGTTACCATTTTCCCCATATCGGCAAACTCGTAAGCGACTTTATCTAACATTTCTGGTTCTGCATATACACCGGTTCTTTTGTCAATCGCTTTAAAGCTAATATCGCCAACGGCCAAAGCCATTAAGTAAGAAGGAATTGCATTTTTCTGCTCAAAATGATATTTTCCGTCTGGGCTTTTCTTTGTTGGGTTTTCTGCACTCATTAAAGCCAGCAAATCTTTCGGAACGGTAATATCTGCGGCGTATGTAAATCTAATTTCAGGGCTGTCTTGTGTTGGGATCCAGCTTCGGGCTAAAATTGCTTCAGACTGTGTTAATAAAAATGGTTGAGTTTTGCCAGCAGTTTGTTGAGGACTTAACCATTGTAAAGCTTTCGCATCTTTACCGGTGCTGTAATAAATATTTACCTTTTTAGTTTCGGGATTAATAGGAATGCTTAAAGCTTGGCCTAAAAATTTTACTTGATCGCCTAATGCAAAAAACACTTGGTTGGTGTCATTGTCTAGAGTTACTTTTTCAATGGTTAAACCCTGAGTGTCAAAAATAATTTCGTCTGATTTTGCCACATGTTTAACGGTCCAAACGGCTATTCCTTTTAATTGTTGAGCGGCAAAATTAACGTCTAAGGTTAAATCTAAATGGGTAACTATGTTTTCTTTTGGATTAGCAAAAGAATGCGGGTCTGAACCGGTAGAAGTCTTAGCCTCGTTACTGTCTTCGGTTTTGTTGTTTTGAGTACAAGAAAGTAGAATAACTGGGATAAGAAATAGTAATTTTTTCATGCCGATTGATTTATTTAAACTTGATAGTGATGTTTGCTTTATGAGGAATTTTATCTGCCGATCCAGTCCAGCCACTGTTATAATTTTTGATAATATTGATTGCCGCTACGCCCGCTTTTTCTGAAAATGAATCTATAATTTTAAAATCAGACAGTTCGCTGTTGGTATTTATTATAAACTGAACTTGCACTTTCCCTCGCCCTATGTTTGCTAATTGCGCTTGTTTATCTACATAGCTTTTGAAGCTGCGCCATCCTACGGTTGGGCCAATTTCATTGTTTGCAACAGCTTTGGGACTTCCATATCTTACCACTACAGTTTCACTTAGTGTAGAGGTGTATGGCTTTAGCGCAATGGTTACAGGCTCATCTATTTTTTGAATAGTTTTGTTTTTAGTTTCGTAACCTAGGTAACTAAACGCTAGGTTATCGTTTTGGTTTAGTTCAATGGTAAACTCTCCATTTGCATCTGTTTGCTTAATTACTCCACTCTCTAAATTCTTAATGGAAACTCCAGGTAAAGTGCTCCTGTCTTTTTCGTCGATAATTTTACCTTTTAATTTTACGTTGACAACCTGTTTGTCCACACGTATCATCCGGGCTGCCATCAAGTTCTCTGAGGTTACACTAGTTACAGCTCCTACTAAGTCTTGTTTTTTTTGTGGCCCGTAGCCAACCACTTTAACCTCTTCCAAATTGGTTGGCAATTCCGTTTTGTCTGGTACAACAGCCAAGAGTTCTACAACAATATCAGGTTCTGGTGTATAACTTTCAACTTTATCTGCTAACATAGTGCTTTCGGCAGTTTCAGTTGGTCGGGTTACCTCTGCTAACCTATTTAGATTAGACGAATCTGTGTTTTCTAACTGAGTGATTTTTGACTTTTCGGCTCTTGGAATATCTTCTTTTTGCTGAATATCGTTTAATGCAATTGTTTGATCTTTTGGGTTTTGATTAAAATAAATACTGCCTAAAGCGATACACAAAAGTACAGAGGCTGCAATTCCCCACTGTTTAAATCCCCAAATTGGGGCAATAATTTTAGCAGAAGCGATCCGAGCAGCTAGCTTGTTATTTAGGGCAGTGGCATCTTCATCTTTAACGCCCAATTCTTCATATCCTTCCAAGGCGTCCTGTAAAAAAATATCATCCAAAGACCTTGCTTCCAACTGATTTTTTTCCGTTGGACTTAATGTTCCGTTATGATATTTACGGATAAGGACGATATCTTGCTCTGGACTATTCACTACTTTTTTCGATGCAAATTTTTAGATTTCTTTTTCCGTTTTGTATGTAACTTTTTACTTTTTTAAGCTCATAACCAGTTTTATCGGCAACTTCTGTATAACATTTTTGTTCCAGGTAAAACAGTTGTAAAGTTTTTCGCTGTTCTTCCACAAGTGTTTTCAGGCAAGCTTCCATCAATAACAAGCGACTTTCTTTATCGTCCGCTTCATCATGATGCAATAAAGCATCAGATTCCACAAAAGTATCCTCTATATTTACTGTGGTCACTTTTTTGCTTTTGCGCAATTCCATCAAACAAAAGTTTCTGGTTAAAACGTAAAGCCAACTCTTAAAATTTTGCACCTCGTGATTTCGAAGTTTATCAATCAATTGCTCAAAAATTTGCATCACCGCATCCTGACTTTGTTCTGGGTGTTTAAAATATTTCAAGCTAACACCGTAAACCAAAGGCATATATCTTTTGTAAAGGTTACCCAAAACCTGTAAATCGCCCGAATTTTTATAAACGACAACAAAATGCTCATCCGGTAAATTGGCGACTTTATTCTCAGGATTTGTTACCATTCAACATCAATAATAAAAAAAATAATTAAGCTGTTTATGGAAAACGGTTTTAAAAAGCATCATGTTATCAAATTTAGAAATAACATTATGAAAAAGTTACTCTCCCTACTCATTATTACACTTATTTTAAGTGGTTTTAAAACCAATGAAAGCAAGATTGTTAGCGGTTATGTTTTTGATGATCAGCAAGTCGCGATTGCGGGCGCAATGGTGAAATCTAAAATGGAACCAAATAGAAAGGTATTTACTGATACGAGAGGTCATTTTAAAATTGCTGTTTCACAAAAAGAGAAAACACTGGTTGTTTCTTTCATCGGGTTATTAACTCAGGAAGCTAAAATTAGCAACAGAGAACTTAAAATAGTTTTAAAGTCTGAGCAAACGAGCTTAAATGAGATTGTTGTTGTTGGTTACGCTACACAGAAAAAGAGCGACATGATAGGCTCCGTTGCGACTATGGGAAATAGCAAAATGATGGCAGTACGAGGATTTGTTGGGAGTCCAGTGTATCCAAATCAAGATTTTAACACCGAAAGTTATAACGCTATCAGTGAGAACGGATTTAAGAACCCGAATACCGACCCACTTTCAACTTTTTCTGCCGATGTTGACGCTGCTTCGTATAGCAATATGAGAAGGTTTATTCAGAGCGGACAATTGCCTCCAAAAGATGCGGTAAGGGTAGAAGAGTTGATAAATTATTTTGGATATAATTATCCGGAACCAAAAGGAAACGACCCAGTCAGTATAACAACTGATGTTGCAGATGCACCTTGGAATAAAAGCCATCGATTGGTAAGAATTGGCTTAAAAGCGAAATCTATTAAAATAGAGAATTTGCCAGCGTCTAATCTGGTTTTTTTGATTGATGTTTCTGGATCTATGCAAGGGCCAGATAGGTTAGAATTATTAAAAACATCTATGAAATTATTAACCGATCAACTACGTCCGAATGATAAAGTCGCCATTGTTGTTTATGCTGGTGCAGCAGGTTTGGTGTTGCCAAGTACGAACGGAAACAACAAACAAAAAATTAAAGGTGCTTTAACCAATTTATCCGCCGGAGGATCAACAGCTGGTGGCGCTGGAATTAAATTGGCTTATGAAACTGCAAAAAGCAACTTTATAAAAGGCGGAAATAACCGAGTGATTTTAGCTACTGACGGAGATTTTAACGTGGGTGCCAGTAGTGATTCAGAGATGCAAAGAATGATTGAAAGTTATAGAAACGACGGTATCTTCTTAAGTGTTTTGGGATTTGGACAAGGAAATTTGAAAGACAGTAAAATGGAAGCCATCGCCGATAAGGGAAATGGAAACTATGCCTACATCGACGGAATTAATGAAGCCAAAAAAGTATTGATTAACGAGTTTGGCGGAACTTTGTTTACAGTAGCAAAAGATGTAAAACTGCAAGTAGAGTTTAATCCTGCTAAAGTAGAAGCTTACCGCTTGGTAGGTTATGAAAATCGCTTGTTAAATAACGAAGATTTTAAAGATGATAAAAAAGATGCTGGTGAAATGGGTGCCGGACATACCGTGACCGCTTTGTATGAGATTATCCCGAAAGGATATAAGGATGAGTTTGTGAAGAAAGCGGATGAGATGAAATATCAGAAAGGCAATAATGTTAAAGCTTCTGATGAATTGTTAACCGTGAAAATTCGTTACAAACAACCTGATGGAAATCAAAGCAAGGAATTAAGCGCTGCTTTGATAGATAACAATCAGAAAATTGAGGAAGCAAACATAGACTTTAGGTTTGTTGCCGCTGTTGCGGAATTCGGCTTATTGATTAGAGATTCGGAATTTAAACAAAATGCTACCTTTGAGCAAGTTATCGCAATGGCGAAAAAAGCTAAAGGTCTTGACGATAACGGATACCGAGCAGAGTTTATTCAGCTCGCTGAAAATGCTAAGCTTTTAACCAAGAAAGATGTGGTTGCAAAGCATGAGGAAGATTAGATAGTTTAAAAGCTTTTAACAGCTGATGACCAAATTTTAGAAAGAGGAGCTTTTTCGAGCTCCTCTTTTGTTAATTACAAGATTCGGCCGTCAGCACTGGGCCCGTAACTTCCGGGAATCGGGATATTCAGCAATCTTAAGCAAACTCCCAATTGTGCTCTATGATGGATTTGCTGCGCAAGGCTCATTCTAATTACCTCGTATTTTGTATCTTCGCTGAAGATTTTATCACCACTTCTTAAAGCCCACATTTCGTCTAAAGCTTCGATTTTGGCACTTTCTAATGCTTTGATTGATTTTTCAACCGAGCGATCAAAAAACTGAATCAAGGCAACGGTATTATTTACGTCGTCAACTTGATGGGTGTTGTTCTCAAAGTCAAGTTCGCTTGTTCTCAAAATCATTTCTGGCCATGAGGGTAAATCTGCGATATGAGTTGCCAAAGTTTTGATGTCCATGCTTTTTTCGTGAGGCTTCCAACTGTATTTGTCGTTGGGGATAATCGAAAGCATTTTTCTGGTGGTACTAGCTTCCTGCTCTAGCTCTTTTTTCAATAATTTTGTGATAGGTTTCATTTTAATAAGATTTGTTTTTTACAAAGAAAACAAAGCCAATGACAACCCTATGTCAGTAAAGAATTAATTTTTTAGCTAAGCAATTAAATTAAAAGTTTACGGGCAAAAGCTTCATATAATCTGCTATGGCAATATGGCTTTCCAATATAAAGGGTTCGTTTAAAACTTTAATGTTAATTATTCTTGAAACTTTAAAATCTCTATAATCATTTCTAAGCTGGCACCAAGCAATTAAATGCCAACTAAAAGCATAAAAAATCAAACCTACACACTCTACTTTTCTTTGGCTAAGTTCTTCCTTGGCATTTTGATATTCAAATTGCAATATGTTTTTATTAAGGATGGCGGTTTGTAAGGTGGAAAGATGTTCATAATCATTGGTCAGTCGCTTTGGTATTTGGAACTTTATGTTGGTAGCTAACAACTCAATTTTTTCTTTCTGTGATGGTTTAAGTACAGATTTAACTTTCTGTAATGCGGATTGATAATGATTTTGGATAGACTTATCACTAAAAGCATTTAAAAGATGCTCGACTAGTATAAGTGCATTTGCTTCTTCTAAGTTAAAACTAATAGGCGGTAAAAAGTAACCACTTACCAAGTAATAGCCTTTTTGTGGAGCGAAACAAATTGGAATACCTTGTTCATTCAACGCTTTTAAATCACGGTAAACGGTGCGAAGACTGATATTGAATTTTTTGGAAATCTGCTCGGCAAGCGTAAACCTGTTGGATTGTAGCATTGTTGAAATTCCAAAAAGTCTGTCAATCCGATTCATGGGCTGAAAGTATATATTTTTTCTTTATTCATAAACGTTTGTCTCAATAATTTTATTTGCTATCTATCTCAACATAATGGCAGGAAATTTTCAACTGCTGTAGTCGTCTTTAGAAATTGGAACGTCTGCCGAAAATTTTGAAGGACGCAAGACTAGAAAAGTCAGGACCATACTTATCGAAGAAACGTGACTGGTATTGGCAGTATAATTGCATATTTACGTAAAAGATTAAAATGAAAAAACTAGCGCTAATCACTATACTTTCCTCCACACTTATATTCTCAAGTTGTGATACTTTGAACCAATATGCTGGCGTAATAAACCAAACATTAGGCACTCCGTCTACCACCGAAATGAGCTTAGGTTTAAAACAAGCTTTAGAATTTGGGACAAACTATAGTACCGAACGGTTGTCTGCAAAAGATGGTTATTTGGGTAATTTGGCAGTAAAGATTTTGTTTCCGGAAGAAGCAAAAAAAGCAGAGAATGCACTGCGGGCAATAGGCTTAAACAGCTTATGTGATAATGTAATTACCAGTTTAAACAGGGCAGCTGAAGATGCTGCACAAGAAGCGAAACCTATTTTTGTGAATGCCATTAAACAAATGAGCTTTCAGGATGTAAGCAATATTTTATTGGGCAAGCAAGATGCAGCAACATTGTATTTTAAAAGAACTACAAGTGCTGCGCTTGCAGGTAAATTTAGACCAATTGTTACTAATAGCTTAAGCAAAGTTGGTGCTACTAAATATTGGGGCGATGTTACAAAAAGTTATAACAGATTACCTTTGGTTAAACCTATAAATACTGATTTAACAGGCTATGTAACCGACCAAGCAATTGATGGTCTGTTTTTCGAAATTGCAAAAGAAGAGCTAAAAATTAGAGGAAACCTGAGCGCAAGAAGCACCTCATTATTGCAAAAGGTTTTTGCTTACGCAGATCAACAGAAAGGGAGTTAATTATTTTATTGCATTAACCCGGAAATACTTAAAGCCATTTACCGATTTTTAGCCGAAACCAAAATTATTCTAGGAACATGTGATAGATTAATGTTCGTTTAACTTTTATCTTAGCACATAAACTCTTATTTTTGAAACCATATATCAAAAATACAATGGAAGAAAATTTTGACTATCAAAAATATAACTGGTTATATTATGTAATTGGTTTAGTGTGTGGTGCTTTAACTGGTTTAGCTGTAGAGGGTCATATCCTTACAGGAGCAATTTTGGGAGTGTTAACCGGTGGGCTGTTTCAGTTCTTGATTAACAAAAGCCGTGGAAAGCAACAAGCATAAAAAAGAGCTTCCCCCTTTTATAAAAAATTGGAACCAGTTTTACGCAATTGTTTTGTGTTGGCTGGTTTTTTTAATTTTAATATTTAGCCTTATTACTTCTTATTTCTCATGAGTTGGATAGACTGGCTGGTACTTTCTGTTACCATTTTGTTTATCGTAATTTACGGGATTTACAAAAGTAGAGGGAGTAAAAATATTGATGGTTATCTGCTGGGTGATCGTTCCTTGCCTTGGTATAACGTTGGTTTATCGGTAATGGCAACGCAGGCCAGTGCTATCACTTTTCTTTCTGCTCCAGGTTTGGCGTATTCAGACGGAATGCGTTTTGTGCAATTCTATTTCGGGCTTCCAATAGCCATGATTATCCTCTGCATCACTTTTGTTCCAATTTACCACAAACTTAAAGTTTATACCGCTTACGAGTTCTTAGAACAACGTTTTGACTTAAAAACTAGAGCTTTTACTGCATTTCTATTTCTAATTCAACGAGGGTTATCTACCGGGATCACCATTTATGCCCCATCTATTATTTTATCAACGATATTAAACATCAACACTACTTATACTACCCTTTTTATTGGAAGTGTGGTGGTTTTATACACCGTTTACGGCGGAACAAAAGCAGTTTCTTATACTCAAATGTTACAGATGAGCATTATTTTTTGTGGGATGTTTTTAGCGGGATTTATGGTCGTTCAGCTCTTGCCAGGCGACGTTGGTTTTGTGAAGGCTTTAAAAATTGCTGGCAAAATGGACCGCATGAATGTGATTGATTGGAAGTTTGATTTGAACAATCGCTACACCGTTTGGACCGGAATTATCGGAGGTCTTTTTCTACAACTTTCGTATTTCGGTACAGATCAATCACAAGTTGGGCGTTACTTAACTGGCAGTTCAGTTGGTCAAAGCCGAATGGGATTATTGATGAACGGCATGTTGAAAATCCCGATGCAGTTCTTGATTCTACTGATAGGAATTTTTGTTTTTACGTTTTATCAATATCAAAAGCCACCTATTTTTTTTAACAGCTACGAGCTTAATAAGGTAGAAAACTCCAGTTATAGAGCCGAGTTTAAAGAACGAGAGCAAGACTTTAATTTAGCTTTCGCCGATAAAAGCAAAAAGGTAATTGCGCTTGATGAAGCATTAAATAGCAATAAAAATGTAGAACAAGCAAGCGCCGACGTAAAGCTGGCTAACGAAAACCTTCAACAAAAAAAGTTGGATGCACTGGCGGTAATGAAAAAGAACAATCCCGATGCAGATTTGGATGATACCAATTATGTGTTTTTGACTTTTGTTACGCAGCATCTGCCAAAAGGCTTAATTGGTTTATTGATTGCCATCGTTTGTATGGCTTCCATGGGGTCAACCGCGAGCGCTCTAAACTCTTTGGCCTCTACCACTTCTGTGGATATTTATAAACGCCTAATTAACAAAACGGGTAGCGATTTAAAGTATCTGAACATTAGTAAAATCACTACTTTCTTTTGGGGAGTAATCAGTATCGCCATGGCACTTTTTGCCAGTAAGTTGGGTAACTTATTAGAAGCAGTAAATATCCTTGGCTCCTTATTTTATGGAACAATTTTAGGAATTTTCTTGGTTGCCTTTTACTTTAAGTACGTTGGCGGAAAAGCAGTTTTTTATGCGGCAATCATCACGGAGATATTCGTTTTTACGGCCTTTAAGTTTGATTGGATGGCTTATTTGTGGTTAAACCTTTTCGGTTGTGTTTTGGTAATCGTTTTTGGATTAGTGCTGCAAACCTTCTTTTACACTAAAAAAACACAACTATCATAACCTATTTTACGCCATTTTTTTGAACCACATAGCTACATAGATTTTATTCGACTTTAGGGTTTTTAAGATAGCCAAAAGTATTAAATTTCTCATATTGTAGCGATGTCGAAGATTTATCTTACTCTTTATCACTTTCTGATATCCTAGTTTTTTGACGTGTATTGATTCTTCTTTTTATTATTTTAATCTCAGATAATGCTGGCACTTTTTATGTTAAGTTCCCAATAAAAATAAAAGCTATGAAATGGTTAGGCAGACGCGGAAGTAGTAACGTGGAAGACCGGAGAGGTCTATCGGGTGGAAAAATTGCAGCAGGCGGTGGTATCATCGGTGTTATATTTTTGATCGCTCAAATGTTTTTAGGTGGTGATAGTGCGCAGGTTTTAAATCAAATTCAGAATCAAGTAGTACAACGCAGCGGTGGTGGAGAACAAAGAGAACTAACTGAAGCCGAAAAAAAACAAGGAGAATTTGCGTCGGTCGTTTTTGCGGATACCGAAGATGTTTGGGGTAAACTTTTTGAAGAACAGGGTTCTAGTTATCAACAACCCAAAATGGTTTTATTTACTGATGGTGTGCAAACAGAATGTGGCGGCGCTTCATCAGCAGTTGGACCTTTCTATTGCCCAGCAGATCAGAAAGTATATATCGACCTTTCTTTTATGGAAGAGTTAAAAAGTAGGTTCGGAGCAAAAGGAGGTGATTTTGCAACAGCTTACGTCATCGCTCACGAAGTTGGTCACCATGTTCAAACCTTATTAGGTACTTCTGCAAAAGTAAATAAGATGCAAAGCGGCATAAGCGAAAAAGAGGCCAATAAATTATCGGTTGCTTTAGAGTTGCAGGCAGATTTTTATGCAGGTATTTTTGCGCATTATAACAAACAATATTTAGAAGATGGTGATATTGAAGAGGCAATGAGTGCGGCGCAAGCTGTTGGAGACGATGCCATTCAGCAGAAGTCGCAAGGGAGAATTGTTCCAGATGCTTTTACTCACGGAACATCAAAACAAAGAATGTATTGGTTTATGAAAGGCTATAATTCGGGCAATATAAACGAAGGAGATACTTTTTCTGAATTGAGGTAAGACTTTAAAAAAACGAAGTCTGCCCAATTAAAGTGGTTACAAAGACTTCGTACTTTTAAAATTTACTTTGTAGAATCTGGAGGAGTCACAGTACTCGGCAAAGTAGCTAAAACAGTTACACCACCCTTAACGACTTCATTCAAATTCACATTAACTTTAGTGCCTAGTGGTAAAAAAACATCTACCCTAGAGCCAAACTTAATAAAGCCAAACTGCTCTGCTTGCTCAACTTGGTCACCTTCTTTTAAATACCAAACAATTCTACGGGCTAAAGCACCTGCAATTTGGCGGTATAAAATCTCGAATCCTTTTTCATGAGCCACAACAGTGGTAGTTCTTTCGTTCTCTGTTGACGATTTTGGATCCCAAGCAACCAAGTATTTACCAGGATGGTATTTGAAATACTTTACTATTCCACTAATTGGGTTTCTATTGATATGCACATTTACAGGCGACATAAAAACAGAAAGCTGTAGTCTTCTATCTTTAAAATATTCTCCTTCTTCAGTTTCTTCAATAACTACCACCTTCCCATCTGCAGGGCAAATGATATGTCTTTCATCAATTGTTAAAGTACGTGTTGGGCTTCTAAAAAACTGAACTATGGTTATCAAAAGAAATAAAGAAACACCATACCACAACCACACAAACCAAGTAAGATCTGGCAAGTAGTAATGGATAACAGCATTGGTTATGGCTATAAATAAAACGCAAAGCGCTAATGAGGTATATCCTTCTTTATGAAAAGTCATCTTTTAAAATTTTAGGCGAAACTACTAATAAGTAATCAAATAGAGGTAAACGAAAATTACTGGGGCAGAAAGCAGCAAGCCGTCAAAGCGATCTAATACGCCGCCATGCCCAGGTAGAAGCGTACCAGAATCTTTAACATTAATACTTCGTTTAAACATAGATTCTACCAAATCACCCAAAGTGCCAAAGCAGGAGACGATTAATCCCATCACCATCCAATGGTAAAAAGCATAATCAGTATAAAAAATTGAGATGATATAGGCTACCAAAACGCTAGTAAAAATTCCACCAAAGAAACCCTCCCATGATTTTTTAGGCGAATGCCTTTCAAATAAACGGTGTTTTCCAAATTTTACGCCAACAAAATATGCACCCGTATCATTGGCCCAAAGCATCAGAAAAAAAGCTAAAGCTAAATGGAAATTGTAAGTGCCAGAAATAAAAGCAATACTCACATAAAAAACGAAGGGAATAACTGCATAGATTAAACCTAAAAAGGTGTAAGCTATATTGCTAAAAGGAATGGTAGATTTTTTATAAAGTTCGCGAATAAAAATCCCGAATAGTAAAGGAATATTTATAAGCAACCATTTGCTTTCAAAAGCGATAAAGTAACTACCAGCCACCGAGCAAAAAATAATTAGCGCAGCAACGTAGCCTATGTTTTTATGCGGACGTAAGCCGGTAGTATTTATTAACGAAAAAAACTCGAAAAGACACATCAAGCTTAAGAAAATATAGAAAGCAACAAATACGTAAGGTCCACCTAACAAAGAAGCCAACATCACTAAAACAAAAATGAAACCGGTTATAGCTCTTGTTTTCATTATAAATCGTTTTGTAAAATAATTTCTAACGCCTGTTGAAAGTGTTGGTTAGGTACATTTACATGCACTTCACCGAATTTGTAAGAGGTGTCTTGTTTATTCATCAACACAGCTTCAATTTCATGATCTATTAAAACTTGACGAACAATTTCGGCTTTGTAAAAGTCGCTAGAAGTATAAATTTTAACCCAATCTTTATCCATTATATGTGTTTGATTTTCTTTGTTTGCTTAAAAAAATGAAAGAGTAAAGCTAAAGTAATTATCGCACTAATAAGGTAACCATAACTATTAAAAGAACTAATCTGGTCTATATTATCCAAGTCTTTCCCTTGCTTTTGTAGTACAAAAGCCATCACTACAGCACTTCCATTGTTTAAAAAATGTCCTAAAATTGGCAGATACATGCTTTGTCCGTATACTAGTAAGTAGCCGAAAAGTGCACCTAAAAGCATTCTGGGGAAAAAGCCATAAAACTGCATGTGTATCGCACTAAAAATAATAGCTGTTATCCAAATTGCTGTATGGTGGTTTTTAAACCATTGGCCCAAAATGTTTTGAAATCCACCTCTAAAAAAAAGTTCTTCCCCAACTGCTGGAATCACGGCCACCATTAAAAGTGTAATAGCTAAATCCCCATAGCCTTTCATTACCAATAGTTTTTTTGTGATTTCACCTGCTTCCAATTCCTTGGTCTTCATCCAAATTTCCATCTCTTTTAAAAATGCTGGCAAATTCATTTTCTGATTCACCAAAACCACCCATTCAAAAAAAGGAGTTGCAAAAAGCATTAATAAAAAAACGGTTAATAACAAAGCCGGATTCAGCTTGGTATCTAAATAATAATAATGTTTAGGTTTAACCTCATTTACGTAAGCGAACGCAATTGGTCCGGCAATAAACATCCCAAAGGAACTGCTAATTTGCATTGTCCGTAATAGGTTTATGTCCATATCTAAGGGGTTGCCGGTAAGCATGGCAATATTTGCGTTTCCACTAAATAAAAACCAAAATAGTAAGCCAGTAATAGTAAACACCAAAGCGCCCACAACAGTGCATAAAATCAAAAACATGATTTGCAGCAAAGGATGATATGCATTTGCTTTTTGCAGGTGAGGCATAATAGATACTTTTTTGGTAAATTTGCGGTTAAATTAATGATTTGATTCGTGAATGTCTGTTAAAATAGGAAATATCGATTTAGGGAATTTCCCGCTTTTGCTTGCGCCGATGGAGGATGTAAGCGACCCACCGTTCCGTTTTGTTTGTAAACAAGCCGGGGTGGATATGATGTATACTGAGTTTATATCTTCGGAAGGTTTGATTAGGGATGCTGCAAAAAGCAGACAGAAGCTGGATATTTTTGAATATGAGAGACCCATTGGAATCCAGATTTTTGGTTCAGAGATTGATCACATGCGTCAGGCAACTGAGATATCTTCTTTGGCTAATCCAGATTTAATTGATATCAATTACGGTTGCCCTGTGAAGAATGTCGCTTGTCGCGGTGCGGGTGCAAGCTTATTACAAGATATTGATAAAATGGTTGCGATGACGGCTGCTGTTGTTAAAGCTACGCACTTGCCAGTAACGGTAAAAACCCGTTTAGGCTGGGATGACAACACTAAAAACGTTTACGAGGTCGCCGAACGATTGCAAGATGTGGGTATCCAAGCCTTAACGATTCACGGAAGAACCCGTTCCCAAATGTATAAAGGCAGTGCGGATTGGAGTTTGATTAGGGAAATTAAGCGCAATCCGCGAATAAAAATCCCGATTTTTGGCAACGGCGATATCGATTCTCCAGAGAAAGCAGCTAATTGGCGATTAGAATATGAAGTGGATGGAATTATGATTGGCAGGGCGGCAATTGGTTATCCTTGGATTTTTAGGGAAGTAAGACACTTTTTTGAAACTGGAGAACACTTGGCCCCACCAACTTTAAACGAGCGAATAGAAACATGTAAAACCCATTTGCAAAAATCTGTGGAGTGGAAAGGTCCAAAAACCGGGATTTTTGAAATGCGCAGGCATTATGCCAATTATTTTAAAGGAATTGCTAATTTTAAAGATTGGCGCATGAAATTAGTCTCCTTGGAGAACATTACAGAGATAGAAGACGTTTTAAACGAGATTGAAAATAAATTCAGCCTAGAGTTGGTTTAAATTTTGCGATTTTAAAATTATTCTGATAAATTAACAAAAACAATAAAAATATGGTAGCCCAAATTACTGAACGAGTTAAAGTTTCTGTGGAAACCACCTATCAGCCAGAATATTCAAATCCGGCTAACGAACATTTTATGTTTGCGTACAAGATTAAGATCGAAAACTTAAGCGATTACAGCATTCAATTACTACGTCGTCATTGGTTAATATTTGACTCCAACGGCACAAAAAGAGAAGTAGAAGGCGAAGGAGTTGTAGGTTTACAACCTGTTATTGAGCCTGGTGAATACCACGAATATGTATCTGGATGTAATTTAAAAACAGATATGGGGACTATGGGAGGTTCCTTTCAAGTAAAAAGACTGGTTGACGAAGAGGTTTTTGACGTTAAAATTCCACAGTTTTCTTTAATTGCGCCTTATAAATTAAATTAATTTCCAGTTTACTATACCTACCTATTTAACAGTCTAAAATCGTTTGCGTCCGCATATATTCCAAAACGTTAATCCGAAAAACAAAATTAAAATTTAATAAAAAGATTTGAGGTTAATACGTTTATGGCTATCAAAATGATTGATTTAGAGGCAGAATATCTTTTATTAGAAGAAGATGTGATGCCTGAGATCACCAAGGTTTTAAAAAGTGGAGCTTACGTTCAAGGTAAGATTGTTCGGGATTTTGAGAACGACCTAGCGAACTACCTACAGGTAAAACACGTAATTTCTTGTGGAAATGGAACCGATGCATTACAAATTGCGTTGATGGCCTCGAATATAAAAGCAGGAGACGAGGTAATTATTCCTGCATTTTCTTATGTAGCCGTAGCGGAAGTTGTTTGTTTGTTGGGCGCTACACCCGTTTTTGTTGACGTAGACGAAACTTATTTTCAGTTTGATATTAAGTCAATAAAAAATGCAATTACTACAAAAACAAAAGCGATTATTTCCGTTCACCTTTTCGGGCAATCAGCGAATCTTGAAGAACTCGTTAAACTGGCTCAAAAACATAAAGTCAAAATCATTGAAGATTGCGCCCAATCACTAGGTGGGAAATATGGTTTTAATCATGAAGATAGATCTCTGGGAAGTATAGGAGATTTCGGTTGTACGTCATTCTTCCCCACCAAAAATCTCTCGTGTTTTGGAGATGGTGGAGCTTTGTTTACCAATGATGATGATTTAGCAAACAAAGCGAGAATGATTGCTAATCATGGACAAATAGAAAAATATAATCATCATTTGGTTGGCATTAATTCAAGGTTAGATAGCCTGCAGGCAGGTGTTCTTAAAGTTAAGCTGATAAAGCTAGACCAAGTTGTAGCAAAAAAATCAGCGCTCGCAAACAGGTATATTAATCAACTCCAAAACTTAGTCAATATTCAGTTGCCAAAATGTAGTTCAAACAGCACAAACTCTTGGCATCAATTTACCATAAAGGTTGCAAACGACTTAAGAGACCCACTTAAAAACCACCTCGCTTCCAAAGACATCGACAGCATGATTTATTACCCTATGCCAATCCCCAGTCAGATTGCTTATCAAAATTATCAAGAAAAATTTCCGGTATCCGAGAAACTGAGTAAAGAAGTCTTGTCTTTACCCATCCATCAGCTACTGACAATAAAAGATATAGATTATATTTGCGCTCAGATAAATGGCTTTTTTAATGCAGCGTCCTGATTTTTTTGTGCATCCCACTTCGGTAGTTGATGAGAATGTAAGTATTGGAAACGGGTCCTCTATTTGGCATTTTTCGCATATTTCTGAAGGAGTTATCATTGGAGAAAACTGTAATATCGGGCAAAATGTATTTATGGGTAAAAACGTAAAGGTGGGAAATGGCGTTAAAATCCAAAATAACGTTTCCGTTTATGAAGGCGTGACGTTGGAGGATGATGTTTTTATAGGGCCATCAGTTGTATTCACCAATATTTTAAATCCTAGAGCGTTTATTAATCGTAAAGCAGAATATAAAGTTACCATCGTTAAAAAAGGTGCAACTTTGGGAGCAAATAGTACGATAGTTTGTGGTAATAACATAGGAGAATTCTCATTAATTGGTGCGGGTTCTGTATTGACAAAAAATACCGGCGACTTTGAACTTTGGTACGGTAATCCAGCTTTTAAAAAAGGAATGGTTGATAAGGAAGGGAATGTTTTAGAAGTCGGCAGTCAATAGTCAGCAGACCGCGGACTATACCTGTGAATACAAGCGATAAAACATAGACAGCTGACATCCGGATACGGATTGATACGAAGATGGGAATGTTAAAAGTTTGTAGTCCGCGGACGGCAGACAGTGGACTTCGGACTCTGAACATTATATAAAAAAGAATTATGCGTGAAAAAGTAATGTTAGAAATAGGTGGGCATTTAGTTTCTGAGGATTTAATCAAAGAAAATTTTATCTGTAACCTGGAAAAGTGCAAAGGAGCTTGCTGTATTGAGGGTGATTCTGGAGCGCCTTTAAATGAAGACGAGCTTGCTATTTTGGAAGAAATTTATCCTAAAGTGAAGCCATACATGACCGCCAAGGGAATTGAGGCCATTGAACAACAAGGAACTTCGGTAAAGGATTTTGAAGGTGATTACACCACCACCTGTGTGGATGTTAATAAAGAGTGCGCTTACGTAACTTGGGAGAATGGGATAACCAAATGTGCGATTGAAAAGGCTTATGAAGATAAAGTAATTAGTTGGAAAAAACCGATTTCGTGTCATCTGTATCCTATTCGCTTAACGCAGTATCCGGAGTTTGATATGTTACATTACGATAGATGGAGTATCTGTAGTTCGGCTTGCACTTTAGGAAACGAGCACAAGGTTAAAGTCTACCAGTTTTTGAAAGAACCTTTAATTAGAAAGTACGGCGAAGATTGGTATGAGGAGCTAGAAGAAAATATAAATGTTTTAAATAAGGGTTAAATATTTACATTTGCAATTCTAACAGAAAAACAAACATTTAAATTATACCACCTTGAAAGGAATAATTTTAGCAGGAGGAACAGGTTCTCGTTTACATCCACTTACGCTTGCAGTAAGCAAGCAAATGATGCCGGTTTATGATAAGCCGATGATTTATTATCCATTGGCGACTTTAATGTTAGCCGGGATAAATGAAGTGCTAATCATCTCCACGCCGCAAGATTTACCGGGATTTCAGAAATTATTAGGTGATGGTACAAACATGGGATGTAAATTTTCCTATGCAGAGCAACCCTCGCCAGATGGTTTAGCACAAGCGTTTGTTATTGGCGAAGAATTTATTGGCAACGATGCTGTAGCGCTAGTTTTAGGAGATAATATTTTCTTTGGCGACGGGATGGCTAAGTTGATGCAAGCTAATACCAACCCAACAGGAGGCGTAGTTTTCGCCTATCCAGTTCATGACCCTGAAAGGTATGGCGTTGTAGAATTTGATGCAGATAAGAAAGCCATTTCTATAGAAGAGAAACCAGAAAATCCAAAATCTAATTATGCGGTTCCAGGATTGTATTTTTACGATAACAGCGTAGTTGAAGTCGCAAAAAATATCAAACCTTCGCCACGTGGGGAACTAGAAATTACAGATATCAATAAATATTATCTAGAGAAAGGCTTGCTAAAAGTCGGCCTATTGAGCAGAGGAACCGCTTGGTTGGATACCGGAACTTTCGAATCTTTAATGCAAGCTGGTACTTTTGTTCAGGTGATTGAAGACCGCCAAGGTTTAAAAATTGGTTGTATCGAAGAAATCGCTTACCGTATGAATTTTATAGGCAAAGAGGCTTTGCGTAAACTTGGAGAACCCTTGGTGAAAAGTGGCTACGGAAAATATTTGGTAGATATTGCCGACGGAAAAATTTTATAAGTAAACATAGCTTGAAACGAGAAAAGATTATTTATTTATTCTTTTCTTCACTCAAAACTAAATAAAAGGACTAGTAAGCATACAATCATTCTGTTCATCAATTATTCAAATAAACGGATTAGCAAGGAGTTCAATCAATCATTCTCTCCACCAATCCTTCAAAATTAAAACATATGGCTAAAGTCGCATTAATTACAGGTATTACAGGACAAGATGGTGCATATCTTGCAGAGTTTTTATTAAAAAAAGGTTATGAAGTTCACGGTTTAAAAAGAAGAACTTCCCTTTTTAATACGGATAGGATTGATCATTTATACCAAGACCAACACGAAGAAGGCGTAAAGTTAACTTTGCATTACGGCGATTTAACAGACTCTACAAACTTAATACGTTTGGTGCAGGAAATCCAACCAGACGAAATTTACAACTTGGCCGCAATGAGCCACGTTAAAGTAAGTTTTGATACTCCTGAATACACCGCAAACGCAGATGGTATCGGAACGTTAAGAATTTTAGAAGCAGTAAGATTGTTAGGCTTAACTGAAAAAACAAGGGTTTATCAAGCTTCAACATCAGAACTTTATGGATTAGTACAAGCAGTTCCTCAGTCAGAAACTACGCCTTTTTACCCACGTTCACCTTATGCAGTAGCAAAAATGTATGCCTATTGGATCACGGTAAATTATCGCGAGGCATATGGAATGTTCGCTTGTAATGGAATTTTGTTTAATCACGAAAGCCCTATACGAGGAGAAACTTTTGTTACTCGTAAAATTACCAGAGCGGCGTCTAAAATAGCAATGGGCTTACAAAGCTGTATATATTTGGGTAATCTTTCTTCACAAAGAGACTGGGGACATGCTAAAGATTATATAGAAGCGATGTGGTTGATTTTACAACAAGATAAACCAGAAGATTTCGTAATTGCAACAGGCGTAACTACTACCGTTCGTGAATTTGTGAGAATGAGTTTTGAAGAGTTAGGAATTACCGTTGAGTTCTCTGGTAAAGACGACAATGAAAAAGGAGTAATTATTGATGTTGACCAAGACAAAGCAAAAGAGTTAGGTTTAAATGTCGATTCGTTGAAATTGGGACAAACTGTTGTAAAAGTTGATCCAAAATACTTCCGTCCAACAGAGGTTGAACTGTTATTGGGCGACCCAACGAAGTCAAAAGAAAAATTAGGTTGGAAATTAAAGTACGATTTACCAGCATTGGTAAAGGATATGATTCAATCAGACTTGCACTTGACTAAAAAAGATCAGTATTTAAAAGATGGTGGTTACCAAACAATGAATTATTTCGAGTAACGCTTAACGAACGAGATTTCGCAACTTTTTCCGTCATTTCGAACGAGGTACGATGTGAGAGATCTGTTAGTTTCTTAACAGAATCATTTAGTGCCAAAAAAACTTAGAGATCTCTCCAAGCGTCGAGATGACGGTTAAGAAAAGTGTGATATTTTACAAGCGTAAGTGCCTAATCAGAAAGCCTACTCGCTGATGAAACCAAACGGAAATGGAAAGTTACATTAACATTGTAAAGAGAATAATACTTAAAAGAGTACCTTTGCAAACTTATTCTGTGTTTTTATTTGGCAGTCGAGCAATGGGGAATCATCATCATCTATCGGATATTGATATTGGCGTTTTAGGAGAAAGACCTTTATCCATTTCTATAAAAGGAGAAATAGAAGAAGAGATAGACGAAAGCATTTGCCCTTTAAAAGTTGACTTAATAGATTTTTACCAAGTTAGCGACGAGTTTAAACAATATGCTTTAGAAAAGATTGAAATATGGAACTTAAGCAAAAATTCGAACTTGAATTATCAAATTTAAAGCAAGCAATTGCTACCTATGCGGAAGTGCTTACGTTGACAGATGATACGAAGTATTCAGCAATTGAATTAGATGCGATCAAAAATGGAAAATTGCAAAAGTTTGAATACTGTACAGAATTATCTTGGAAAGTAAGCAAAATTTTTCTCGAGCTTAGAACGGCTGAAATATTTATATCGCCCAAGTTGGTTTATAAAAATTTGATGTTAAATAAATTTATTACAGAAGCGCTTTATAAAATGCTTTTCAATACCTTAGAAGATAGAAACAAGCTTAGTCATATTTACAAGGAAGAAATGTACAATGAAGTATATAAAAATATTGAAGCACACTTGCAGGCGTTCAGCGCTTTGTTGGCCGTTTTAAACAAGAATCAAGATTAAGTAAGGTTACCCTATCATAAATGAATATCAAAAAATCACTGCTACTACTGCTTTTTTTTGTTGGAATAATCACCTTCCAATCGGCTAAGGCTCAAAGCGTCAATCAACAGAATTTTTCTAACGTTCGTGTAGATGAGCTAACTGATGATCAGATTAGACAGATTATTAAGCAAATACAATCATCAGGATTGCCCGAATCTCAATTAGAGCAAATCGCAGCCTCCAGAGGAATGCAGCCTGCTGAAGTTGCAAAGTTAAGAGCAAGAGTAGAAGCCGTAAATTCAAATAGCGCTGCTAGCGGCCAAACAGATGCAACCGTAAAAGGAAAAGACGGAAGCAGAGGACGTAGCTTTGAAGGGGAAGTTTCTGACATTGCCAATTCAGACGACAAAAAAACTGAGAAAGAAGCAGACGCTGTACTACAAACATTAAAATCCAAAATTTTTGGTAAAGAACTTTTTGCAAATGCATCTACTACTTTTGAACCTAATTTACGTTTAGCCACGCCTTTAAATTATGTGATTGGAACTTCCGATCAATTATTAATTGATATATACGGTTATTCAGAAGTGAGTTATAGCTTAACCGTTAGCCCAGAAGGAACCATCAATATCCCTTACGTAGGAATTACACAAGTCGGTGGTTTAACGGTAGAAGCCGCAACATCCCGGATCAAAAGTAAGCTGTCTGGAATTTACAGTGGCTTAAACTCAGGCAACACCAAGTTGAGTGTGACAATCGGTAACATCCGTAGCATCAAGGTTATTTTAACCGGCGAAGTGATGAAGCCAGGAACTTATACACTTCCTTCTTTGGCAACTTTATTCAACGCACTCTATTCATCTGGTGGTCCAACAGACAATGGTTCATTCCGGAATATTGAAGTAATCAGAAACGGAAGGAAAGTAGCAACGTTAGATGTTTATGATTTCCTTTTGAAAGGAGATTTAAAAAATAACGTTCGCTTGCAAGATCAGGATATTATCAGAGTTCCGGTTTATCAAAAACGCGTAGAAATTGTAGGCGAGATAAAACGCCCGGCAATTTTTGAATTAAAAGATAATGAAGATTTTGAAGACCTACTTTCTTTTGCGGGTGGTTTTACAGAAAGAGCCTATAAAGCAAGAGTAAAGGTATTAGGGAATACAGATACAGAGCAAAAAATTGCTGATGTTACCGCTTCTGAATACGCAAGCTACAAGCCAAAAAGCGGAGATAAGTATTTTGTAAACGAGATTTTAGACAGGTTTGAAAACCGAGTGACCATAGAGGGTTCGGTATTTAGACCCGGTCAGTATGAGTTGGAGTCGGGTTTAACTGTAAAAACATTAATTCAAAAAGCAGAAGGAATTAAAGAAGATGCTTTTACCAATAGGGCGTATATTACTCGTTTAACGGATGACCTAAATACAGAGCTCATTTCTTTCGACATTAAAAAAGTATTAGCCGGCACAGCGGACGATATTCCATTAAAACGTGAAGATGTAATCAGTATATCTTCCATATTTGATTTAAAAGAAGCGTATAAAGTAAGTATCAATGGACAGGTAAGAAGGCCAGGAGAGTTTGCTTATTCCGAAAACATGAGTTTAGAAGAGGTAATCTTAAAAGCCGGCGGTTTCAGCGAATCAGCTACCTCCCAGCGCATTGAAATTTCTCGTCGTGTTAAAAACTCAGATGCAACATCATCCTCTGCGAGAACTGCAGAAGTATTCCAAATGGAAGTCGATCGGAATTTAAGTATCGAGGCTGCTAAGTTTGTATTGCAACCCTTTGATATCATTACGGTAAGGTCTTCACCAGGATATGAGGTTCAAAAACAAGTGAGAATTGACGGAGAGGTTTTATACCCAGGTTATTATACCATTACCAAAAAAGATGAGAGATTATCTGATTTGGTTAAACGAGCGGGAGGGTTAACGGCATTGGCTTATCCTTACGGCGCTTCTTTAAAAAGAGCAGGAACTTTTGAAACACAATTAGAAGCAGAAAAGGAAAAGCAGAAATTAGAGCAGTTTAAAAAAGTGCAAAAAGATGCAGAAGACTCTACTTCTATAGATCTGGAAAACGGAGTTACCAGAAATAATTTTGTTGGGATTGACTTGCCACAGATTTTAGCAAAACCTGGAAGACGAAAAGATTTGTTTTTGCAAAATGGAGATATTATCAATGTGCCTACAGAGTTACAAACTGTAAAAGTGAGTGGCGAGGTTTTATCACCAAATACGGTGGTTTTCAGCAGAAGTAAGGGATTTAAAAACTACATTGCTAACGCAGGAGGCTTTGGCGTAAAGGCATTAAAAAAACGATCTTACATCATTTACGCAAATGGTGATGTAAGAAGTACCAAAAGATTTCTTTTTTTTAACAACTACCCGGTGGTTAAAACAGGAGCAGAAATTTTTGTGCCAAAGAGGGAAGAAAAGAAAGCACTTTCTACTGGAGAAATCATTGGGATCTCTACTGGGGTAGCCTCTTTAGGAGCTATTATATTGGGATTGTTAAACACCTTAAAGTAATTTAAATAAAAATAAAAATCATGTCCCAAGATCAGGAACATATATCAAAACATACGCAAAAGATAGAATTAACAGAGACGTACGCTGACCAAGTTCCTAATGCACAGAACGATGAAATTTCTTTGCGAGAACTTATACTCAAAATACGGGAATGGTGGAAATACTTACTAAGTAAATGGATTATCGTTTTAACTACCGGAATCATTGGAGGGGTACTGGGCTTAACTTATGCTTTAATTAAAAAGCCAGTTTATACCGCGGAAACCACGTTTGTATTAGAAGAAGGAGAAAGTGGAGGTGGTTTAGGGCAATATGCTGGGATTGCCTCCATAATAGGGGTCGATTTAGGTGGTGGAGGCGGAGGTATTTTTAAGGGGGATAACATCTTAGAGCTTTATAAATCTCGCCGGATGATTCAAGAAACCTTATTGGCCAAAGATACTTTTAATGGAAAGAAACAGTCGCTAATTGACCGATACATTGAATTTAATAAATTGAGAGAAGGTTGGGAAGTAAAACCGAGTTTGAAAAATATAGATTTCGGTAACGTTGATAAATTTACAAGGGAACAAGACTCTATTGTAGGGAAGCTAGTAGAAACGATTAATGGTGGGGTCTTAAATGTTTCGAAACCGGATAAAAAATTATCTATCATAGTAGTGTCTGTAAAATCCGAGGATGAATTATTTGCTAAATCTTTTGCAAATAATATTGTTAGTAAAGTGAACTCGTTTTATATAAATACGAAGACAAAAAAATCAGCTGAAAATTTGGCCGTTTTACAAAGTCAAGCAGACAGCGTTAGGAAGGTGTTGAATTCAAGCATTGGGGGTGTAGCTGCAGCGGTTGATGCAAACCCGAATCTGAATCCAGCTTTTCAAACGTTACGAGTGGGATCTCAACGGCGGCAGATAGATGTGCAAGCTAACGGAGCGATCTATCAGGAAATAGTTAAAAACTTGGAGATGGCGAAAATCGGTTTGAGAAACGATAAACCCTTAATACAAGTGATAGATCAACCAGTTTTTCCATTGAAAAAAGACAAATTAGGAAAAGCAAAGGGAGTTGTATTGGGAGGGATTATTTTAGGTTTTTTGACTTGTTTGTCTTTAATAATTAAGAGAGTATTTTCACAACTTATAGCTGAATAAACACATGGAGATATTAGGGCTTATTGGAAGAAAAGACGAGCTGTTTAATGAAGATATAAATCAAAATCAGGAAGAGCTCGAATTAATTGTTAACAAATCAAAATTTCTAGTGATTGGCGGGGCAGGTTCTATTGGACAAGCGGTAACCAAAGAAATCTTCAAAAGAAAACCGTTAAAGCTTCATGTAGTTGACCTCAGCGAGAATAACATGGTCGAATTGGTACGCGATATTCGTAGTTCATTTGGCTATATCGATGGCGACTTTCAAACCTTTGCATTAGATATAGGCTCTATAGAATATGATGCTTTTTTTGAAGCAGACGGGAATTATGATTACATCTTAAATCTTTCCGCATTAAAGCATGTTAGGAGCGAAAAAGACCCCTTCACACTGATGAGGATGATAGATGTTAACATCTTCAACACAGAAAAAACAATCCAACAGGCCATTCAGAAAGGAGTAAAAAAGTACTTTTGTGTTTCTACAGATAAAGCAGCTAATCCAGTAAATATGATGGGCGCTTCTAAGCGCATCATGGAGATGTTTTTGATGAAGTATAGCGAACAAATAGATATTTCAACCGCCCGCTTTGCTAATGTTGCGTTTTCTGATGGTTCTCTACTTCATGGTTTCAATCAACGTATTCAAAAAAGGCAACCTATTGTTGCTCCTAATGATATCAAAAGATATTTCGTAATTCCTAAAGAATCTGGGGAACTTTGTTTAATGTCCTGCATATTCGGAGCCAACCGTGATGTTTTTTTTCCAAAACTAAGCGAGCATCTTCATTTGATTACTTTTGCTGATATAGCGAGCAAGTATTTGCAAAACTTAGGCTACGAACCATATTTATGTGAGGATGAAGACGAGGCGAGAAGCGGAGCAGATCAATTGATCGCTCAAAAGAAATGGCCTTGTCTTTTTACAGCGAGCGATACCACAGGAGAGAAAGACTTCGAAGAATTCTTTACAGAAAATGAGGTTCTCGATATGGGGCGATTCGAAAACTTAGGGATTATAAAAAACGAAGCAGGATTCGACGCTTCAAAATTAGACTATTTTAAAAATACCATATTAGCATATAAATCATCTAAAAAATGGGATAAGGAAAGTATAGTCTCTCTATTTCATTTTATGATTCCAGATTTCGGTCATAAAGAAACAGGTAAGTATTTAGACGCAAAAATGTAATTGTTAATAAGATTCTATGTCATCTACCTTCCAACCCATTATAGATTTTGTCAAAACTCAGTTTCCAAACCAGGACTTTATTTCTTTGCATACACCACTTTTTATAGGTAATGAAAAGAAGTACTTAATAGATGCAATCGATTCTACTTTTGTTTCTTCAGTAGGCGCTTATGTGAATCGGTTTGAAAAAATGATGTGTGAGATTACGGGCGCAAAGCACTGCGTAGCCATTGTAAATGGAACTAATGCATTACACATGGCGTTGCTTTTAGCCAATGTTAGCGCAAATGACGAGGTTTTATCGCAGAGCTTAACCTTTATTGCGACTTGTAATGCCATCAGTTATATTGGCGCCAAACCTTTATTTATAGATATAGACAAAGATACAATTGGGATGTCTCCGGAAGCTTTGCGTGAGTTTTTGGAGTCAGCCGCTGAAATTGGATCAGACGGATTCGCCTATAACAAAAACACTAATAAAAGAATTAAAGCTTGTGTACCGATGCATACCTTTGGTTTACCATGTAGAATCGATGAAATTGCCGCTATTTGTGAAGATTGGAATATTGTTTTAGTAGAAGATGCGGCGGAATCGTTGGGAAGTTATTATAAAGGAAAACATACGGGTGTTT
Organism: Sphingobacteriales bacterium; assembly: GCA_038243635.1. Taxonomy (GTDB): domain Bacteria; phylum Bacteroidota; class Bacteroidia; order Sphingobacteriales; family Sphingobacteriaceae; genus Pseudopedobacter. Next base: position 117,780 of record JBBSQW010000008.1, read on the forward strand.
TCGGAGCGATGGGCACATTTAGTTTCAACGGTAATAAGACAGTTACTTGTGGCGGTGGTGGTGCAATCATCACGGATGATGACAATATCGCTAAAAAAGCAAAGCATTTAACTACGCAGGCAAAAGTTGCTCACCCTTGGGCTTTTGTACATGATGAAATAGGTTATAATTATAGAATGCCTAATTTAAACGCTGCGCTTGCGTGTGCTCAATTGGAGCAACTCGATAATTATATCGAAAATAAAAGAGAGCTCGCTTCATTATACCACAATTTTTTCAAGACGCAAGGTGTCAATTTTTTGAGTGAGATAGAAGAGGCTAAAGCCAATTACTGGCTAAATGCTATTTTATTTGAAAACACTGATGAAAGAGAAGCTTTTTTAGCTTTTGCAAATTCAAACGGAGTGATGTCTAGACCGGTTTGGGAGTTAATGCATCGTTTGCCCATGTTTAAAGACGCTCAAAAAGCAGACTTAAGCAACAGCGAGTATATTGTGGATAGGTTAGTTAACATCCCAAGTAGTGTGAGATTGTAATTGATGGACAAAAACGCTTTAATATTGATTGGAGGTGGAGGGCATTGTAAAGCCTGCATTGATGTAATTGAGCGTGAAGGCATTTTCAATATTGTTGGAATTTTGGATGATAAAGAAAAGAAAGGAGAGTTAGTTTTAGGATATCCAATCATTGGATCAGACGATGATATTCCTGTCCTTATACAAAAAGGACATAGCTTTCTGATTACTGTAGGACAAATAAGCAGCGGCAAGCCTAGAAAAAAAATATACGAACAGATTGTGTCTTTAAACGGGAAGTTGGCCACGGTGATTTCTCCAACAGCAACCAAATCAAAACATTCAACAATAGGCGAAGGAAGCATTATTATGAATAACTCCACCATTAATGCAGATACTTTTATTGGAGTAAACTGCATCATAAACACAGGAAGTGATGTTGAACACGACGTTACTGTAGGTAATCATTGTCACATTTCTACACATGCGGTAATAAACGGAAACTGCACATTAGGAAACGAGGTATTTCTAGGAAGCGGAAGTATTTTAAATAACGGAATTTGCATTGTAGATCAAGTTGTTTTGGGCGCAGGCTCCTTGGTCTATAAAAATGTTACTGAAAGTGGTACATTTGCTGGATATCCACTAAGAAAAATATAAATATGGCTGAAACTATTATCATAGCAGAAGCAGGTGTAAACCATAATGGATCTATTGATTTAGCAAAACAATTAATAGACGTTGCGGCAAAAGCTGGAGTAGATTACGTTAAATTTCAAACATTTAAAGCTGAAAAATTAGTTTCAAAACAGGCAAAAAAAGCCGACTACCAGATAGCTAACACAAACGATGGTCAAGAATCTCAGTTAGAGATGTTGAAAAAATTGGAGCTTTCAGAAGAAGAACATAAGCTATTAATGGCCTATTGTAGGCAAAAAGAAATTTCATTTTTTTCTACTGCATTTGATTTAGACTCTTTGCAATACCTTGCCGATATCGGATTAACATTGGTGAAAATTCCTTCGGGAGAAATTACTAACCTTCCGTATTTAAGAAAAGCAGCTCGTTTATTTAATAAAGTAATCATCTCTACAGGGATGGCTACTTTAAAAGAAATAGGAGACGCAATAGCTGTTTTTGTGAACGAAGATGTGAAACTAAATAACATAACTGTATTACATTGTACTACGGAATATCCTACCCCAATGGATGAAGTGAATTTAAAGGCGATGCAAACCATTGCAAATAACTTTAAAGTAGCTGTAGGATATTCTGATCATACTGAAGGTATCGAAGTTCCTGTCGCTGCCGTAGCACTAGGTGCGTGTTTGATAGAAAAGCACTTCACGCTTGATAAGAATATGCCCGGTCCGGATCATAAAGCGTCTTTAAGACCCGATGAATTGATTGCCATGGTAAAGGCCATTAGAAATATTGAGAGAGCGATAGCTGGTAATGGCATCAAAACACCTACCGTTTCAGAACAAAAGAATACCGTAATTGCTCGAAAAAGTATAGTAGCCGACCAAAAAATTGTTAAAGGAACAGTTTTTAACGAGCAAAACTTGACCACTAAAAGACCAGGGAATGGTATTTCTCCCATGTTATGGGATCAAGTTATAGGCAAAGTGGCAAAAATGGATTTCGATGCAGACGATTTAATCGAATTATAGATGAAGATTTGTATAGCAACAGGAACCCGAGCGGAATACGGTTTGTTGAAACCCTTGATTGATAAAATCAAGGCTGACAAATTCTTCCAATTACAATTATTGGTTACAGGTGCACATCTATCCCCCGAATTCGGCTCGACCTACAATCAAATTAGAGCAGATGGATATGATTGTTTAGAAAAAGTGGAAATGCTGCTCTCTTCGGATACCGCTACTGGCATCGTAAAGTCAATGGGATTAGGAATGATCGGTTACGCCGATGTTTTCGAGCGCTTACAACCAGACCTATTAATCATCTTAGGTGACCGTTACGAAATGTTGAGCATAGCCTCCGCTGCCATAATTTTTAAAATCCCGATTGCACATCTTCACGGTGGCGAACTCACGGAAGGAGCTTTTGATGATGCCATAAGGCATGCAATCACTAAAATGAGTGCGTTACACTTCACTTCAACTGAAGCGTATAGCAACCGGGTAATCCAGATGGGCGAACAGCCAGAAAATGTTCACAATGTAGGTGCAATTGGACTAGATAATATAAAATCACTGCCGCTTTTAAGTAAGACAGCGCTGGAAAAGCAATTGGAGAGAAAATTCCTTAAATATACTTACCTAATTACCTTTCATCCTGAAACGCTTGCAGATAGCCCTGTTGATATTCAATTAAAAGAACTATTAAATGCATTAGACAAACAAGAAAATAGTTTCTTTATTTTCACCAAAGCCAATGCAGATACCAACGGTCGGGTAATTAATAAGATGATTGATGCTTACGTGAACAAAAACTCAAAGAAAGCGGTAGCATACAATTCTTTGGGTCAGTTGCGTTACTTATCTGCCATGAAACATTGTAGCGCAGTTGTAGGAAATAGTTCTAGTGGAATAATTGAGGCGCCATCTTTTAATAAGCCAGTCATCAATATTGGAGATCGGCAGAAAGGTAGAATTCAAGGAAAAAACACTTTTAATGTAACAGCAAATTCTGGAGCGATAGACAATGCTTTTCTTAAAATAAGAATGCAATCGATCAAAGAGGAGGTAGCTAACCCCTATGGCAATGGAAATACTTCCAATAAAATAATGGATATCATTTATAAGACTGACTTAAAAAACTTGGGTCATAAATCATTCTATAATCTTGGTATCAATGTATAATTTTGACAATCACATCATTCCATCTACAGCAAGCATTAGAGATGCCTTGCAAATTATAGACGAACAAGGCTTAATAGCAAATGTTTTATTCGTGGTTAACGAGCATGCTAAGCTGGTAGGTTCTTTAACTGATGGCGATATTAGAAGGGGCCTGTTAAAAGGATCGACCTTAGAATCTTGCGTGGACTTGGTAATCAATAAAAACTTCAAATTTTTACAACAGCCAATTGAAGTGGCTTCAGTAAAGTTTTTGAAAGAACAAAATATATCGTTTGTTCCCATTCTAAATGAGGCGTTAAAAATAGTCGAAATTATTGATGTCAATAAGTATAAACCATCAATTCCCGTTCATGCGGTAATTATGGCAGGCGGCAAAGGTCAGCGCTTAATGCCATTAACAAAAGATACCCCAAAACCTTTGTTAGTAGTTGGCAATAAACCAATCATTGAACACAATATCGATAGGCTTTCAAGATTTGGAATCCAAGATATATATATCAGTGTAAATTATTTGGGCGAGCAGTTGAAAGCTTATTTTAATGATGGGAAAGCTAAGAACCTCAATATCGCCTACTTAACTGAACAAGAATTTTTAGGAACTATTGCTTCTGTTAAATTAACAGATGACTATACGCATGATACGTTACTGGTTATGAATTCCGATTTATTAACCAATATCGATTTTTACGCCTTTTATCGGTCTTTTATAGAAGAAGAGGCAGATATGGCCGTTGCCTCTACCAGTTACCACGTAGATATTCCGTATGCGGTAATGGAAACCAACGGAGGTTCTCAAATTCAATCTTTAAAAGAAAAGCCCAGATATACATATTATTCTAATGCAGGAATTTATTTGATTAAAAAAGAGTTATTGGAATTAATTCCGGATGGCGTCTTTTATAATGTTACTGATTTAATAGATCGATTGTTAGAATTGAATAAAAAAGTCGTCAGTTTTCCTATTATGGGCTATTGGTTGGATATCGGCAAACATGAAGATTTTAAAAAGGCTCAAGAAGACATCAAACATCTACAGTTATAAGCTATGAATATATTGATAACTCTGTGCGCAAGAGGTGGTTCTAAAGGAATTCCCGGTAAAAACATTAAACTCTTAGCGGGTAAACCGTTGATTAATTATACGATCGATATCGCAAAACGTTTTTCAGCTGTTTTTAATGCAAAAATTAGTTTGTCAACAGATGACGAAGGCATAAAACTCGTGGCTCAAAAAGACGAGATTGAAACAGACTATATGCGTCCAGCAGCGTTAGCAAGTGATACAGCTGGCAAAATTGATACAATCAAGCATTTATTGATTTATGAAGAAAAGCTGGCGGGAATTAGCTACGACTACATATTAGACTTAGATATAACATCGCCTTTAAGAACCCTAGAAGACTTAACTGAGGCTTTTGACATTATCCAAAATGATAGCATTGCACTATCTTTATTTTCTGTAAATCCAGCTGCTAGGAATCCATATTTCAATATGGTTGAACAGCAAGCAAACGGTTATTATGATTTAATAAAAAAATCTCCTGATGGTTCTGTCATGAGTCGGCAGAAAGCGCCAGCCGTGTATGATTTGAATGCTTCTTTTTACTTTTACAAAAGAGTTTTTTTTGATATCGACTCAAAATCCCCGATAACTACCAGCTCGTTAATTTATCAGATGAAACATATCTGTTTTGACTTAGACCATCCTATAGATTTCGAATTCTTAGAGTATCTTCTTTTAAACGATAAACTCGACTTTTTGAAATGAAAATTTTAATCATTGGTCTGGGTTCTATCGCCAAGAAACACATCAAAGCGTTGAGCGAATTAGGTATAAAAGCGCAGCTGTTTGCTCTAAGATTTCAGAAAAATGCGGAAGAGGAAAATGGGATAACGAATCTTTTTTCGGAAGATGATATAACTGATGACCATGATTTTGCAATTATCTCCAACCCTACTAATCTGCATTTTAAAGCCATAGATCTTTTAATTGAAAAAGCTATTCCATTATTTATTGAAAAACCACCCTTATCTACTCTTAAAGGAGCACAAGAATTGAATATTAGGTTAACAAAAGCGAATATAAAAACTTATGTGGCTTGTAACTTAAGATTTCATCCATGCGTTGTTTATTTAAAGCAGTTGGTGGCAGAAAATAAATCAGTTATAAATGAAGTTAATATTTATTGTGGGTCTTATTTGCCCGATTGGCGACCGGGAGTAGATTATAAAAAGAACTATAGCGCAAACAAAACTCAAGGTGGCGGCGTACATTTAGACTTGTTTCACGAGTTAGATTATACGCACTGGATATTTGGTGAGCCTAAATCAGTAAAGTCACACAAAACAAGTAATTCATCTATAAAGATAGATGCCATTGATTACGCCAATTATATTTTAGGATATGATAGCTTCTCTTTGAGCATTATTTTAAATTATTATAGAAGAAAGCCAAAACGAACAATAGAAATACTTTTTGAAGATAGAACCATAACAGTTGATTTGATAAAAAATCAGATTCTTGAAGAAGAGAACATTATATTTTCTGATTCAGTTTTTCAAGTTTCCGACACCTATGTAAAACAGTTAGAATTTTTTATAAATCAGGTGTTAACAGGTAAAGATCAAATGAATACCTTTACAGAATCATTACAAGTATTAAAAATCTGTTTACATGATGAATAGATTAGCAAATAAGGTAATCATAGTTACCGGGGGCAGTGGCCTTTTGGGCAGGGAGATTATAAAAAGATTGAATAGTGAGGAAGCCATTTGTGTTAACTTCGAAATTAATGTAATTGACAGTGACGACGGTTTGTTGGTAAATGTAGATGTTACCAATGAAGAATCTGTGAAAAATGGCGTTGCAAAGGTTTTTAGAAAATTTGGGAGAATAAATGGGCTGGTCAATAACGCGTACCCACGAACTAAAGACTGGGGAAAAAAATTTGAAGATATTGATTTCGAATCTTGGAGAAAAAACATTGATTGGCAACTAAATAGTTGCTTTATCATGAGTCAAGTTGTTGCCAAATACATGGCCGAGCAAAAATTTGGCGCAATTGTAAATTTGGCATCTATTTATGGCGTGGTTGGACCTAATTTTTCTGTTTACGAAGGTACAGAGATGACGATGCCCGCAGCTTATTCCGCAATAAAAGGGGGCTTAATTAATTTTACCAGGTACCTTTCCTCTTATTTAGGAGAAAATCAAATACGGGTTAATGTGGTGTCTCCTGGAGGTATCTTTGATCATCAACCAGACTCATTTGTAAAAAAATATGAGGAAATTGTTCCTATGAGAAGAATGGGCTTACCCGAAGATATATCGCCGGCAGTTGCATTTTTACTATCGGATGATGCGAAGTATATAACAGGACAAAATTTAGTAGTTGATGGCGGGTGGACTGCAATTTAAAATTAGAACTCAATTTAAAGGATATGAAATATTGTGTAATGCCAAATATCAGACCTAGTATTTCTTTCAACGAAAAAGGTGTTTGTTCAGCATATCATGCTTATGACAAAAGAGAGAACATTGATTACGAAAAGCGTTTTAAGAGTTAAAGGTTTTATGTGATAAGTACAGAGGAGCTAATGGAGAAAACGGCTACGATTGTATGATAGCTATAAGCGGGGGTAAAGACAGCCATTTTCAGTTCTATATGTTTAAGGAGATTTTAAGGATGAATCCTTTGTTGGTAAGCGTGGAAGATAATTTTAAAATGAGAGAGACGGGTAAACATAATATTAAAAATATTTCTGAAACTTTCGGATGTGAGTTAATATCAATGAAGCCAAATGCTAAAGCCCAAAAAAGTATGATAAAATATACATTTGAGAAATTAACCAAAAAAGATTTAAACTTTTTTCAGCCACCCGTTCAAGAAGATCTTGATAAATTAGAACCTATATATTTAAGTTATTTTGTAGAATGGAATAGTTTCAATAACTACGAACTGGCGAAAAGAAAAGGATTTCACGATTTAACACATGAACGGTATAGAACACATTACGTAGAAAATTTCGATCAAATTGATACGCCAACATATTTAGTGCATTCTTGGATGAAGTATCCTAAATTTGGACACGCTTCCGCTACTGATTATGCCGCAAGAATGGTTAGATATGGGTTAATTAATAGAGAAGAAGCTTTTGAATTAGTAAAAAAACACGATAATGCTTTAGATTCACGCTCTGTTAGAGAGTTTTGCGAATTTATGGGATATACGGAACCCGAGTTTTGGGAGATTGTAGATACATTATACAACGAAGAGTTATTTAAGAAAGATGATTTGGGTAATTGGTCATTAAGATAAGGTGAATATTTTAGAGTTGAAAGATAAGATCTCGTTTTGGAGAAAAGCTGATCGTATTGGTCCTGATATTTTAGGAACCCACTGGATGCTTTTTTTCAAAAGTAAGATGATTAAACTTTGTAAACAAAAGTTTAATCATTTTGATGAAAGTTCCGATTTTAGACCTGGGGCGTATGCTGTTGGCTGTTCAAAGATATCAATTGGCAAAAGAGTAGTCATCAGACCAGGAACAATGCTACACGGAGAAACTCAGAGTTTAGGTTTATCTATAAATATTGAAGATGATGTGCTGATTGGTTGTGGAGTACACATTTATGTGGCGAACCACCGGTTTGATATTCCAAACGTTTTGATCTCTGAACAAGGGCATTCTCAAGCAAGGATGGTAAATCTAAAAAAGGGATGTTGGATTGGGGCGAATGTTATCATCCTACCTGGCGTTACTATTGGAGAAAATACGGTAATTGGAGCCGGATCTATTGTCACGAAATCAATTCCGGATAGAATGGTAGCCGCTGGTAACCCAGCTAAGGTAATAAGGTCTATAATAAAAAAAAATGAGATTTAACAAAATAATCTATATTAGGTACATTCCATTAACAAAAAAAATATATACAGATTTATATATGGATGAAGTGGAAAAAGCCGGTATAGATATGGAGTATTGGGATATAACAGCTTTATTTTTTAAAAAGGATTTTGGGCAAGAAGATTCTTCTTCGCTAACCAATACGAAAAAATTTGAAAGCTACGAGGAATTAGAACAGGCTATGCTACAGTTGCAATCACTGGATGACAAGTTATTTATCTCTATCATGACTTTCGAGGGTAGAGTAACTAGGCTTCATAAGCTTTTTACCAAGTATAACTGTCCTCTTGCAGTGTTTGGAAGAAATATGTTTCCGTTGCCAAAGCAAAGAATTTCGTGGCCATTTCTAATGGAAAAACTAAATTTTGTAAAAGTAGGTAATTATTTAAAAACAAGGAGGATAGTAAGAGCAAAGTCAAAAGGTTTAATAAAACCTTACGACATTGTGTTCTTAGGAGGACAAAAGGGTTGGCAAGGCATAGGCGTAATCAATGAATCAGATATCGCAAAATCTGAAATAATAAAAATAAATAGTAATGATTACGATAACGCTTTATCTTTAAAAGGATCATTACCCATAATTAATAAAGACTATATCTTGTTTTTAGACGAGTATTTGCCCCTACATCCTGATACCTTACTGTTTAAAATAAAAAATGTTCCTGCAGATCAATACTACCCCCAATTAAATGAATATTTTGATCTAGTAGAAAAGCAATTTGGAATGCCAATAGTCGTTGCTGCGCATCCGAAGGCAGTTAGGTATAAAAGCGAAGACTTTTTTAACGGGCGAAAGGTGATCTTTGACAAGACATCAGAGTTGACGGAACACGCCCATTTTGTTTTAGTGCATGATTCAACTTCTATAAACTATCCCATTGCTTTTGGTAAAAAGCTACATTTTATTACATCATCCAATATTTATAATTATATAAATAGGGTGCATAGAAACGTAGTTAATTTCGCCAGTTTTCTAGGTTGCAATTGGCAGTGGTTTGATAAGGGTGGATCGGTTGATTTAATAGCAAAAATACCAGAACAAGACTATCAGAATTATAAGTTCGATTTTCAAACATCAGCGGAGACAGAGAATAAATTGAGTAAAGATATCTTTATTGAATTCCTAAAAAGATAAATCGTGAAAACGAGCGATTGCAAACGTCAAATACCTTGAACGGAAAGTCTATAATACCCTATGAGTGAGTTTGTTAAAATATATTTCTGGCAGGTTCTTTCGATTTTTTTTAATTTCGCAGCGGTATTCGTAGTTACCCCATATCTATCATCAAATCAGGCTATTTATGGAATATACGCAATTGTAACTTCAGCGTATCTGTTCATATCATATGCGGATTTTGGATTCTTGGGAGCAGCAATTAAATATGCGGCAGAAAGCTATGCTCAAAAAAACATTATTGCTGAAATTAAGGTTATCGGTTTTGCAACAATGGTCTTCCTAATATTTGTTGGACTATACAGTATTGGTGTGATTTTTATTGCATTGGAGCCAAGTATTCTTGTGAGTAATCTGACCACGAATAATGAAATGTCAATAGCTAGAAATCTGTTGTTAATTTTAGCTTGCTTTTGTCCCTTTTTTGTTCTCCAACGAATTCTCCAAATTATATTCGGGGTAAGATTACAAGATTATAAATTTCAGAGGATATTAATTGTCTCCAATTTAGTTAAAGTTGTATCGGTATTTTTCTTTTTTAGCGACGGACAGTATCTTATTGTTGAATACTTTTTATTCTCACAAGTTTGCACAGCCTGCGCTGTAGTTGCTGGATTCTTAATCGCTAAAAGATCTTTAAAGTATGATCTCATTTTTTTACTCAAATCCATAAAGTTATCAAAGACACAATATTCAAAAACTAAAAAATTAGCTTATACATCTCTTTTTTTAACATTGAGTTGGATTTTGTATTATGAACTAGATACTTTCGTAATTGCAAAGTTTCTCGGCCCTAATGCTGTAGCTATATTTGCTATAGCATTAACTATAATGACTTATTTCAGAACAATATTTGGTGTTTTTTTCTCACCATTTATTGCTAAATTCAACCATTTTATAGGCTTGAAAAATCCCGAAGGATTGAAGGAGTTTTTTTTAAAAGTTCTGGTCGTTTTCGTCCCTGTAACGATATTGCCAGTATTGTGTATAACACTTACTCTACAAAACTTTGTATTCACTTGGGTAGGTCCAGAGTATGTTGCATCTGTGGGTATTGCTCAAATTATGTTACTAAGTTATCTGTTTAGCTTTATAACTTATCCCACTGGTATTTTAATAATCGCAAATGAACACGTAAAGTCACTTTACTTTACAAGTGCGCTTCAACCTTTTATATACTGGATAGGTATAATTTTAACGTATTCCTATCTAAAATTGGAAGCATTCTCATATTTTAAATTTGTTGCTTTCTTTATGCAAACAATTGTTTACACAGTGTACGTTGCTTATTTTTTCAAAATTTCTTTTGCCAGTCTTTTCAAAAAAATTCTCCTTCCCATCTTACCCGCGAGTTTAACTACTATAGGGCTTATCTATCTGGTTAAACCATACTTGCCTATTGAGCATAACAATAGAAGTTTATTTTTATATTTTTGTGCTATTGGATTGCTATTAAGCATTGGCCTGCTTATTTATTATGCTACTTCTAAAATATATCGTGATTTCATAAATTTGATGGCTTCTAAAATCATTTATAAAAATCGAGGTAAGTTGGTATAAAGGGTTAGAAAATGCCCCTAGACAAAAAAAATAATAATTTAATAGTATGCTATCGAAAATTTACACCTACTTATATAATAAAGTATACTATTTGTTAAACTTTTTTAGATATAAACATCTGGCTAAAACGGCAACTATCCGACAACTATTGAGGGTTGACGGTAAAGAAAATATTAGTATTCAATCGGAGGTAATAATTCAGAAATTGACTTGGTTAGCCGCTGTTCCTATAACTGGGTTTACTACCTGCAAATTAGTAATTGGAGAAGGGACTATTATCGGTCATTTTAACCATATTTATGCAACGTCGGAAGTTGTAATTGGTAAGTATGTATTAACTGCAGATAAAGTTTATATTGCTGACAACCAACATGCTTATGAAGATGTAGAAACTCCTATCTCTAAACAAAAAATAGTACAATTAGATGCGGTTAAGATTGGGGACGGAACGTGGATTGGAGAAATGTATGTGTAATAGGTGCATCGATTGGCAGAAACTGTGTTATTGGAGCAAATTCGGTAGTTACCAAATCAATACCCGACTATTGTGTGGCAGTTGGAGCGCCTGCAAGGGTAATAAAGAAATTTAATTTAGAAAAAAAAATATGGGAAAGGGTATAAAGAAAATTTTGATAACGGGAGGAGCTGGTTTTATAGGATCTAACGTAGCTATTAAACTATTAGAAAGAGGCTACGATGTGACTATATTTGACAATTTTTTATCCCAAATACATGGCGATAAAAACGAATTATCTGCCCTCCTAAAGGATAAGGTAACTTTAATACGCGGAGATGTGGCGGATAAGTCAGCTTTCTACAAAGCTTTAGAAGGACAAGATGCCGTTATTCACTATGCCGCTGAAACTGGTACAGGACAGTCTATGTACAATATTGCACATTATATAAATGTAAACATACAGGCTACTGCATACCTTTGCGAGTATATCATCAATGAGTATAACCAGATTAAAACCGTGATTGTGGCATCTTCTCGTTCTATTTACGGCGAGGGGAAATATATTTCTCCGACAGAAGGAAATGTTTATCCTCATTCAAGAACTTTCAATAACATTAAAGAGAGTTTTGAGGTAAACTGCCCGACTACTGGCAAATTTGATTTAGCATTAACAGGAACAGACGAGTCGTCACTTATTCATCCCTCTTCTTTTTATGGGATTACCAAACAAGTGCAAGAACAAATGATCATTTTAGCTTGTAAACTTAAGAACATCAATGGTTTTGCTTTACGTTACCAAAATGTTTACGGCCCAGGTCAGTCATTAAAAAATCCTTACACGGGTATTCTTTCAATTTTTTCTAGATTAGCATTGCAAAATGAGGAAATAAATATTTTCGAAGATGGAATGGAAAGTAGAGATTTCGTTTATATTGATGACGTTGTGAAAGGTACACTCAGCTGCCTTAACGAAGATATACAAGGCCAACACATCTTAAACATTGGCAGTGGCGTACCCGTAACGGTAAATGAAGTCGCGGAAGAGATTGTGAATTATTTGAAGAGTAGCTCAAAAATTAAAATTTCTGGTGCATTTAGAGAAGGCGATATCAGGCATAATTTTGCAGATTTAAAGCTAGCAGAAGAGGTGCTAGATTTTGTTCCTGAATGGTCTTTTAATGCAGGACTACATAGCTTTTTGAATTGGGTGCTTTCTTCAAAAGAAGATATACCTGCTGATACAAGCGATTATAAAAGGTCTTTAGGAGAATTAAAAGAAAAAGGTTTATTGAATGACTAATTTAGTATCGCCACTGGTTTCAGTTGTATTTACCAGCTACAACCATATAGAGTATTTGAGGCAGGCATTGGATAGTTTAGTTAATCAGACTTACAATAATATAGAATTAATTATTGTCGATGATTGTTCTACAGATAATAGCCAAAGCATTTTAAAGGAGTATGATCATTTGCCCCATGTTACTTTAAAGCTTAACGCTAAAAATTCAGGTAGCTACGTGAAAGCTAGTAATTATGGAGCCAGTTTTGCCACTGGAGACTTTTTGTTATTTGCACAGTGTGACGATTTTGCAGAGCCTACGCAAATAGAGAGATTAGTTAGCGCATTTTCAAATAACGAAAGCATTGGTGTTAGCTTTTGCCGGAGTTCCTTAGTGAATGAAAAAGGAGAAATTACCGGAGATGACTTTACAATCAGAGAACAAAGTTTTAGACGGTTGTGCGCTACGGATACTATGATAAGCAAAAAAGAAATGGTTTCCTTTTTGTCTAAGTCTTGTGTAATCCCGAATTTAAGTGCTGCAATGATTAAACGAGAGCTGTACTCTAAATCAGGTGGCTTGTCTACTGAATATATAGTTGCCGCAGATTGGGCGTTTTGGCTATCAATAGCTACTATATCCGATTTCTATTACATTACGAAACCGTTAAATAATTTCAGACAACACAAAACTACGATTAGAAGCACTATAAAAATTAAAAAACAAATTTTAGAAATCTATCAAATATTCTATAATTATATTAATAAACATGAATTGCCCGTAAACATCAAAAGAGAATTTAAAGTGGGTGCAGGAGCAATTTGGCTTTCCTATTTTAGCCAAGGAAAACTAACATGGTTCAAAAGTTTTCCTAGTGTTTTTACAGAAACGTTCAAGTTAGAGCCTCTAAACAGTTATTATTTAATTTTGGGTTTTTTTAATAAGGTTAAAGAGGTGCTCAAACGAAATCAATAAAAATGGCTTCCAAGTTGAAACTAGTATCAGTAATCATAGTTACTCATAAAAGATTAAATCTGCTAAAGCAAACTATAGCTTCCGTTCAAGACCAGGATTATAAGCAAATAGAAATTATAGTAGTGTCTGATGGGGAAGAGCTCGAAACAAAAGAGTTTGTGAATGAAAGTCTTTGCGGGCGCTTGCAATACGCTCATGTTAATCACTATGGCTATCCTGCACCAGCAAGAAATTTAGGCATCCAGTTGGCCAAAGGAGAATATATTGCTTTCTGCGATGATGATGACCTTTGGATGCCGGGAAAATTGACAGCACAAATTAATGCGATGGAACTTAACAATGCATCGTTTAGTTTTACCGGTAGGTTTACGATTGATGAAAACGGGCTTCCTTTGCAAACAAAAAAAATAAAATGGATACCCAAAAAAGTAAATGCAGAAAAATTACTGTTTAGTAATTTTATTACCTATTCTTCTGTAGTAGTAAATAGGAATATATTGGGAGGGAAAAATCTTTTTTCTGAGGAAAAAAGGTTTAGGGCCTTTGAAGACTATCACCTTTGGTTAAGATTATTAAAAACTTCGAAATCTGTTGTATTAACTCAGGATTTTGTGGGTTACAGGGTGCACCCAAGTAATATAAGTGGAAAATTAGCCGTTGGAGCTATTGCCAATATCGCAGTTTTTAAAGATGTTTTTGAGCATGTGAGGTTTAGTCTCTTAAATAAAACAATGGCTTATGCGTTGGCGTACTCGAAATGGCTATATTATAGTGTAAAAAAACTTTAAAGCTTTGTTATGTTTTTTTTCTATGCTTACATTTTTCTATTTCAACTCTTAAACACCTATCTACCTTTTTTGGCAGTGTTTAATCCATATACTTTTGCTATAATTGCTTTGCCTATCGGCTTTTTGTATCGACTAAAAAAAATAAGTTTAAAGTTTATTGCGCTGTTGTTTTTTATGGCGGTAGCGCTCATTATCATTTACGGCATTAAATTTTCTTTTGCATCTGCAGCCTTAACAACCGCCAAAGCAGTTCAGTTCAATTTCGGGTATTTAATTCTAGTCCCTGGTTTAGCTGCACTTTTTTCTTTCTCCAAGCAAGTTACGGTTAAAAGAATATTAGCCTTAACATTTTGGATAATAAGTGTGGAATTGTTTATAGAATTTTTTTTAATAAGAATACTACACTTTTCTCCTACTATATTTCAGCACTATCCACAAGTTGCCCACATAAGGATAGATAAAGACTCTGGCGAATTTGTTGCGGATAGATTATTGGGAATGGTTGGTAATGCATCGGTAATGGGCGTGTTTTACAGTGTGGTTTTTAGTTTTTACTTGGGCTTTCTCTATTCAGAACAGCCTCTTAATTTTTTTAAAACGCATCTTAAGAAAATAATAGTATTTGTCACCTGCTTTTTCATGGTAGTTTCTGGTTCTGCCTTCTTTTCATTGGTAATGGCACTATTTATTGTTCGGGTGCTGAAAAAAGGTAATTTGTTAAAAAATATTTTCTTAGGAATTCTAACTATAGCATTGATGTTTGGTGTTATTGCTTTGGTATCACAATTTAACAGCTTTATTGGCAATAAATTTTCTATAGACTATCTTATATTTCTGCTTGTTAATGATGATATTGAAGGGTCTCTTCCTTACTTGCTTAACGATATGGCTAACGGGTTCCATTGGTATAATTTTATAATAGGGACTTACTACTTTGAATGGGGTAACCCCAAAATGGTAATTAAAACTGTCGACTTTTTCTTTGCAAATTTGGTTTATGAGTTTGGGTTAATTGGGCTTGCTTGTTTCGTATATATTTTTAAACAGATTTATGGCAGTATCAAAAAAGCAGCAGTCATTCACATAAATTTTCTAAATTTCGGCTTTTTGGTACTCGTTATTGGCTCTCTCCATTACCCTAGTATCGTATACTTAGCGCCGCAAGTATTTATTTCAACTATTGTAGCGGTGGCGTTAAGAGATCAAACACGAAAATATGATTTTTAATTATACATACATCTCAATATTTCTTATTACTTGTTTCACTAACCTGTCTTGCAAAGCGCAAGCACCAATTATTAGTTATCCGCAACAAAGTCCGGATACCAGACTTTTAAAAAACAATTACAAGCTGTGGGAGAAAACTCTCCCATTTGCGGGACTCTGTGTAAGTTTTAATGACAATAGGCTTAATAATTCAACGTCCACAGGCTACTATGGTAACGGCAAAGGCGCTTTGTCATCCTCTGTTTTTAAAAACAGTGTAACACTCAATTATGCGGATTTTACCAATGCTGTAGCAGATATGGGGGATTGTGATTTTGGACGCTTTAAAAACAACTATCTAATATTGCCTTTATTCGAGGTAAACTGGTCTCCTTGGGAAGATGATAAAGCATGGTCAAAGATGGTTGATAACCTAAAAGTAGCTTCCAGAATTGCATTTAAGAGTGGTTTAAAAGGAATTGTTTTAGACACAGAAACTTATGGAAGTCCACAAAACCTTAATCTTTTATTTTATTGTGAGCAGTTTGTAGATTATAAGTTAAAAAAAGATGGTTTGGATGCATATTGTAGAATTGACAAAGTAAAAGACCGGGGAGAATTAGATGACTTGTTTACCGGGAATGGAAAAAAAATTTACTGGAAGAGTAATGATGATTTTATTGGAAACTTAAAGCTAGAGCGTGTTGATTCCTACATATACAAGGATAAGGAGGATAATTATTATTACCCTTTATTAGATGTTAAGTATTATAAGCAGGTTAAGGCTATTAAGGATAAAGTTAAGGAACGCGGGAGCAAAATAATATCAGCAATAAAAGAAGGATTTCCTAATGCGGAAATTATACTTACCTGTGGGCCATCTTACGTGAAAAACGTGTTGCAAAACCTTTATGGCCTGAACGAAACCAATAATTATCTAAGAACGGGATACGGACTTATTGTTCCTCTAGTTGCCGGGATGCTACAAGTAGTGGACAATAGTGATTTAAAATTAATAGATGGCCAAGAGCAGACTTATTATCACAAAAAGGATACGGACTTCAGCAATGCTTCCAAAGATTTCAAAGCAGCGGGTAGTTATTTTGGATGTGATTCTATCCTTTACAACCGACTGATGAAAAAAGCAATTGGCTTATATATTAGACCAACATCCAATAAAAAGAATGGTAATCCACGTCTGTTTACGTCATCAGATTTAATGGCCACCTTAAAATCTGCGATACAATTGCCCAATATTGAATACCTTTGGTTTTATGAAGAGAGTGAGAGTTATTGGTATATAGAGCGTTTGAAAAGCAGATATATTATTGATAAAAACATGTCGAAAATTGGAGGACTTGAAAACTCCAGTCACATTAATACCATCAAGAAAAGTTTAAATTTAGCTTACTAACCAGACATGACAAAGCGAATTCTCCATGTGGTAAATATTTCTTTTGTACTGCCATATTATATCGGCGAACAGTTTGATAATTTTCAAACATTAGGTATAAAAACGTATGTAGCCTGTACGCCCTCCAATCACTTACAGGAGTATAGTGTACAAAAGAATTTTACGCCAATCAGTGTTAATATATTTAGAGAAATTAATCCTATTGCAGATTTTAAGGCTATTTTATTTTTAAGAAAGGAAATTATTAAAGAGAAAATAGATATCGTTGTAGGGCATACTCCAAAAGGAGCAATGATTGCAATGGTTGCTTCTTATTTTGCCGGCGTTAAGCAACGCATCTATTTTAGACATGGTTTAATGTATGAGACCTCTAAAGGAATAAAGAGACGATTGTTGAAAGGAATTGAAAGATTAACAGCGGGTCTTGCTACTAAAGTGGTTTGTGTAAGTGAGTCTGTAAAGCAGTTAAGCGAAAGCCAAAAGCTTGGTAATCCAAAAAAGAATATTTTATTAAATAAAGGGACTTGTAATGGACTAAATAGCGTGAAATTTTCTAGAGATAGCATTAGCCTTAGCGATGTTGAAGCTCTAAAACTAAAATATAATGTTTCTGTAAATGACATTGTTGTAGGTTACGTGGGAAGAATAGTCAAGGATAAGGGAATAAATGAACTTCTGTCTGCATGGAAAATATTGACTTCCAAATATGATAATCTTAAGTTGCTATTGGTAGGTCCTTTTGAAGAACGAGACTCAATAGGGTCTTCGCAAAAAGAATACATTACCAGTAATTCTAGTATTATACACACAGGGTTGATAGATGATGTAACTCCATTATATATGCTAATGGATATGTTTGTGCTACCATCCTACAGAGAAGGGTTTCCCACAGTAATATTAGAGGCGTCGGCAATGGAATTACCTATAATTACCACTAGATCAACAGGATGTTTAGACGCAATCATAGAGAACGAAACTGGGATTTTTAGTGAAATTGAGGGAAACGCTCTTATGAGAAATATAGAATTTTACTTGTTGAACAAGGATATAGGCAAACAACATGGTATAAATGGAAGAAAGTTCGTAGTTGAAAATTTTGACCAAAACATTGTTTGGAAAGCAATAGAAAAACAAGTTTTCGAGATAAAAGCTTAAGTTTAACCAATCAAAACAATAAAATACTATCAACGATATGATGATCTATATAAACTCATTGATGATTTTTAAAAGTCAAATTTGATAAAAATAGGCAATTTAACATGAAAATAGCAGTAATTGGGACGGGATATGTAGGCTTAGTAACCGGCACTTGTTTGGCCGAAACCGGAAATGACATCATTTGCGTAGATATTGTAGAAGAAAAGGTAAACAAG
>JBBSQW010000009.1:0-127519 GCA_038243635.1 Sphingobacteriales bacterium
CCTCGCATATATTCAAGCAAAAACTACTGTTCCAATGAAATAATTCCGAGACTCTTTTAGAGAAAAACAACCAAAAAAATGCCTTTAAAACAAATCAACCAATGTGTAACTGAATTTGACTAATTTGTTCGGACACTTATGAGTTAAATTGACAAATAATCACAGAGAAACCAATTTTTTCAACTCTTGAGTTAGATATCTGTGAAAAGATTCAGTTATCCTAGCAAACTATTTCAACAACAGACATTACCCGATTTGTAAATGAAATAGTTCCCTTAATGTGACTACCCGTAAGTTGATCTCAAATTTGAGTACTTTTTGAGTTCACTTTGATCGTAAACGCTACCAAAATACTTTTTAATTGCGTGTGTTGCGAATTAATTTAATCATCTACTGTTACTGAAATAGTAAGTATTAAGTTTTTTGAACAAAATTAGTCGGTCTTTATACTATCCGTTTTCATTTGATAATAACTAAATTTTCGAATTATAACTAGCGGTGATCGAGCCTGATCCAGTTAAGAGAGAGCTATAAAAATATTCGCAAAAAGCCTGGGATAAAGATTATTTTTAACCATTTCTGTTAAATATTTTAAAACGTATATATTTGCCGACTGATTCTATGTTAATAAAATGTATTTAAATTCGCAATGCTTTATATCTGTAAATAGAACGATGACTTAAGATGATAACCACATATATATTAAATCTAGATTACAGAAGGGTTTCATTAAAGTTTAATTGCAGCAAAATCAATCAATATTTAATTAAAAAAAATAGATCCGACAAGAAATATACTTTCAAATAATTTGATTTGTAATAAGGCAGAGAATGTGTATTTTTTGCTGTTCTAAAAGGTTTGACATGAAATGAAAAAGAATTTTTTTTATAATCTACTATTAACCGGATCAAACCTACTTTTACCGTTATTGACATTTCCATATCTATCCAGAATTCTTGGAGCTGATGGTTTGGGAATCTGCAACTTCATCACTTCTTATGGTCAAAATTATACGATCATAGCAGCCTTGGGAATTCCCATATACGGAATTCGTGAAATTGCAAAAGTTGGCAACGATCGTGAAAAACGTTCTAAGCTTTTCTTTGAACTACTTAGTATCCATTTACTCTTCACTTGTTTCCTATTGATAGTTTACGTAGGCTCTATTTTTTTATATGCTGACTTAAAAGATTATAAGGACCTCGCATTATTAGGTGGTTTCTTAATTTTATTTAATGTATTTTCTATCGAATGGTTATTTACAGGAGTAAATGATTTTAAATATATCACCATAAGGAGCGTACTTATTCGAGGCTTGTCCGTGATTGCAATTTTGTTATTGGTAAAAAATAAAGATGATTTTTTTATCTATTTCGTTATTATGGTTGCTACGACTTTTCTTACCATTTCAACGGATGTTTATCATGCCAGAAAATTTATTTCTCGGAATATTATTTTATCAGTAAAAGGTATTCTTTCTCATGTGAAAGCAGTAGTATTACTAGGAATTTACATGGTTTCAACAAGTATCTATTCAGTTTTACCCGCTACGCTACTCGGTTTTCTATCTACTAAATCGGCCGTGGGGTATTATTACGGCGCAAACAAGATTATCGGCATGGTGACTTCAGTTTTCACATCTTTAACTACCGTACTGATTCCTCGGCTTAACCTTGCTTTTGAGAAAAAGGAAGATAAGGAATATTTACTATTAATACAACGTTCGTTAAGTATTGTAATTTCATTAGGTATACCGATTACATTTTTCATATTCTTGTTAGCGAAACCATTGGTAGTGCTTTTGGCTGGAGAAAGCTTTATTCATTCAGTACCAGTTATTAAGATAATGGCACCAATAATACTTGTAGTTGCTTTTGCTCAAATTTTTGTTCTCCTTATATTGAGCGTCAACAGGAAAGATAAACAAATGATTGTTCTTTCGTTCGTCGGAATGGTTATCAGCATATCTATAAACTTGATATTTATCCCAAAGTTTGCTGAACGAGCCACGGGATTCTCGCAATTACTTTCTGAATTAATTGTAACGGTGTTATCCTTCTTTTTCGCGAAAAAAGTCTTAACCTTTGCTTTCCCGTTAAAAAGTTTTTTATTGAATTTAGTATGCGTTACCCCTTTCATTTTCATTACTTACCTATGCATGAAGCTGCATAACAATTTTTTCATACTAATCCTCGCAAGTTTTTTTTGTTTCCTTTATTTCATAATCTATCAGTATTATGTACTCAAAGACAAATACCTCATAGGTTTAGTAGAACCATACATAACAAAATTTACCAAAATAAACGTGAAGGGAAAAAATGGGTAAAAGCATTTTTATAGGATTTGCTTTGGTAATCTTATTTGGATTGTTAAAAAGCAAGGGTTCTAATAGATTAATCTGGTTTTTTATCGGACTTCTATTTTTTCAAGATAGAATAATTTTGTTCGAGTCGCCAACTAATATAAACTTCCCTAAGTTTCTTATCTATTTGCTTTTTATAGCAGAAATGATGAATCCTCCAAAATTATGGGCTCAGCTTAAAGCTTTCCCACTATTTAATTCACTTGCAATCCTTTTTGTAGGATTGGTATCTATTGGTTTATTTGATGACAGACATGGACTTTTTTTGAACTTATATAGGTCAGTAGATATATTCTTTCAAACGTTTTTTTTTATATTCTTATGCTATGTTAACTTAAAAAACAATGCCGACTGGGAAAAGCTAATTAAGTTTTTTATGATTTCGTCCATTATATTGTGTCTTTATGGATTTTTCATCTTTTTAACACAATTAAATCCCGTAGATGTATTTATAACAAAAACTTATAATTCTGTCTCTTTTTATGATCAGTATATAGATATGGGAGAGCGGTTTAGAATCAACTCGTTTGTCACACACCCTATATATTACGGTTATTTGGCAGGCGTACTTTTTTTACTGGCCACGTATGGTTTTGTCTATATAAAAAAACTAAAGTGGCTTTGTTTAATCACCATGTTTTTCTTGTTTTTAAATCTTCTTTTAACCAACTCTCGAACTCCCTTGTTTGCTTTTATGTTTGGTTTATCTATCTTTATTTATTTTGTCCTAAAAAATGTTTCAAAGATCAAGATTTTTATAATAGCGCTCTGTGTATGCTTAGGGCTCTATAATGTACCTATCGTTCAGGAGAAAGTGGATAACGTCATCGATATTTTCAAGCCTGGTGGTGGAGATGTAAACGATGGCAGTTCGTTAAAAATGCGCAACAAGCAACTATCCATTTCCTATGATCAGTTTTTAAAAAGTCCTGTACTTGGAAATGGTTTCTATTATATCAGTGAGAATTTAGGTTTTGATTCGGATAGCGACAAAAGGACCAGCGCAGATGACTTTGAGGGCTTTGAAAGTATCATCTATACGCTGATCATCGAACAAGGACTGGTTGGAATTATAATAAATATCACATTTTTTATCGCCTTAGCTAGATATTTTCTTAGTAATAAAAATTTAAACAGAGCATTTACGGGATTAGGTTTGGGAATATTAATTATGTTTTTAATATTTAGCGTAGGAACAGGACCGCTGAATTCATGGGGTATTTCCATGGGTTTATTAGGTATAATTATTAAATATATAGAGTTAGAAAAGGCAAGACAGCGCATTATTGAAAGACTTTTTAGAACTCAAAAATACGCCAGAGAAGAATATTAATCTAAAAAACGCTGTTAATAAGTTAGAGTTGGCTATCCAACTTAATTAAATCTTCATTGAAAACAGTTAATTGGCGATATATTGCTTGGGAAGGAATAGTGGTAGTCCGAATATCTGAAAATAATCTAATTTTCATTTTAAATTATATGAACACGCATTAAATCTTTACTTCAAACACTCTGATAAGTGTTTGGTTTTGTCGGTATAAAATTTAAGAGGACAATTATTAGCTTGTTACAGACTGTAATTGCTACGTCCCGATTATAACTTAAATCGTTTAAATTGCTGACTTTGACTTAACTTTGATTACAAACTTACCAAATTAGGTGTTCTAGTACTTATTATTAGCACCGTCTTTTATTAATATTGTTATTCGTATAGCTACATTTCTCACGAGCCTTTGTTTTATCTCAATGGTTTAGCAAAAATTTTAATCTTATAAAAGATATCAGAATTACAAACGTTATGAGCTGTCAAAATTACCCTGTGGACTATAAATTAGCAATAATAATTCCCGCTTACAAAAGCATCTTTTTTAAGAAAGCTTTGGATTCTATAGCTAATCAGACTTGTCTGGATTTTACGTTATATATTGGAAATGATAATAGTCCCGAAAATCTATATAGCATCGTAAAAGAATATGAAAGCAGTTTAGAAATAAAATATAAACATTTTGACGAAAATTTTGGTGGTGTAAATTTAGTCTCACATTGGGAAAGATGCATTGATTTAGTGCAAAATGAAGAATGGATCTGGTTGTTTTCTGATGACGATACGATGGAAGAAAGATGCGTAGAAAAATTTTATGAATACATTAAAGTCAATAAAACAGTCAATTTATTGCATTTTGACATAAATATCATTAATGAAAATGGAATTCTATTATCAAAAAGTGAGAATTTTCCAAAGAATATGCCAGTTGAAACGTTTTTCGCAAAAAGAGTAAGAGCCGAAATTGATAGTGCCGTAGTTGAATATATAATAAGGAAAGAAGATTTTAAAAGAGCTGGCAATTTCAAAAATTATGATCTTGCTTGGAGTTCGGATGATGCTACATGGATTAGACTTGCGAGAGAGAATGGTATTGTAACCATACCTAATACAAAAGTGAATTGGCGACAAAGTGGATCAAATATTAGTTCTATGTCGAATGATAAAAAAATTGCAATTAGGAAATTGAAATCCAATATTGAACATCTTTCATGGGTAAAAAATTATTTTCTCAAATTTAGCATAAAGGAGAAATCAACGGAATTCGACAAGTTTAAATGGGCTATTTCGGTAGTATCGGCAAATCCAGTTTTTACTTTTAAAGAAAAAATGATTTGCACAATCGAGGTAATAAGAAAACTAAAGTATTTCAAAATAATCCCTTTAACCGTTGTTTATTCGATCTACATGCAGATAAAAATGGAGGTTAAAAGAAGACAGGTGTAAATATGTGGGCATAGACCATAACATGAACGCATTTGTGAGGGCACTACCGTGTCGCATTTCTTTATAAAACACATTAGCTTTAGGTCTTATCTTTTTTTTGCCTTAACTTGGCCGCCATTGAAACATGTTAAGTTGTTGATGCGTATAAAAATTATAGGATTACAAAAAAAAAAAATTAATGCTCAATAATAGTGTAAACAGTTTTGGATTTAAAATATATATCGCCAGCTTGGATCAATTGCCAACACAACATCAAACCTTGGTAAATACTATAAATCAATATTCGTACTGCGTAACACAATACGACAGTGAATTTAAAACTGCATTGCAAAAATCCGATGTGCTATTGCCGGACGGGGTTTCGATTGTTGCAGCCGTAAAGTTTCTTAACAATGTTCGAATTAAGAAGATTGCGGGAGCAGATATCCATATTCATTGTCTAAAAAAGTTAAATAAAACCTATGGAAGATGCTTTTACCTTGGCTCTTCTGAAAATACGCTGATCAAAATAAAAAACAAATTAGCATCAGAATACCCCAATATTATGGTAGACACATATTCTCCTCCTTTTAAAGCGGTGTTTTCTGAGCAAGAAAACAATCAGATGATAGACCGTGTAAATGCTTTTAAGCCTGATGTATTATTTGTTGGGATGACAGCACCAAAGCAAGAAAAATGGGCTACTGCTAATAAAGAGCGCTTAGATGCAGGCTTAATATGTACCATCGGTGCTGTATTTGATTTTTACGCAGGCACTATTAAACGACCTAATAAAATTTGGCAAAACTTAGGATTAGAATGGGTGGGACGACTAATAAACGAGCCAAAAAGAATGTGGCGTAGATATTTGTACTACGGTCCTTTCTTTATTGTGGATATAATGAAGGAAAAGTTTAATAGTCATTAAAAACTTTTCAAAAATATAAAATACGAACATCAAAACGTTCATGCCGTTATGGAATCCCAACTTTTCCATACTTTTAAATCAAGATTGCCTTTTCAATAACATAATTTTAAAAAGCACAACCAAGATCTTTATAAAAATTATAATAATCCGTTATTTGAGTTATTATAATTTTCAATCGACTCGTCATCATTTAACATTGATAACTGGTGTCTATTCGCAATTCTTATGAAAATACCAAGGCCACTCTTTTTAACTCTTTCATTTAATTATATATCTTTACTGCCGACAATATTCTAATGACGAATACAACTAATAAGCATCTTTATATCCTGTTAATCATCTCCAGTAAATGACATCAAAGATCTGGATTGTGTTTGATTAATTAGAGTGAACCAAGCATGGCTTCGTGTTTATGTGTAATAAAAGTTGTCGCAGTAAATTTGATATTTTCCTTCGTCTCATTCTATATGACTGTATATACTGAGATTCAATATCCCATACTATTTTAATAAAAGAAAAAAATAAATATGCAATATAACTTGCTCAAAAACCACATGTCTTTATTAATTAAGTCAAGCTTAATAAAAAACAGCCTTTGGGGTTTAACATCTACAGTACTACAAACCTTATTCCTCAGCTTAGTTTTTGTTCTTATCTCCCGCCATTACACCACTATTAATTTTGCTAATTATTTAATAGCTACCACTATTTACCAATTGCTTGTTGGGATTTCCAGCATGGGGCTTGGCACATGGTTTATAAGGGAGTTTGAACAAGAATTAAATGATCGTAAGAATTTAATCAGTCGATTTTTAAAGATTCAGTTTTTTTTAGGGCTTCTTTTTTATACTATGAGTATCGCGTTGATTTTTATACTTTATTCTGAGAGCGAGATACGGCTGTTGGGAATAATATTAGGAGCCAATATTATTTTCGATAATGTTATATATGCGCTCAAAAGTTTAAATATTGCCGAAGCAAAACAAAAGAAAACAGCAATTATAATGGTCATTGATGCCTTTGCGAAGCTACTAGTAGTTGGGTTGCTGTTTTTTGTTCCTTTTTCTATTACGGTTTTATGTATTCTCCTCGTTGCCGTAAGAGTTTTAACGCTAAACATTTTTGTGAAAATAGGCATTCAAAGCGATTTTGGGATAAGAGATTTATGGCTTTATAAAATCACTGTTGCCGACATCCACGACCAAGTGATAAAAAACTGGCGCTTCATCATCATTACAGGTGTATCGATTGTGTTTTGGCGTAGTGCAACAATTATAATTTCGAAATTTTTAAGCGCCGATGACCTCGCCACTTACGAGGTCGCGTATAAGATATTATCCATATTTCTTTTAATCCCAGTAATTGTCTCAAGTACCGTTTTTCCAGAATTTGTAAAGCTGTATGCAAAAAACGACTATCTTAGAATGCGTAAATTATATAAAATTATATTTTCTGGATACACTATTTTCTCCCTAATTTCTTATGCTTTCATTCAGTCTTTTTCTGAAGAGATTATGATATTTGTTTTTAGTAATAAATACTCATTATCAGCTGGTTGTTTACAAGAAATGTTTTTGACATTTTTGGTTTTCCCTTCCGTTTTACTGCAAGCCAGCATTATTGTGGCAATGAAATTGGAAAAATTAGATATGTATTTTAATATTGTAGCTTTGACATTAAATTTCGCGGCTTGCTTTATTGGATTACACTACTTCAAATCATTATCAGTTATAAATTATTCGATATTTGGATCTTTCTTAGTTTTTCATCTTATACAAGATATTCTTTTAATAAGATTAAAAATTGTTTCAATTACACATTCTATAATTTTTTATATTATCCTTGCTGTCTTTGTCGCTTT
Source organism: Sphingobacteriales bacterium (assembly GCA_038243635.1). Taxonomy (GTDB): domain Bacteria; phylum Bacteroidota; class Bacteroidia; order Sphingobacteriales; family Sphingobacteriaceae; genus Pseudopedobacter. The sequence continues at coordinate 7,901 of JBBSQW010000009.1, forward strand.
ATATAACTCAGCCATTATGGTTTTAAATCCTGCGGCGCTCTTTTTCGGTGTTATTACTATCTGTTCAATTATTGCTATCTTTCATTTTAGAACTTATTTAAAAATTAATGGTACGAGCCCGTTTCAGAAGGTCTAAATAAAGTTTATTAATTTTTAATTGGTCTGAATTTGGTGAAGCGTACAATATTAGATTTGAAATTGTAATTCTTTATTACACAACTACTAATGAATTAAGAAAGATGGCAATCAAATCCGGAACCCTGAATCAATACTTATTCTAAATTTCAATTTAGATAAATATATAACTTAAAAATATTAGTTTTAGCATTTTAGTTTAGCACATCGTAGCCGGAGCTTAAAAAACTCTAAATGAATCAATAATTAATTTCAATAATCCTCGATGATTCAAAAAATCCTAACTTTCTCAATTCTTTTAGGCATCTATTTCTCGTGGTATCTTATCTTACTAAATAAAGGCAAAGATACAAAACATCTATTTCTAAGCTTTGTAATTACAACTATACCATTCCAAATGTCTATTCCGGTTTTTACACCTATATATGAGACAATGTCAGGAACTGGTACATTCACCTCGAAAATATTTTTGATGATACCTCTAGTATCATCTGCCATTCTTCTCTGGACGAAGCGCCCTAATAATCTGTTTTCTTTTGATAAAAATGAAAAATGGATTGCGTGTATATATCTACTGATATTAGTATCAATGTTTAATCCAAATAATTATGCGATCTTGGCAACGGCTGGATTTGCAGTGCTTTTTACATCATATATTTTATTTTTTAAGCTAACATATATAAATTATAGTCCCTATCTAATCATAAATGCCATATTCGCAAGCTTTTCACTATTGTGTTTAGTACAATTCGCGTTATCTATATTATATCCTTTATTAGAAGTTAGTATAGTAACTACCATTTTTCAATCAGGAGGGGAAGAATGGGCAACCAGAAATGACACTAGATCTGGAGCAATTGGTATTTTTGTAACGCCTGCAAATTTAGGTTTATTTTCAAATATTGCCTTTGGCTTTTTTCTATCTACTTATTTAACCGGATTAAAAAAGAAATTAAGCCTAGTTTTGATTATTCTTATCTCTATCACCATATTTTTAACATATTCGAGAACATCATATATAACTGTTGTACTTATTTTCTGCGCAATTATATACATCTATAAATATTCAAAAAAAACACTTATTTCTCTAAATCTTATTTTTATAGGCATAATTCCTGCGATTTTAATTCTTTACTGGGTAATTTTTTATTCACCTTTAAGCGAAACATTTTTAAATACAAATGCTGACCAAATGTACCAAGCCCGACTAGATCATTGGTTAATTGGATTAGAAATATTCAAGATATCTCCTATAGTTGGTGTTGGCATTAATACTCATTTAGAATATATAAATCAAACAGCTGAATTGAATAATAAAATTCATAATGAATTTCTAAGTACTAATCCCATACACAATATACACTTAATTATTCTTGCTGAAACTGGTCTAATAGGTTTTTTATTATGGATAATCTATCTAGTTTCTTCATTTATGAAAGCGAAATTTAATATTGCAAATCACAATAATTTAGTTCTTTCATTAACACAAATTTCACTGATTGTTTCATTTATTATATTCGGATTCACCGACTGGGCGCCTCTTTCACCATCTATTTTTCCTCTATTTATACTATTTACTTATTTTAACAATAAATACAGCTATCATAGTAAGTAAAAAAAATGACTCCTAAGCTAAATACTTTCACTTCATCGTCAATTTTTATAATCGCAAATAGTTATAATTTTTATGAAAACAATTTATATGTTTGCCAAATAAGATAAACAGGATTTTTATGAAAAAACTAGTTTTTTTATCCGGTGAAGATTTAATGGATGTTGATATGCCAATTATTAGGGAAATGAACGCCACATACCACCGTCAGTTTGACATTACTTGGATAATTATTTTAAGAGGATACGGATGGTTCAACCACGACGAAATTTCGTCATTTTGTTTGAAAAATAATATTAAACATATTTTACTTGAGCAGACCTATAAACTTAAAAACCCTTTAAATATATCTTTTTATATAAAAATTTTAAAAACTATCAAAACGATAAATGCGCAAGTAATATATGATAGTTACGGAGGAGCACCTTATATGCATTTTTTGACAATATTTTTTTTAAAAAAGAGTTTATTCGTTATTGCAATACATGATGTTGTACAACACTCCAAAATGAATAATAGATTTATCAGAACGTTATATGATAAATTTAAAATAAGCAGATATACCAACTTCCATATTTTTTCTCCTAAACAGCTGGAAATCTTTAACGAAAAAAATAAAAATAAAAATTCTCTTCTCACTCCACTGTATTTAAAAGAATTTGGCGAGTTTGACCATAAAAACAAGAAAACTAAGATTATTACAAATTTTTTATTTTTCGGAATTATTCGCCCTAATAAAGGATTAGATGTATTAATTAAGGCAGCGAATATATTGAGTAAAAAGTATAAAAATTTTCATATCACAATAGCGGGCAAATGTGATGATTGGGAGCCATATTATAAACTAATCGAAAATCACGAATATTTTACGTTGAAAATAAAAAATATAGAAAAATCAGAAATTCCTGAACTTTTTGCTCAATCACATTTTTCAATACTGCCTTATCGGGATGTGACTCAAAGTGGTGTTCTTTTAACTTCATATAATTACAACATTCCTGTAATAGCGTCAAAAATAGATTGGTTTGAACAATATATACAAAACAACACAAACGGCTTTCTATTTAAAAATGGGAGTTTGCAAAATCTCATTGATAAAATGGAAATAGCAATAAATCTCGATTTGAATGAGTATGAAAATCTAACAGAAAACCTTAAAGCATTTGTTGATGCAGAAATAAGTGTTAAGAATATAACTAAAAAATACGTGGATTTTTTTCAAGAATTAGGTTAAACTTTTGAAAACAATTCTTTTAAACATAAAACTAAATTATGGCTATAGAAATACTATCAATATCAGCCAATCTGCAAGGATATGGTGGTGCGCAAAGAATGTTGCTAGACATACATAATGGCATAAAAGAGCGATATGACGCTAAAATATTAGGCTTTCCGAAATTTGAAGAAGTGCATTCTAATTATCACATTAATAAATCAGAGTATATCAGGTTTATTAATCCGTTTTTTTTAAATAATAAAATACTTCTTGTCCATTCAAGAAATGTCATGGCATTTATAATGGTATTAAAAACAATATTATTTTTGAATACCAAAATTATCTATGTCTCACATAATGTATTTAATAATTTAAGAGAACTTTCTTTTTTTCCTAATTCGATAATTTCAATATCAAATAAAGTTACTCAAAATTTAATTTACTATTTTAATATTAAATCGGAGAACATTCGTTTAATTCATAATGGCATTAAAGATAAATATCAACATACCGATAAGCTGACTTCTTACCGAAAACGAAATAAAATTGTGATTCTTTACTTGGCAAGAATAAATGGTATAAAAAGACAATTGGAAATTATAGAAAATCTAAAAGATAAATTATTGCCTGAAATAGAAATACACTTTGCCGGAACAGGCCCTGATTATAAAAAATTAGCGGAAAAATGCGCACCATTATCGAATTTTAAAGCATTAGGATTTCTAGAGAACATTAATGACGTAATCATCGATTCAGATTATTTAATGCTTTTTTCTACACAAGAAGGATTGCCTATCTCTCTGATTGAAGGCGCTATGTATGGAAAGCCCTTGTTAGTCAATGATATTGGAGGGAATTTGGAAATTGGAGTTCCGGGTATAAATGGTATTTTATTGGCTGATGACTGGAACAAGCTTTCAAAAACGTTAAATAACTTAATAAGTCTTTCGGATCAAGAATATATAAAAATGAGCGTAAATAGTAGAAAAAGATTCGAGAATTTTTTCACGTACGACAAAATGATTTCCAAATATCTTGATATAATTAAAACTTCAATATATAATTCATAAAGTCATTCAAAAAAAATATAATTTTTTGATACAATCATTAGGAGAATTTCTACTAATTATTACCTACCTAAAAGCAGGTGTCAGTTAGCCTGAAGTATCAAAATTTTTATTTAAAATCTTAGCATTTTCTAATCATACAAAACTGAATAATGGAAAAATATAAAAAGAAAAAAATCATTTTGGTTTGTTCCGATGGTGGTCATTTAGCCCAAATTCTGCATTTAAAAGAAATGTTTGTTGCTTATAATTACCTATTAGTTACTGAAAAAACACCAGCGACAGTACCTTTAGCGGAGACTTATAATACATCTTACCTTACCGCTAGATCTAAAGGCACAAAAAGGAGTATTTCTTTTCTTCTTACAATAGTATACAACGTCTTTTTATCACTAAAAATACTGCTAACGCATTATCCTAAAGTAATTATTTCTACAGGTAGTCACACTGCTATTCCATTATGCTTTCTAGGGAAATTACTAGGAGTTAAAGTGGTTTTCATCTTATCTTTCGCAAGAGTAAACTCTCGAGCTAAGTCTGCTGACCTTATTTATCATATAGCAGATAAATTTTTGATTCAATGGCCTGATGCAAAGCTTAATTATAGCAAAGGGATATATTTAGGAGGGATATATTAATGATTTTAGTTTTATTAGGAACCTTTGATATAGAGTTCAAAAGACCATTATTGGAGATAGACAGACTTTGTAGAAAAAGAATTATTACTGAAGAAGTAATTGTTCAAAATGGTTATACGGTCATCGAAACAGATCACTTGGTTTTGAAATCTTTTATACCGCCAAAAGAACTAAATGACTTACATCAAAACGCCCGAATAATCATAACCCACGCTGGTACGGGTTCTTTAGTAAAGGCAATTGGTTATAAGAAAAAAGTAATTGGAATAGCCCGATTAAAAAAACTTGGTGAACATGTCGACGACCATCAGGTTGAGATACTGGATAAATTTTCTGAATTAAACTATATCCTACCTTGGCGAGAGCGTGATTTTTTAGAACATATCTTAACAAGGATAGATAATTTCACGCCAGTTCCCTTTGTTTCTAACAAGCCTAAAATAATGGACTATCTAATAGATTACATCGATGGTTTATAAATAATTTTACGCTACTGTATGAGAACTAATTGATATCTCTCGTTTTTACTGGGCGAAGGTGGTCGGGCTAAAATTCATTTTATAATTGTTATAATTTTCGTAAATGGTTTTATAATTACAATTATCCTACCCGTAGCTAAAATGTTTTATAGAACAACACGCTTAAACGGGATTGATAATTTCTCATTGGTACAAACTTCCTCACTCTTACAAAAATTCAATCAATTAAATTCAACATATCATCCAATATTCAGCTTACCAAGTGATAAAACACTTCCATTTAACGATTTCAGATTACATACTAAAAAATAAATTATCTTTATGGCGAGTAATCCGAACGTATCCTTTCACTACACCAAAAAATGTATAACTGGTTTCTATCACGAATCCTTTTCTTAAAAAACACCATTAATAAAGGTCATGCCCGTAGTGTTGTCGCTAAAAAAAACATTTTAGCTTCTTTTTTAATTAAAGGATTCAGTATAGTCATCAGCCTAATATTAGTTCCTTTAACCATCCAATATTTAAATCCTACAAAATATGGAATATGGATCACCCTGAGTTCAGTGGTGATATGGTTTAGCTTTTTTGATATCGGGTTTGGAAATGGCTTAAGAAATAAATTCACTGAAAGTGTTTCAAAAGGCGACCATCAACTCGCAAGGATATATGTGAGCACAACTTATGCAATCATTACTGGACTAATTGGCGTTGTGCTGGTCTTGTTTCTGATCATCAACCCTTTTCTTAATTGGACCAAAATATTAAATACGACTCCCGATCTTGCCGGCGAGCTTAGCGTTCTGGCGCTGATTGTCTTCGTTTTCTTTTGCTTTCAGTTTGTATTGCAACTGCTCACTACCGTATTGACGGCTAATCAAGAACCTGCAAAAGCCTCGCTATTCAACTTAATAGGAAGCATGCTTTCCTTAGTGCTGATATTTATTTTGACTAAAATAAGCGATGGCAATTTAATTTACCTGGCGACTGCTTTAAGTGCCGCTCCTGTTTTGATACTGGCGGTTTCCAGCGTATGGCTCTACCGCACAAAGTATAAAAAGTATGCACCATCATTCAAACTCGTCAGTTTTCGTTACGCCCGTAATTTAATGGATATTGGGCTTCAGTTCTTCGTGATCCAGATCGGAGCTTTAATTTTATTTCAGACCGACAATATCATCATTACGCAACTATTCGGGCCACAAGAGGTGACAGTTTTCAATACTGCTTACAAATTATTTTCGGTGGTCATTATGATCTTTACCATCATCGTTACACCCTTGTGGAGTGCATTTACAGAAGCTTACACTAAATCCGATTTCCTCTGGATAAAAAGTACAATGAGTAAGATGAAAAAGATTTGGTTGTTACAAATAATCCTTACCGTCCTAATACTAATAAGTTCAAGCTGGATTTTCAATTTCTGGGTTGGGGATCAAGTCAAAATTCCATTCACCTTGTCGCTCAGCCTTAGTCTGTATGTAATCGTTTGCACTTGGCAATCTATCCATGTTTATTTGCTGAACGGAATCGGAAAAATTAAATTGCAGCTTTATCTGGTAACGATTAGTGGGATTGTCAACATTCCGCTATCTTTATTTTTAGGGAAGAAATTCGGTTTGGCAGGGATTACCTTTGCTAACACCCTACTTTTCTTTATCATGGGGATATTCTTTTATATTCAGACCAATAAAATTATAAATCAAAAAGCAAATGGAATCTGGAATAAATAGGTTGCTAAAAAGTTTCTCTTTAAAGATGCTGTATTTTGAGGTTAGGCGCTTCAGACTGCTAAGAAAATTTAAAGGAAAAGAGTTACAGCTAGGCTTAGGAAGCAAGTTGGTAAATGCTGAGATTGGATATAAAACGTATATCGCTCATAATACGCAGTTCCTAAATTCCTCCTTAGGGGATTACTCTTATATTAATTATGATGCTTTGGTTCAGTTTACCACAATTGGCAAATTCTGCTCGATAGGGCCTGGTGTAAAGATCGTTTTAGGTAGCCACCCCATGCACATGGTATCCACACATCCCGCTTTTTATTCTAGTGGTATAATGGTTAAAAGTTTTACCGATCGGAGGCTTTATCATGACGAATTTAAAAGGGTTACTATTGGAAACGACGTATGGATTGGAGAAGATGCATTAATCCCGGGTGGGATTAAGATTGGGGATGGTGCGATCATTGCCGCCAGAGCGGTGGTTACCAAAGACGTTGAACCTTACAGCTTTGTAGCCGGCGTCCCTGCAAAACATGTAAAATATAGGTTTAGCAAAGAAATCATCAACCAATTAGTGAAAATAAAGTGGTGGGATAAAAATGAAAAATGGTTTAAGGAAAACTATCTTAGCTTTCAAGATCCCGAAAAATTTGTTTCTACTTTTAGTGATGAAGAGGTTTAAATGATACAACCGGTGGAAATCAAAGCGCTGACCGGAAACAATTCGTTTGACTTATAATCTTTTTTAATATACTTTTAGCTTGAATGAAGTTTAACATCATCACCCTTCTAGTTTCCATTACATTTCTATCGCTCTTAGATGTATTGTTCGATTATGCTGGTTTACCCAAAAGTTCCATATTCGCTTCTATATGGATTTTGTTTGTGCTCGCTTTTTTATTTTCATTCTTCAGGCTATTGACTGATTTTAAGTTTGAAAGCAAATATTTTAAATACGTCTTTGTTGCTTTCTTTCTATATGGTCTCATCACCGTTTTACGAGGTTGGTCTTTTGACCGCCCAGACTTGACCTCATTTTTGAGAGTGCCTCATGTTTTCTGGCCATTTCTGATGCCCCTATTCATCTTTATTGATAAGAAGTTTTTTACAATCTCATTTCTAATGGAATGCTTCTACTATTTAGGGCTCGTATTCCTTTTGGTTGTCTTGGTTTTTCCTCACCTCTTGGTATTTCGTCCAACATCCGAACCGATTATCTTTGCATTGGCATTTACCTCTGGGTTTTTATTGCTTAATGCTATTTACTTGAGCAAAACAAAAATCAATCTATCTTTTCTGATCCTTATTGTATCGATACTTTGTACCATTTACTTAGCCAGGCGAACATCAGCATTCCTATTTATATTAATTTTAATGTCCAGTTATCTATTGAGTTTATTCAGCAAGTTTAAACCTTTCATATTTAAAATCTTTCCGCTTTTAGTTGTTGTTGCCACGGTAATCTTTTTTTCATTCGCTGACTTCTCAAAGTTGTTGACGTCGAATTTAAATGAGCGTTTAGATGAAGACACCCGTAGTGATGTGATCGAGTATTTCATGAAAGGTATGAAGAAAGACATGGTTTTCGGTAAAGGTATGAATGGTAAATATTTCTTTCCTACCGGTGGCGGAGAGGAACGGGAGGATGGGATGGTTTGGGAAGAAGCAGATGATCGAGATATTATAGAAAATGGTTATTTGCAATTGATGCTGTCGGGCGGTTATATTCATTTGATACTATTTCTATTGGTTGCTGTACCGGCAGCTTACAAAGGCATTCTTAAATCTTCAAACCAATTTACAAGAAGTTGTGGCGTTCTGGTGTTTATTTGGTTATTATATATGTTTGCTTACGGAGAACCTCGTCTCTCAATTGGATATATGCTGATATGGATTGCCATTGCAGTTTGTTATAAGCCGAGTCTAAGAAATAAAACAGATTTTGATATCACACTGGGGTTAAACAGCGCAAAATCACAGTTACGTTACGGATATTCACAGGAATAAAATACAAGTAAGATCACCAATTTATCCGTTAAAAAAGCAAAAGATGAAGCATGTCGATTTCCCGAATAACTGTAATGAGCAACAGCATTGAAACATGAGCATTGAAGAAGAAAGTATAAAATACAATATTGTGGTAACAGGCCTGTCCTGCTTTGATGGGATGGCTTGTTCTACACGGGTAATGAATTTATTAGCGCCACTGCAAAATGCCGATTTAATTTCCCTGAGCAATCTGATCTATGAGGGTGATAGACGTGGCTTAGCTGAATCAAACGGCATCTTACAAAATATCAGTTATCAAATAATTGGATGGAAAAAAAGCAATCCTTTTTCCATCCTATCGTTTTATTGGAACGGCATGCGGTTCCTGAAAAAGAACAAGTCCGGTTCACGCAAGAATATCATTTACAATTATCAACAAGTAGATATTAAAAACTTAATATTCCTTATTTATGCCAAATCAATTGGGTATAAGATAATTTTAGACCTGGTGGAGGAATATCACTTTCTAGACCATTTCCCTAATTTTTTCAATAAAGTCAAATTACGCAGTACTGGTTTCCTATTAAAATTGTCTCCCCATATAGCGGATGCTGTTCTTGCTATCTCTACACATTTGTTTACGAAATTGAACGAGATCTGTAAAGGAAAAATCCCTGTTTACCTCATTCCAATCACCGTAGACCTAATGCGATTTAATACGATTGAGGAACCTTTAGACAAAGGTATTTTCAAAATATTTTATGGAGGTTCATTCGGGAAAAAAGATGGGCTGGAGTACTTGATTGATGCGTTTGATCGCGTAAGTGAAAGTTTTGATAACCTCCAACTGATATTTACTGGCAAAGGATCAGAAACCGACAGTGCGAGGTTAGATAAATTAATCAATAGCTCAAAATTTAAAGATAAAATTATCCATAAGGGCTTCTTAGCTTCAGACCAATATTACGCAACATTAAATGAGTGCGACATTTTTTGCATGACCCGTGTCAACTCTTCATTTGCAAATGCGGGCTTTCCTTTTAAGTTGGGAGAATTTTTAGCCTCTGGAAAAGCGGTAATCGCGACAAGGATTGGCGATATTCCTAATTATCTGACCAATAACGTAAATGCTTTATTAATAAAACCAGAATCTGTCGACGATTTAGCGAATGCACTATTGACCTTACTGAATGATCCCAGTAAAATTTATCAAATAGGTGCGCAGGGGAAAAAAATTGTAGCTGAGCATTTCGATTCAGCTGTGGTGAGCAAGAAATTACTTCAAATCTTAAAAACCTTATAAGAAAGATGAAAAGTGACAACAATAAAGTGTTATTTATAACCAATATGTATCCGCATCCAAGTTTTACTTATATGGGTGTGCATGTGAAGGAACAAATAGATTGTTTGGTAAAAGACTTTGGAATAAACGCTGAGGTGTATTTTATTAATGCTAATGAGAAAGGCAAATTAGAATACGTAAAGTCAATATTTAAAATATACAACATCCTTAAAAAAAACAAAGACATCCAAACGATTCACATCCACTACGGTTTATCTGCACTCTTTCTAGCTTTTTTCCGACCCAAGGCGAAAATCTTTCTTACGTTTCACGGTGGAGATATACTGATAGCGCAAGGGCAATACGTACAGGTTTTGATATCCAAATACGTCGCAAAAAAGGTAGACAAGATTTTCATACTCAACAAGGAAATGGGAAAAATAGTAAGCAAATTAAACATACCTTATGAGATTTTACCCTGTGGCATAGATACTGAATTCTTTATTAATAAAGCTATTGATAAAAAGTCTACCCAGTCCAAGACCATTCTTTTTCCAGGCGATGCCTCCAGACCGGTTAAGAACTATCCACTTTTTGAAGAGGTTATCAAAATTCTTAATAAAACAGCAAGCTTCAAAATTAAAACCATTTGCATTCACAATTTAACGCGTACGGAGGTGAGAGATTTACTGAATAGTGCTGATTGTTTAGTGATGACGTCTCTAAGTGAAGGATCTCCTCAAATTATAAAAGAAGCGCTTTCTTGTAATCTTCCAGTGATATCAGTACCTGTAGGAGATGTTGAAACAGTAATAGCGGGAATTCCTTCCTGTTACACTTCGAACGGTTTTGATCCTGTAGAATTGGCTGAGCTCACTATTAAAGTGCTGGAAGCTAATGAACCGAACATAAGAAGTGAATTCTTAAAAAAAGGGATTTACGAAAACAAATCCATTTGTGAAAAATTAGCAGAAAACTACCGCTCAGAAATTAGTTGAAGGTTGAGCGTTCGTTTGCGCAGTTGGTTTAAATACAACAAACTAATTATAAAATATAATCACAACCCTTTATCAATATTTTCGTTTAAGCGATAAAGAAATATAATTATTACCCTCAATGAAGAAATTCTATTTAGTAATCTATTACCTGATCGCAAAGAATTTACCCTCCCTTTATTTTCCTTTAGGTAAGTCTTTCAACGCTTTTAGAATAGCCGTTCTTAGAAAATTGATTACTATTGGAACTGACAATATTGTACAATCTGGATTGAGGTTTGGACTGTCTAATTCGGTAAAAATTGGTAGTTTTTGTGAGATTAGCGAAGACGTTTATATACAAGCGGCAATTATTGGCGATTATGTTTTAATTGCCCAGAATGTAAGTTTAATCGCCATTACACACAACTTTCGTGATGTAAATTTACCTATGATTAAGCAAGGCCTAACTGCGCTTGACCCGGTGATTATTGAAGATGATGTGTGGATTGGCCGTAATGTGGTTGTACTTCCCGGCATTGTTATAGGTAAAGGGTCAGTGGTGGGAGCTGGTGCAGTGGTTACTAAGAATGTATTACCTTACACCATTGTTGGAGGCGTTCCTGCTAAGGTTATCGGGGAACGAAAGTAAAATACAAGCGCTATAATCGAAGTTATAACGTTTAATCAATCATTTGTAAGCATTAGTCTGGGACGAAGAAAACCCGGTTTATACATCTTTTAAAATATTATATTTGGCGGTGTCGAATCAATTAAATTTAATTTTTATCTGCCTAGTTTTGCATGAGCGAATCTGATTTACCTTTACAAATAATAGATAGGATTTCCATTTTTGAAAATGAGCGGACAGCAATCTCATTTCTGAATGAATTGCTGTTGAAAAATAAGCCATGCATTTTGTCTTTTATCAATGCGCATGCCTTTAACCTCTGCCTTAAAGATTCCGATTTTGCACAAGCCCTCATTCATTCAGATTTATTGCTCAGAGATGGCTATGGCATGGAATTATTATTTAAATCTATCGGGAAATCTCCTGGAATCAACCTGAACGGAACAGATTTCATCCCATTACTTGTCAGCTCATTTTTAGAAAAAAAAATCGCATTAATTGGTACCAATAATCCGTATTTAACGGATACTGCAATTACGCTGTCTAATTTAGGCCATCAGGTGGTGGTTAAAGAGAATGGTTTTTTGCCCTTAGCATCATATTTACCTGTTTTGAAATTAAAAGAACCTGAAATCATCATTTTAGGGATGGGGATGCCAATACAGGAAAAACTTTCCATGCTGTTAAAAGCAAACTTAAATCATCCCTGTATAATTATCAACGGTGGAGCCATCATCGACTTTTACGGTAAAAGATTTACAAGAGCGCCTTTGTGGATGCGTGATATGAATATAGAGTGGGTGTACCGGTTGTTGTTAGAGCCAAAGCGATTGGGATATCGGTACATCGTAGGCAATTATGTTTTTCTGGCTCGGATGAGGAAGCTAAGAAAACAGTTTAATAAATAATTCAGCTTATTAATTTTTTTATTGCTATTTCCCCGTTAGCAATATTTTTGACCGCTAGTATCTTTACAAATTGAAATAAATTGTAAATGTTGTTCCAATCCCTACATTACTTACCACTTTAATATCTCCACCCATTGTTTCAACTTGGTATTTTGTGATATAAAGCCCTATGCCTTGCGCATCAGAATTCCCATGAAATGTTTTGTACATACCAAAAAGATCTTTACCATGCTTTTTCAAGTCTATTCCTTTACCGTTGTCATTTATAATTAACGCTAACCTCCCATCCTCTACCACACAGGCAAATGTTATAATTGACACTACGTCTTCCCGTCTGTACTTGATTGCGTTTGTTAAAAAGTTTAAAATAATACTTTCCATGTACACAGGATTTGCCAAGATTTTAACCTCTCTGCCTACGCTATTAATTACGATGGCTTCGATAGATGAAATTTGAACTTGCAAACTTTCAATGGATTGTTCAATGTAATTATGGATGTTAATTGATTCAGATTTTATTAATGATTTGTTTTGCGAATCTACAATGTCATTAAGGTGTTTCATTGTTGAGCTAAACTGCTTGGAGATTTTTTTAAGAAAACCAAATGTCTCATTTTTCTCTTTTTCAGATTTAGAAGAAGAAAATAGCTCAAGGATTAATGCCAGATTGTTTGAATAAGATTTGAGGTTATGAGAAATAATGTTAGAAAAATTTAAAAGACGTTTGTTTTGTTCAAAAACTATTCTAGTTGACTTCTTTAACGCTAATTCCAAGTTCTTCGAGTCATCCACATCCACCGCATGAGCCACAAAACCAACAACTATTCCATCAACAATATCTGGATAATAGTGAGCCAAAGTGTGCCGCCTAATTCCTGATGGAAGGGTAATCACTCTTTCAAAGGTTTGCTCAACACCGTTCAATGCGCCTTCTATATAAGGCCGGTTATTTTCGTAAGATGAACCCAACAAGTCCATGGTCGACATTTTATCAACTATTTCGTCTTTTGTTTTGCCAAACCACTGGCTATAAGAAGAATTAGCAAACCTGCAAATCTGATCTTTATCCCAGTAGGCAACCATCGCTGTTAAATGCTCCGTGACCTTTAGAGCGAGTGAATCTATAACATTATTTTTAGCGTCCATTTTATAAATTAAATGTTGTTTTCTATTCTTTCTTTTTCAGGATATAATAACAGCAATCACCACCTAGTGCTAAGTATTTCATAAGGTGATGACTTCTGTTTCCAAAATTTGTGCCACAGTTAACTCTTCAATCTCTGTTTGAGATATTGTTTTTACCGTGAATTAAGTTTTCAGATGTTGAAACGATAGTCGTTGTTCGCCAGTATTTAGGTAATCCTTAAGTTCAGCATCAAGATCTAATTCTTTGTAAATATTACTACATGTTGTTCTCAATCCTTTTGTAGTTGTTCACAATGGATTTTGCATGAAATTTCTCCTCCTATTTAAAACTTATGGAAACTATGCCTTTCCTGAGGAAACATCTAACCTACTAACTTAAGCATCATCATAAAGCGTACTTTACGCTAATCGCAAATATTTAATCTCCGGATTTAAAGATGAAGCTAATTTCATCCCCGTTAAAGGGAATCTAAATGATCGATTTACATTTTTTTTTGAAGATTTTAATTGTTGAAAACCGTTAACAGAAAAACTTAGTATATAATAGCTAGCGAATCATTAAATATATAATGCCCTCAAAAAAAAAACATAATTATTTTTCTGCTTCACGTTTAGCTAAATATATAGCTGGCGGAAGGAAGAAAGCTGTTATTATTTCCCTTTTTATGCTAATTGTAGGAACGGTTTTTTGTATCGTCTACATCACGCCCCAATATACCGCACACAGCGTAATCCGGATCAAAAAAAATGCAGATTATAAGTCAGATACAATTGCTGGTGATGATTTTAAAAAGCAGTACCTTACTCGTTTAAATTCAGCCGCCCTCAGGCTCGAAGTTGTAAAAAATCTAAATTTACGTTCTGTTTTTTACAAAAAAGATTTTTTTTACAACAACGAATTGCTCGGGAAAGAAGTCCCCGTAAAATTAGCGTTGATGAAAAACGAAGCTTTAGAGACAGAAAGTTTCATACTTAGAAAATTCAGTAGGGTGTCTTTTGAACTTGAAAATAACGAAACAACGAATACCTATCGTTTTGGACAGCCTGTTACCCAGTCAGGTTTAAAATTTAGTGTTTTAAAAAATTCAACATTTCTCGTTTCTGAAGAAGATTTGTTTTTAAAAGTATCGGGGTTACAGAAAACTATAAATGAGCTGGATAAAGCGATAGAAATAACAGTACTAGCGGCCGATAGTAGTAAAATAAACATCAATGTACAAGCATCAAGCAAAAATAAAGCTGCTTTTATTTTAAATAACTTTTATCAGTTAAGTTTTAAGAATCAATTTAATTTAGCAGATTCTAAAAGATTAGGTTCAATACAAAGCCAGTTGAACAAGTTGCAAAGCTATTTCTCTGCTTATAATAAGCGCAGGGCCAAAATTAAACTTAACCGTGAGCAATTATATACAGTTCCTTCTCCACCGTCCTTAAATAAAACTGAAATAAGAAAGCAGCTTAATATTTTAAACTCGCTAACACCCTATATACAAACTGCTACTTCGCAATTTTCTTTATTTCCGGATAATTATGGCATTAGCGACCAAGTTTTAATGCAGCTGATTAACCAGATGAATATCATTCAGGTGGAAAAGCAGGAAATTTTAGACGAAGAGGAAAGCACAGTACTGATTTCACAATTGAGCAGTAAAATTGAAGTGCTAAATACCGCTATAAAAACAAGGGCTGCTAAGAAAAAAAAGGAGTATAAACAGCTGCTAAATCCAGAAGAAGAAGATGTAAAAACAATTGCGACAAAAAATACAAGTATCGAACTTAAAGAGTTAGAACGAATCCATCAGACAAAATTAAAATTACTTGCTTACTTGTTGCACAAACAGGAGGAGATACGAGGTTTAAAAAACAAAGTCAATATGAGCGGTGATGCTTTCCAAAGATCTGTGATTACTTACAGCATCTCCAAATTCAATTATGTCTTATATTTTATCCTAGCTTTTTTAACCATTGCATTCTTATTTGTATTTAAATTAAAAAGCATTAAAGAAGATTTATTTATCGAAGCAAGAGCGGTGAAAGATGCTACTTATATTCCGGTGCTTAGCTCTATTAGTTTTGAAAACGGTTTTGAAAGTGCAAACCCACCTTTAAAACTAGACTCGCAAATAGGGCAACAATTTAAAGAGATCAGTAATCTGCTGATTGAAGACTTAGCTAATACACAAGAGAAAATAATAGTAATAAGCGCTTACACGAAAAGCTCAGGCAAAACTTTTGTTAGCACTAATTTAGCCAATGAATTTGCACTTAAGGGGAAAAAAGTTGTGCTGTTAGATACATGCCTTCAGGATTATAAAGCTCAGAATGTGTTGGGTGTTAAACCAACTTTAGGTTTATCCGATTATGTAAATAATGAGAGCCTCCAAGCTTCGGATATTATAGCGAACGCAAGTTTAGATGATAGCGTTTCTTTTGTAGGCTCTGGAACGCTCGGGATGGCTACATCTGAATTATTTTTTCATTCCAGAATGGCTATGCTAATTTTGTATCTAAAAAATAAATTCGATTGCGTCATTATCAAATCCAACAATTTTGAAGATTTTTATTATTTAAATAACTCGAAAAACTTAGGAATAAGTTGGATCAACGTCCTTAATGAAAACGATATTAAGTTGAAGCACTTAAAGAAATTTGAGAATTTTTTCCGATTACAGCAAGCTGAAAAAAAATATTTACTAATTAACCAAAGTACTAGTTAAAATTTATAAAACTGTATCTATGTAAATTTCGTTCATTATAAAATAATCTGAATTAAATGTATTTTAACTTGTTGTATTCACTCTAAAATTACGTCCATTTAACGTATTAAAATAAATATCTCACAATTTAACCCTCTCATAATGAAAACAGTAAATTTTAACAAAAAAATCATGTTCTCGATTCTTAGCGTAAGCTTAGTCGGATTATCATTTAATTATGCCTCATTACCAAAAGTCGCTAAGGGAAATAACTCCATAGCCGCAAATGACACTAAATTATTAGCAAAAGCCGGAAGCACTAAAGCGGATTCGAAGGCAATTTCATTAGATAATATTGAATTTGATTTCGATAAATCCAGCATCAACCATGATTCCTACAAAGAATTAGACCGAGTAGCTGAATTATTAAAAGAAAATGAAGGCTCTATTCAACTCGCTGGTCATGCAGATAATATTGGCGAGTATGTTTATAACTGGAACTTATCTAAAAGAAGAGCGCAGGCTGTTAAAATATATTTAGTGGAAAAAGGAGCTGATGCATCAAAAATTGCAGCTACTGAATATGGGGATACCAAGCCTATTGCTTCAAACAAAACACCGGAAGGCCGCAATAAAAACCGAAGAGTAGAAATGGTATTCCCTTAGGATCTTAGCGTTTTAGAGAAATCTACAAAAAGATGTTTATAAATATCAGGCCGGCTAAAACCGATGCGCTTACATGGCACTTATGTCAAAAATTTACGAAACTTTTGGATGGTTATAATCACTGGATATCGTTAATACAAATTAATGTTAAAAACCTTGCATTTTTTTTTAACAAAACTCTTTTAATCAATTGCGGACTAATTTTAATTAGCGACGCAGCCACTTAAAAGAGTTTTGTTTTCTAAAAAAACTACTATAGCCGGCTAAAAATCTTCCGCCAAGTCACGCCTTAGGTAAACGAAATTAATACTACTTGACTTGCCCAATGATAACGAATAGTAAATAACTGACTGATTGTACAAAAAAAGTTCGTCTTGCACTTACTTATGCTAACATTCTCAAAAAAAAACTATAATCAGACTACAAATGTTAACAACCTGCTAAATTATTTGCGATTTTTACATAAATGTTTATCATTTTTAATTATTATTGCAAGTAATTAGGGTTGTGAAAAAATTATGACATAAATATGTCAACTACTTTTAGTACAGCTAAATACTTTTATATAAGTATTATAATCAAGCAAATCCTACACAAATACATTTAGACATCAAAAATATTCATTAACAAATAAAAATCCATGATAAAAGTTGCAATCATAGGTGCCGGCAAAATGGGCATCTCCCACCTTTCAATATTGGGTGCTAATCCAGATGTGGAGGTGGTTGGCGTATGTGATACCTCGAAAATGGTTAACGATTTCTTATCAAGATATGGGAAATTCAACTGTTTTACCGACCATCAAAAAATGATAGATGAAACTAAACCCGATGCTGTATTTGTGGCGGTTCCTACCAAGTTTCATTATTCGATAATTAAAGATTTATTAAATCGCAAATTACATGTTTTTGCGGAAAAACCATTTTGTTTAACCTCCGTTCAAGGCGAAGAATTGGTGGCATTGGCCATTCGTCAAGGAGTAATAAACCAAGTAGGATACCACAATAAGTTCATCGGTACTTTTAAAGAAGTAAAGCGCATCGTTAATAGTGGTGCGTTGGGCAAAATTCATCACTTTGTGGGCGAGTCTTACGGGCCCGTTGTGATTAAACCTCAACAAGCAACTTGGCGATCTGATCCTGCTGAAGGCGGAGGATGCCTTTTGGATTATGCATCTCACGTAATTGACTTAATCAATGATACGCTGGCGCCCGTATCCTCTGTTAAAGGTAGCGTACTTGACTCTATTTATTCTATAAATGTGGAAGATGCTGTTTACTCACTGTTGGAGCTTTCCAATAATGTAAAAGGAGTATTATCAGTAAACTGGAGTGACGAAACCTATCGAAAAATGTCAACGACAATCACTATTGTAGGTACAAACGGTAAAATAATATCTGATGCCAGCGAAATAAAGGTTTATTTGAAAGATGCGAATTCTTTACCCGGTTACAACAGTGGCTGGACGGTAAAAAACATCACTGACCTTACTGACCCAGTAAATTTCAATTTACGTGGCGAAGAATATACCGCCCAGGTAGATTATTTTATTGATACGATAGCAGGGAAAGTTCCTAACACAATTAATACATTTCAAAGTGCCTGGTTTACAGATAAGGCAATTGAGTTAATTAAAAGTAATTCAAAGTAAGATCATGGAAAGAGTAATATTTGGCGATAACCAGTTTTTCGCAGTCAATCATATATCTGATGAAAAATCTAGAGCACAATCTATAAAGTTTAAAGAAGATAGTGCCATTATTAAGACTTTGGATGAAGCCCGATCTGTAGGGATAAACACTTTTATGTGTACTACTCACGACAGGATTGTTAATATTTGTAATACCATCAGGAGCGAGCCGGAAAAGTATAAAGACTTTACAATCTATCCTTGCATGCCGTACGCACATAAGTATGCAAATGCAGTTACAGAATTAGGGATTACAGGAACCATCAAACAATATGTCCCAGGCAATTTCTTTGGATCTATGTTTAAAGGTGGTGTAGCGTTTCTTTCTAAAGATTATCTATCCATTATGGAGCTGCTGGTAGATGCAGAGATGAAAATGTTTAAGAACATCAATACGCCCGTAATCTTTTTACAAAATGTAATTACTGATCTCTTATTAGGTTTAAGAGCAGACGAGGTATTGATAGCATTTCACCATTACGTAAAGAAAAAATACAATGTAGAAGCAGGTTTCATTACCATGAATATGCCAAAACTATTGGATGTTTTAGAAAAAGGCGGCATTGAAAACCCTATTATTTGTGCTTCAATTAATAAGGCAGGATTTAGAATGTCGGGCGGTAATGCGGTTTATGAGGATGTATTAAAGACAAGAAAATTACGAGCAATAGCGATGCAGGTTTTAGCGGGAGGAGCCATCCACCCTAAAGACGCGATAGAGTACGTTTGTGACTTACCCAATATTGAGTCTATATTATTCGGAGCTTCCTCAAAAGCAAACATAGAAAGCACCTATAATTATATCCACGATTTTGATAGAATGAAAAAAGCATAAAGAATTTCACAAGCTTACCTTAAATTGATTTTTAAGCATCTCTCCAAATAAACCTTTGAAAAATAGCAGAGACAAAATATTAAAGAACCAATGAGGGGAAAAATTGCAGCTATCTTCGATGAACTAATCTAGTGAGAAAGAGATCATTGAAACCGATTTAAAAAATCGTATGAAGCAAATTTATTTTAAAATTACCTGATGAAAATATTAATTACTGGAACTGCCGGATTCATTGGCTTTCACTTAGCGAAGAAACTAATTGAGCAGAATTTTGACGTAGTAGGGATTGACAATATCAACGATTATTACAGTCCTGATTTAAAGTTCGCTCGACTGGGCGAGTGCGGAATTAAGCGTGAAGACGTGAGCTGGCACACAGAAGTGGCGAGCAGCATCTACCCCAACTATCGTTTTATCCGGATGAATATAGAAAACAAAGGGGAACTGATGTCTCTTTGTTCAAGAGAAAAGTTTGATGTGATTGTTCATTTGGCCGCACAAGCGGGAGTACGATACTCTATATTAAACCCCGATGCCTATGCACAATCAAACTTGGTAAGTTTCTTAAATATTTTGGAGGTAAGTAGGCATAATCCAGTTAAGCATTTAGTTTATGCAAGTTCTTCCAGTGTTTATGGATTAAATGCATCGATGCCATTTTCTGTAGAGGATAATGTTGATCATCCAGTCTCCCTATATGCGGCCAGTAAAAAAGCAAATGAGTTAATGGCGCATACCTATAGTCATTTATATAGAATACCCACAACAGGATTGCGCTTTTTTACGGTTTACGGACCTTGGGGTAGGCCAGACATGGCGTATTTTTCGTTTACAGAAGCCATACTTAAAGGAAATCCAATACAGGTTTTCAACAACGGCGAGATGAAGCGGGACTTTACCTACATTGACGATATCGTTGACGGAATTACAAATATCGTGAAAAAACCTGCTGAACCGGCGGATAATTGGGATCCTAAAAACCCAGATCCATCTCGGTCTACGGCTCCATACCGGATCTATAATATTGGCAATAATACGCCAGTTCAACTAATGGATTTCATAAATGTGATTGAGAAAAATATTGGTAAACAAGCCTTAATAGATTTCAAAGGCATGCAGGCAGGAGATGTAACCGCTACTTGGGCAAATATAGATGATATGATTAATGATTTTAATTATAAGCCGAATACGACTATTGAAACTGGACTCAAAAACTTTGTAACTTGGTATAAAGAGTTTTACAAATAAGTTTAACGCAGTAACTCATACTTACCGAAAACACTGCCTTAATATGGAAACCTGATTACAAAAATCTATCTTTTTTGACACATCTGATTAAGTGGGCTCCAATTTTATGTAATTCAGTTTTTCAAATAAACAAAATGCAACTTCTGTTAAAATCTACTTATTCCACAATGCATTAATAAATGAAGGTTAGCAATCTTAAATCACAGGCCTTAAATTATTGGAATAATCCTAAAGTAAAACAGGTATTAACGCTTTTTTCTGTTAACATCATTTCCATCCCGATAGGAATTGTAACCAGCGTGGTTTTATCCCGGTATTTGGGTGCCAACGCATACGGGGATTACCAGTTTTTAGATAGCTTATTCAATTTTAGCGTAGTTATTTTTACATTCGGTTTCTTTTATGCCGCCAATAGGGCTTTGGTGCTAAATAATGATAAAAATAAAGCTCGTGAATATTTTGGAGCCAGTTTGATCATACTTGGTGGACTGTTTCTCATCATGTCTACGGTGTTGATTTTTTATGCATTATTTGACACCAATTTAAAGGCAAAAAACCTCGACAGGATTGTGTTGTATTCTATACCGCTCGGTTGGATTTATTTAGCATTAAATTACTTCGAGACCTTGTTCCAAGCAGATAACCGAATTAATTTGCTTGCCACAGCAAGGATATTGCCCAAGTTAGGCTTCTTGGTATCCGCCTGCGTGATTTACTGGTTTTTAATGAACAGTAGTTATAGTAAACTCCCTATTGCATGGGGGGCTTATGTGATTATCCAAGCGCTCGCCTATATTTACGTGGTCTATAAAATCAATATTTCTTTTAAAAATTTAAAAGCGGTACTCAAAGAATTATGGGGGTATAACAAATCCTATGGTTTTCATGTGTACATAGGCTCGGCTTTTTCTGTCGGAGTTGCACAGTTGACCGGGGTGATTATCAGTTATTTCGGGAATGATAATACCGGAGTAGGCTATTATGCATTGGCACTTGCACTCGCTACACCTTTACAATTCATCCCTAATACAATTGCAACGACTAACTACAAACTGTTCTCCACCGTACAGAGCATCCCTAAGAAACTAACTCGGCTAACATTGTTACTAACTGTAGGTGCTTTAGTTGCATTATGGCTTTTAGTTCCTGTTTTTATCACTTATTTTTATAGCGAGAAGTTTCGTCCGGTAATTTATCTGAATATGATTGTGAGTATTGGTCTGGCATGCTATGGAATCGCAGATTATTTCAATCGCTTTTTAGGCTCCCACGGGCATGGCAAACTATTAAGAAACGCCTCATTTATTGTTGGTTCTCTTATTTTAAGTTTTAATTTTATACTGATACCGCTTTACGGCGCTACAGGCGCTGCTTTAACCCGTTTGCTCGGCGGCGTTGCTTATTTGTTGTGTATGTTTTATTATTATAGAAAAACTACAAAAAAGGACCTTATTCAATCCGAATCAATTCTTAAATAATGTCAAGAGGTAGCCGTATCATATTTTATTTAATAATAGCTGCGCTAATAGCTCATGCTATTGTGCTTGCCTTAATCCAGTTTAATTCAAATGCTTCCACAGAGCTGGAACGGGTGGAGGTAAGTGGCTGGTACTATCAACTTGGTTTTTTGGTTAATTTTTTATTGACCATCGTTAGCGTTTACAGTTTTTCTCAGTATAACAGCCGTTTTCCTAAAGCTATTAATATATGCTATATACTTTTATTGATATTGATAGCCGTTTTTAGTGTGAGGGATATTGGACAGTTCGCAAAATCGCCCAACCTATTTTACTCACCAAAAGGATTGGGAACTTGGATTAACTTCGGTTTATTATATTTTGTTGCCGAAGAATATTATGCAAAAAAAGTATTTAAACTATTCCACATACTATGTTATGTTTTCATCGTTTTCAACTTAGCGCAAATAGCTGGTTTAGGATCAGTATCAAACAGGTTCGAAACTCAAAATGCCATTAGAGACACCACCGTTCTCTTAATATGGGTATATCCATTTTTCTTTTTAGACGCAACAGATAACACCAAAATACTTAGAATAATTAAATATAGTACGATGGCCTTAGTCGCGTTTTTCACGCTCGCTATTTCTTCCAGAAGCTATGTGCTAATTGCGGTAATCTTTCTTCTTGTCAAAGTATACCGAGATGTGAACGACAAAAAGAATGCATCCGCAATAGCGGTAACACTGGTACTTATGTTCTTCGGTGGTTATTATGTGATGGCCAATATTCAAAATTTTGATTTTTTGAATAATGTGCTTTCCATCTTTTCTGATCGGGTTTCTGATGACAGCAGAACAGATCAGTTAACAGAATTCGGCAAACAATTTGATTGGGATAAACTTTTTACCGGTGTGGGTATAACTGGGACCTGGAACTGGTCTGCAGATAGGAAGGCAATGTATGAGTGGCTCGACAATCAGTTTGTCCTCGTGGTCTGGTGGTTTGGCCTACAAACATGTTTAGTGTATATATTTTATCTGATATATCCGATTTTTAGAAAAAATATTGCTAATGACGTAATCTTAACTAATGCAAAAATTATCATATTCTTTTGGATTTTGGCTTGTGGAGGATTTGCGATATATGTGACAATTTCTACTAAGTTATTCTATTATTTCATTACCCTTATTATTGGCGTATTAACGCTAAACAAGCGATATTACGTCCAATCTGAGAAAAGTGAAGCGATTATATCAGCTAACCAAAATTCAGGTGAGTAGCCTATCAAATAAGATTGCCTAAACTTGGATCGAAAGAAAAAAACTTAGTTGAGCAATAAGAAAAACTTACAGATTGCATGGAAAAAAAAATTCTTTACGTCGGCTTTAATGGGTTTCCCTCAGGATTGGCTCAGGTAAAAAGACAAACACTCATCGCTGAAGGACTTGTGCATCATGGTTATCAGGTAACCGTGTTAAACAGGTACGGCGTACATCATAAAAGTTCACAAATCCCATCATCAGGTGTAAGTGATGGGGTATATTATCACTACGCTTCAAAATCAGCGTTGAGGGAAGATTCTTTTTTAAAGAGGAATTATTTGAAAATAAAAGGCCTAGCTTCAGAGGTGGCTTACTGCTTTAGATTTTTTAGAGAAAATAGGAGAAACAGTGCGCTGCTGATTACGACCAATAATTTCCATAACGTGGTCATTTACGCAATACTTTCTAAACTAGCAGGAGTGCAGTCTATTTTAGATAATGTAGAGCACTTTTCTTCAATCATAAAAAAAAAGAGTATTGGAAAAACGTTAAATGACAAACTCTATGATAACTTAGGTTTCCGATTAGTTAGCAAAGTAATTTGCATCAGCGATTTTCTTTTAAATATCGCAAAACAATCAAAAACGGATGCTGCCGTACTTAAAATTCCAGCAATCGTGGACGTTTCTCAATTTACCTTAACTGAAACGAAAGACGAAAACCACTATTTTCTTTATTGTGGCACTCTTACGTATAGAGCCGTTATTGTCTTCGTTATCGAGGCTTTTGAGAAATTAACCGATTCGCAAAACTTTTATTTATATCTGGTTTGTTCCGGTGGCAATGCTAGCGATCTAAATGCGATTAAAACACGTATTTCAACCAGTAAAAAGGTCGACATGATAAAATTTCATACGAACCTTCCCTACCAACAGCTTGTAAATTTATACATGAACAGCAAAGCACTTTTGATTCCGTTAAGGCATACTGATCAGGACAGGGCGAGATTCCCGCACAAAATCGGTGAATATGCTGCCTCCTCATCAGCAATAATCTCTACGGATATAGGCGAAATAAAATCGTATTTCACCAATAATGTGGATGCGTTATTATGTAATGATTACGATAGTACTGAGTTTGCCGAAAAAATGGCCTACGTGATCCAATATCCTGATAAAGCAGAAGCCATCGGAAAAAAAGGTCGTTTGTTAGGAGAAGAAGAATTTGACTATCTGAAGTTAACTGGTAAGATTTCAGCTTTTATTGAAACTAGTACCGCCACCTTAAAATGAAAATTATACACGTAATCAATAACTTATACGCGGGAGGAGCGCAAACTTTTGTTGTTTTGTTAGCCATCGAACAGAGAAAGCTTGGCCACGAGGTCTCTTTATTGATCATAGATAAATTGACCGGAGCTCCTTTTGAAGAAAGCTTGTTATCAAGATTAAAAAACCATCAAATCAATATCATCAGTTCTGATAGAAAGCCAGGGAAAAATATTTCGGCATTCAAAAGTATTTACAAAATCAGCTCATCGATAAAGAAAATACGACCCGATGTTATTAATTCACATTTAGCGTTCTCGCATTTGATCACTAATGTAGCATTGAAATTTTCACCTACAACAAACGCGGTTCATATCCTCACCCTTCATAATGCACCAGAGAAATGGGACAAACTGACTTATTTATTAAATAAAAGCAAACCGTCCATTTATTGCTCAAACGCTTCTATGGAATTAAGTGTTCAAAGAAAAAGTAAAAATGTAGTGATCTCAAACGGAATTGAGGTCCCATCTATCAATGATAGTGCTGATGAAATCATCAAAACGCTAAATCTTGACGCCAATTCTAAAATTGTTTTATGCGTTGGCAAACTATCTTCTCAAAAAAATTATGAGCTCGTCGCTCAAATCGCTGAGACGTGTACTGATAAGAATATCGTTTTTTTAATTGCCGGCTTAAAAGGAGACAGGTACGAACAGGATATGCTCAATTTTAACAGAATACCCAATATTCATTATCTTGGTATATGTGTTCCTGAACAGATCCACTCTTTGATGAACAAATGCCATTGCTTTTTAAATGCTTCTAAACATGAAGGACTTCCGATCACTGTTTTAGAAGCTTTTTTTATAGGTACACCGTGTCTGCTTTCCCCAATACCACCACACTTCGAGATTGCAGGGCTGATGCCCGGTTGTACTATCGCTAAAACATTCAATCATAAGGAGTATGCTGAACTATTACCCCAAATCTTTAAAAATAATGAGGATAAAGAAACGCTGATCAATCAACGTCAGAAAT
Source organism: Sphingobacteriales bacterium (assembly GCA_038243635.1). Lineage (GTDB taxonomy): Bacteria > Bacteroidota > Bacteroidia > Sphingobacteriales > Sphingobacteriaceae > Pseudopedobacter. Next base: position 33,868 of record JBBSQW010000009.1, read on the forward strand.
CTTTAGAAAAATTTGGAATAAATACGACCACCAAGAATTACATTCAATTTTATGAGTCGATTATAAATGAAACTCAAGTTATCCATTGAAATCAATTTTATAAAATACACGTAATCAGGGCAGTGATTTTGTTTGCCTTTAACTGATAAAAAAATTATGTCTCGACAAATTACATCCTCATCCCCTACCACCATACTTTTTTATGGTCCATTATGGTTCAATAATAAAAATAGAATCGGCGGAAGTGAAACTGGCAATAAGCGAACCGTCCAAATCTTGACCAAGTTAGGGTTCAACATCATCTTGCTAAACAAGCCATATTTTCGCGGTGGGTTATTGCAATCGTTAATGTATCCCATTAAGCTTATTTCAACCTACTTCCAATTCTTATGGCAGCTAGCTACTAAGAAAGTTGATTCATTTCACCTATCAGCTTATTATTTCTACTTAATATATTACGAATGCGTCTTAATTATAACGAGCAAGTTATTTGGAGCAAAGGCAGTTTATGAATTGCGAGCTGGAGGTGCAGAAATGGCTTATAACAGTGGATCGTTCTTTTACCGTTATGTTTTTAGATTGACTATCAAGCAGTCTGACAAAGTATTGTGCCAAGGGACAGAATCGATAAAGTTTATCAAATCAATCACTGGTATTGATTCAGGATATTATCCTAACTATGTAATGGACGATGTTTTTATCCCCTACTCTGTAAGTGAACGCAAACCAAGCGGCGTAATTGAGCTTGTTTATTTCGGGCGAATTGTGCCTTCTAAAAACATAGAGTTTATTTTGGAAATCTGTGATCATCTGCAAAAGGAAGGCGTAAGCTTTAACATGCAAATCATTGGAGACACAAATGGTAACGACGGTTATTTGGAAACGTTAAAGACTCTGATCTCCAAATATAAACTAATCGATTCTGTTATAATTTCTCCTGGCCTACCTTCAGAAGAGTTGTTTAAAGTGTTATTAGAAAAACACTTTTTTATATTTCCAAGTAGAGAATTGCGTGAAGGCCATTCCAACTCACTTACCGAGGCTTTAAGTCGTGGCGTAGTACCGATAGTGAGTACGGCAGGCTTTAATAGATCAATTGTTGGAGATGACGATTTAGTCATTGAAACGTTCGACGCCAAATTGTATGCTGATAAGATAAAAAATATTTGGGTATCTGGAGAATGGCAAGAAAAATCTTTAAACTGCTACAATTTAATAGGAAGATTATTTACTGAAAATGCGGTTACACAAATATTGAACGATACGCATAAAAAAGACGAGGATGTGTATTAAGCTGTTGCGCTTTTCTAACGTGGCACAATTATTCGTAAGGGAAAACTAAATTAAGACTTAAACTCTTTTATTAAAATTAAAAATCTTAATAAAAGGTTGAAAATGCGTTAAACAGCTTGCAGTAAATATTATATAAATTAAAAGAATATAAATTATCAACGGAAAATAAGAAGTCCAAAAAGTAAATTAATGTCAAATAAAAAATGCTTGCTTATTATACCTAATAAATTCTACTCATTTCATAAGTTGATAAAACAGGGATTAGAAGCAAAAGGGTATATGGTCACCATCGCTAACGATGAATATCCTGCGAATGCAATCGGAAAGATATTAGGAAAATTGCAGTTGCCGATAATTTTTTCTTTAACCTATAATTATTTCAACAAGCACTTCCTTAACAAGGAACGCTATAACTTAACGGTAATTGTTAAAGGCAGAGGGATGAGCAATAAACTAATAGACAAGCTAAAGCTACAATCGGACGTCGTGATTGGCTATAATTGGGATTCTTTCAAATATAATAAAGGGCCATTGCAATGGTATAAAAATGTCACTAAATACTATACTTTCGATTTTGAAGACGCTACCAATTACTCCATACCTGTATTAGAACTTTTTTCTTCTTTGGAACCAGTCCAAGAACCGAAGACCGTTAAATATTCATTTTCTGCACTTTTTAGGAATCATTCTAAGCGATTAAAATACCTCGATAATGTTTTAAGCAGTATCAACACCTCATCAGCGTTTATCTATATCTATGAACAGAACATTGTTACCTGCACCAACAACTTTTTGAGAAATCCAAGTTTGTATTTAAAATATTGGAAACACATTCATTTTAAGCCACTTCCATATGCTAAATATTTAGAAGCCTTAAAATTTTCAGAATTTACCATTGATTATGCGCATCCAGATCAGAGCGGTATTACCATGAGATGTTATGAATCATTAAGTATGAACACTAAAGTGATTACCAACAATGTCTCAACAAAAAAATCAAATTATTTTAACGATTTCAATTCAATTGTTTTTCCGTTAAACGGCGATTCTACATGTTTAGTAAAGAATTATAACGCGTGTAAGCTGAAACCTTTAAAAGCCAATTATAGAACATTGTCCGATTTCATTAATGAGTTAACGACGATCTAAAAGATAAGGCTGTTACATTACAATTTTTAAACATAAAAACATGAATATATTAATTACCGGCGGAGCTGGTTTCATTGGGTCTCATCTCGCATTGTCATTAATTGAAAAAGGCCATACCATTAGGGTATTAGATAATTTATCTGAGCAGATACACGGTGAGAATCCTGAAACTACATCTCCGTTATATATTTCGATAATCGACAAGGTTGAATTTATTAAAGGTACGGTGGTTTCAAAATCTGACTGGGAACAAGCGCTTGAAGGACAAGATGTGGTTGTACATTTTGCTGCGGAAACCGGGACTGGGCAATCAATGTACGAAGTAGAAAGATACAGTAACATTAATATACAAGGTACATCCTTGTTGTTGGATATACTTGTCAATAAACCCAATACGGTCAAGAAAATCATTATTGCCTCTAGCAGATCGATTTATGGGGAAGGAAAATATGTAAGCGCAGAACTGGGAGAAGTTTATCCGAAACATAGAAACGAGGACGACATGCTAAATGGTGATTTCGAAGTAAAATACGAAGGAGCAAAAGATTTGAAGCTTGTTGGAACCGATGAAAACTCTAAAATCCATCCATCCTCTGTTTACGGCATTACCAAACAAGTTCAGGAGCAATTAGTCATGAATGTTTGTCCAAGCATCGGTATTGCTGCGGTGGCTTTCCGATATCAGAATGTTTACGGCCCGGGCCAATCTTTGAGTAATCCTTACACAGGCATTCTTTCTATATTTTCAACTAGGATTAGGAATGGGCTGAACATCAATATTTTCGAAGATGGTTTGGAAAGCCGTGATTTCGTATACATTTATGATGTGGTTGCCGCAACGATTGCGGGTATAGAAAAGGAAGAAGCTAATAATCAAATCTTTAATGTAGGAACAGGAAAAGCAATTACTGTTCTTGAGGTTGCAAAAACCTTAATGAAGAAATTTGACATTGAGGTACCTTACGAAGTTACTGGGATGTTTCGTTTAGGCGATATCAGACATAATTTTGCGGATATTTCCTTATTAAAAAGCGTACTTAAAATCAGCCCGAAAACTGATTTTGAAGAAGGCATAGGTAAATTTGTTTCGTGGGTAAAGGAGCAATCGGCCACCGAAGATAAATACGAGAAATCCTTGGAAGAAATGCGTGATAAAGGCTTATTGAAATAAAAACCCTAGTTCGGTATTTCACTGATGATGTTTGGAAACACGCTGACTCGGGGGGCTTTTTTATTTAATTAGCAATTCCGGAGCACTCGCCGGAATTGTTAATTAGTTAATTGCTTTTAAAAAGTTTCTAACAGTTAACAACCTTTATTCTTTGGTAAGAACAACTTTTTTAAACGAAGTTTTATCAGCGATGGTTAAGCGGACAATATAGATTCCTGTGGGGAATGCTAATGCATCAAATGTAAAATTTTCAGCTTCTTTTCTATTTACTTGGCCTTCAAATAATTGCTTTACCATCCTTCCATACAAGTCATAAACTTTAAGCGTGGCGTGTCCATTTTCTAAGGGTATAAATACAATATTTAAGCGGTCTTTAAAAGGATTTGGAAACGTGTTTAGCTGTATCTCTGTATTTGCTGAACCAAGTTGCTCATCTACTAGTTGCTCATCTATAAGACCTTTTGAATTGATTACATCCAAACTTTGATTTATCGAAGATTCAGATTGCGGACTAAAACTAAGGTCTTGACGTCCCTTATTGACCATGAAATTCCTTGAAACGTCGCGAGAGGCCTTGTAGTCATTGTTTCCGTTCTGCAATGCCTTGATAACCACCCTACCCGTTCCAGTTAAAGTGAGTACGTTTCCAGAAACAGTAGCTGGCCCAGATAGTACTTTATAAGTAATGGGTAGACCAGAACTGGCGTAAGCGTCTAAAGTAACTGGTGCATTGCCATAGGTCTGGCTAGGTAAACTCGAAAATGCAATATGTTGATTCGTTTGCGCCACTTTAAAAGTGTGGCTAACCATGGAAGCTGCATAATAATCTTCATTTCCTTCTTGCGTACACACTACCGTTACGTAACCCGCACCCGTTAACGTAACTGCATGGCCAGAGATAGTTGCAGGACCTTTTGTGATACGGTAGCTTACTGGCAAACCGGAGCTGCTTATCGCCCTCAATGTAAATGGAGCAGCACCAAAGTTCTTATTGGAAACTCCCCAAAAAGATATTCTTTGATCAGATTTTTTTACAGAAACAGTTTCGGGCAACACATTAAAACTTTGTTTAACAGACGAAGCCTCGTGATAACTGCTGTTTCCTGGTTGCGAAGCCTCTATCGCCACTATGCCAGCACCGTTTAAGTAAAGCAGGTTACCAGACACAGCAGCATCACCACTCAAAACAACATAGTTTATGGCCAAACCGGAACTACTTATCGCTTTCAACTTAATAGCAACCTTGGTAAAAACAAGGGATGAAATAGATGAAAAATCTATGCGCTGTGCTATTTTAGGTGTAGGAACACTAGCAACTGGACTAGCAACAGAAAAGCTTTGCTCAACAGCAGAAGACTCTTGGTAATTGTTGTTTCCCGTATGCAACGCTTCTATCGTGACTGTACCAGCTCCTGTTAATGTTACCGTATTTCCAGAAATTGTAGCCGGCCCAGATACAACTCTGTAAATTGGCATTAAACCAGAACTACTATAAGCTGATAAACCAAATGGCTCATCTCCGTAAGTTTTAGTTGGGATAGAAACGAATTTTATATTCTGCTTAGCCTTATTTACATTAAAGCTTTGTGTAAAAGAGGAAGCCGCATTATATTTCGAATCACCAACTTGAGAAGCCTCAATCATGATTTTGCCAGCACCCTGTAATGTAACAATTCCGTCCTTTATATTTGCCGGTCCAGATATCACCTTAAAATCAACAGCTAATCCTGAAGAAGAAGAAGCCTTAAGCTTAAATGGAGTGTCCTCAAAAACCTTTTCTGGCATAGCGGGAAAAGAAATAGTTTGAGAGGACTTGTCACTCACCTCCCCTGCCACAATCAAAACTACTGAGGAAAACGGAGCTAAGCTTACCTTATTTTCATAAAGGTTATTTTTAGCATCCACATAAGGTCGGTCAAGTGAAATTACTTTAACAGCGCTGGTTGGGTTATACTCAAACCGTATATAATCATCTGGTTTGTTCACCGAAACATCAGCTTCATAAAACTCAATGTTTTCTAACGAAATAGGACCATCTGTACCATTTAGCTGAAAGACGATTCTCGCATCATCATCTGAGGTAGGCATATTGAAAACAACTTCTACCTCCGTAGCGGTGGAAGAAACTTTTCGAAACTGAGCCTCACTTAAGGTAGCGTACGGAGCTTTTGTTTGGCTTAAATATACCTGCACACTTCTTTCCCGATTACTTACTGCCTTATATTTGAGAACATAGCTTTTATTAGAACTAACAGCGCCAATATTAAATATACTCACTAACACTAAATCGCCTACAGCGTTATTATTTAAGGAAACTCTAAGCGATTTTTTATTCTCCTTATTCGCTTTTGCGCTTAGGGAATGATCATTAGGCCACACCGCACTGCGGTTTACATTTGTTAGATAATCTGAAGGAACTTTGTCCTTACTGGTCAAGCTTTTGATCTTATAATCAGGGATTTCTACAGGAGATATCTTTGAATTTTGGTCCTGATGATAGGTTGAGGCCCAATCAGAAAGCGTGTATATCTTTCCGGGATAGGAGTTAGCAGTAGATTGGGTATGAAAAAGAAAATCATCTCCCATCGGTCTGATAAAATAGTTCTTATCGGAATTCCCAAATTTCTTAACATCGTTGGCTTCGGTGTAGAAATCAACGGATAATTGATTTTTCAACTTAGAAAAGAAGATGTTGTCTTGGACGTCCAAATTTCTGATACCTGGGCCCCAGTTATACATTTGAAATTGGATGTTGTTGTTATAAAAAGTATTTCCTTTTACATTGATATTTTGGGAACCGTTCATAAATAGTCCATAATCGGTACAGTTAGCCGCAGTGTTATTGAAAACCTCAACATTCATAGTGTTACCATCAAGATAAATTCCTTGAGCTTGGGTGACCATTGGGTTAGTTCCCTCGCTAGCTCCGCGACTATTGAGAACGATATTGCTAATGATCTTTTGACCATATTCAATCGGTTCGCTACCGTCTCTATAGGTGTAAATCCCAGCTCCATCATCTTTAACTAAACAAGAATTATTGACAAAATTGTTTTTGACAACTACTGAGTTGCCTTTAAAGTATATGCCAGAATAACCCGTACGGTCGATTACGTTATGCTCAATTACAGTATTGGCACCCCGGCTATATACCGCGAGATATTGTCCGTCTCCACTCCTGCCCATCCCAGCAACAGTAGCTGTATTTTTTATAACATTATTTTTAATGGAAGCATTTAAAAAACTAAAATCTAAATCGATAGCATTGTTATTACTATAATTAATGGTACAACCCTCCACTTTAAAACCTGGAGAATAATTCTTAATAGACGACCCAGTGATGGCATTGGCACCAGAAAAATCAAAATTGCAATTTCGAACGTAAATGTTCTGAGCATCGGATATTTGAATCGCCGTTTTATTGGAGCCTTCAAAAGAAAGGTTATGAATAATGATGTTATTGAGCGTGTTTACGGTGAGCAGCTCATCTACAGTCGCCGTTTTTATGGTGTAACTGGATGGAGACTTCATGCCAAAGTACATCAGTAATGATTTCGATTTCGGATTAAAAAACCACTCACCTTCCGAATCAAGAGTACGTTGATCATTTTGAATAAAATAGCCATAACCATTAATTCCAGGATAAGTAGATTTGGTGTCAAAATTGATCGAATTTCCTCTATGAGAGGAGATTGGGTTACGGTCAGTTATCCAATGATTTTTTCTAACTACGATGTCGGCACCTGTCCAATTCGGACTACTGGCCAATTGTTTATCTGTGATAGAATTCGTTGTAGAACTTTCATAGGACAAATAACCGCTATTTGGGAACCGTCCCATAGCTTGTGGGATGCCGTTCATGACGATCATATTATTTGAAGATGATCCTGAGATATATGGACTTTCATAAATGCCGTTGCCAATAGAAGTCCACAAATCCAATTTTTTAAACCCAGTAATGACCGGTTTTGCGCCGTTTCCGTAAGCACTAATCACAATAGGACGCAATGGTGTGCCAGATTCTTTAAGTATGATGGCGCCATAAAAAACCTCTCCCCTTTTGAATAGTACACTATCCCCAGGCAAAAGTTGTGATGTAAACTCGTTTAGTTTTGTGATAGACTTCCAAGGGGTTGAAATATTCTGCGCCTGGTTGATCGAATGTTTATCGTTTCCGTCTTTTGATGAGAAATAGTAATTCTTGCCAAAAGCCACGTTAAATGTAAGCGATGTCAGAAGAAATATAATACCTATTTTATTTATACTCATATTGCTTTTATGGGTTCTTACGTATTTATTGAGATAAGGTTATGAAAGATTGTGAAATAAAGAGAGTGCCTACTAGAAATAACGGTATTCTGGACTTAAAAGACAGTAAAGATTATAGGGCTGTGATTTCATTTTTCGAAACGCTGTATCAAACGGGTTTCAGATTCGTTTTCGCTATCGAAAAAATAAAGATTTCTGGATATTTGGAATTGAATTGAATTTTTTGGAGGGATATGCTAAAATTATTTTTTTGTGATTCATTATCTTTTGGTATGCTTAAACGTTAATCAAATCTAATTCGTTAGGGATCAAGGTGTGGTATTCTTTAACGGGTTTAATGGAGGTTTGTTTTAAACCGTTCATGGATAGTTTATTCGGGCAAAATATACGCAATATTTTTGCTTATTTTTATTACCTTCTTCGATTAAGGGGTATTAATTTAAACGAGTAACAGTGATGATAAGGTAGTATAGCTAAACCAATCTCGTTGAAATCTGAAAACGATGCCATACCAAAGCACTATTTTATTAACACAACCTTTTGAAACAGCACTTTTTTCTCAGTTGACAACCTCACCAAATAGTTTCCAGCTTTCAAATTTAATGCATCAGCATCTACTACGAAGCTTTGTAACTGGCCTTGTTGTAAAAACCCATCGTGGAGTTTCTGAATTTCTCGCCCCTGCAAATCGTATAACATTAATAACCCGTTTCCAGAAAACGGCATGGTAAATTCTATATTAAGCTTAGTTTGAAAAGGGTTTGGAAACGCTTTTAATTTAAACTCAGCAAGTTCCTGGGTTAAGCTATTCCCTTTATTTATAATGCTAGCCGACGCAGTTACGCCTTCATACTTTTCGTTACCTCGTTGGGAGGCCTCTATAACCGCTGTACCTGTGGCGTAAAAGCTCACTTTATCTTTATCAACTATTGTTGCAGGACCTGATGCTACTTTTAATGTAATGGGTAAGCCGGAGCTAGAAACTGGGAGAACCTGAATTTGTTCATCATTGAATACTTCATTTTTCATATTCGCAAACATAATGCTCTGCGGAAGCCTACTAAGATCAGCCTCTTTAGCTATCAAAAGAATTGATGAATATGGTGCGATACTAATCTCGTTAAGGTAAGGTCTATCATGAACATCAACATAAGCTCTACTTAATGCAAGCGTTTTTACGGTGCTGTTGGCATTGTATTCAAATAAGAAATGATCTTTAGGATCAGTATAACTAACTTCCGCTTCAAGCAAAGCTACATTATCTATAAATATTGGGCCGTAAGGTTGGTCGAATTCAAAAATTATACTTGCATCATCAGCGCTCGTTGTCGAAGAAAACAGCATTTCGTGATCCACGCGTTCCGCACCTAAGTTTGCGTTCTCTATATTACTCAAAATGGTATAGGATACACCTGTTTTTCTAAGGAACACCTTTGCACTCTGTTCCTTTAGGTTACCTAACATACTAAACCTTAATACATATTTTTTGTTTTGTTCAATTTTACCGATAAGTAAGTTTACCGTTACCTGATTATTAGCAGATTTTGTAAAATTTAACCGTAATGTACCGCCATCCAATCCGTTTTTTGAAAAAACCGATTCGCCATCATTGATGGTAGAATAAAGGTATAGGCCGTTAACGTCCTTATCAAAACTTTGATTAGGGAACTTGTTGGTTCCAATTTCCTTGCTCACTTTAAACGCAGGCAAATCTTGTGGCGATTTAGAGGAAGATTTGTCATTTCCGGAAGTATTTACCCATTCAAAAAGACTAAATGTTTGATTTACCGCTTTTCCATCACGTACTACGGAAGTGTTGATCCCTCCTATTTTATCAAACGGGTGACAATAAGCATTGCTGTCCAAAGTTCCAAATAAGCTAACATCATCCTGATGAGTAGATATTTTCACCACTGGCTGTGTGTAATCTCTTGAAAAGAAAGTGTTATTGCTTATTGTATTCTTACGGATGTAGGTACTGTTGGTGATGTAATGGTCTTGTTCCAATCTTAACTGCACTCCGTTATCATAAACTACGTTATTGGAGATGGTCACATCCGATGCATTATGGTTTTTAATGCCGTTGTTTGCGCACATTGCTACAGTATTATTTAACACGCTCACACTTTGAGACAAATCATCAATATAAATTCCCTCAGCTTGCAAGGATTTTGGGTAATTAGTGCCTGCGCCGTTTCCTACACCATTCAACACAATATTTCCGATTACTTTCTTATTAAATGTCTGCTGCCAATCACCTACATAAATCCCTGCGCCATCATCTTTGGTTAAACAAAAATTGGTAATGAAATTGTTTTTAACTATTGATCCGTTTCCTCCAAAATAAATCCCATTGTAACCCACACTATCAATTGTGTTTTTTTCAATCTGCGTATGGTCGCCAAAAGAAGTAATCGCTTCATAAGTTCCAGTACCACTTTTACCCAAACCTGCCATCAAACCGGTGTTTTTAATCTTGTTGTTTAAAATGACTGCATCAGTGCAACCAGCATCCAAATTAATACCTCCGCTTAAAGAATGGCTAATGTAAGAGTCTTCTATTTTTAAAAATGGAGAATAGGAAGCTAGAATTGCTTCGTGTCCACTAGATTCTATGTTACAGTTTTTGATGCTCACATTTCTTGCGCCGGTAATATGAAACCCATTTGTTCCTGCGCCTAAAAATGTTAAGTTTTCAAATGTAATACAATGGTATCCCTTTATACTTACTAAGGTAGTTGAAGTACTCGCTCTAACGTTATAAGACGCAGGCGACGCTTGTCCAAAGAAAACCATCATCTTTTTACGCGTTGCATCAAAATACCATTCTCCGAATTTATCTAAGGCCAATTTGCTTTTTTGTATAAAGTACCCATATCCATTTGTAGGATAGGCTTTATTGCCAGTAGCGTAATTAAGAGTTGTACTAGTGTGGCTAGTAATTAGGCTTTTATCAAGCGTCCACCGGTTTTTTCTAATTACAACCTCAGCATTTGTCCAATTAAAAGCTGAACTTGCCTTACTATCTGTTATCGAAGAATTTTCTTGATGAGATTGATAGGTCAGATAGCCTTCGTTAGGATAGCGACCTATAGCCTGCTGCTTTCCATTGATACTTAGGTTAACCACGTCTTCATTGCTGAAGTCACTCTCATAAATGCCATTACCGGCAGATTTCCAGCCGTTTAGTGTACCAAAACCACTAATCACGGGCTTGGCGGAGTTTGAACCATAAGCTCCAAAAACTAAATTAGCGGTATATAAACCAGATTTAGTTACATTGATTGCACCGCCAAAAACATCACCTCGCTTAAATAAAACAGAATCACCTGCTTGTAGGGTTGTAAAAACAGCATTGAGTTTAATTAACGTTTTCCATGGAGTGGTAAAATTTTGAGCTTGAACGTTAGTGTGCTGATCATTACCTGAAGAGCTAGAAAAATAATAGGTTTTCGCCGATGAAGGTTTGTTTGTTAAGAAAAAGAAAAATAAGACCGCAACTTTGAAAGCACATATCTGTTTCCAGCTTTGGGAACTAGTATTTATATAGCTAAACTTTATCATGGTTGGGATTTAAAATCAGAAAAACGATTAAAAACTGGAAGAAATTAGAATGATAGGCAGTAATACAACCAACTTACCAGAAATCAAAACACTTAGTATCTTATACGCTGTAAGGTAGTTGTGTGTCTTTTCATTACTTCTATTTATTTCCATACCTCCGTTCTACGACGGATAACTCATAAAGTTACATAGCTGTTGAAATTTCAGAATTAGAGAATAAGGTGCGATCTAGTCGAAGACTATTTGAGGAAAACACAACAGCGATTAGTGTTGCGTTTGTAGAAAAATTGATGTGGGGGAAGTTTTGGCGTAAACGCTTGCGATTTTAAAACTCCATCAAACAAATAAGGCGGTTAATAGTCACTGTTATCAACAGACTTTTAATTCTGCACAGGACTTATCGCCTAAGATTAGCAAACAAGATTATCTGTTTTTAGAGAATTTTAGTCGCAAATGCTATAAGTTTGTTAAATTATTAGGATTTTGAATTAGAAAAAACTTTAAGCTTCAAAACAGACTTATTCGTCAATCTATCTCTAAATTCCTCAACAAATATGAGGTGAAAATTTTTGCGCCTTCGTTATTTAAGTGATCAGGATCATCGAATAAATCTGGACTTTTTAGAAAGAAAGAGCTCTGACTAAAATCATAAAATTTAATACCCATTGAGCGAGCAATTTGCTTTCCTTTTTCAAGAGATGGATCCTCTTTTTTAAATCTCCAATAATAGGGTGAGCAAACCACAACGATCTTAATATCATCTTTTTTGCATTGCTCGATCATAGCAATAAATGTATTTATCTTGTTGCTGTCTAGAGCGTCATTCTTTTCTGGGATATGATCTTTTAAACTCTCAGGCCAGTTCCTATATAAAGGAACGTAGCCATCAATATTATCTCCTGTAGTTTTATTAAATTTAGTATTTCCAATAGCAATAGCTAACAGAGCAGAGTTATAAGGGTAAATCTTAGAAAGCAATTTCAACCGCTCATAGGGTCCTTTTAGATCTACAATTGGCCTAATCTCTGGGTGTGAGTTGTAATATGGCAACAGAAAAGAAAGACGATCATAACTAGCATCTAAATTAATGAATTCTTCCTTCTGAAAATCCAGAATCACCATCTCAGGATGATATCGTTTTGTAGCAGACTTGAAAATAGCATAATCATAAAAAATAGAAGAAGCATCACGACCAGCGTTATAAGCCGTTTTACCTAGCTGTTCTCTAAATAAATTGGGATAATAATGATGATTTGCTCTGGAAGAACCTAAAATTAATACTTCGGCCTTTGTTTTTTCCAGCGCCAGGGTGGTGCGGTATTGTACCCCCGAATATTGCTTAAAGTAGTAGTATTGAAGGGAATAGCCAACCAAGCGATCGAGCACTGCAATAAGTAAGAATAACAGAAAAATCTTTTTAAAGAATAAAAGATATTCATTTTTTGTGGAAGCGCTATTGATCAAAACCTGTAGAATCTAATTAAAATTGAAAATAAATGAACTGACCGCTATCAAACACCCCTACCATCAGAATGACAATAATTAAGAAAGCATAAGAAAGATGTCGGATTACCCAGTTTTTGCTATTAATTAAAGGAAATTTTTGAGGGTAATATTCCTGATGAAATTCTACCACCAGCAAAAACACTATCCCTACTACAGCATAAATGACGAGTGATGCACTTTCGTAAAAAACAGCTCCTCGGAAAATAAATATCTTCTTTATGATGAGCAATGCGTCACTAAGATTGTTCGCTCTAAAAAATATCCATGAAAATGCAATTAATAAAAAGGTAACTGTAATTTGTAAAGTCCGGTTTAGTAATGGTGTTTTGGCTAAACCAATCACCTTACTGAATTTTTTATTGAATTTCTCCATACCGATAGCGAAAACTAAATAAAAACCGTTTAATGCGCCCCATATAATATAAGTCCAGTTGGCACCATGCCATAAGCCGCTAATTGTAAAAACAAAAATAAGGTTGAAATACCAGCGAGGAATGCTTACTCTGTTACCGCCCAAAGAAATGTATAGGTAATCTTTAAACCAAGTAGAGAGAGAAATGTGCCATCGTTTCCAAAATTCTGATATACTATCAGAAAAATACGGCCGTTTAAAATTGGTAACCAACTTGAAGCCCATTACTCTTGCAGCGCCGATGGCAATATTTGAATACCCTGAAAAATCACAGTAAATTTGAAAGGCAAAGAAAATGGTGGCAACTGCTAAAGTTGGCCCTGTATGATGCGTGGGATTATTATAAACAGAATTTACGTATATCGCTAACCTGTCCGCTATCACAATTTTGACGAATAACCCCCACAATATGAGCCTTAGCCCTTCTACTACATTAGTATAAACAAAAGGATGTTTTTCTCTAAATTGATAAAGAATATTCTGCGGTCGCTCAATTGGTCCGGCTACAAGTTGAGGATAAAACATAACGTATAATGCGTAGATGCCAAAATGTCTTTCGGCTTTGTGATTGCCCCTATACACCTCGATTGTGTAGCTCATGGCTTGGAAAGTATGAAACGACAACCCAATGGGCAGCAAAATAGAAAGATTTTTTATCGAATTATGATAACCTAAATCGTTTAAAAGAAAACTTAAACTATCATTGAGAAAATTATAATACTTAAAAACTGCCAGTACGCCGATATTTGCAACCAAGCTTAAAACCAGTATAACCTTTCGGCTTTTACCTACCGCATTTTCCAACCATATCCCTACAAAATAATCGATTACTATGGTAAAACCCAATATTAGAATATAAATGGGCACAAATGCCATATAAAAATAACAGCTGGCAATTAATAATAGCAGCCACCTATATTTATAAGGAATCGAAAAATAAAGACTAGTGACAATAATGAAGAAGAAAACAAAATTGATCGAATTAAATAGCATTGTCCTACTAGCTGTTGAAAATTTAAATATAGAATTTTATTTTAACCGATAGGTAAACAACAAATACTATTATAAAGCCACGGGCTGTTATTTTTTAAATACCTATCTTCCAAAACCTATTAAAGTTCAATTTATTTCCTAATTATCTGCATTTCCTTACTCTATTTAAAGAATCAACAGCCTGTTAAAACTTAAATCTAATTAGATTTGAGGGTGGCAAACTCAGTATTAATGCTCACCCATTACAAAATTTTCAAATGGCCAGTAATCAAGCCTCTTAGGATTTTAACTATTATGAGGTGACCAAATAACCTTCCATCATCTTTGTATGTTTCCATATTATCTTTCTGCGAGAATATTTCATTAGCGCACACATCAATACTTTAGATGAAGGTGCGATTTATTAAAAGCCTATTTAACATAAAGACAGTAAAGATTAGTTTATGTTTGTGTAGACGAAAAACTAAAACCAAAAAATTAGCATTATTAAAAAAATAGGTAGTGAGACACCTAACAATTAGATGATTTACAACAGTATAGCTTGGTGATTTCTGCAAATAGGTTAATGGCGGAAACAATGTATGACTATCATTTAATTAAGAAAATAAAAAAAGAGTTTTTATACAACGCAATTACTATGAGAGCTGTTTGCTTTACAATATTATTCATTAGCGCTCTTTGCGCAAATGCGACAAATTATTACGTGAGTGCCGAGAAAGGACACAGTGGAAACAGCGGGTTAACTCCACGGAAACCAAAAAACGTTATTCAGGATGCCGCAAATTTAACAAAACCCGGAGATACGGTTTTTGTGATGAACGGTACCTACACAAATGAGTGTCCAACATGCAACGTTGTAGACGTTCCGAATAGTGGTGCACCTGATAATTATATTATATACACCAATTATGCTAATCACAAACCTAAAATCAGCTTTAATAGTTGGATTGGTTTTTCAATAAAAAATGGAACAAGCTATGTAAAAGTGTCAGGTTTTGAAATAGTGGGTAACAACGCTAACGTAAACTTGAGAAAAGCGTTGAAACAGCCAAAAGGTTGTAAAAACAGAGGGGGCGAGTTTGATCCTTTATTTAATGGCACCGGGATATCCATTGGTGGATTTGATGGGAAATATTCCCATCACGTTGTAATATCCAATAATATTGTTCGCGACTGCGGTGGCGGAGGTATAGGCGCTATGCGGGCAGATTACATTATTATTGAAGATAACCTAGTATATAACAACAGTTGGTACACTGTATTTGGAGCCAGCGGAATTGCATTTTACCAGTTTTATAACCATGACTTGGCGAAGGGTTATCATAATATTATTAGAAGAAACAAGTGTTATAATAATAGAAATTATGTTCCGTGGATGGAGTTGTGTAGAATAAACGACGGTAATGGAATTATAATTGACGACTTTAAAAATGAGCAATTAGACTCAAAACTAGGTCCATATAAAGGTCGGACTTTAATTGAAAATAACGTTTGTTGGTATAATGGCGGAACGGGTATTCACACCTTTTTAAGTGATCATGTTGACATTGTGAACAATACCGCCTATTGTAACTCCCAAAGTAAAGAACTTAATTCTGGACAAATTCTTGCAAATGCGGGTGATGATATTAAAATTGTTAATAATATTTTGGTTTCTGATGGAGATAATATCATCACGTCGAATTATTCAAACAAAAACTTTACTTATTCTAATAACCTACATTATAATATCACTTACCCTGATAAAATGGACGCTAAAAAGGTAGGTAAAGATAACATCAATGGTGTAAATCCTCGTTTTGTACTTTCCAACAACACCCTAAAAGCAGATTTCAACCTTCAAAATAGGAGTCCAGCAATTGATGCAGGGAGTTTAGAACTTTTCAGTCAGGAGGATTTTTTGAATAATGATAGACGCTTTGGTCGAGCTGACCTAGGAGCATACGAAGCAATAAGATCCCAAAGTCATGAACAATTAGCGGTTAACGGTAAAAGATCAACTTTTTCTTGTTTTGTAGACGTAGCTACATTGCTTTGGTTTATTTTGCTTCCGATTGTGTAGCCCTTAAATGATTTTTTTGTTATTCCTTTGTCTAAAAACCTTTAAACACGTTGTTAAATTAAATTTATTTCCATATAATTGTTAAATTTTTGTATTACAATTGTGGTGTATTTAAAACATAAGTTTTAGATATAAGATTTCTAGAAAAATCATTTTCTTTTACGTAGTGATTTTCAACTCGCTTATAAAGCCTTTGCAACTATATTAGTGATACAAAAACCATACATATAGCGCATAACAACGAAAGTAGCGTGTTCACTACAAATAGGAGCATCTTTACGTAACATAAAAATTCTATTTCGTTCTTATAAATTTTATTGAAATTAACACGAATCTTAAATCAATAACATATAATCATACAATTAATCTCTCTTAAAAATAAATCCTATGAATCCTAATTTTACTACACAAGGTCGCAACACTACAAAAATCATAAGCGCATGCTTATTATTTGTCGTTATTTTTTCATCATGTACATCGTACAAGAACATCCCCTACTTTCAAGACTTAAATAGATCGCAAATCATTACAGAAGATCTAAATAATTACTCTTCGCTTGTCGTTCAGCCGGAAGATCGAATATCAATCAGCGTAAGTAGTCTAAATCCCGATGCAGCTGCAGTTTTCAATAACAATATCCAAGATTCTGGATCAGCGACAGACAATCGTACTTATGGTTATCTAGTTGATCAAAAAGGGGAGATTAAATTACCATTAGTGGGAACAATGAAAGTTGCTGGACTAAGTACTGCTGAGGTATCTGCAAAGTTACAACAGTTATTGCTAACCTATCTAAAAGAACCAACTGTTTCTATCCAAGTAGTGAATTTTAAAGTTGCCGTTTTAGGTGATGTTATGCGTCCTGATATTTACAGAAGTGAAAGTGAGCGATTAACAGTTGCAGAGGCATTAGCTTTAGCTGGTGATCTTAATATAACAGCTAAAAGGAAAGACATTACATTAGTGAGAGAGATTAACGGAAAAAGAATATTTATACCTATTGATTTAACGTCAAAAGAAATATTCAAATCACCTTATTTTTACATGAAAAGTAACGATTTATTGTTTGTGCAGCCTAGCAAACTTAAACTTGCTACAGTGGATACGGGATATCGTAATGCTAGTTTGATAATTTCTGCACTTTCTCTTTTAGCAATAACTTATTCAATTGTTAAATAGTTCATGGATCGTCCTCAGCCGGCAAATTTTAAAAAATCAAACAACCATCAGCTTACAGATGTAAGGGTTATTTTAACCAAATATTTTTTTCATTGGCCATTATTTTTACTGGGGCTATCATTAGCATTTGCAGGAGCATATTTTTACCTGCAAATCGCTAATCCTGTTTATGAGATTAACGCAAGCATTCTGGTTAAGGACCAAAAAAAGTCTCCTCAAGAGAAGGCAGCCTTGCAGGAGCTTAATCAATCTGCTTCAGCGGGTAATGCCGAGACTGAAATTGAGATTCTACGCTCTAAAAACATTGTGTCTCAAGTGGTGGACGACTTGCAGCTATGGACTTCGTATGAAAGGAGTGACGGATTAAAAACCGAGGATTTGTATGAAACAACACCCTTCAAATTTAATTTACTTAAGACCGCTGGTACACTCAAGAAACAAAATTTAGAGATTTTAATTAAAGACAACAGATCATTTGAGCTTCAGAACGAAAATGGGGATGTGCAAATATTCCCATTTAACAAACCTGTAAAGAGCAGCTTAGGGTCGTGGATGTTAACGCCTACCGAAAACATAGACCAATTTATTGGTTCAGTCATCACGATTCATATAAATAATCAGGAAAAAGTATCTAACGAATATGTAAAATCTTTGGACGCACATTTATTAGATAAGGCTGCTCCTACCATAGGATTGTCTATCACAGATGAGGTTACACAGCGAGGGAAGGATTTCCTCAACAACATCATTAAAGCTTATAATTCAGCTACCTCCGAAGAAGAAAAGCGTACGACTAAGAGTACCATTGACTTTATCGACAAACGTTTGACCTCTTTAACGGGAGAGCTTAATAGCGCAGAAAGGGAGGTTGAAGGTTACCGAAGTAGTAAAGGATTAACTGACATAAGTTCTCAATCTAAAGTTTATTTAGAAAATGTTCAAACAAATGACGGTAAGCTTAATGAAGTAAATGTTCAGTTAAATGTAATTGAGGGAATAGAGCGATACGTTAATTCCGCTTCAGGAAATCAAAATTCTCCTGCTACGATAGGAATAACTGACCCAGCTTTAAACAGCTTAATTGAAAAACTCTCACAATTACAGCTCAAAAGAGTGGCCTTATTAGCAACTACGCCTGAAAGCAACCCTATATTCGAGCCAATTAACCGACAAATTAAGACGACGAAAGTAGCCATTAAAGAGACCATTTATGGAATAAAATCTTCATTATTAAACTCAAAAAGAGAGCTTCAGGCGTTTAATAATAAAGTTGAATCTTCCATTAAAGATATCCCAGGGCAAGAACGCCAATTTGTAGGTATGAAGCGCCAACAGTCTATCAAAGAAAATCTATACGTCTATTTGTTACAGAAAAGGGAAGAACTTTCTTTAAATTATGCTTCTACGCAAATTGATGCCCGTGTTGTTGACCAAGCAAATGTGGGTGATAAAAAATGGCCAAAAACATCTTTTATCTTAGCTATCGCAATGATTCTTGGTTTGGGTTTGCCATTTCTTATTATATATCTGCGCCAAGCCTTCAGCAATACCATCAACGAACGTAGGGACATAGAGAATGCAGTTGATGTGAGAGTTTTAGGAGAATTATCGTACGAAGATTTAGGAAAAGAGATCGTTGTACTTGATAATACCCATCATCTTGTTGGCGAGCAATTTAGATCGTTGCGCACCAACTTACATTATTTACATGATAATAAGAATGGCGTAGGCAGAGTTACCCTATTTACTTCAAGCGTACCGGGTGAGGGGAAAAGTTTTGTGAGTTCAAACTTAGCCGCTTCTTTGGCTGCCTCTGGCAGAAAAACAGTAATCCTAGAAATGGATTTGCGCAAGCCGAAAATTTCTAAAATATTTAACTTAACCACAAATCATCTAGGTATCAGTGAGTTCCTCTCTTCTGATCTTTCAGTGGATAAAATCATTCAACCTTCGGGAGTCAATCCTGATTTATATGTTGTGGGCAGTGGACATGTGCCGCCCAATCCATCAGAGCTGTTAGAAAAAAATCGACTAAACGAACTGATCTCTCATTTAAAAGACACCTATGATGACATCATCATAGATAGCCCACCACTACACCTAGTTACTGATGCAATGATTATTGCGAAATTTGTAGACGTGTCCTTAT
Organism: Sphingobacteriales bacterium; assembly: GCA_038243635.1. Lineage (GTDB taxonomy): Bacteria > Bacteroidota > Bacteroidia > Sphingobacteriales > Sphingobacteriaceae > Pseudopedobacter. The sequence goes on from JBBSQW010000009.1 coordinate 53,615, forward strand.
ACATCATTAAACAAGGGCATACTGGGAAAAGTGAACTTTCTTTTATTAGACGTTTACAGGAGGACGAAAAGCTCCCTAATATGAACATCATTTTTAATGGTATTAAAAATGGGAAATATGGTTATGGCTACAAGTATGATAATAGTTACTATGATGCTGGCTCACTAAAACCATCTTTTGCATCTTCGTTTCGTCTGTTTTTAAGCAGATTTTAAAAGAATAATTGATCTATCTATAACCTTGAGTATTTTTATCATCTCCTATATAATCAAATAAATGTTTGATAAATTGATTTACGTATTAGCGGTACTTACGCTAATACTTTTCATTTTTAACATCTTTTACAAAGGAAATACGGTTCAATCATGCTTGCTTTTTATGCTTGCTCTTTTGCCGTTAATGGATTTGAAGATCACTAACGAAACTTGGGGAGGATTTAAAACCTTTGATGCTATTTATTTTTATGCATTTATCTTCCTTTTCAAAGATTTTGTGACTGTTGATTTACGAAATAAAAACAATATATATGTATTTCTTTTTATATGCTTAAGCATCACGATGCTCCTCAGTGGATTATTATCCGAGTTTCCCAACCCCACCTATTTCAATATTATCAAGATATTTCCTATTTTCATTTTTGGAAGGTTTTTTATAACTGAATGTTTAAAAGATCCCTCTTTCCACCTTAAAGCTATAAATGCGTTAAAAATTAGTTATGTAACAGCATTAGGTTTTCTTTTTATCCAAACAATTGTTGGACTTAAGTTTACGTTCTATCCTGATCTTAATCCAAATACCATCGATCCAGTATTTCACATGGTGAGATACCCAGGAATGTTTTACGATTCTCAAGGCAGCGGGCAATATCTAGCAATGGGAAGTTTTCTATTTCTATTTATTGAATCAAACTCCAAACAAAAATCATATGTTCTAAATTACCTCGTTTTTCTCCTCGCTATTTATGGGATTTCACTAGCCGGAAGCAGAGCAGCATTTGGAGGTTTTGTAATGGGCATTCTCGTATTATTATTTTTGGGCGGTAGAAAATATCGCGTTTACGGATCAATTGCATTGGTCTTAGGGCTTGTTGGTTACCTAATTATTGCGCCACAATCTAGCGTATTTGATCGGTCAAAAAATATCTCTTCTGATTTCCAATTCCGTGAGTCAATTTGGAAAGAAACCATTAAAATCTCCGACGAACATCCAATTTTAGGGATAGGTTGGGGTAATTATAGAAGTTATACCACCCGGCATGTTCAAGATCAATATCTCGAATTTGCAGATGGAGAGATTGTTTATTTTGGTGAACCAGAGAGTGGATACTTAAAGATATTGGTGGAATTAGGATACGTGGGATTCCTTACATTTGCACTTTTTATTTTGATTCCGTTGGTGAAAGGTGTAAAATCTTCTTTTACTAATGACCATGATAAACGGATTACATTTTTAATAGCCCCTCTAATAGTTTGGATGGTTGCTTTTTCCACGGTTTATACCATTTTTGATAGTAGAATTTTAATTATGGTCATCAGTATGATTGCCTTAATCATTACTTACCCTACCAAAAGAGATTGCCAACATGAATTGGATTAACAAAAAGGGTAAGTTTGGAGTCCTAGGATCATCGCTTATAAAAAATAGTGCTTGGGGTATATTCTCCAACATTTTACAAACCTTATTTGTTGGTTTGTTTTTCGCCATTATCGCCCGTAAATATAATTCCAGTGAATTTGCACAGTTTCTAATTGCTACTACCGTATATCAAATAGTCGCAGCTTTTTCTTCTATGGGATTAGGACAATGGTTTATTCGCGAATACGTCGTTGCAGTCGACAGGCTCGAATTAACAAGTAAATTTTTAAAAACCCAGATTGGGTTGGGCTTTATATTCTACCTGATTAATATAGTCCTCGCATACCTCATTTATCCTGATGGGCAGATACGTTTACTATGCATAATCCTGGGTACCAACATCATATTTGATAATTTAATCAATGCCATTCGAAGCCTTAACGTCGCTGAGTCTAACCAGAAAAAAACTGCAACCATATTAGTAATTGATGGATTTTTAAAATTATTGATTGGATGTTTATTGTTTATCAATCCTTTTTCTGCGGTAACGCTTTCTGTTTTTCTGATTGGTGTGAGGATACTAACGTTAAGTCTTTTTATTCGACTGGGCTCATCAGACAGCATCGACTTAAGGCTGTTATGGCATGCGAAAATTGCTTATGATGATTTAAGGAAAATGATTCTTAAAAATTGGCAATTTATTGTAATCGGTAGCATTTCAGTTATCTACTGGCGTATTGGAAATATAATAATCTCTAAATTTCTTTCCTTGCAAGATGTGGCCGACTATGAGATTGCGTTTAGATTTTTTTCAGTTTTACAAATATTGCCTATAATTGCTTCTGCAACTGTTTTTCCACAGTTCCGAAAGTATTTTAACGAAGGAAATCTGCATAGTTTAAGACGGTTTTATCAAAATTTGTTCGTTGCCTACGTCATGATTTCTGTAATTGCTTATGCTTTTATCTATTCCTACTCAGATATTCTTATTCCTTTGATATTTGGAAATGGTTATTTGGGCTCCATCGTTTGTTTACAACAAATGTTTCTTACGTTTTTAGTTTTACCCACCGTTTTATTACAAGCTAATTTAATTGTAGCTATAGGTTTGGAAAAATTAGATATGTGGTATAATATTATTGGACTAATCATAAATATATTGGGATGCGTTATTGGATTGTATCTTTTTAAATCGCTATCCGTAATAAACTACTCTATTTTACTTTCGTTTGTTTTTTTCCATATTGCACAAGATCGTCTTTTGATAAAGAAGAAATTTACATCTTTAAAAAACTGTTTAATTTTTTATTTCTCTATAATTATCTTCTGCCTAAGCTATTATTACCTAACCAAGTATGTGAATCCGTATATCTTTTTTATTACATTTTCAGGAATATTAATTTGCTCATTTTTATTAGTTACAATTTTAAAAAACAGAAAAGGACATTCATTAATGGATTAAATTCTATGAATTAGTGATCAAAAATTAGCTATGAAAACACTTTCAATTATTGTTCCCGTTTATAATAAAGAAAGATACATCGATGAATGCATTCAATCAATTCTTAATCAAACGTTTACTGATTTTGAGCTAATACTGGTTAATGATGGATCCACAGATGGAAGTTTGTTAAAGTGTCGTCATTACGAGAAACTAGACGACCGTGTATTGATAATTGATCAAGAAAACAAAGGTGTATCTTTTGCAAGAAATATTGGAGTCAGTCGGTCAAATGGAAGCTACATTGGGTTTGTAGATAGTGACGACACCATCGACCTAGACATGTACGAATTGCTTGTGAAAAATGCGCTGGACTGTGATGCAGATGTCTCCGTTTGCCGGATGCGTGTAATTTTCCCATATAAATCATACACACCAAAGGAAAGTTTAGGATTGTCTGTTTTTAATTCTAAGGATACACTTTCTCGATGCTTAAAGGGAGAATTTGACTTTTCAGCAAATAATAAAATTTACAGATCTGATGTAGCCCGTCAAGTTAAATTTGAAGGACGTATAAATGAAGACATTCTTTATCTATGTAAGATATTTGTGATTGCAAAGAGAGTTACTGTTGCAGAAAATATTGTGAAATACAATTATATTTTAAGAGATAGTTCCGTAAGTATGAGTAAATTTAATCTCACCTATATGGAAACTTTAACTGTTGCAGATAAAATTGAAAAGCTAGTTTTGGCAAACAATGCACAATGTTTGCCCGAAGCTAAAGCGTTTACTGTTACAACAAATCTATCCCTTCTAAATTTGATTCTTTTGGCTAATCAGACCGAGTATAGAAATCACTATGATAAGATCGTTAATAAACTACGCGACTATTCGGACTTTATAAGCAAATCAAACGCCGTAAGAAAGAAGCACAAATATGCCGTAAAGTTTTTTCTCTTTTCACCATCGCTGTACAAGCAGCTGATGCATCTCTATTGTATTATAACCAATGCAGAAGCTGTAAAAAGAAGTGAAATAAGTAAGTAAATTAAGAATGAAAAGAAGTTATTCTCGACCATTATTTATAAGTTTAGTGATTACTTTAGTAAATAAGTTGTCTTTTGAAAATATATCTATCGATAAACAAAACTCGTTATAATGAATAAACCCCGTGTTTTATTTAGTATTCCGACACGACATCATGTTGAGATAGCTATTGATGAGCTCACTGGTCTTCAAGATAATGACTTTAAATGTGATAGTTTCCCTTATGCGGCGAAGGAAGGATATTCTTCGACACTAGGACGACTTTGGGTGATTATACAGAATGCTTATGGTTTGATTAAAAAAGCAAAATCGTTTGCGCCTGATATTGTTTACTTTAATTCAAGAATTGAAAAGAAAGCGGGAGTACGAGACTTCATAACCATCTTAATTTTCAGGACTTTTTATTTCAAGAAAGTACTAATTTTATTAAAATCGCATGGGTCTGATTTAGAAGTTCTTTACAGTAAGAATTTCTTGTTAAATAAAATTGTATTTCCTTATCTCAGAAACAATATTGACGGTTGGCTTTTATTATCCTCAGAAGAAAAGGAAAGAGTCATCTCTACTGGTCTTTTTGAATCAGCGAAAATTTTTACTACGCAAAACGTTGTCCGTATTGATCAATTTGAGAAAGATCCAAAGTTCAAAGAGCGATTAAATATTCCAGATGATCATACGATTCTGCTCTTTGTAGGTCGCATCGTAAAAGAAAAAGGGATTTACGAGGTGGTGGAAGCTTTTGATCAGATTAAGGATTTGCATAAAGTAACATTAATTATAGTTGGGGATGGCGATCAGTTCGAAAATATAAAAACCTTGATAAAAGCTAAAAATATCTCAAGACAGGTAATTTTAACAGGCTTTATTCCTGAAAAGAACGTGGTAGCATTTTATGCTAATGGAGATATTCTCGTTTTTCCCACATATGCAAACGAAGGCTTTCCTATGGCGCTTTTCAATTCCGTGGCAGCAGGTATGTCTATCGTTACTACCCGAATTAGAGCAGCAACCGATTTTTTATCTGAGCCAGAAAATTGTATCTGGGTTAAACCTGGGGATACTAACGGGATTTGCACAGCACTTTTAAACATCCTACAATCCGAGAATTTAAGGAATCAAATGCGGATAAATAACATGGAAAAAGGAAAATTATTTAGTAAAGAATACGTCTCTATGGGTTTAGTGAAAATTATTAAAAAGGTGCGTAATTATTAGGTATGATATTAGGTTTATTAAAAAAAATACGAAACGAATTTCTACGAAAGATCGTATATAGAAAATATAAGATTGGCCGAGGATTTTATAGTGGAACACGAGTAAGGATTTGGGCAAGACAAAAAGTGATTATTGGGGAAAATTTTTATATCGGTAGAGATTCATTTATAGAAAGTGATGTAATTATTGGAAACAACGTTATTTGGGGAAACAGAGTTGCTTTAATTGGCAGGTATGATCATTACTACCAGCAGATTGGTACACCGGTAAGATTATCTTCTCAAATACGGGACAAAGACTATAAATGGCTTGGTTTAAACTCTCTGACCATTATTGAAGATGACGTTTATATTGGGTATGGATCGACGATCATGAGTGGCGTAACTATTAAAACAGGAAGTATTATTGCCGCAGGTTCTTTAGTTACTAAAGATGTAGAACCCTATTCGATTTATGGAGGAGTACCTTCGAAAAAAATGAAAGGCCGTTTTGATACCGTGGAAGACTTAAATGAACATATTCGCATCTATAATAAAAATTATAACATTAAATGAAGACTACCGTATAAAATTTAGATTGAATGCTTTCTATCCGCTGAATTTTAAATCTGCTTTTGTATTATTGCACACCATAATAAAGAGTTGATACAAATAAATGTGCAAGATGGGCCGAGGGCTTAATTTCGTTAATCATTAGAAAGAACGTAGTTTTATTTGCAACCCTTTTAATTTTATGGGAATAAAAGTAGATAGAGATTCAGTATAAAAATCATTTAACGATTTTAATAAAAATGTAGAAATGTTAACGAGAGTCTAGAAATTACATGTCTTAATCATCACGCTCTCGTTTTAAGAAGCAGGATATAATATTTAACGTGAAAATTCTAATATTGAACAACATAAAAAAACCTATGAATTTAACAAATCAGTACAGTAATTGGGAGAATTATTAGAAGTCCGGGAAAAACATATTTGGTGTTGCCACCGAGTTCTAGGTTACAATGTTAGAGAAACAGAAAAAATTAAGTTGAATACAGATTTTAGCACAATTGTTGTCTCTATTGAGCTTCAGAACTTGATTATCAAAGACGATTTTAGAGGTTTTTTAAAGACTGGTATTTACGACAATAAGTCTGTAAGTTTTTTAATAGCAAAACTAAGTTCCAACTCCGATGAAGACGATATTAAGAGGGGAAGAAGCATTTGGCGATACACTCACCCTACAAAAAGAGATAGCTTATAAAATGGCTGATTCAAAAAATATACATAGCATCGGCTACGATATATACGCCACAGGTTTAGATCATTTACCGACAGCGCATCAGACGGTGGTGAATACCATTAATCAATATTCTTACTGTGTTGCGGAAAACGACCCTGAATTTAAAGAGTCTTTGCAAAATGCGGACGTATTATTGCCAGACGGAATAGCCATTGTGCTAGCTGTGAAAATGTTGGACGGTATTAAATTAAAGAAGATAGCAGGTGCTGATATTCATAAATTCTGCTTAGAAAAATTAAACCGAACAAAAGGCTCTTGTTTTTATCTGGGCTCTAGTAACGCGACTTTGCAAAAAATTACCGACCGCGTAAATAAGGAATTCCCAAATATTAAGGTGGGTACATTTTCACCCCCCTTTAAAGCCACTTTTACAAATGATGATAATTCAGAAATGTTGAATCACATTAACACTTTTAAACCTGATGTATTATTTATCGGGATGACTGCCCCCAAGCAAGAAAAGTGGGGTTATGCTCATAAAAAACAAATAGACGCACAATTAATTTGCTCAATTGGTGCTGTTTTCGATTTTTATGCCCGTACTATTGAAAGACCTAACAAAATTTGCCTTAAATTTGGACTAGAATGGCTTGGGAGACTCATTAAAGAACCCAAAAGAATGTGGAAGCGCTATATTTATTATGGGCCCATTTTCTTTTACCATCTTAAAAATAAAAAATTTAACAACAGTAACTCCCGTACCAAAAGCTGATATGAACAGTAGATTTGACAACCTTTTTAGAATATTCTTTGCTTTTACCGACTTAGGGTTTCTGTGCGTATTGCATCTATTCATGATATTAAACACCAGTTTTCATGCTAATTCTGCAAATATTAGCTATGTAGTGTTTTTTATCATGAACAATATTTTCTGGCTAATTAGTTCCTACGTAGCGGAGGTTTACATCAATGATAAAATACTGAATTTTAAGAAATTCGCTCGCAGAACGAGTAGAGCCTTTGTATTATATTCTATTTTACTTTTCATATACCTTTTTCTTTCTGGATTTAGTGTAGATGGCGTATACCTCGTTGTAAGTTTCTCATGTTTCTTAGGCTACCTAATTATTAGTAGAGTTTTGTTTTTAGAATGGGCTAAACGTATTGACGTTAGAAAATTGGCAATCAACAAGATCATCATTATAGGAAACAATACTTTTGCAAAAGATTTGGCAATAAAGCTAAAGAATACCAATAAAACACTCAATATTTTAGGTTGCTTTTCTGACAAAGTTCAACCCGAAAATGATGATGAATTCGTTTATCTAGGAAAACAGGAAGACTGTATGGATTACGCCGTAAACAATCATGTTACGGAGATTTATTGTACGCTTTCGCCAGAAGTGTATCCCGAAATTTATCACATAGCTCAGTCTGCGGAAAATTTATGTATGAGGTTTAGATTTGTGCCAGATTTACGTTATTTTGTTGATAAAGAAGTCCACTTCGATTATATGAATGATGTCCCTGTTTTATCACTACGTTCAGAACCGTTAGAAGATGTTGGGGTAAAGCTAAAAAAGCGGGTCACCGATATTGTTTTTAGCAGTTTAGTCGCTATTTTTTTATTAAGCTGGCTGATTCCAATTATTGCCATACTCATTAAGTTAGATTCAAAAGGTCCTGTTTTCTTTTTGCAAGAACGCTCCGGTTTAAACAATAAGCCTTTTAAATGCATAAAATTTAGAAGTCTTAAAATGAACGATGAAGCAAACAGTAAGCAGGTAACTCGTGGGGATAAAAGAATTACTAAACTTGGTAAATTCTTAAGAAAATCTAGTATTGATGAACTCCCTCAGTTTTTCAACGTTATTATGGGTGATATGTCTGTTGTAGGTCCACGTCCGCATATGTTAAAGCATACTGATGAGTATTCAGCAATTATCATGAAATATATGATCCGTCACTTCCAAAAACCTGGTGTTACCGGTTATGCGCAAGTAAACGGTTTTAGGGGAGAGATTAAGCATGAGGAGCAGCTCATCAAAAGAATTGAGTACGACGTTTGGTACATTGAGAACTGGAGTATCTGGCTTGATCTAAAAATAATAATCAAAACTGTTGTAGTAACCATCAAAGGCGATGACAACGCTTTTTAAAGATCATTCTAGACGTTTCAATTCCCCTATTTTCCTCAAACTGATTTTCAGCTATTAAATCTACATCTAACATTTTTTTTATTTTACGAACAAAACATCTATAAAATGCTATATCCAATAAAATTTAAAACCATCTTTAAAGACAAAATCTGGGGCGGAGAAAAAATAAAAACTTATTTAGGAAAAGATTTCGCTCCACTGCCAAACTGTGGCGAAACTTGGGAAATATCTGGGGTAAAGTCAGACGTTTCTATTGTTGCTAATGGCCCCTTAACTGGTACTTCTCTAGCAGATTTATTGGCCGACAAAAAAGCGGACCTCATTGGTAAAAAAAACTACGAAAGATTTGGAAACGAATTTCCATTGCTGATCAAATTCATTGATGCAAATGAAGATTTATCTATCCAAGTTCACCCAAATGATGAGCTGGCAGAAAAACGCCACCACTCAAAAGGTAAAACAGAGATGTGGTACATATTACAAGCTGATGATGGCGCTACATTAGTCTCGGGTTTTAACCAAAAATTGGATAAAGAAATTTATTTAAAAAAGTTTAACGCAGGTGAGCTAACAGACATTTTAAATAATGAAGAGGCTAAGGCTGGTGACGTATTCTTTTTACCAGCAGGTCGTGTACATACGATTGGAAAAGGTTTATTAATTGCAGAAATTCAACAAACATCGGACATTACCTATAGAATTTACGATTTCGACCGCGTGGATGCTAATGGGAATAAAAGAGAATTACACGTTGAAGAAGCCTTAGACGCAATTGATTACACGCTTTACGATGAGTACAAAACGAAATACGACAATACGCTTAACGAACCTGTACCATTAGTTGATTGTCCGTACTTTACAACCAACATTTTAACCTATACAAAAGAAACATTAAGAGATTACAGCGCCAGAGATAGCTTTGTAATTCATGTTTGTGTGGAAGGTTCGTATATTTTAAAATATGGAATTGAAGAGCTTCCTGTACAAATGGGTGATTGTGTGCTGATTCCTGCCACTATAGAAAAAGTTGTTTTAGAAACCACTGCAGGATTTAAGATATTAGAAAGCTACATCAGTTAAAACCTAGAAGATTAAGCCTATTTTGGATTACTTATTGTAATAACGAGACATGCTTAACTATGTTGACTTAATCCTATTTTTAATTATAATCTTGAGTATCTACCACGGTTATCGTCGTGGCTTTATTTTAGGATTTTTAGAACTCTTTGCACTAGCTGTCAGTATTCTGACAGCTTTTTACTTTTACCAACAAACCGCTTCTTATTTGTCCCGATACATGCAATTGGAAGAACGTTGGGCACTGCCTTTCTCCTTTTTGCTAACGTTAGTATTATCACGGTTTGTCATTGGAATCATTGTTTACTTTCTAATCAGAAAACTACCATCAAGCTTACATCAAAATAAGTTGAACCAATATTCTGGATTAGTTCCAGGATTTATAAGAGGCTTTTTTTATGCTTCTTTATTTTCGATGCTATTCCTATTTATCAACCTATGGAGTGGCCTAACCAAAACAACAAGAGAAAGCTATATCGCTAACAGCCTTACACAAAACATTGAAATTATAGATGCCAAAATTGCATCGGACATTAGCGAAAAAGTAAAACAAAGTATCAGTAAGCTAACCATTGAACCCGAATCTGATGAAACTGTTTATCTACACTTTAAGGTTGAACATCCAATTGTGAACGAAAAAATGGAAAACCATCTGTTGGTGCTGGTTAATCAAGAAAGAAGAAAAGCAAACTTACCCTTATTAGCTCGTGATACCGCATTAAGAACAGTTGCGAGAGCGCATTCTTTAGATATGTTTGAGAAAGGATATTTCTCGCACATCAGTTTAGATAACACCACCCCTTTTGATCGTATTAAGGCACACGGCGTAGATTATTTTACTGCAGGAGAGAACTTAGCTTTAGCGCAAACAGTAGACATTGCACACATGGGTTTAATGAATTCACCGGGCCATAAAGCAAATATATTAAACCCAAAATTTGGCCGCGTAGGTATTGGAATTATGGATGGTGGCATTTATGGAATCATGGTTACCCAAAACTTCAGAAACTAATACAAACTACCCTTACTTTTCTTTTTATTACTACATTTAAATTAATGAAGACAATTTTATCTATTGACGGCGGTGGAATAAAGGGAATTATCCCTGGGATGGTTTTAGTAGAACTAGAAGAACGTCTAAAAGAACGGACGGGAGATAGCGACGCACATATTGCAGATTATTTCGATTTCTTTGCTGGTACAAGTACCGGAGGGATTTTAACTTGCTTACTACTTTGCCCCTCAAAAGATGACCCTACGAAACCACGTTTTTCGGCAAGGGAAGCTTTAGACCTTTACGTTACCAACGGCACAAAAATATTTGAGAGCAAAGGCTTTAAAAAGGTTTTTGCGGATATAGGCTGGGTTACCGAAAGATATGATGCGGAGTTTTTAGAGAAAATATTACTGGAGTATTTTGACGACGTAAAATTGAGTGAGTTAATTAAACCTTGCATCATCACTGCTTATAATATTGAGCTAAGAAAAGCGCATATTTTTAGGCAGAAAACCGCAAAAAGCAGAGGTGTACACCGGGATTTTTACGTTCGTGATGTATGTAGAGCGACATCAGCCGCACCTACTTATTTTAGTGTTGCAGAAATAAAATCATTAGCAGGCGTACGCTACCCTTTATTAGATGGCGGAATATTCGCCACAAATCCTTCATTAAGTGCTTTTGTAGAGATTAAAAGAGAGCCTGAGCAAGAGTTTTTCCCTAATAACATCCATATTCTTTCTTTGGGCACAGGTGTTTCTAAACAATCTTACGATAGCGATGAACTTAGAGATACCAAAGCGCTTTTTGTTGTTCCAGCTTTGTTAGATATGATGATGGGCGCAGCTACAGAAACCAGTCACTTTTACATGAAGCAAATTTTTAGCTTTTTAGGTATTCCCGATAATTATATACGATTAGAGCCGCAAAACCTACAAAGCGTACAAGAGCGATTGGATGCTGCAGACGAGCGAAATATTCAAAAACTAATGGCACTCGCAGATCGAATGATTAGCCAACGTCACCAAGTTTTAGATGTGATTGTAGATAATTTGATTAGGTTGAAACGTAATAAAGAATTAGAAGAAGGAAAAGGTTAAATCGTAATTGCGAATTTAATTTCGATGATGATTGAATCGTTTAGCCGAAAAAGTTCTTAAACAGGAAAATTCGTTCATGGTGAGATATATGATAAATAGATTAAAATCTTAAAAAGAGATTTTAATTCCGGCGTTTCTTCTATCGTCAAAATACCAGAAGTCAGAGCAAAACGTTCCTATTAATAATTCGGACTTCTATTTGAATTATTAATCCGCGAACCTAATAAACTGCCTTAATTAGCATTTAATGCTTAAATATTTCTAACTGAACCAAATACTTATCATAAAAAAAAACCTCTACCGTTTATTATGATAGAGGTTTTAAATAGCTTTCAGCATTACGCCTTCCGCTTTATTTCTTAAAATTATCCGTTTGATAATGCAGCAGCACCACTCACAATCTCAGAAAGTTCGGTAGTAATTGCAGCCTGACGGGCTTGGTTATAAGCTAATTTTAATTTCTTCAATAAATCCCCAGCGTTGTCAGTTGCTTTATCCATTGCAGTCATCCTTGCGCCATGTTCAGAAGCATGAGAATCTAAAACTGCTTTGTAAAGTTGCAACTTGATGTTCTTAGGAATCAATTGTTCAACAATTTCTTCTTGGGAAGGCTCCAAAATATAGTCTACCTGACTAGCAGACACGTTCTTTGTTTGGGCAACTTTAGGTACGGGCATTAACTGCTCAGTAGTTAAAATTTGCATTGCTGCATTCTTAAACTGGTTGTAAATCACCTCCACTTTATCATACTTACCGTCTACAAAACCTTTCATAATAGCTTCGGTTATTGCAGAGATATTATCAAAATTTAAAGCGTTGTAAACTTCGTTATTATTACCAATAACGTTGTATTTACGCTTCTCGTAATAATCATGAGCTTTTTTACCAATTGCGATAATGTGCAAATTTCCAGACTGTTGGAAAGCGCTGTATTGTTCAGCAATACGGTTATTGGCAGTTTTAATTACGTTGGTGTTAAAAGCACCAGCCAAACCACGGTTTGATGTTACTACAACAACCAAAACGTTTTTAACTTCACGTTCTTGAGTATAAACAGAAACTCCATCCTCTAAACTAGCAGAAAGATTCGCCAAAATTTCCTTCAACTTATTAGCGTAAGGACGCAATTGGATAATGGCGTTAGTTGCTCTTTTTAACTTAGCAGCCGAAACCATTTTCATTGCTTTGGTAATCTGCTGTGTAGAACTTACCGAAGTTATTCTGATTCTTACTTCTTTTAAATTTGCCATTTTTGCTTAGATATGAGATGTCAATTTTGAGATATTAGATATGAGATTTGAGATTTGAGACAACAATCCGGTCGGCTCTATAAGTCTCATATCTCATATCTCAGTACTCTAATCTATTTTCTCAATACTCAAATCTTAAATTAATATTTTGCTGATAATTCTTTAGCTACTGTATCTAACACATTTGTTAAACTGTCATCAAATTTACCTGCTTTTAATGCAGCTAAAACTTCAGGGTGACGTTGCTCTAATTGTGTAGTGTATTCCAATTCGAACTCTCTAATCTTATTAACAGGTACGCTTCTCATTAGGTTTTTAACACCTGCGTAAATAATTGCTACTTGTTTTTCAACCGAAACTGGAGAAAACTGACCTTGTTTCAAAATCTCAACGTTTCTAGCGCCTTTATCTAAAACCAATTTGGTTGAAGCATCTAAATCAGACCCGAATTTAGAGAAAGCCTCTAACTCACGGTATTGTGCCTGATCTAATTTTAAGGTACCAGCAACTTTCTTCATTGATTTAATTTGAGCATTACCACCTACACGAGATACCGAAATACCTACGTTAATAGCCGGACGAACACCTGCGTTAAACAAGTTAGATTCTAAGAAAATTTGACCATCAGTAATTGAGATTACGTTGGTTGGGATATAAGCAGAAACGTCACCAGCTTGAGTCTCGATAATTGGCAATGCAGTTAAAGAACCACCACCTTTTACGATACCTCTAATAGATTCTGGCAAATCGTTCATTTGTTGAGCGATAGAATCATTCTGGTTAATTTTTGCAGCTCTTTCTAATAAACGGCTGTGTAAGTAAAAAACGTCACCTGGGTAAGCCTCACGTCCTGGAGGACGCTTTAATAATAATGAAACCTCGCGGTAAGCAACTGCTTGTTTAGATAAATCATCATAAACAATTAAAGCTGGTCTTCCTGTATCACGGAAAAACTCGCCAATTGCAGCACCTGCAAACGGAGCGTAAAATTGCATTGGAGCAGGGTCTGCAGCAGACGCAGCAACAACAACTGTGTAAGCCATTGCGCCTTTTTCGTCTAATGCTTTAACAACGTTAGCTACAGTACTTGCTTTTTGTCCGATAGCAACATATATACAAAATACAGGTTGTCCTGCATCGTAAAATTCTTTTTGATTGATGATGGTATCAATACAAACTGCAGATTTTCCAGTTTGACGGTCACCAATAACCAACTCACGTTGTCCACGACCAATTGGAATCATTGCATCAATAGCTTTGATACCAGTTTGTAATGGTTCTGTAACTGGCTGACGGTAAATAACACCCGGTGCTTTACGCTCCAAAGGCATTTCGTAAGTAGTTCCAGTGATTGGTCCTTTACCATCAATTGGAGTACCTAAAGTATTTACCACACGACCTAACATACCTTCACCTACGTTAATAGATGCAATACGCTTAGTACGCTTAATGGTATCACCTTCTTTAATCTCGTCAGACTGACCTAACAAAACCACCCCTACGTTGTCTTCTTCTAAGTTTAAAACGATACCTTGTAAGCCTGACTCAAACTCAACCAGCTCACCAGCTTGTACCTTTGTTAAACCATAAACACGAGCAATACCGTCACCAACTTGTAGTACGGTACCCACTTCCTCTAATTCAGTTTCTGACTTAAAGCCTGATAATTGCTGACGTAAAATCGCCGAAACTTCATCTGGTCTTACTTCTACCATCTTTTTTTATTTAAGATTTTTTATTTTTTTTATTGTTTCTGTAAAGTTCTTTTCTGATTTTCACCAGATCAAACTAGGCAATCACCTTTTGAGCAAAGTCCTTTTTTAGTTTATTTAAACTGCTAGCAATACTCGCATCAAATTGCTTATCGCCAACGGTCAATATAAACCCTCCAATTAAACTTGCATCTGTCGCTGTATCAAGCTTTACTTCTCCGCCAGTTACCGCTTTAACTTTGTTAATAATTTCTGTTTTTGATGCTTCTGTTAGTTCAACAGCAGAAATCACTTTAGCAGTAACGATATTTCTATACACATCATACTCTGCTAAAAATTCTTTCGCTACTCCAAAGATTATTCCCGCTCTTCCCTTATCAACAACTATCTTTAAAAATGCAGCAGTTATTTTATTAATCTTTTCACCAAAAATAGCTTTCAAAATCGCATTCTTTTTACCCAAAGGGATAATTGGATTTTTCACCACTGCCTGCAATTCAGTATTTGCTTTTAGCGTATTTACAAAAAGACTCATATCGTCTTTAATTTCCTCTAAAACTTTATTTTCTAAAGCTAAATCAATTAAGGCCTTTGCGTATCTGGATGCTACTTTTATTTCTGACATTCTTTTTTGAGTTGAAAGTTAAAAGTTAAAAGTTAAAAGCCGTTTAAGGACCTTTATACTTTGCACTTTAAACTTTGGACTTTAAATCTTAGTTCAATTTCACATCTTTCAACAAGTCGCTTACTAAAGCATCTTGTTTTTGTTTATCATCAAATTGTTTGCGTAAAACTTTCTCCGCAATAGCTAAAGAAAGTGATGCAACTTGATTTTTTACTTCGTCTAAAGCAGCAATTTTTTGGTTGTTGATCTCAATTTTTGCTTTTTCAATCAACTTAGCACCTTCAGTTTGGGCAGCATTTTTAGCTTCGGCAACAATCTGGTCTTTTAACTCCTTTGCTTCTTTTAAAATCTGGTCACGCTCTACTCTTGCTTCTTTTAATAATATTTCGTTTTCGTTAGATAAACGCGACATTTCTGCTCTGGCAAGTTCTGCTTTATTTAAAGCATCTTCAATGGAACGCTCACGTTCGTGAATTGCAGCTAAAACAGGTTTCCAAGCTAATTTCTTCAATAGCATCAGGAGGATCAAAAACGATACTAATGTCCAAAATACTAAGCCAATACTAGGAGTTACTAATTCCATAAAATTTTATGTGCTATTGTTAAATAATCATTTAAAACAATCAGAAATGTAGCCAATCGCTACATTTCTGATTTTTAAAGGAACTCCTTAAGCAGGATTGTTTCCTAATAAAGCCACAACTACACCAAACAAAGCAACACCTTCAATAAGTGCTGCAGCGATGATCATTGCAGTTTGAATTTTTGAAGCAGCCTCTGGCTGACGAGCAATACCTTCCATTGCTTTTCCACCAACTTGACCAATACCGATACCTGCACCGATAACTGCTAAACCTGCACCAATTGCAGCGATTGAACCTACCATAACTCTGTTTTAATTTATTATATGATTGTTAAACAAAATGTTTCTTTTTTTGAGAGTAAGTTCCAATTCTTAATAGCCTTGGCCTTGGAATCTTTACTCTTTGTTTTAATTAATGATGATGCTCTTCTACAGCGGTTCCAATGAATAAAGCCGTAAGCATCGTAAAAATAAAGGCTTGTAAAAATGCTACCAGTAATTCTAACACATACATAAACAATACGAATGCAACAGAAACAGGAGCCATAGCCAATGTTTTAAAAATAAAGATCAATGATATTAAGCTCAACACAATAATGTGCCCAGCAGTAATGTTTGCAAACAAACGAATCATTAATGCAAATGGTTTAGAGAAAACACCTATAATCTCTACAATCCACATAATTGGTAGTAACCAAAAAGGAACATCTGGTTTAAAGATGTGGCTCCAGTAATACTTATTACCATTTAAGTTAACTACTACTAAAACAATGGCAGAAAGAACCATAGTTACTGCAATATTACCTGTTACGTTTGCACTTCCAGGGAAGATTGGCACTAGGCCTAATAAGTTGTTAATCCAGATGAAAAAGAAAATGGTTAACAAAAGTGGCATAAATCTCTCAAACTTATAACCAATATTAGGACGAGCAATATCGTCACGAACGAATATAATTATTGGTTCTATCCAAGATTGCAAACCTTTAGGCGCTTTACCTACTCTTTTTTTGTAAGCACCTGCAATGCTTCCGAAAATTAATAGAATTACAATAACAGATATAAATAATGCGGCAACATTCTTAGTAATAGAGAAATCGTAAACTCCTGAAGAAAGGTCTTCGTTTACTTCTCCATTTGCACCTAAGACCTTGATATGTCTCTCTTGCAACAAATAGGTGTTTTTTCCTGAGTTGTAAGGAGCTGGATTATGGTGTTCATCAACCAATCTTGATGATGAAAAAACATCTAAACCGTTTGCTGTAAATAAAATCACTGGTAAAGGGATGGAGGTGTGCCCCCATAAATGCCAACCGTGTGAATCACCAATGTGTTCTAAGATAGTTACTGTTGGGTCGAATTTTTCATTGGGTGAAACATGACCTTCCTCGATCTCGATTATCGTTTTTTCGGCCTCAATTTCTTGCATTGCAAAAGAATTAAACGTTAAAAACAGGAGGAAAAGAGCGATTATAGCTCTACTAGCGAGATTTTTAAAATTTAAAATGTGGCTGAAATACATTTATTACGTGTTTTTTACTTCTTAATTTGGTGGCGCAAGTTACACAACAAACAATAAATTTCAAAGACTGTAAACAATAAATATATAGAAAAAAAGTTTACGATGAATAAAACCGCGTCTACTCGTATTTTAACCGCGTAAAATAGTATAAAACAAAGGGTTAAAAGCAGCCGCAAAACAATAGCCGCTAATAAAATTGAGCTTTGATGATCGCCACCAATTTTTAAGCCGATTATAGACAAGCCATAAACCAGCAAAGTAATGCCGGCCATGTATCCATACACTAACCAAAAATGGGGAATTAAAAATGTTCCATTAAACAGAAAGCGATTTAAAGACCAAAATACTAGTGCTACGCAACAAACTAATGTAATATATAGGATTGAAAATTTACGAAAGCCCAAAGAATTTTATTTAAGTCCTCTAAAAATGAAGTATAGTGAGATAGCAACACCCACTAAACTCAGTATTGCTGTATATATAGGTATAGTGCTATTTTGAGATTCGTCTAGTTTATATCCGGCAAAGGTAAAGGCTCCTATAATGCCAACCATTTGGAAACCTAAGCTCGAATATTTTACATACGAATTAAGCGGTTGCTTCTCGTCGTTCTGGTCGGCTTTCTTCGGATCCATCTTTAGTAGGTTTTAGTATAGACTTTGTTTGTGTAAGACCAGTTTGGCACTGGCCAATTAAATTTGCACCATTTTCAACCACTAGTTTATTAGAAAAAATATCTCCCTTTAAATAAGCTGTAGCTTTTAAAAATAACATTTCGCTGGTTGTTACGCTACCCGAAACTTTGCCAGAAACTTCGGCACTTTCAGAAAAAATATTACCTAAAACCTCTCCACTTGTACTAATTACCACCTTAGCTTTAGACTTTACATTTCCGGTAATCTTTCCGTCAATCCTAATATCGCTTTTAGTATTTAAATCTCCAATAACTTCGGTACCAACACCTATAATATTTATAGATCCTGCTTTTTGTTCGCCATTAATTTTATCTAATTTCTTATTTCCAAACATCTGTTTTTATTTTAAAACGCCATATAATTTTGAGGATTCACAGCAGTACCATTAAACCATAACTCAAAGTGTAAATGCGGCCCTGTTGTAAATTCGCCGCTGTTACCAACCACTGCAATCACCTCTCCTGCCCTAACGAAACTACCAACTTTTTTTAATAATACAGAACAGTGTTTATAAATTGACACTAAATTATTTCGGTGCTGTATTGCAACAACGTAACCCGTTTCTGATGTAAAGTTGGCAAAAAAGACTGTACCATCTAAGGTAGCTTTTACATTTTCATTTTTCCGGCTGGTGATATCAGTACCATAGTGCTGAATTTTTGAATCAAACTCTTCGGTTATTCTCCCACGTAAAGGACTAAAAAAGGAATAGGATGCAATGCTTGATTTTTCGGTATTATCATCCGCATTCAAATCAAATTTTCCTTCAGACTCAATTAGTTTACGCAGCTCTTTCTCTTCTTTAGATATTTTTTGGTTCAGTTTTATACTATCTGTTGCCTTGCTTATATCCTTAGCTGGTTTTGCTTTACCTGCGTCGGGTGTTTTACCTTCGATAATATTTTTTAAGTTGTTTAAGTAAACCCTGTTTGCGTTAGCCAATCCTTCTAATGAATCTACTTTGCTATAAGCATTAATAATGTCTTTTTTTGAACT
The DNA here is from genome assembly GCA_038243635.1 of Sphingobacteriales bacterium. GTDB lineage: Bacteria > Bacteroidota > Bacteroidia > Sphingobacteriales > Sphingobacteriaceae > Pseudopedobacter. The sequence continues at coordinate 72,830 of JBBSQW010000009.1, forward strand.
AGTATCTGTAATGCCAGAAACGTATTCCCGCAATGGTGTAAATCTAACGGTAATAATTGTTAGCATAATCAACAAAATTGCAAATGCTGCACTACCAATAATCAAATACCAAAGAGATGCGTTAAAAGACGCTTTTTCTTCAAAAGTGTCATCATTAAGAATGACTAACTTATACCTTTCTTTGAGTTTATCTATGAGTTTTTTTCTTTTACCCATCAATGTCTGTATATTCTTTGCTTAATTAATATCTTTATTCCTTCAAAGTTGGCAATATAAAATAAATTTGTCCGTATTAAATTCGAACATCAAAATTAAAGCATTGAAAATACTCCATAAACACCTTTGTATATTGCTTTTATCAACCGTGTGTCTTTTAGCATGGGGTTGTAAATCGAAAAAAGATAAGCCGAAAGTTAAGTTCATGAAAAATTTAACGGCCCATTATAATATTTATTTTAATGCAAAGGAATCTTTAGAGGAAAGTAAAGCCACGATAAGAAATGCACAGGAAGATGATTTTAGCCAATTATTAGACATTTTTCCTCTGCCAAATGCAGAAGTTTCTGCCAATGAAACAGGAAATTTAGACGAAGTAATTAAACGAGCAAATCTTATCGCTATTGAAAAGTATGAAAGCAACTGGTTAGACGACTCTTATTTATTACTGGCTGATGCAGAATACCTTAAAGCTGACTATTACAATTCTTTAGAATATTATAGCTACGTGGGACAAACCTTCACTAAGGAAAAGAAGAACAAACTAAAAGCATATTTAGGCCAGGTAAAAAGCGACTTTGCACTTGATTTAATAACTGAAGCTGATTCTGTTTTGAATATGGCAGTGGCTTTAAATTATAAATACAAAAGAGACGAAGTTGCTGCAACACAAGCCAAATTAGCTATTGTTAAAAAAGATGTAAAAGATGCCATTAAACATTTAAAAAATGCAGTGAGTTTGACCAAAAGTGCTTATCATAAAACACGATGGCGATATATATTGGCGCAGTTGCAAGAAATTGACGGCGATACGGAGAGTGCAATTTCCAATTATGATAAAATCGCAAAGAGCAATACCTCTTTTGAAATGGCGTTTAATGCCAACCTCTCAAAAATTAGAATTAGCGAAAACGCAGATGGGAAAGCTTTTGATAAAATTGCGACGCTAAAGAAATTGTTAAAAGAAGATAAGAACCGCCAATTAAAAGATCAGATCTATTATCAAATTGCGAAAGCTTACGCAGAGAGAAAAGAATACTCGGCAGCGAGTAAATTTTACATAACTGCCGCACATACCGTACCTGGTACTACGAAGCAAAAAGGGCTAACCTATTTAAAGTTAGCTGAGCTTAATTTTGAAACTTTAAAAAATTACACAAAATCACAGCTTTATTACGACAGTACTTTACAGTTTTTACCCAAAAATTACCCAAATTATACATCAATTGCGACAAAAGCAAACAACTTAAAATATCTAGCAGAGCGGTTAACCATCATTGATAACGAAAAAAATAGCTTGTATTTGGCTACCCTAAGCGATGAACAAATTACAACAAGAGCAGATTCCATATTCGCTGAGAGTGAAAAAACAACGATTAAATCTACGCAAAACAACGCTCCAACACAGTTGGTAAGCATCAACGATTACTCATCGGCAAATAAAACAGCGGGTACTTTTTATTTTTATAATGATGCTGCAATGGGCCAAGGTTTTAGCGAATTTAAACGCAGATGGGGAAATAGAAACTTGACAGATAACTGGCGGGTGAGTGCAGAGAACATGTTGGCATCATCAGCCAATAACGGTTTAAATCCTAGTGAAAACGATGCCGATGCTTCGACACCAATGTTTGAGAGCAGAGATTCTATCAAAGCAAAATTAGTTAGAACCATTCCTTATACTTTACAAGCTAAACAAAACGCGAATGGAAAAATATCAACTGCACTTTATGAAATAGCACTGTTTTATAAGGATGTTTTAAAAGATGAAACAGAAGCAGCAGAAGCTTTTCAAGCAGTTATTGAAAATTTCCCAGACGATAAAAACTTAGCCAATATTTATTACCAATTATATCGATTATCGGCGGCAAGCAATCCTACACAATCAGCCGTTTTTAAACAAAAAATATTAACCCAATACCCAAATAGTATTTACGCGAAAGCAATAGGAGAACCTAATTTTGGTAAAGAAAGAGAGTTTAGATTAAATGACTTAAACGATGAATATGCAGGCGTGTACCAACTTTACACAGCAAAGAAATACGGCGAAGTTTTATCAAGGTTAAATAATTTAAAGCCTAGGTATTCAACTTTTAAAGAAATTGAGCCAACTTTCGCTTACTTAGAAGCATTATCCATAGGTCACACTCAAAAAACACCTGTCTTTTTAGCAAGCCTAAATCAAATTTTAAAGAGTTTTCCAGACAACGAAAGCGTAACACCGATTGCTAAACATCAAATTGAGTTTATCGCAAAAAACAGAACGGTATTTGACCAGCGGCCAACGGCATTACTTGCTCATGATGACAATGAGTATAACTATAATCAACCACAACTTGTGTTTGCGCCAACTGTAAAAGAAGAACCTGCTAAACCAGCGATTATTAAAGAAGAGGTTGAAAAGCCTGAGCCAAAACCAGTAGCGCCGTCAATACCCATAGTTATCCCAAAACCAGAAGTCGCCCAGGTTGAAAAAAAAGTAGTGACGGAAAAACCCATTGTAAATCCCGAACCAGAACTAGAACCTGAAGTGGCTAAAGTTGTTGAGGCTCCAAAACCGGTGATCGTTGAAAAAGTCCCTGAGCCAGTGCCTATTAAACCGAAAGAGCTTGAGTTTAGTACAAACGAAAGACAGAGACATTTAATCGTCATAGATATATCGGACCCTAAACAAAATATTGCGCAACCATTTTCTAAGCTATCTCGCTATTTTTATTCTAAATTTGACCCTTCGGAAGTTAAGCTGGTGATTCGTGTAGTAGGTGGAACAGAAAAATTTGTAATCATAAGTGGTGATTTTTATACCAGAGAACAAGTGGAGATCGTATCCGACGAGTTGAGCAAAAATCTACCACAAATTATGGAAGGGCAAACTACGCAGTACACGCAATTTGTTGTTTCAGAAGAAAACTTAAAACTTTTGACCGATAAAAAATCCATCGATCAATATTTAAAATCTATTATTCCAAATAAATAATGCAAGACAAAACAATTTTAACCAAAGCAGATATTGCCAAGTACAACAGAATATTTTGGAAAACTATCCTCGGGTTTATCGCTTTTATTGCATTAGTATTTATTGCAACAGGCTTTGGACTGTTTGGCGAACTGCCGTCTTTTAGAGATTTAGAAAACCCTAAAAGCAATCAAGCTTCCGTAATTTACACATCAGACAAGACTGAATTGGGCAATTACTTCGTCCAAAATCGGTCGAATATCACTTATAAGGAAGTCTCGCCCAACGTGATTAATGCACTAATATCTACGGAAGACGAACGTTTCAAAGATCATTCTGGAATTGATTTTAAAAGAACATTTACTATTTTTCTGTACAACTTTATTGGTAAAAAACAAGGTGGTAGTACCATAACTCAGCAGTTGGCGCTTAACCTTTTTTCTGACGAAGGGAGAGCCAGATCATTTTTTAAAAGAATTCCTCAGAAATTAAGGGAGTTAATTGTAGCAATTAAGCTGGAACGAAACTATACCAAAGAAGAAATTATTACCATGTATTTAAATACGGTAGAGTTTGGAAACAACTCTTATGGAATAAAAGCAGCTGCCCGTACTTACTTTAACACAACACCGGCAAAATTAAGTGCGCCACAAGCAGCAACTTTGGTGGGCATTTTAAAAGGTGTTACGCTTTATTCACCAACCAGAAATCCCGATAGGTCTTTAGGTAGAAGAAACCTAATTCTAAATAAAATGTACGAAGCAGATTACATATCGCAAGATGTTTACCAAGCTGCTAAAGAGAAAGGTTTACAACTGCATTTTAGACCAACTAACCATAACGAAGGTTTGGCAACCTATTTTAGAGCAATCCTTAAACAGGATATCCAAAAAACTTTTACCAAACTCTCTATTACTAAAGCTGACGGTACTACCTATGATTTAGATAGAGATGGTTTAAAAATTTACACCACCATTGATTCAAAAATGCAACTCTACGCGGAACAAGCGCAAAAAGAGTACATGAAAGAACTTCAGGCCCAGTTTAACAGCCATTGGAAAGGCAGAGATGCTTTTAAAGGAAACGAAAATCTGATTAAGCAAGGGATGAGACGTTCTGACCGATATGCTGCACTCAAGGAAGAAGGAAAATCGGAAGAGGAAATTAATGCTGACTTTAAGAAGCCAGTAAAAATGCAAATATTTAGCTGGCGAGGGAATATAGATACCACAATGACGCCGATTGATTCTATTAAATATTATAAAATGTTTTTGAGAAACTCTATGATGGCGATGGATCCTGAAAATGGAGAAGTAAGGGCTTGGGTAGGCGGAATTGATTTTGAACACTTTAAGTATGATCAAGTTAAAATGGGAACCCGGCAAGTTGGTTCCACTGCAAAGCCATTTACTTACGCGGTAGGAATTGACAATGGTTATTCGCCATGTTACCAAGTTGAAAACGTTCCGTACACGGTAACGGGTTATGGCGAACCTTGGACGCCTAGAGGTTACGGCTCAATTCCTGGTTATTTAACCTTGAGAAAAGCTTTAGCAAACTCACAAAACTACATTACTGCTTGGGTTATGCAACAAGTTGGTCCTACAGCCGTGGCAACGTTAGCAAAACGGATGGGCATTACTTCTGATATTCCGCCTTATCCATCAATCGCTTTGGGTTCATTTGAGGCTTCCGTTTATGACATGGTTGGCGCTTACAGTGCATTTGTAAACCATGGTGTATGGACCGAACCTATTTACCTTACCAGAATTGAAGACAAAAACGGAAATACTTTATACGAACGTAAACCAAAGGTTGTGCAGGCTTTAAACGAACAAACCGCCTACGTAATGACTTATATGTTGAAAGGTGTTGTTGAACAAGGAACTGGTGTGAGGTTGCGATATAAATACGGATTAACAAACCCTATTGGTGGAAAGACAGGAACAACTAACGACAATTCCGACGGTTGGTTTATGGGAATTACACCAAAGTTAGTGGCTGGGGTTTGGACAGGTTGTGAAGATAGAGCGATACACTTTAGAAGTACAAACCTTGGAGAAGGTGCAAATACTGCGCTCCCAATTTTTGCACTATTTTTGAAAAAAGTTTATGCAGACGAATCTTTAGGCATCAAAAGAAACATAGATTTCCCACAACCAAAAAATGGGGTTAGCATCACATTAGATTGTGGCCAGTACCAAAACAACGAAACGCAAAAACCTAGCGAAACTGGCGCAAACCCAGACGAAAGACTAGGGTTTTAACGTATTCATTACATTTAAATGAACCACCCAAAAGGTGGTTTTTTTTATTTTTGCAAATATGTTTGATTATAAATCGGCTTTAAAAAATGTTCCACATAAACCTGGCGTGTACCAATATTACGATGCCGATGGTGAGTTGATTTATATTGGCAAGGCAAAAGACTTACGTAACAGGGTTGCATCGTACTTTAACAACGACAACTATAAAGTAAATGCAAAAACAAAGGTACTGGTTAGTAAAATTAGAAGCCTAACATTTACCATTGTAGATACCGAGATTGATGCTTGGCTGTTAGAAAATAGCCTTATAAAAAAGCACCAGCCAAAGTATAACGTAATGCTTAAGGATGATAAAACTTATCCTTGGATTGTAATCAAAAACGAACCTTTTCCACGTATTTTTTCTACCCGTAGGCTCATCAAAGACGGCAGTAAGTATTTTGGCCCCTATCCGTCTGTGAGTATGATGCATCATATTTTAGACTTAATAAAAGACACCTATCCATTGCGGACTTGTAACCTTGCCTTAATGCAATCAAACATTAAAGCAGGTAAGTTTAAAGTTTGTTTAGAGTACCAAATTGGTAATTGTAAAGGACCCTGCGAAGCCTATCAATCTGAAGAAAGCTATAATCAATACATTGAGGATATTAAAGATATTTTAAGTGGTAAAATTGGGAATGTGCTGAGAGAATTAAAAGGACAAATTGTGGAAGAAGCTGGCAAACTACATTTCGAGGAGGCACATCGTTTACAAGCAAAATTTGATTTATTAGAGCGTTATCAAAGTAAATCGACCATTGTGAACTCTTCTATTACCGAGGTTGATGTGTTTAGCATTGCCTCTGATGACAAAATAAGCTTTGTAAACTACCTAAAAGTAATGCATGGCACAATTATACAAACGCAAACGATAGAGCTTAAAAAGAAACTAGATGAATCTGACGAGGAATTGCTATCTATCGCTATTTCTGAGTTTCGTTCAAAATTTGAAAGTACCTCAAAAGAAATTATCGTTCCGTTTGAAATGGAACTGGAAGATGAGAATGTTAAGTTTACCGTTCCTAAACAAGGTGAAAAGAAGAAACTTTTAGAACTATCGCAAAAAAATGTCTTATTCTTCAAAAAAGATAAAATTGATCAATATGAAAAACTAAATCCCGAATTTAGAACTGACCGTTTGCTTACGCAGATGCAAAAAGATTTACATTTAAGCGATCTTCCCCGACATATTGAATGTTTTGATAACTCAAATTTCCAAGGAGCCTACCCAGTATCGGCCATTGTGGTTTTTAAAGATGCTAAACCTTCTAAAAAAGACTATAGGCATTTTAATGTAAAAACGGTAGAAGGGCCAAACGATTTTGCGACCATGGAAGAAGCTGTTTATAGACGATATAAAAGACTATTGGAAGAAGAAGAAAGCCTTCCACAATTGATTGTGATTGATGGTGGTAAAGGTCAGCTTTCATCTGCTGTTAAAAGTTTGAAAACTTTAGGTATTTACAATAAAGTAGCGATTATTGGGATTGCTAAACGATTAGAAGAACTTTACTACCCTGGTGATCAATATCCTTTATACTTGGATAAAAAATCGGAAACGTTAAGAATCATCCAACAATTGAGGGATGAAGCGCATCGTTTCGGAATTACCTTTCACCGGAAAAAAAGAGACCAGGGAACGCTTAAAACAGAATTAGAATCGATTGAGGGAATTGGAAAAACATCCGCTCAAAATTTATTGAGACATTTTAAATCAGTTAAAAAAATTAGAGAAGCCTCAGAACAGGAACTGATGCAGGTTGTAAATACTAAACAGACAAAAGCTATCCTCAATTTCTTCCAACAAAAAAGCCCTTCTAATTAAGAAGAGCTTTATACTTTCAACTTTGCACTTTAAACGCCCTACTGCTCCCACATATCTTGTTCGTACTGAATCAAAGATTTCTTAATTCGATCTGCTTCCAACAACTTATCTAAACCTGACTTTAAATCTGGTCTTGTCGCCAATTTATAACCATCTGGATTTGATTCTTCGATAATTAAGCTTGAAAAATATCTCAGCTGAAATACATCATCAAATGTGTATCTAATTTTTTCGTTCGGATGATAAACATTGAACTTACAGATATAGTTTCTAATCGTAGGATAGTTTACATAAAATAAACCAACCATATCAGCGCCCGCCTCTCCAAGTTTTACGTTAGGATCTTTCAATTTTGGTACGCTTGCAGAACTTGCCGCACTGCTTGGAACAATTAATCCGATAGCGATAATGAAAGACTTAAACTCAGAACGGTTAGTATCAAAATACCAATCTTCAACAATTCTTAAACCACATTTAGCCAATAATTCTTGATCTGAAAACTGTAAAGGATAACCCAAACCCGCCGAAGCATCTGTTTTAGTTAACAAAGTATTGTAGTCAATCAATTCTTCTACCTTACCCGTACTTGGGTTCCAAGATTGATAAGCTTCTACCTTTTCCTCAGATATGCCTCTGAGTAAAACTGTTAAAAAATTCCTGTTTGTATCAACGGGTGTAAGGTATCTGTTGGTAGGATCTGCAAAGTAAATATCTCTTGTTAACCTTTTCGCAAAAATAACGTCATCGCTCTTTACGCGAGGCAATTCTGGCGCACAATTTACTGCTTCCTTGCCAAGTTCTTTTTCTCTTTCAACCTTTACCTCGTCGGCTTTTTGAAAGATTGAATAAATAGGCATTACTTTAGGTTTATCAGAATCTTTTTGTGCAAAAAGATTAAAAGTAACGCACACTAATAACGAAATGATGCTTAATTTTTTCATGTTATCTACCTACTGAAATACTTACTGCCCCTTCAAGGGTTCTTGTTGTACCGTCTTCTCCTGCAACCACTATACTTTGGAAACTTAACATATCACCAGGATTTAAACTGCTCATATTCTGTTTTATTGCGCCACTAAAGTTACCTTCCTTAGATTGGTAAAATAAAGGATCTTGTCTAGGTCTAGTAATAAACAAATTAAAACTAACTACCCTAAATTTTAAATCAAAATCAAAGTTTTTCAACTCTGCCTCCAAGCTGTTAGTTCCTCTAGCTGTTGCAGAAGAAATCTGACCAGAAGCTTTGTTAGCAAACGTTGCAATTGGATCCGGAACTTCCTTAATTCTAAATTTAGTCGCTCCTAAAACCTGAGATTTTCCTTTCTCAATTTCCGCAGAAACCGTAACAATTGCTTCCGTTCCTCCGCTTACTTTAACGTTATAATTTCCGTTTGATCCACTTATAGAACCTGTAGAAATACTCACTTTAAGTTTTTCTTTTGCAATACCTGGTGCCGAAACAGAAACCGGGTTAGCTACACCTTTATAAAACACATTCATTTTATCTGGTGAAACTACTGCAGATGGCTTTGCAACTTGGTATTCTATTGGATCTGTAGTAAATGACTTTATCTCCCCAGTAGTTGGGTCTTTAAAAGAAACAGTACCTGTCCACTTGTAAATTCCTTCTTTAGTACCGCCAGATTTATATTTACCCACGCCGTCTTGGTTAGGAAGTGCCGAACCATTAACCGTTGCGGTAATCGGAATACTTGAACTTCCAGCGGTTAAAAATACGTCAGCTTCGTAAGTTTGACCAGCTAAAATATAACTGCTTTTGGCAACTGCAACTGCTCTGTACGAATCAACTACACCACCACCAGTGGTTTCTTGGTATAACTTATTAATTACATAAGCTTCAGCATTTTTTGCATCATTTTGAAATTTAGATAACAAAGTGATTGTTGATGTTAAAGGTTTGCCTTCTCCAAAGTTATAGTTAGACCAACTTTGAGCCGTCTTTGTACTTGGGTTAATTTTCGGCCATTCCAATTCTAAACCAATACCTTTTGGAGTTTGTCCAATTAAAGCAGCCATCTTTTTAGAAGCTTCTTCAATTTTCTTTTGTAGTACATCTCCTTTTTTCTTTTCCACTAATTCCTTATGAGATACGCCTAAATCGTCACGTTTCTTTAAATCGCCGTTTTCTAGCAAGCCATCTGTCATTGTAATTAGCTCTTGCTTAACCTTTTCAATTTCAGCTACTATTCCGTCGCCTACTTTTTTTGCTTCTAGTGCTTTGTTATAATTTTCTTCTGCCTTCTTAGGTGCATTATCATAATAATTTTTGAAAAGAGTCATGATGAACTTTAAACGATCGTTCATATTTTCATTACTCTTCTCTAAACCGTCTCTTACTGTTTTAAAGGCATCCAATACGGTATTACTTACGTTTAATGCTAACATTGCCATTAACACTAAGTACATAATACCAATCATCTTCTGCCTTGGGGTTTCCTTACCGCCTGCCATATCTTAATTCTTAAAGCGTTTTTTTAAATTAAAAGATTAATGATTATGCTCTTGGTTGGTTCATCGCAGAAAGCATATTGCCATAAACTGCGTTCAAGCTAGACAAGTTTTTAGAAAGTTTTGAAACTTCGTCTTTGAATTGCTTAGAATCATCCATAGAATCATTAAAATTAGACATGGTTTGAGAAAGGTTTGAATAGAACTTATTCATTGATTTCAAATGTGCACTTGAATCTTGAAGCTCTAACTCGTAAACTGCGTTTAATGCAGAAATATTTTTCCCTAAATTATTGATTTGATTATTGTATTCTTTTGCACCTTCTGTTGCTGTTGAAATTGTAGCAACTCCCGCCGTAGCTTGATCAAAAGCTACACCTAAACCATTTACTTTGTGTGAAGCTGTTTTTACATTAGCAACAAAATCTTGCGTAGCAATTGAAGCATCTGCTGCGTTAGAGATTGCAGCTACTTTATTGGTAAAATTATCTAATCCCGCTTTTATTTTAGCTATTGCATCATCACCCAATTGTAGATCAGGAAGGCCTCCGCCACCCCCAGCTGAACCTTTAATTTCAAGTTCGTTTAGTTTCACCGGTTTAGACATATCTATGGCTGTCCCACCAAATTGGTCTGAAAGCTGTGGATATACTTTCTCCCACTGCGGATCTTTATGTGGAGGCACAAAGCCCATGATACAGAAAAGTACAGCTTCGGTAGCTAGTCCGATACCAATAATTAATTCACCACCTGGCCAGTGAAGAATTTTTGCCATTGCACCTATAATTACTACGCTTGCACCCCATGATATAACTGCATCTAAGGTGAAAATAGATCTTTTTTTACTTGCCATTGTTAAGAGTTTGGATTTAGATTGTTTTATTTTGGTTTATAAGTTTTATAACGGCCTTATGGCTTCATTTTACCAGGTTTGTCTTTAATATCCCTACCTACGAAAGGAGTAACACATCTAAAACCGATTGAAGATCTTGCTGAATCTGGATATTCGTAAGATTTTGCAGAGTTTTGAAGAAAGTAGCCTATATCTTTCCACGAACCACCTTTTACAACTCTTTTTTTGTTATAATCTGGATCTCCTTTTTTTACCGCTTTGTTAAATGAAGGATTCATTGTGCTCACGTAAGCTGAAGCAGATTCACTATAAATAGAACTCGTCCACTCTGCCACGTTACCTGCCATATTGTACAATCCGTAATCGTTAGGGAAGTAAGATTTCACATAAACTGTAAAAGCACCACCATCGTCAATATAGTTACCTCTACCTGGCTTAAAATTAGCTAATAAACAGCCTTTTGCATTTCTAATATATGGACCACCCCACGGATAACTTGTTGCTACTCTACCGCCTCTAGCTGCGTATTCAAATTCAGCTTCGGTAGGTAAATCGTAATCTAATCTAGTTGGTAATTGTTTAGAGTTTTTATAAGATTCGTTCAGCCTTGATCTCCAAACGGTGAAGGCTTTTGCTTGCTCCCATGTTACACCAACAACAGGATAGTTGGCAAATGATGGATGCGAGAAGTATCCTTTTGCCATAGGGTCGTTTTGTGCGTAAGTAAAATCTGAAATCCATACTAGCGTATCGGGGTATATATAAGCTTCCTCTCTTACAATAAACTCATCTCTCTCTACTGTTGGTACACCTTTATTTAAGTTTGGATCTCTTAAACCTCTGTAAGCTGCCGCTTTTTTATAATCTATCCAAGCATAATCGTATTTCAACTGTTCTACTTTGAGTTCCTTTTTATTAAAAAACTTAGAAGTGCCTGAGTAATACATTGCTTGATCTAACTTATCTATCAAAGTTTTATCGCCCCACATGCCTTTTCCAGCATTGATTGCTTTCCAGTTGATGTACGGACTTTCTTTTCCCCCCTTACTCTTTGCTAAGTACTTCTTTGGTTTTCCTATCAAATTGAAAGCAACTGAATCTCTAACCCAATTCACAAACTGCTTATATTCACTGTTTGATATTTCGGTTTCGTCCATGTAGAATGCAGAAATTGTAACTTGTTTATTTTGCGGAAATTGGGATATGGTTACGTCCTGATCTACCTGACCCATGATAAACGTACCAGCTGGAATGTAAACCATCCCGTAAGGTAACTCTTGCCTAACTGTTTTAGACTTTACACCAACTAGTTCTCCCCTACCGTCTCCTTTACCGCAACTAAACAGGGCAATACTAATCAATATCAGTCCTGATATGAATAAATTTCTCATGTGCTCTTCAAGTTTTATTGTGTTTTTCTTGTGTAAAAAAACGTTTGTAATATACAGAAATTCAACTTTCTCAAATACATTATTTTTTTTTATCAAAAATCAATTATCTGTTACGTTTTTGTTTTAAAGCTAAAGAATTAAAAAGTCTAATAAAAGACAAATAACAGGTATTTCAACGCTTTTATTTTCTCCTTATTACGCAGTCAGTTTCATAAAGTTTCAAAAAAAAAGCGACTATTTTTCGAAGTCGCTTAAATAAGAGTTTGATAAAACGGCTATTTTATTGATTTTATATATTGTTCTATCGCCATTGTCATTGATGGGGCTTCTGGTGTTGGTGCCGGAATATCCAATATTAACCCAGTATCTATAATTGCTTGTTGTGTGGTTTTGCCAAATGCAGCTATCCTCGTATTGTTTTGTTTAAACTGCGGAAAGTTGATGTGAAGAGACTGTACGCTAGAAGGACTAAAGAATACAATTACATCATAAAATACGTCTGCCAAATCAGACAGATCTGAAACTACAGTTTTAAAAAGTACTGCGGGCGTAAAATCTATTCCTTGGCTCTTCAAAACCGTTTCTGTAGCTTCGGCGGCAACATCAGAACATGGGTATAAAAATTTTTCGGTAGTATGCTTTTTTAATACCTCTGCCAAATCTTTGGCCGTTTGCTTTCCAAAAAATATTTTTCGTTTCCGGTATTGAATATACTTTTGAAGGTATAAAGCTATAGATTCTGACAAACAGAAATATTTCATATCTGCTGGTACATCAAAACGCATTTCCTCACATACCCTAAAATAATGATCAGCAGCGTTTCTGCTTGTTAAAATCACTGCACTAAAATCCGCTAAGTTAATTTTGTCTTTTCTGATATCTTTCCCTGCCACCCCTTCTACATGTATAAAAGATCTAAAGTCAATCTTTAAGTTTAAAGATGATGCTAAATCAAAATACGGAGATTTTTCACCCTCTGGTTCTGGTAACGTAACTAATACACTCTTAATTTTAGTCTTTCTTTCTTCCAAATTAAACTCCATATAACACTATAAACTAATATTAATTGTTTTCATAAACAACAATATAGGACAAATTTCAAGGGTGCAAAGATATAGAAATAAATAAAATTTTGATAATTGATGATTTAATAAAATTTTAAATAACAATCTGAGTAACTGAGTCCCTATTAAAATTGTGAAAAGTAATATAAATGTCCAAATTACAATATGCCCGTGATTTACACCTACAAACGTTAAAACAAAAGTAGCGGGTAGTAACAAAAATAATGAATTGATATAACTGAGGTAAAGTATATTCAAGTACGACCTGGTTATTTTTTGAATCTCAAACAAAAAGCCCATAAACTTTACAGCAAATATTTTTAATCCAAAAAACAGAAATGCTGCAAAAGATATGATCAAAAATGAACTAAAATCGGTATAAACATTTGATGCTTCTGTTTTATACATCAATAAACAGATAAACAAACCTACCGTGAACGAAAATATAAGGTAAAGAAAAACAAATTGCCAAGTAATGAGCGCATTTTCTTCTTTATCTATCTGGCTTAAAATCCGATTATCAAAAAAGGCCCTAAACAGGTTCGCTATCTCTTTCGCAAAAACCAATCTAACTACCCCAAACGTAGTTAAAAGCACCAGTACAGCAACCAAAAACCAATGTGGGTATTTAGTAAGCTGGTTGCCAACGCCGTAAGGGTTATTCACTATTTTAAAACTATTTGGCAAACTCAACAAGTAAGGATCTGTTGTAAGGTTGTCTTTCAATAGCTTTTCTACATAAGGATTTGGCCGATTGGGGTTTGGCATTAAGAAGTGCCAGGTGAGAGAGTCTTTAACAAAATTCTTCCGAGCTACAGCCGCCGAGTCAATGATAATACGTGGTTTATAAATTATTTTGGTTACAGTATCAACGTTTTGCACCGAGTCTTGTACAGCAAAACCCGAAGAAGTCAATAACAATAAACACAACAACAAAATAATTTGCCTCATAAATTTAAAAGTAGCTCAAAATACCGATGTGGATTTTGCCCTTCTGCAAATCTAATGGAATATTTTTCTGTTTACCAATTGAATAGCTTAAAGATGTGATTCCAATTTTGGTTTGAAAGGTGATCCCTGCCCCAACGCCTAAAGGATAATCGGTAGCTTTTTGATTGATAAAGTTTTGATAGGTATACGCTTGGTCGTAAAAAAGATTTAAATAGGAGTTTTTCTCTACAAAATACCTAAGTTCGGTAGTTTGTATGCTAAAGCTATTTACAGTGATAGATTGCTCATCAAACCCACGTAATGTTTTAAAACCACCGATACGGAAAGCTTCGTTTTCGAAGATGTTTTTACCCGTTAAAATTGCGGAGTTATTATGTAAAAAGAGTACTGCTTTTGTGCCAAGCTTTACATAATGTTTTAAATCTGCCTGAATTTTAAATTGGTGGCTTTTTGTTTTCTCGAAGAAATCTTGCGGATTAAAGTTTTGTGAGGGTGTAACTTTTCTTTGCCCTGCAGATAGTTGTAAGTTGATATCGGTTCCTTTTAAGGGAATAATTTTATTGTCTAGATTTACGTAGGCCAATGCAATGCCATAAAAAACAGAGTTAATATTGGCATTGGTAGGTATGCCCAAGGTTTGATCAGCAGACACTTGATTGCCCTTGAAGTTTTCAAGAAAAAAACTGATTTTTTTGGTAAGGCTAAAGTTATAATCAAAAGCCAGTTTGCTGTTAAGATTTAGAAAGCTACTATCGCGTTTAAACAATTGAAAACTTGTACTAATACCCAATTGGCTTTTAAAAAGATAGGGGTAAATGAGCGCTAAGTTTAGCTCTTGAGATTGCTGAGGCAAACCTCTGTAGTTAAAATCTAAGGTCTCGCCGTTTTTTAACGCATTTTTTAGGTTTAGTTTAAAATCGCCAGTTAACTGCAATTTGCCCGTTTGAGCGTTTGGCAAAAACCCAATAATACCATCGAATTGGTTAGCATTCTGTTTATCGGCGAATAAATTAATTTTAGCACTGTTTCCACTAAAAATAACCTCTGGCGACTTAGGCAAGCTTATGAATGAGAGATCTCGCAGTCTTTTCTCGATATTCCTGATTTTTTCTTCATTATAAAGTTCATCATTTTTTAAACCTAAATAGGAAGACAAATACGCCTGGCTTAACTTTGCAGAACCAACCATCCTTAAAGTATCTAACATTATTTTTTCGCCTTCGTTTACAAAAAGTTTTGCTTTTAAAGTTTTACCCACATCAACTAAACTATCCAGCCAAACTTGTGCAAACGGATAACCGTTGTTTTGGTAATAATTAAGTATGGCAACATAAGTTTTTTGGAGGTTACTTAATGGTGTAGGAATATTTTTTTGGAACTGGCTTCGCAAGCCTAAATCATTTATTAAGGCAGGTTGAATATTGCCGTTTTGTAATGTAATTCCATCATAAAGCGGCCCCAAATCTAGCAATGCAAAAAGTGTGTCGTTTTTTAATTGCTGACTTTGCAAATCCACATCAAAATAACCTGCAAACTGCTGCTCTCTAATTTGCTGGTGCAATCCGCGGTAAGCGCTTAAAGAATCTGAGAATTGTTGGCTTTTTGATATTTTTGATTTGGTTAAACCCTCTATTTTTAAGGTAATAGACTTATTTTGGCTTAGGCCGATTTGGGCTGAAAACAGAAATAAAATAACAAACCCAAGATGACGCATTTAGTTGATAAACGGTTTAATCACAAAATTAGCTTTATAAGTTTAAAATATCAGATTATACCCACTCAATTTTCCTAATCAAAAGAACAGATTTATTGTATTTCCAATTTTTTACTTAAAAAATGATTGATATTTGTGATTCGTATGCATCCCTATAGCTACCATTAGGTTTTTCCTTCAAGGCAAATGTCATTACTTAAATATTTTTCTCTGCTTTCCTTTCTTTCTAGGTGCGAGACACCTCAGTAGTAAAGTCTGAATATCGAATTTTATACCTATTTGTGAGATGTTTCAAATCGTTTAACATGACTAAAGGCTTTAACTCTATTATAAGGAAGAAACCAAAAGTTTTACTAAATTTATTGGTGGTTAACTAACAAGATTACGATATGGACAACGCAACAGTAATCATTCTAAGCTTTTTTATAACTTACAATATTATTGTATTAAGTCATTTTTTGTACAAAAGATTTTACCTTAAAAAAAAGATATCGTTTTTTAAAGGTTTACAATTCTGGTTTTAAAACGCCGTCGAATCTGGCTGTTACTCATTTAAATTGCAGTTGAGATGCATTAAATTCTCCAACCTAAAATCTCACAACTGTTATTAGAGCTTATAATAATTCTCAGCTTCTTTGTTGTTTAGGCATCTCATTTGCATGTTTTTTATTGAAAAATTTATTCACCATCTAAAATCAAGGAAAATGAAAAGAATATCTGACGCAATGGAGGATTTGTTGAACAAACAAATGACTCGCGAAGCGTACCAAGCACAAGTTTACCTTTCTTACGGCGCATGGGCCGAATCGCATAGTTTTCAAGGTGTGGCCACGTTTTTATACGGGCACATGCAAGAAGAACGAGAACACATGTTTAAAATATTGAAATACATTTTAGACCGTGGCGGAAAAGTTGAAGTGGAATCTATTAAAGCAGCACCAGTGCATCCAAAAGATTTGGGTGAGTGTTTGAATAACATCATGAATCATGAAGTGCAAAACTCTAAAGAGATTGATAAAATTGTTAAACTAGCACACGAGGAAAGCGACTGGGCAACTTTCAACTTTGGTCAGTGGTTTGTGAAAGAGCAGATTGAAGAGGAAACGTTGATTAATGATGTAATTGACAAATACAATTTAGCATCTAACAAAATTGATGGTAACCACAACCTTTATGATTTAGATAAAGATTTAGCAACAGCACCCCAGGAAGCTACCACACCAAGGGAAGAAACCATATAGACACAGATTTAAAACAATTTGGGATGACAGAATTTTCGGGATTATTTAATTTAAGCGGAAAAAACGCCATCGTTACTGGTGGTGCAAACGGAATAGGAAAAGCCAGTGCAATTATGCTTGCAAAAGCAGGAGCAAATATTGTGATTGCTGATTTTAAATTGGAAGATGCCGAAAAAACCGCATTTGAAATAAGCGCTTTGGGCGTTAAAGCAATTGCCGTTTCTTGTAACGTTTTAGTAGATGAAGACTTGGTGAATGTAGTAGATACAACCCTAAAAGAGTTAGGTAGTATTGAGATTTTAATAAACAATGCAGGTGGTGGCGGTGGCGGAAGTGAAAATCCTTTCAAAATTACAGTAGAGGATTTTAAACGCGACTTTGAACTAAATGTATTTAGCGCTTGGCGCTTATGTCAGCTATGCGTTCCGCACATGAAAAAATCTGGTTATGGATCTATTGTGATTACCACTTCTATGGCGAGCATCAACAAAAGCAAAAACATGAGCGGTTACGCAGCTTCCAAAGCTTCGGTTAACCACATGGCAGCTAACTTAGCGCATGACTTTGGTCCAGAAGTGAGAATTAATGCGGTAGGGCCAGGCGCTACCAGAACTGCAGCTTTGGAGACCGTTTTAACTCCCGAAATTGAAGAAAAAATGTTAGCGCATACTCCAATCAAACGTTTGGGTACTGCAGATGATATTGCAGGTGCAATTCTATACTTTGCGTCACCAGTATCTGAATGGGTAAGCGGACAAACGCTGTTTGTAAATGGCGGAGGCGAGCAAACGTTAGACTAAATCCATACCTATTTATAGGTAGTTTACCTACAGACCGTCATTTTTTGAGGGTCTTTTTTTTGCGATATGCTCTGGCATTCATATTGATAAAAAACCAAAAAAATGGTTAACAGAAACTTTTAAGAAAAGTCACTGTTAACCATATATACTTTAACGTGACATTTTCTTTTAATAGTTAACGTAGGTTTGCAACCTTCTGAACAGTTCTGGCTAAGATCTTTAGTCGTTCGAAAGAAAATTGAAGCATTTTATTTAGAAATAATCTATGAAATCAATCCTCAAATTTAGTCTACCAGCGGTAGCCGCGTTATTAATCACCGCATGTGGCGATAGTAAATCTGGCGGACAAAATAATGCTGCACCACAAGCACTTTCGTTACCAGTAATTGAAGTACCAACAAAAACGGTAACTGCTTATACCACTTACCCAACAAATATTGAAGGGATGGTTAATAGTGAAGTAAGAGCTAAAGTTGGCGGATATATAACCGATGTATTGGTTGATGAAGGCCAGAAAGTAAGCAAAGGACAAGTACTTTTTAGGATAGAAACTCAATCTTTAACGCAAGACGCGGCGGCTGCGAAAGCAAATGTTAACGCTGCACAGGTGGAAGTGGATAAGTTAAAACCTTTGGTTGCAAAAAACATCATCAGTTCTGTACAATTGGCTACTGCAAACGCAAAATTACAACAAGCAAAAAGCGGCTACAATAGCATTGCGGCAAATATTGGTTACGGTACAATTAAAAGTCCGGTTAACGGATATGTTGGCTCCATTAAATTGCGTAAAGGTTCTTTGGTTAGTCCATCAGATCAAGAGCCGCTAACTACAGTTTCAGAAATCAATAATGTTTACGCTTATTTTTCCATGAATGAGAAGGAATATTTAGATTTTTTACAGGAGACCAGTGGCGAATCAAAAACTCAGAAAATCAAAAACTTCCCAAATGTGATCCTTGTATTAGCGAACGGAGCAGAATATCCTGAAAAAGGAAAGATTGAAACTATTAATTCTCAAATTAATCCGAATACAGGAACCGTTTCGTTTAGAGCTTTGTTCAGCAACAAAAATGGTTTACTGAATAATGGAAATAGTGGAATTATAAAAGTGCCTACCGTTTATAAAGATGCCATTGTTATTCCGCAGGAATCTACTTACGAACAACAAGAAAAAACATTCGTTTACAAACTTTCTAAAGATACCACGGCTGTTGCAAGCGCTATCGAAATTAAAGCCAGTACTGGGAATGTTTACGTAATAGCTTCGGGTGTTAAAAACGGAGAAAACATTGTAGCAAAGGGAGTTAATAAAGTTCGCGAAGGTGTAAAAATAAAACCTCAGCCAATTGCTTTCGATAGTATTGCACAACCCATCGTAAAAGAGTTCAAATAATAATTCCTAAAAAAGGACACAATGCTAAAAACATTTATTACACGGCCGGTACTCTCGGCCGTTATATCCATCATTATTTTAATATTAGGCGTACTGGGTTTAAGTTCGCTTTCCGTAACGCAATATCCAGATATTGCACCACCAACTATTCAAGTTTCAGCGACTTACCCGGGTGCTTCGGCAGCAACAATTTTAGAGAGCGTAATTGTACCTATTGAAGAGCAGATTAATGGCGTGGAGGGGATGACTTACATTACCTCTAGCGCAACCAACAATGGAACTGCGTCTATCACTGTTTATTTTGATCAAAACGTAGATCCAGATATTGCCGCTGTAAACGTACAAAACCGTGTCGCCAGAGCAACTCCCCTACTTCCGCAAGCTGTAAAACAAACAGGTGTACTTACGCAAAAGCAACAAACTAGTGCTTTAATGTTCTTGAGTTTTTATAGCACATCCAAAGAATACAACGACGTTTTTCTACAGAATTATTTAAAGATAAATGTTGTTCCAGCTTTTCAAAGGGTAAATGGTGTTGGGGATGTTAACGTTTTTGGAAGTAAGGATTATGCCATGCGAGTTTGGTTACAACCAGATAAAATGGCTTCCTACGGTATTGCTCCGTCTGATGTTTCTGCAGCGCTAAATGAACAGAGTCAGGAAGCAGCAGCTGGAACAATTGGTGAAAATAATGGCGAAGCTTTTTCTTATGTAATCACCTATGATGGTCGCTACAGCACCCAAGAGCAATATGAAAACATCGTTTTAAAAGCTTTAGGAAATGGACAGTTTTTGCGATTGAAAGATGTGGCGAAAATTGAATTGGATGCACAGTCTTATTCTTCGAGTTCTAAAACAGACGGAAATCCAAGTATTGCGATGGCTGTTTACCAAACCAAAGGGTCAGATGCACAACAAATCATCAACGATATTAAGGCTGAGCTAGAATTAGTAAAAAAAGATTTGCCACCCGGAGTAGAAGTAATGATTCCGTACGATACCAACGAATTTTTAGATGCATCTGTTAAAAAGGTAGTAACTACTCTTATAGAAGCGTTCATTTTGGTATTTATTGTGGTATTTATTTTCCTTCAGGATTTTAGGTCGACATTAATTCCAGCGATAGCCGTTCCAGTATCTATTATCGGTACGTTTTTCTTTCTAAATTTATTTGGTTACTCTATCAATTTATTAACGCTTTTTGCTTTGGTATTGGCCATCGGAATTGTGGTGGATGATGCAATTGTCGTCGTAGAAGCTGTACACGCAAAAATAGATAAAGGCGCAAAAGATGTGCAGAAAGCTTCCATTGAGGCCATGAGTGAAATTTCGGGTGCAATTGTTTCCATCACTTTGGTAATGGCCGCGGTATTTGTTCCTGTGACGTTTATCACCGGACCAACCGGTGTATTTTACGAACAGTTTGGCGTAACCTTAATTGTAGCAATTTTAATATCCGCAGTTAACGCACTTACCCTGAGCCCCGCTTTATGTGCAATCTTTCTAAAACCTCACAAACCAGAGGAGCATGAAAAGAAGAACTTTTTACAGCGTTTCTACGCGGCGTTTAATAGAGGGTTTGAAGCTACCACTAATCGTTACGGCAGATCTTTAGGTTTTTTATATAAGCATAAATGGATTACTGGGGTTATTATTTTAGGAGCCGTTGCCGGGATTTTATACGCTGATGCTACAACAAAAAGTGGTTTTGTGCCAGATGAAGATAGAGGTTTGCTTTTTATCAACACGGAACTGCCACCGGGTGCTTCCATTGACCGTACTGCTGAAGTTAACAGACAGCTTTATGCAAAATTAAAAGATGTTCCTGGAATTGCAGGTATTACAACCATCAACGGAATAAGTTTGATTAGTGGCGCTGGAAGTAATTATGGTTTGGGTTTTATCAAACTAAAAAACTGGAGCGAAAGAAAATCTGATGACCAATCTGTAAAAGCCATTACCGGGAAACTTTTCGGGATAGCATCTACCATTCCAGAAGCGAATATTATCTTTTTTGCACCACCAAGTATTCCTGGTTTTGGAAACTCTGCAGGTGTAGAAATGAACTTATTGGATAAATCTGGTGGAAACTTTAAAGATTTAGATAAAGTGAATCAAGAATTCATCGGAAATTTGAGCAAACGACCAGAGTTTCAATATGCGCAATCCTCTTTCAGCACAAAATATCCTCAATATAAACTGGATATTAATGTAGAATTGGCTAAAGAAAACGGCGTAACAATCAACAGTATCTTTAATACTTTACAAGGATATATTGGCGGAATATACGCCGCCGATTTCTCTAGGTTTGGAAAACAATACCGTGTTTATATGCAGGCACAACCAGAAAGCAGAGCCGTTGAGCAGGATTTAGGAAGCATGTATGTAAAAACTAAAAGTGGCGAAATGGCTCCAATTACACAGTTTATTAGTTTGGAACGCGTTTTTGGACCACAATCGGTTACTCGTTTTAACCTTTTTAACTCTACGAAAGTAACTGGAGCTGTTAATCCTGGTTACAGTTCTGGAGATGCAATTGCAGCTGTTAATGAAGTTGCCGAAACACTGCCCAAAAACTTCAGCATTGCTTATTCCGGATTAACCAGAGAAGAGCAAAATGCAGGAGGACAAACCACGACCATTCTAATATTAGTAATTGTGTTTGTGTATTTTATTTTAAGTGCGCAGTACGAGAGTTTCCTGCTGCCGTTCTCGGTACTATTTTCTTTACCGCTAGGAATCTTTGGTGCTTATATCAGCGTGAAATTGATGGGCTTAGAAAATAATATTTATTTCCAAATTGCCTTAATTATGCTGATTGGTTTGCTAGCCAAAAACGCAATTTTAATTGTGGAATTTGCCATTCAAAGGCGTAAGCATGGTGAATCTATTTTGGATGCCGCCATTGATGGTGCAAAAGCTAGGTTACGTCCAATTCTGATGACTTCGTTTGCTTTTATCTTTGGTTTAACGCCGCTAGTTTTAGCCAGCGGAGTTGGTGCAGAAGGAAACAGAGCGATTGGAACTGGTGCGGTTGGTGGGTTATTAATCGGAACTTTGATGGGTATCTTTGTAATCCCAATATTGTTTATGTTATTCCAATGGCTACAAGAAAAAGTTAAAAAACCAGTTTTCGATAATCAATCTCAACAAGCAACAAACGAAAACCTTTAAGATGAAAAAATTAAGTTTTATAAAAATAGCCTTTTTTGCTTTCGCGATATTCACATTGCAGTCTTGCTTTGTGGCAAAAGATTATAAGCGTCCAGATATTAGTGTTGCAGACAGTTACCGAACAGATAAAATCTCAGACGATACGCTAAGCATGGCCAACGTTTCTTGGCGGCTGCTGTTTACAGATTCTGTACTCACGAAATACATTGAAAAGGGACTGTTAAACAATAACGATATACGGATTGCTATCCAACAGATTGTAGCAGCTGAAGCTTATATGAAGCAAGGTAAAGCTGGTTATTTCCCTAGCTTATCTGCTAATGCGCAATACAGTTATCAAAGACCATCTAAGAATAGTCCAGTTGGCGCCATGGTAAATGGTGCTATAAATCAATATGATTTATCTGGTGCACTTTCTTGGGAAGCTGACATTTGGGGCAAAATTAGAAGTAATGATTTAGCCACCCAAGCTTCTTACTTACAGACCTTGGCTGCTCACAAAGCAGTAAAAACAAGACTCATAGCCAATATCGCTTCAGTATATTTCGATTTATTAGCTTTAGACGAGCAAATTGCAGTCACTAAAAACACCATTAACACTCGTGAAAACAGCTTAGAAACTACGAAAGCTTTAAAAGATGCTGGTCAAGTTACAGAAGTTGGTGTTCAACAAACTGATGCCCAACTTTACACTGCAAAAGCAATATTGTTAGACCTTAAAAAACAAAGTCGCATTTTGGAAAACTCCTTCGCCATTTTATTGGGAGAGGATCCAAAATCATTCAATCGTACAACTTTAAAAGCTCAAGTAATTGATGTTGCTTTAACTACTGGAGTGCCATCGCAATTATTGAGCAACCGCCCAGATGTAGTAGCTGCGGAATATAGTTTGAGGAATGCTTTTGAATTGAGCAATGTTGCCAAAAGCAATTTTTACCCTTCGCTAACTATTTCTGCAAACGGTGGTTTACAAAGCTTACAGTTAGACCAACTTTTTAATGCGAACTCACTTTTTGCAACAGCAGTTGCAGGTTTGGCACAACCGATATTCAACAAAAGAAGGATCAGAACGCAATATGAAGTCTCACTTGCTTCGCAAGAACAGGCAAGGTTACGATTTAAACAGACCATGTTGCTTGCAAGTAAAGAAGTTTCTGATGCTATGTATAGCTACGAAATAGCCAGCGAAAAAATCGAAATTAAGCAGCAAGAGTTCAATGCTTATAATTTGGCTACGCAATATTCAGAAGAATTATTGACAAACGGTTTAGCTAATTATTTAGAAGTATTAAGAGCTAGAGAAAATGCCTTAAACTCTAGTCTGGATGTGATTAGTGCTAAAAACAGCAAGTTGCAATCTGTTGTTGATTTATATGAGGCGCTTGGTGGAGGTTGGAAGTAAATTCTTGTAGGTTGTTAGGTTTTAGGTGGTTAGTGGGTTAGGGATTGTAGAGCTAGCGCAATTTAATTATTTTAAGATATTTGCTATGCTTTTATTCGTTTCTCGTTCGATAGGAATCAGACGAGAAACCTCAGTAAAAAATTTTGAATATACTTTTTCGGAGAAATTTCTGAGGCTATTGTTGCTGCTTTATAGTGAGCGAGCTATCCCGTTAATAATAATTTCTGCAAAAAACCTAACTTTTAGCCGATTTTCACACCATGTACAGCCAATTATCAGATTTATTCCTTGCAGTTTTTGGTGTATTTGTATGGGTAACATTGAACAGTTTTTTCATTTTAGAAATAGATAGAAGTTGGTCTTACATTAGAGGGAAGGAAAAAAGTCCATACACAGGTTTATCCGACCTATTATCCACAAGAATGTTTAAAAAACTTTCTAAAAAAATCAATATGGTAATTGTTTTTTTAACATTTCCATTATTAACGTATTTGATTTTGAAATTTAATTTATTTGGAAGATTCTCTACTACAAGAGATCTTGTTCCAAAAAGTTTGGTAGCCGGACTGGGTCTTAGTTATTTTGTTGTCTACTTTCTATTTTTTCTGATATTCCTCCAGAAAAAAATTGGACTAAATTTTATCTCAAAATCACAAGCGTATACGTTCTTTTTTAGTTACTTATCAATTATCCTAATTCAAGTATTGCTGTATATGGGTATGTTTTTTTACGTAATTGTAATTTTATAATCTCTTTCATTATTCTCAAATCTAGTACAAATTTTAAGTGTAAATAATAAAAAGTTGTCTTTGACTAACACTTCAAAATAAAGTTTTCCAGCACAAGTCATGCTATTGATCAGGTCTTCGTCCTTAAGACTTCAGCTATTGATAATGAAAATATTCAGGTTTCGTCGCAGCATCAATTAAGTATAAGAAAATTACAGATCTCTCCTACCGTCGAAATGACTAAACCACATTTCCCGTCATTTCGACGATAGTAGAAATCTGTTTGTTCTTTAGCTGAACCAAGTTAGAGCAAGGAACTTGGAGATATCTTCTATCGTCGAGACGAAACCGCGTTTTCCGCCATTCCGAACGAGGTGCGAGGTGTAAACTGTTGGTTTCTTCGCAAAACTAAGGTAGTGCAAAGGAACTTGTATATCTCTCCTATCGTCGAGATAGCGGAGCGGGAATGACGCTCAAATTCCGTACTTTTGCCACATGGCAGGTATTTATATTCATATTCCTTTTTGCAAACAAGCTTGTCATTATTGCGATTTCCATTTTAGCACTTCTTTAAAATATAAAGATGAAATGCTGCAAAGCATTCACAAAGAGATCAAACTTCAAAAACCATATCTCGAAAATCACCAGATAGAAACCATTTACTTTGGTGGTGGTACTCCTTCGTTATTGTCTGCAGATGAAATTTCGACGTTGATTGAGACTATCCAAAAAAACTATAAAGTTGCAGAAAATCCAGAAATTACTTTGGAAGCTAATCCAGATGATTTAGGCGTAGAAAAACTAAAAGATTTAAGAAACACAGCCGTGAACCGATTAAGTATTGGTGTGCAGTCTTTTTTTGATGAAGATTTACGATGGATGAACAGAGCACACCTAGCCAAAGAAGCTGAATCTGCAATAAAACGAGCGCAAGATTTTGGGTTAGAAAATATTACCATCGATTTAATTTATGGCTACCCACTATTGACTGATGAAAAATGGAAAGCAAATATCAAGAACGCCATAGACTTCGGAATTCCGCATATTTCTAGTTACAGTATGACCGTTGAGCCTAAAACTGCTTTGGCAAGCTTTATCACTAAAGGTAAAGATAAAGCCATGGATGATGCGCAAAGTGCTAATCAGTTCCAATATTTAATGGAGGAGTCGACCACCAACGGTTTTGAACATTATGAGATTTCTAATTTTGCGAAACCTGGTCATTACTCTAAACATAACACGAACTACTGGCGTGGTGTTCATTATTTAGGCGTCGGACCTTCGGCACATTCTTTCAATGGTGAAAGCAGACAGTGGAACGTAGCAAACAATGCTAAATACTTATCTGAATTAGAAAAAAACGAGATTCCATTCGAAGTAGAAACATTAACCGCAGAAAACCGATACAATGAATATTTAATGACCAGCCTGCGTACGCAATGGGGAGTAGACTTAGCTAAAATTGACAGCGATTACAGCTCGGATCAAAAAAGCTTCTTATTAGCTTCTGCTGAGGAATTTTTGGACAAAGAATGGCTTAACATTGCCGATAACAAACTCGTTTTAACACAAAAGGGAAAGCTGTACGCAGACTTAATCGCCTCCGAATTATTTATAACAGAAAATGAACTTCAAAAATAAAATTGTGTGGATTACTGGTGCTTCATCTGGTATTGGTGAAGCTTTAGTGTATTTATTAAACGATCAAGGCGCTAAGCTGATTATCTCTTCCCGTCGTTCTGGAGCTTTGTATGAAGTGAAACAGAAATGCAAGAAAAACCCTTTGGACGTTCACGTGTTGCCTTTAGATTTAGAACAATCTGAAACGCTTGCTGCCAAAGCAGAAAATGCCTGGAAAATTTACGGAACAATTGATATTTTGATCAACGCTGGCGGCATTAGTCAGCGAGGAACGGTTTTGGAAACCACTACAGAAGTAGCACAAAAAATCATGAATATCAATTACTGGGGAACGGTAAACCTTAGTAAAGCTTTGCTTCCAAAAATGCTGGAACGAAGAACAGGAAATTTGGTTATTCTAAGTTCGGTCGTTGGTAAATTTGGAACGCAATTCCGTAGCACTTACTCGGCATCTAAACACGCATTACAAGGCTATTTTGATAGTTTAAGATGTGAAGTTTACGATAAAGGAATTTCGGTAAATATCATTTGTCCGGGTTTTATTAAAACGAATGTTACCATAAATTCGGTAACCGCAATCGGAGAGAAATACAACCAAATGGACGAAAACCAAGAGAATGGAATGAGTGCCATTGATTGTGCGCAAAAGATTTTAGAAGCGATTGATAAAAACAAAGAAGAAGTTCTAATTGGAGGTAAAGAAACTTACGGGGTTTTGATTAAAAGACTTTTTCCGAGTTATTTTTCAAAAATGATAAGGAAAAGGAAGGTGGTTTAGTTCATTTTGGTTAGTAAACCATAAATTTACATACCAATCAAATAGGTTGGCTCAAAATATCTTAGCTCAATGTAGAATAGTTGTTACAAACATTACTATTTACCCTTATATTTGAGAACAAAAAAAATCTAAAACTAAATTTATGAAAAAAATCATTTACTGTCTACTATTATTAGTGGTTTTCAATTCTTGTAAACGAGAGGAAAACGCTCCAAACAACAACGATGACGTCGCAACGAAGATAGGCGACAATAACGGCAACATCGTTTTAGGTAAAAAGTTAGAAAATCCTTATTCGGTTAAAAATATGAAAAAGGCCTATCAAAGCCTGGCACAACAACAGCCAAATTCGGCAAACAAATCATTTGCTGATGAAAATGCGATAACAACAACCCATTACTACGTACGATTTTTGCCTACAGA
Organism: Sphingobacteriales bacterium; assembly: GCA_038243635.1. Taxonomy (GTDB): domain Bacteria; phylum Bacteroidota; class Bacteroidia; order Sphingobacteriales; family Sphingobacteriaceae; genus Pseudopedobacter. The sequence goes on from JBBSQW010000009.1 coordinate 100,158, forward strand.
CAGTATTCAGTACAATAAACTGAAAGCTGACGGCTCGCTCGTATTATACCCAATCCCATTAGATTACGAAATAATTGACGCTGGATGTAATACCCAGGAACCATCGGACAAACCTGTCTGGCAATATACAGCAGTTAAAAAAACGTATCAGTTTGACCCCACCATCAAATACGAAATTCTGGAAGATTTATATCTTCCAGAAGAGTCCTCAACTGGAACTATATCTACATTATCTGATGGATCAAAATCAACTTATGCCAATAAACTTACAGGAGATTTGGTTAATGAGTCGATGAAAATGACCAATAATTTAAAGGATATTAGTGACTCTGGCGCACCTCGAAAGGTTTTATACCGCCCAGCCGGTAGAATTACGGTTTTTGATACTCGCTTAAATAAATCAATACCGCTTGCGGGTGTAGAAATTAGAGGCAGGAGATGGTTTAACTTTAAGAGTACTTATACAGATGCTAATGGAAATTATTCTTTAGGCTATTTTGGAGGAAATACCAACTTATCTATTTTTTATGAAACTGGTGCTTTTGATGTAAGAAGTGGCACCCTCGGCCAAGCTTGGTACAACGGTCCGCATACTAACGACCCTTGGAGTTTTGACATAAGAGATGGAGTGCAAAGGTTTTATGCTCATGTATTTCGTGGTGCGTTTAGGTATCACAATGGGAATATAGGAGATTTAAAGCGACCTAATTATGGCGGGAAAATTAAATACTGCGCTTATGACAAAAATAATGATGATATTAATGGGGATGCGTCACCCTTTGGATATTCAAATCATTTGGGGATTTTACCTGACATTAGAATTTTTAGATACTCAAATAATATAGAACATCTTTCTGATGAGATATTTTCTACAACCGTCCACGAAACTGCTCATTTTTCTCATATTGAATTGATGAATTGGAATTTGTTACAGTTTCAACAAGTAAGTAATAGAATTGCGGAGAGTTGGGCGGTTGCAGTACAGTGGCAAATTACTTCCATGGAATATAAAGATCGAGGTATTACTGATTTTGGAAATCCTAATTTTGTAAATACGAACGTAAGAAGACTAAGATATGGTTATCAATATTGGAATAGCGATATAGGAAGCGACTATACTTCATTATTTATTAACTTAGTTGATAATTTTAACGAGAACGGAGCTTTTTTTCCTTTATATAATATTACAGGTAATATAAATGATAATGTATCAGGCTATTCTCTTGGTAGTATAGAAAGTTTTTTAAAACATTGTTATGGCATCAGTTCAACAAGAGAGCAATTGAAAAGTCATAAACCTATTAATGTATCCGATGATCAAATAGATTTACTTTTAAATAATTACTAAGTATGAAAAGCACAATTTTAGTATTATTGTCTCTTTATTTTTTCTCATCATGTACTGATCGAACTTCTCATAAAACTCAATCTTTTATAGTGAATAATAGTTTGGTAAATTTAAAATTGGAATATTATAGGAATGGCGTCTTAGTTCCTGATAATAGTTTAAATATTAACAATAATGAAAAAATTAAAGTTTACACAGAATCATCAGAAGGTAAGGATGTTGGAGATAGCTATTTGGTAAAATTAAATGCAGATTCTTTAGTTGTAACTTATTTTGATAATAAAAAAACGACCTATCTGTTTTTTGGAATTTTAAGCGCAAATAAAGATGCTATTAGTTTTGAAAATACTCGTAACATATTTAATTTGGGCAATTGGAAAAAAGATATAATTTTAGAATCCAAGAAAAGAGTAGAAACATATTTTACTTTTACTTTTATTCAAGAAGATTATTTAAGAGCAAACTAAAAGCACATAAGCCCATCGGAGTTACAGATGCCTAGATTTATGAATTATTTTCTCAATTTTAAAGTTGATTTACTACATGAAAAATATATTTAACTTGATCACAGGCATTATTCTTCTTTTTATAATATCTGCATGTTGTAAAGCAACAATTGAAGATATTGGTATAATTAAAAATGAAACTAGCCATTCATTAGAAATAAAAAGAGTTCTTAACGGATTTGAGGAGCCGACTTTAATAGTTGCGCCTTTTACAAAAGTTTCGACTTATTTACTAAGGTACAATACTGAGGATTCAATAGTTGTTTCATTTGACAAAACTGCTTCGGCAGTGCATTATTCATCCTTATTAAAATCCACGAATAATAATTTGAAAGCTATTAAAGCTGATGATTTGCGTAGTCTTTATAATGTAAAAGCTTATGACATTAATAGGGAAGATTTATCTTGTAATGGTAGTTCAACAACATCTACCTTTACTTTTGCGGAACAAGATTATATTAACGCCTCGAAATAGAGGATTATCTACTCATTTGACGGTAGCCTTTTAAAGTATCGAGTGACCTCAATTTTGGGCAAATAAAACCGATTATCTTAACAGAAATCGGTTTTTTAGTAACGGCTTATCTTTTAAAGAAGATTCTCTGTTAAAGAGTCAGAGACCTTTATTTATGTAAAAATCCGAAGAGACGCTTCGCTTAACTCTTCGGACAGATTGTGTTTTTTGAAAAATATTTATGGCTTTAGTAGCTTAACCAGTGAATTAAAAGCTCATAAACCCATAGGTGTTACCAATGAATAGATTGATGAACTATTAGCCCAATACTAATTGTAAAGAGGAAATTCTATAAATGGTTTTTTTTGGCGATCTATTGTTTATTTGCTGTCTCATGTGATGGCGACGGTTCTCATCGAACTGAGACCTATTTGAAAACAAATCTGGACATAAAGTAATAGTAATTACCATATAATCATGGTGGTGTATTTAAAGATATTAGTCAAATTTTAAAAGATGGCGAAGTTAAGTTAGTTTTCGCAGAAAAAGGCAGAGGAGTATCTGATGGAGCTGTTTATGGAGATTTGGTGAATGACTCAATCCTAGTGATTTTTGATGATACGTTAAAAGTTGCGCACCTTCCTTTAAACATTAAATTTGACAGCGATAACTATTATCCTTTCGATCATCCAAGAAATTGATTAACCGAAAAAATCATATCACTGCAAAATTAAATTCAGAGGGAAAGTTTGTTGAAAGTGAGTATCGCTATATATTTACAGCAGAAGATTATCAAGATACACTGCGCTTAAATAAGTAATTAGTTTTTTTAAATTGTATATAAAGCGACTGACGTAGATTAGTCGTTTTATTTATATGTTTTTGCAGGTTAAAGATTCTTTAAAACACATTTATATAAATAAGATGCTTACTAAACGTTTCCGCTGAGCAGAGTTGATTGGGTCGAGTAGTCATGTCGACAATAGTAAACGTCTCATCACCAAATATTTACACAAAATTTATTAAAGAATCAAACGGCAACTTACTTGTGAGACTTCTCGTTCCTCGACGTGACGGAAAGCTCAAAAACATTCTCTGTCCGAAGAGTTAAGCGTAGCGTCTCTTCGGATTACGAAATGGAAAAGAGTCTCCAGACTCGTTAAATTTAAAAAATCAGGTAAAATACTTAATTCTCCTACCCTCCTACCCCTTCTTAAAAAAATTAGCCTCAATAAAAATCTGTTTCACCATTGGAATTTCCTTCTTGATTTTTTCTTCTAAACGTTTAATCACCTGCGCTACTTCAGTTCCTTGAAGGTGATTTTTAAACTGAATATCTAACGCTAATAAAACCTCATTTGGTCCCAATTGCATGGTCAAAGGTGGACACAAGGTTTCCACATCTTCATCTGCGTTCACCAAAGATTTAATCAACTCAATCTGTGTTTTGTTGGCACTCTCCCCAATCAATAAATTACGACTTTCAATCACCAATTTTACTGCTACAAATGCTAATAATACGCCGATTAATATGGAAGCAACACCATCAATTCGTGGGTCGTTAAAATAATGACTTAGAAACACACCAGCTGCAGCCAAAGCAAGTCCTGCTAATGCTGCACCATCCTCATAAATAACCACAAAAAGCGAGGGGTCTTTACTCTCTCTTAATTTACGGAAGAAATCTCCCTTACCTTCTAGTGCTAAAAACCCTTTGATTGCTATTACAAATGAAGTTCCCTCAAACACAACTGCCACCGCCAAAACCACATAATTCCAGAACGGAGCGCTCAACGTTTCTGGATTTTGGATGTGAATGAAACCTTCGTACACAGACATTCCACCACCCAAACCGAAAATAAGAACTGCTACAATTAATGACCAAAAATAAAGCTCTTGCCCATGTCCGAATGGATGGTTTTCATCTGCTGGCTTCTGACTTCTTTTAATACCTACCAATAATAAAATCTGGTTTCCAGAATCTACAGCACTATGAATTCCTTCTGATAGCATAGAAGAACTACCTGTAAAAGCGGCAGCAATAAATTTAATAACCGCGATAGCCATATTGGCAACCAACGCACCGTAAATAGGAAGTTTAGAATTTGAAGTCATAAAAAGCGAATTGTAAAAGTAATTTCAAAGCACAAAAAATGCCATAAATTAGTTCGGGACTTAAATACTTTACGGAAATTCTCAAGAATTGTTTACTGACTCGATCGAAAACCAGCTCTTTTATTTATAATGATAAAAAACTACCAAGAGCTACACTACTTACGATTGCTCAATATGCTTTATCGATAAACGCTTTGTTTGATTTAATATAAAACTTAACCACGATTTGCATCAGGGATTGAAGTGACATCCTTTTATTCGCTTCTTCAGCGGATAAAAGATAAAGCGGAAAGCCCGCCTGGATGCCCAAAATCACCTTTTCTGAAATATTTTCAATCTTCAAGATCTGTCTAACATAAATTTTCTCCGTTAATCATCCCAAATAAAGATAAACACATATGAAAAAATTATTTCTAGTAGCATTTGCCTTAGTAGCTATCGCATTTGCACCTCAAGCTTTCGCACAAAAAGACCCAATGGTTGGCGGCGCAGCAATGTACAACACAAAAGATATTGTTAACAATGCGGTAAATTCAAAAGATCACACAACTTTAGTTGCAGCAGTAAAAGCAGCTGGTTTGGTTGAAACTTTAAAAAGCGATGGACCTTTCACGGTTTTTGCACCAACTAACGCAGCATTTGACAAATTACCAGAAGGTACAGTTGCAACTTTGGTTAAACCAGAAAACAAAGCAATGTTGACCAAAATTTTAACTTACCACGTCTTGTCGGATAAATACAGTGCAGCTGATATTATGGCTGCCATTAAAAAAGGTGACGGTAAAGCAACTTTTACTACAGTACAAGGCGAAAAGCTTTACGCTTCTATGGATGGTAAAAAAGTTAAATTATGGGATGCAAAAGGTGGTGCGTCTTACGTAACCATTGCTGATGTAAACCAAAAGAATGGTGTTATCCACGTAATTGACATGGTGTTAATGCCAAAATAAGGTTTTTGATTAGTTTTAAAAGTTCATTGAGTTCATTAGACTTGTAAACCTTAAAACGAATTCACTAGGTTATAAAAAAGGCCGATTCCTTAATAGGAAATCGGCCTTTTTTAGTTAAAGAGCTTTCTACAATTTACTCACCACGTCAATGGTTTTTTGAACTGCCTTTATCTGTGCTTCAAAATTGGCTTTTTGTGTTGCTGTCGCTTTATCTCTATCGTCTTGTTTAGCTAATAAAACGTTGTTTAACATCACGTTCACATATTTATGTATGCTGTATTTCGTAAATTTTTCTGACATGGTTTGTAATTCATCCAAACCTTGTTGTAAGTGATTAATATCCCTTACATTCATTAGAATACTCGCCAAACCAGGAATCATATCAAACTGGCTTTGTGTACCTGCATCTATAAACGAGCTATAAACAAAAGGAAACTCTGCATCTCCACCTTCCACACCATAAATATTCACTATTGACGCTACTAATGGTCCTTTGCTATCTTTCTGTAAATCATTTGCCAAAAGTTTTGCTTGCGAAATATCAATTGCCGCAATTGCATTTAATGCCGCGGCATCAATTGCATACGAAGGATTTTTTAATGCCTCCATAAATAAGGGCATATACGTTTTATCCTGCAAATTAGCCAAAGACTCAATCGCTGCCGCTCTTACCAAAGTGCTAGCGTCTGTTTTTGAAATATTAATGATTGCAGGCAAAATCAATTTTCTGACTTCCTCATTTTCTAATTTCAAATTATTGATGGCTTCTACTCTTAATCCTAAATATGGATCCTTTAGAGCTGCAATTAAAATTTCTTGGGCTGGTTTCTCTTTTAGTTTTTTTGTTGCAGCTTCTATTGCTTCTAACCGATCAACATATAATGGTGCGTTTTTGTATTGAAAAGCAAACTCCTCCAAACTTTTCTCATCCTTTTTATCAACCAACAAAATTTTATCTGCGTCTACATTTACCAAATTAGGCTTGCTGTTTAGCTTAAAGCTGATGGAGTCTGTGCGATTAGTCATCCAATAATTATGACTTATTTTTTTCCCTTCTTCGTAAACATCAATTTTCATGGGAAGCGTAAAAACATTTCCTTCTTGGGTTTGTGCTAAATAAACGGTTTGCGTTTTGCTCGTCGCATCCCATTTATAGCTAATATTTAACTCGGGATGGCCTGCACCAAAATACCACTGATTAAAAAACCAATTTAAATCTCTACCACTTATTTGTTCAAATGCCAAACGTAACTGATGTGCTTCGCCGTTACCCAATGCGTTTGTTTTTAAGTAAAGATTTAAACCTTTAAAAAAAGCATCTTCTCCCAAATAATTCCGCAACATGTTTAAAATGCGACCCCCTTTTTGGTAAGTCACTACATCAAACATATCTTCCTTGTCCTCGTAATTGAAGCGCACCAAATGTTTGCTTTTAGCATCTGGAGATAATAGATACGACTGCATAGATTCATAATTATGTGCATCTCCAGCATCCTGACTTTTAGAATGTTCTGCCCAAAGTGTTTCACTAAAATCAGCAAAAGACTCATTTACTGACAAATTACTCCAGCTTTCTGCAGTCACATAATCCCCAAACCATTGGTGAAAAAGCTCATGAGCAATGGTTTCTTCGCCATTGCTTCCATCCAATAATTCTCTTTTTGTTTGTTGCACATAAGCACCATGTAAAGTTGCGGTGGTATTTTCCATGGCACCACTTACATAATCTCGTACTACAATTTGTGCGTATTTATTCCATGGATATTCTATTCCTAATTTCTTTGCGAAAAAATCGATCATCGCTGGGGTTTTACCAAAAATATCTTTTGCGTAAGGTGCATAAGCTGGCTCCAAATAATAATCCACCGGAATATTTTTATACTTATCGTGATAAACTTTAAAATCGCCAACGGCCATCATAAAAAGATACGGCGAATGCGGTTGATCCATTTTCCAAATATCAGTTCGTGTGCCATCAGCGTTTTTCTTTTGGTTAATTAAAGCTCCGTTTGAGAGTGTCACGTATTTATCGAGCACCGTCATGCTGATTTCTTGTGTTGTTTTTTGATTGGTTTTATCAATAGTTGGGAACCAAACTGACGAACCTTCTGTTTCTCCTTGCGTCCATATTTGTATGGGTTTACCTTTTACAGTACTATCCGGATTAATAAAGTACAAGCCTTTTGCATCTGTTATCGCAGCGCTTCCTTTAACCTTAAACTCGTTGGGTTTTGCGGTGTAAGCGATATAAATGGTGTAATTTTCTGATGATTTATAAATTCTACCTAGGTCAATCTTCAGCTCTAAGCTATCGTATTTATATTTTAGCGGACTGCTAATATTTCCGTTTACTACAGACACATTTTTAATATCCATCCCTTTCGCATCCAAGGTTAATGAATCTGTTGCGTAAAAATGAGGTTTTAGGGTTATCCACGCTTTGCCATATAAGTAGGCTTTTTTATAATCAAATTTTACGTCCAACTTGGTATTTATCAAATCGTTGATTTTTTCTGGCGTTGCCCTATAAATAGCTGAGGATTTTTGTGCGCTATCGGCGGCCAGTTCTTGACCTTGAGTAGAAATAACAAAGGCTGTTAGCGATATGATTGCAAGTAAAAAAGTTTTTAATTTAAGCATCTTGGTTGTTTGATGATGTGTTTTATTTAATTTCTATCGACGAAAATTAGTCCGATGACATTTATTGGTCCAATTTAAATATATAATTGCAATTGCCTTTTAAAATTTCTGATACAAATAGTCAGTTTTCTGCATTTTAATAAACGTTGAAGTAATATTCCTATAACGCTATTAATACTAAATCATTCTTTTGGCTCGCTCATTCAGCTTAATAAAAAACTAAAATTCTATAAAAGAGTGTTCAGTACATGACAAAAAAATAAAACCACATAGCAACATAGCGTAAATGCTATTAGCAGGAGACAAACAACAAATAGATTTTTGGCATATAGCCCTATATGTGGTTATCGTAATGTCCTTGGGCATCTTAAAAATTCTCGCGTTCACGTAAAAAAAGCTATGTAGCTATGTAGCTTAAAAAAATGTCATGTACTAAAAGATAGTGCTAAGAAAAAATCTACTTAATTTTTAATTGTCAAACTTACACTTATATTTACTTAACTAGTTTAAAAAAATGCCTCAACCATCGAAATATATAAAACCATTGATAGCTGTTGATTGCCTTATTTTTGGTTTTGATAATCAAACACTTAAAGTATTGTTAATTAAAAGAAAACTCCAACCCTACCAAAATGAGTGGAGTTTAATGGGCGGTTATTTAGAGGGCGAAGAATCTGCAGATGAAGCTGCGTCCAGAGTTTTAAAAGAGCTTACTGGCCGAGAAGGGATTTTTATGGAGCAGATAAAAACCTTCAGTAAGTTTGATCGCGACCCTACAGAGCGCACCATTAGCGTCGTTTATTCAAGTTTAATTGATGTAACAAAGTTTGAAACACAATTAAACCACAGCTATGAAGCGCATTGGTTTAAACTTTCTGAGGTGCCAAAACTGATTTTTGACCATACAGAAATGATTTCTTCTGGTAGAGATTACTTAAAGAAAAAAGCCGCCTTACAACCTATTTTATTTGAGCTCTTGGCGGATAAATTTACAATCCCGCAATTACAGCAACTATACGAGGAAGTATTTGAAACCCAATTGGACAAAAGAAACTTTAGCCGCAAACTGCTAGGAAGTACGCTTTTGAAGAAACTTGACGAGAAAGATAAATCAGGTTCAAAAAAAGGTGCTTTTTACTATCAATTAGACCAACAGATTAATCATTATAATTTTAACGTACTATTAAACTTGGCTTATAGTGAGCTCTGAAAATCAACAAATGGCAAAACAAAATTATGTTATCGGCGTAGATTACGGAACAGATTCGGTACTCTGTAATTGTTGATACCGCAAACGGGAATGAAATTTCATCCGCAGTATTTCACTATCCTCGCTGGAAAGCGGGCAAGTACTGCGATGCTTCCCAAAGTCAGTTTCGACAACATCCGCTTGATTATAGCGAAGGTTTAATCGAAACCATCAAACGGGCAATTACAAAAGCAGACGCCGCTGTAGCAAAAAATATTTTAGCAATTTCTATAGATACCACAGGTTTTACACCTGTTGCTGTGAATCAGCAGGGCATTCCGTTGGCTTTATTACCAGAATTTGCGGAGAACCCAAATGCCATGTTTGTGCTTTGGAAAGACCATACCGGTGTTGGTGAAGCCGCAGAGATCAACCAACACGCTACAAAATTTACAACTAATTATTTAAAATATTGTGGCGGCATTTATTCATCAGAATGGTTTTGGGCAAAATTTCTTCATATTTTAAGAGCTGACGAAAAAGTTGCGTCTAGCACCTACGCTTGGGTAGAGCATTGTGATTGGATACCATTTTTATTAACTGGTGGCACAAACGCAAAAGATATTAAAGCCAGCAGATGTGCCGCAGGGCATAAAGCACTTTGGGCAGAAGAATTTGGTGGTTTACCACCCGAACATTTCTTCACTTCATTGGATCCAATTTTAGCTGGTTACAGAGACCAGCTTTTTAAAGAAACTTACACAGCTGACCAAAGAGCTGGAAACCTATCCGCAGAGTGGGCGGATAAATTAGGTTTAAGTACCGATGTTGTAATTGGAGTTGGTGCTTTTGATGCACATTTTGGTGCAGTGGGTGGCCAAATTGAACCTTATTATTTGAGTAAAGTAATGGGAACTTCTACCTGTGATATTTTGGTTGCACCAAATAAAGATATGCATGGCAAATTAGTAGCTGGTATTTGCGGCCAAGTAAATGGTTCAGTAATCCCAGGAATGGCCGGTTTAGAAGCTGGTCAATCCGCTTTTGGTGATGCTTACGCTTGGTACAAAAACCTACTATTATGGCCCATCAGAAACTTCCTAACAGAAAATAAAAGCCCAGAAACTGAAGCTTTGCTTTCAACAATTGAAGAACCATTGATTCCCCTCCTCAGCAAAAAAGCGAACCAATTAGCACTTTCAGAAAACGATGAATTTGCCATTGATTGGTTAAACGGCAGACGAACGCCAAACGCCAACCAAACATTGAAAGGCGCATTCTTCGGGTGGATTTAGGTACCGATGCCGTTAAAATATTTAAAGCTTTGGTAGAAGCAACCTGTTTCGGTGCCAAAAACATTGTTGATCAATTTGTTAATTGCTTATAAATAAGGATTAATTTGTTGATGAGAGCTCCTCGATTGTTAATTGGGGAGCTTTTTATTTTATAATGTATGAGTATAGACTAAATGGATTAACAATTCGAAAACTTATTTATATCTTAGGCTTACGAAATAATTAACAATCTATGAGCATATTACTGTTCTTTCTAGGCTTAAGTTTTATTCTAATTAATATAAGCTTAAACTTCACGAAATTAACTAAAATTATGTCTTACTGCTACCACAACAATTCTTTAAACAGTTACTGGAGGTTGTTTCATGAAGGTTGTTTTAATAAAAGAAGAATTCTAATTTCATGAGTTAGCACTTTAGTCGCATCTCTTATTTTTATATTTATGTTGCCGGTTATTTATGCGAAAAATGCATCTATTAACCAAAAGTAAGAATTGTTTTATACCAATTGATTTCAAGCTTCTGGAGCTTAATGCTATGAGCCATATCTACTTATTCCCGTTGACTCGTTTCTAAACCAGTGATATTTACCTTACCTCTTTTGATTAAATTCCCAAAATACACACATCTCAAAATACTAACTTCACAAAACACCAAAATTTGTTTCCTAATAGAAAACTTTTAACTTTGTTCACTATAAGTAAACTATGAATGTTTAATATCATCAATCGAAAAACTTTATTGGCGTATTCGCGATAATATCCAAAAGCAAAGAATGCACTGTTCGAATGGTATTATGAGTTTTTAAATTCAGATTTCAAGAATTTCCAAGAACTAAAAGCAGTTCATAAAAATGCAAGTTTAGTTGGTGATGACCGAGTGGTAATTAATGTCATGGGAAACAATTATAGACTGGTAATTAGAATCGTTTTTGTTTATAAAGTAATTCAAATTAAATGGTTCGGCACTCATAACGAGTATGATAAAATTGATGTAACAACAATAAAATTTAAAAATTAGCTATGAATCTACATATCTTAAAAACAGACGAAGAATATCAAAAACTTTTAGGTTGGGTTGATGAGCAGTTTGATTTGAACGTTTCCCCGGAAAGTAAAGCGGGCGAGGATTTACAAGTAGCCTTGTTGTTGATTAAACAATTTGAAGATATACACTTCCCATTACCAAAGCCAGACCCTCTTTTAGCTATAAAACAAAAAATGGAAGATAAAGGACTTAAAAACAAAGACTTAACGGAGTGGATTGGTAGCAAGAGCTATGTATCGGCATTATTAAGTGGTAAAAAACCTTTAACTCTTAAAATTGCTAAACTACTTCATCAAAAACTAGGGATTCCTGCCGAGGTACTTTTGGCTTAGATTTAAAAAGTTTTACTAAAAAAATCGAGATCTAACCTACACTTGTTTTTAGGATTAGTGCAAGTCCTAGTAAAAAGATCCTGCGAGTAAACTTGACTTGTGCCTGATAAGATCTCCTAGTTTCTAAATTAACTCAGTACATTCTTTAAACGATCAAAAGTGCAAGTCTTGGACTTTTCTTCCTCACGCCATTCAGATTTCGCTGGGCGGCTAAGTTTAAAAGCCTAAAACCGCAAACCAAATATTTTTACCTATTTTACCTTTTCTTAAATAGTCGAAAAGTAAATGGAATTCATAAAAAGTTATTTAGCTATTCTCTTCTCGTTCTCTTTGGCCGTTTCTTGTGGTTCTAAAGCAAATGATGATAAGGTATATCTGCAAGACTCTTCCATAAAGCAATTAAACAATAAACACGTTACCGATACTATAACTAAAGATACATTAACAGATATAAATCAATCTCGTTACAGCCCTTCCAAAATTATTGCATATGCAAAAACCTTGATTGGTGTACCTTATAAGTATGGATCTGCTGATAAAAAAATTGGTTTCGACTGCTCTGGATTTATAACCTCAGTATATCGCCATTTCAATATTTCGGTCCCCAGAAGTTCAGTAGATTTCACAAATTATGGTACAGCAATTCCAATTGAAGAATGCAAACCTGGAGATTTGATTTTGTTTACTGGCACCGATAATACTAAAAGAATTGTTGGACATATGGGCATTATTACACAAACCAAAGACACGATCAAATTTATCCATTCAACCTCCGGCAAAGCTTATGGAGTCACGGTTACGCCATTGAATTCTCATTATCAAGGTAGGTTTGAGAAGATCATCCGAATGGGTAATTAGTGCAATCCTATGCTTATCAAAATGGCAAATTGCAAAAAAACCTGTTTAATCAATAACAGAAAATTATCCGCAGGCCAAAACTCCATCCCTTTTTCAGAATTATAAAAAATGTAGCTTTAATTGTCGATTATAATCATTTATGAGGTTGTAAGTTAAGATCTTTTATAAACAGCACTAATTTGTGACTCGTAACTCAATCATTTTAATTTATCTTTGCGTTTACGTATACTTACCCCGTATTTAGTATCAGAGCAGCTTAATATTTTTAAACATGTCAGAAAAAAAGATCACCATACTCTACGTAGATGATGAAGAAAATAATCTCATCTCATTTAAAGCAAACTTTAGACTGAAATACAAGGTTTTTATTGCAATAAGTGGTGATGAAGCTTTAAAAATATTGGAGAAAACTGCTGTAGATATCATCATTACCGATCAAAGGATGCCCCAGATGACAGGTGTACAGTTTCTAGAAAAAGTATTGGAGAAGTATCCTGATCCCATGCGACTTTTACTAACCGGCTATGCAGATATGAGTGCAGTGGTTGATGCTGTGAATAAAGGCAAAATATTTCATTACCTCACTAAGCCTTGGAACGAGGAAGAATTGGATATCAGTATTAAAAGGGCCTATGATGTTCTTCTAGAAAAAAGAGAACTAGAAATTATGAACGGAAAGCTTGCTACTTCAAATGATCAGTTGGAGTTTTTATTACGCCAACAATTATTGTCCTAAATCTTCTGGTATTGTTTGTATAACGTTAAGCAAAGCATCAAACGTGTAAGGTTTTTTAAGTACACCAATTACCGACTGATAGGTGGAGATTTCAATAAGCTCATTTTTATTTAAAGAGGTAGTAATAGCTATGATTCTATAATTGTTCTTAATTTCTTCGGATAATTTTTCAAATTCTTCTACAAATTGATAACCATCCATAACGGGCATCATAATATCTAAAAGAATAACTGTAACAGGACCTTTACCCGTAGTTTGTTTGATAAAATTTAATCCCGAAAAAGCATCATAAAATATTTTATTACCAATACTTAGTTCTGTTTTTTGAATAAATTTTTCTGCGATATAACAATCTAATTCCCTATCGTCTATAATTATGAATGATAATTTCATATAAGTTATTTATGAGGGATAACTACTGTAAATGTAGTTCCCTCGTCTAAAACAGAATTCACATCTATCGTTCCATTTAACTTTAACAGTGCGCTCTTAACATTAAATAACCCCAAGCCAGAACCCGACTCCTGAACACTTGCCCTAAAAAAAAGATTGAAAATTTCGTCTATATATTTCTTATCTATTCCTGCTCCGTTATCTCCAACTAATATTGTAGCAGAACCTCGAAACACGTTGACATCTAATGTTACTTTTTTGTTGCTTACATCCTTTCTTTGATATTTAAAAGCGTTAGTAAGCAGATTATTAATGATTAAATTAATTGATACAACATCGTTCCAGAAAGCCTCGTTTTGATTTACGTTTATCGTAAAATCTATCTTTGAACTTTTAGCATAAATGGCAAATATTGCCTCCGTTTCTTTTACTACTTCGTGAAAATTAATGGCTGTTATCTTCAATTCGCCTCTTTCCAAGCTATAATAATCATGCATACTTAGAATAAAAGTGTCTAGTTTACTAACAGATTTCTCCATCATGCCTAAAATCTCCTTTATTTCTCCAATATCATGACTGTGCAATGCCAAATCAATTCCTCCAGATATACCTACTAATGGGCCTCTAATATCGTGACTCACACTGTAAGCAAATTTATCAAGCTCTGTGTAAGCTTTCCGCAACTCTTCGTTTTTGATGCTCAACATAGAATTTGCCAAATAAAATTTATTGGATTCTTCTATGGCAGAAATGATATCTTCCTCTAACCATGGTTTTTTAACATACCTAAATATATTGCCCCGGTTTATTGCGTCTATTACAGATTCTATATCGGTATAAGCAGTTAAAAGAATTCTTATTGGGTGTGGATGAATACTTCTTATTTCTTCGAAAAATTCTACACCTGTTTTTTCTGGCATTCTTTGGTCGCAAAAAATAACTCTTATATCGGGATTTTTATCAAGGTAAGCCAAGGCTTCGGTAGAATTTTGTGCGGTATAAATGATATAATCTAGCCTTAAAGAAGCTTTAAACCCAATTAAGTTATTGAGCTCATCATCCAGGTATAATATTTTTATTTTTTCTGACATGCCGGGTAGGGGCTATTTGGAAACTGCTGCAATAAATGTGCGACAGTTGATTTTATTCTGAAATTATTTTGTGTCTTATCGGGATCTGAATGATCATTTCTGTGCCTTCGCCAGGTTTACTGTTAATTAAGATTTCACCACCATGTTTTTTAATGGTGTTATAAGCTATAGACATGCCTAATCCTGTGCCTTCCCCAACGTCTTTAGTGGTAAAAAACGGATCAAATATTTTACCCTTAGTGATATCATTCATTCCTGAACCATTGTCTTTAATACCAATATAAATGTTTCCATCCCTGCTTTGGGTAGAAATTTTAAGTTCACCCTCGCCACTATCCCCATGAACTTTGGTAATAGCGTGAACAGCGTTTGAAATTATATTTAGAAATACCTGATTGAGTTTCCCCGGATAGCACTCGGCAGCAGGAATGTCGCTATATTCTTTAATTAATTTTATTTTGTTTCCATTTATTGTGCTATTCATGATAATTAAAGTAGAATCTAGACCTTCATTAAGGTCTGCTTTCTTTAAATCATCTTCATCTAACCTAGAGAAAACTTTTAATCCTTTAACAATTTCTGCTGTTCTGGAAGCTCCGTCATGAATACCTTTAAGAAGATGGTTAATTTCTATTTTCAAATAATCAAAATCTAAATCTTCTTTGTAATCTTCAATTTCCTGCTGTTTATCAAATTTAGATTTCTCGGATAAACCAATGCTTTCAATATTATCTATGGCTTCTAATAGCAAGTTAACATCTCTAGTAAGCGGCGAAACATTAGATGTGACAAAATTGATAGGGTTATTTATCTCATGAGCAATGCCTGCTGTTAGCTGACCCAAGGATGCCATTTTTTCTGAGGCAACTAATTGGGTTTGTGTTTCGCGAAGATCTTCTAGCGTAACGCTCAATTCTTCGTTTGCTTCTATCAGCTCAAATGTTCTTTCTTGTACTTTTTGTTCAAGGAAAACGTTTTGTTCTTTAATAATACGCTCGTTTTCTTGTGCTGCCGTAAGTGACTCTGCTTGCGAAATCTCTTTTTCTTTTTTAAGGATGTTGATTCTGTCTGCTAAACCGAAAGACAGTAAGGCCATTTCTATTGCAGATGCTGCTTGCATAGAATAACTTGTAAAAGTATTGTAGGGTAGTAAATTATAATCTTTTAACAAAAAAACCACCGCTCCAGCAACTAATATTGACCAAGCGGAGAAAAAGAAAATTGCAGGTGTATATCCTCGAATCATCAATATGCAAGAAATAATCAGAATTGAAATAGTTGTAATACTAGTACCGACTTGCATGATTTGAAATCCGATACGAGAGTCAATCAGACAGCTAATGAGAGAAATTACAAAAATCATAATCTGTGTCTTTAAAAAGACATCAAACTTAGGGCTATTAGTTTCGGTTTGGAGGAAGCTCTTAGTTACCAGAATAGCACTTATACCACTTAAAGATGCAAAAACAACAGCGCTTATAGAAGCGAATGCTGGATGATTAGGCCACAAATACTGGAAAGTATATCCCTTAATCGATAGCTGTGTTAAACCAACAAAAATCAGATAAATAACATAATAGAGATAACTCCTATCCTTTACAGAAAAATAAACAAACAGATTATATAAGAACATGATAAGAACAATGCCCAAATAAACTCCATTTAGTGCGCCTTCTGAACTTAAATGAAACCATAAACTATCAGGTTTATTTAAATAAATTGGAAGGATAATTTGTTCAGAGCTTTTTATTTTGATGTAGTATATCTTTTGTGTGTTCTTAGGAATGTTTAAATCGAAGATGTAAGTAGGATAATTATATTTTCTTGCAGCAAAATTATTTCTTTCACTTAAAGAATTACTAATGATTAATTTTTCATTTACTTCATATAGCGTTACGATATCCAATAAGGGATATGCAAGCTCCAATAATAGTTTGGACTCATCACTCTTATTAAAAACAGTAAACTTAATCCACACATTTTCTTTAACAAGACCCAAATTGGGAACATCCTGACGTGATGTTTCTTTATTAAAAAGTATTTTAAGAGGATCTTCCTCTTTAGAATTTAATATAGTTAAGTTTTTTCCGATTAGAGTTCTTGTTGTTTGTGGATAAATAATTATTTCAGATTTTGCTGAAATAACAAATGTCATAAATAACAATAGAACCAATATCCGTTTAAAAACCATCGCTATTTGACACTAGTAACTATTACCATATTAATACTACATGCGAAATAATTTTCAGAATCTGCATCTCTTAAAGATTCGATAAATAAATCTTTTTCGTGTTTGGTTAGAAAACCTTTTTCTGATGCTTCATTAATAATAATTTCTAACCATAAATACTCATTTGCTTCTTTTAAACTTTTTAATACAAAAGGAAACACTTCTATATTAATATCTTTAAATCCCACTTCTTTAAGATAGAATGTTAGTTTCCTAGAAGCATTACCGTTATTTATTTTCTCTTCAGTCAGAAACTTATTTATCTTATTAGAAATATCAGTATTTTCATTATAAATCACAAGCCCTGCCCAATCTGTTTCAATAATAGCAAAAGTATCTTTTGTCATAAGTACCCTATGGACTTCTTTAATTGTTTTTTGAGGGTCTTTCAAGTGTTGTATTAATCTTTCTGCTCTAATACCTTCAAAAAAATTATCATTGTATGGAATATTATCAGATTCAGATTGAACAAACTCAATCTTTGGGTTGTCTTTGCTTCCAAGTATTGCTTTTTCAAGCATTACTGGATCATGATCTATTCCAATTATCTTAGAAGAATGAAGAATTTCAGACATTTTAATCACATCTAATCCTGTTCCACATCCTAAATCTAGAATAGGCCCTTTTTTTTTTTCAAATGGATGGTATGAATGTTGTTTAAGATTTTTTAAAAATAACCCAGTATTCTCTAGATAGTTGATATTATAATGCTTTTCGGACATGTGTTTTTTTAATTAGAAGATATTTAAATAATTCTCCTCTATCTCTGAATTGGTAGAGGTTTTTTCGTTAAGATAAGTGTTAGCGATAGTGGCTTCTAGATTCCAGTTCTCAAGTCCTTCTATTTCAATTTCGTAATGAATTTCAATTTGTTTTTTCCTTAACTCCTCTACCTTAACAATATTCAAATGTTCTCTTAATCCGAATATGGCATCTCTTTCCTCATCGATTGCTTTTAACAAAATCTCTGGATCTTTAAGTACCATAGTAGTAGCAATTAAATCCAATTTCGGATAATAGAAAGTTCCATTATTCCCTATGCTGGTTTCTATTTCATAACCGGAATTTAGACCCATTTTTACTGTATACGGAGCGCACAGAGCGAAAATTGATTTTAAGCCTATTTGAGTAGAAATAGCAACACATGCTCTTGATAAAAAAATACTACCAACTCCATAGCCAGCAATCTCTCTGGAATTCCAAAGACCACAAAACTCACCTGTTCCTTGTTGGGCATAATTGTACACAAGATCATAAATAGCGGGATCTAAAGAAGCTGTTGCTTCTTCAATCGGAAGGGGCTGGCTACCACCCGCAACATGAATCCTTACCCCACCATATACTTTTTTTCTATCCAAAGATTCAACAATAAGTACAAAAGCAGCCGGATTATACATCCATTCGTTTTTAGAAGAAGTAACTTTGGTAATGCCAATACTTGTTAAAACATGCGTATGGCCCTCAATAAAAAGATTACAGGTATCAGGGTCGTCTACTGCTCTGAAAGCTCTTAATCTTACTACAGGTTTTTCTTTATTTAAACTCGACTCCATTAAAATCTAATTGTGTATGTTTTAAAGCACACAATATAAGTGATAAATGCAAATAACTAACAATTTTATATTTATGCACAAATTAACCGTTTGTTTATTAAGATAATAAGACAGCTATCTTGTCTTCAAAAAAACAAAACTCGCTCCTTTATTTAGCCTTCGAACCAACTTTTACTGTTTTTCTCAAATTTATTTAAGTTAGTGTGAACTTATAGCTCATAAATTACACTACCCAAAACCAACAAAAAACTTCTCCACATTATTCTTTTTACTAAAAATATTAGTATTATATTTGTATCCCACCATATAATTTACAACGGCTGGTTACAAGAAATTGATGAAAGGAGAGCGTTATGGAGACAACAGAAAAAAAGAAGGATATCATTACGCAACTAAAAAAAGACATTCTGCGGTTAGAAGGTTTTAAACCACAAACCGAGGGTAAAGAAGTTAGTTTTGGTTTAGGAATGTTAGAAAAAGCTTTCCCTTACGGCGAATTCCCTACTGCTGCCGTACATGAATTTTTATGTGATGAAGAAGAAGATACCGCAAGCACCAACGGTTTTATAACAACTTTACTTTCTGTATTGATGCAGAATCAACAGTCTTGCATTTGGATTAGTCCTTTTCCTCAAGTGTTTCCACCGGCTTTAAAAAACTTCGGGATTCATCCAGATCGCATTATTTTTATACAGCTTCGTCGCGATCGAGATATTCTTTGGGCAATGGAAGAAGCTTTAAAATGTAATGGTTTGGCTGCAGTAGTAGCAGAATTGCAAGATTTAAACTTTGCACAATCCAGGCGTTTACAATTGGCTGTAGAAAATAACCGAATTACGGGTTTTGTACTCCGCAAAGACAGTAAAAAAATCAGCACTACAGCCTGTGTAGCTCGTTGGCGCATTAGTCCTTTACCTAGTTTTACAGAAAAAGGTTTGCCTGGTGTTGGCTTTCCGCAATGGCAGGTAGAGTTGCTAAAAGTTAAAAACGGACAACCCAGCATATATAAAGCTACAGCTACGCCGAAAGGTTTAATTGTAAAAAACTTAGAAAACAATCAAGCTTTACGCGATAAATTCACACTCACTCAAACAGGAACCTAATGCAAAAACGTTATCTGTCTTTGTGGTTTAAACAATTGCTTACCGATCAACTTACAATTGCTAATCCTTCGCTAACCGAAGTTCCATTGGTGATTTCGATAAAAGAAAGAGGCAGGCAATCGGTAAAAAGCTGCAATAATTTTGCGCTTAAGCAAGGCATAAAACTTGGGATGACCCTTGCCGATGTAAAAGCTTTGGTGCCTGATGTAGTTTTGGAAGATGATGTGGAAGGAACCGAATTTATACTATTAAAAGAACTGGGCGAATGGTGTATCCGTTTTTCCCCGATTGTTGCGATTGATGAACCCGATGGTTTAATTCTTGACATTACTGGCTGTTGCCACCTTTGGCAGGGAGAAGTTCCTTATTTGCGAGAACTGCTCACCCGAATCAAAGAGAAAGGTTACCAAGTGCGTGGTGCCATTGCAGATACAGCCGGCGCTGCTTGGGCAATTGCTCGTTATGGAAAAGAGAAAGCAATCATCGCGAGTGATGAGCATTATTATTCCATTTTAAGTCTGCCTCCCGCTGCATTGCGTTTAGAAAACAGTTTGGTGCAACGCTTACATAAACTGGGCATGTATCGCATCGAAAATTTCATTGACATGCCTCGTTCGGTATTACGAAGGCGCTTTGGAGAAGCTTTACTATTAAGAATTGCACAGGCAATGGGAAATACCGAAGAATTTTTGAAACCCATTTACCTCCCAGAACCCTATACCGAACGTTTGCCTTGTTTAGAACCCATACGCACTGCAAAAGCGATTGAAATTGTAATTCAAAAACTATTAGAAGCGTTGTGTGAACGCTTGCAAAAAGAAGGAATGGGCTTAAGAAAAGCAGTATTAACCTGCTATCGCATTGATGGAAAAGTAGTTTCGATAAGTATTGGAACGCATAAATCCACACATCACATCGAGCATTTACACCAGCTTTTAAAAATGCGGATTGTAAATATTGAACCCGCTTTAGGTATCGAGCTTTTTGTTTTAGAAGCTTCAGGTATTGAGCCGGTAGAAATTACTCAACAAGCGATGTGGGCAACATCTCAAGAAAGCGATGAGCAACAAGTTGCCGAAGTTTTAGACCGTATTGCCATGCGAGCTGGCAAAGACGCTATACAGCGCTACCTTCCGCAAGAGCATTATTGGCCAGAACGTTCTATTAAAAAAGTGAATAGTTTAGACGAAAAACCTGCTATTCCTTGGCCAAACGATAAACCACGACCTACGCATTTACTCGCTGTACCGCAAAAAGTTTTGGTTTCGGCACCCATTCCAGATTATCCACCTATTCTTTTTGTCTATAAAAATAAAAGACATGACATTAAAAAAGCCGACGGACCTGAAAGGATTGAACGGGAATGGTGGATTGAAAGTGGCGAACACCGGGATTATTATTTAGTAGAAGATGAAAAAGGCAAACGTTATTGGCTTTTCCGCTCCGGGCATTACCAAGCAGATCAGCAAGCACAATGGTTTTTACATGGTTTTTTTGCGTGAGAGGAAGTTGGCTCTTCCTCGTTTTTTGTTTAATAATAGATTGGTTTTAATGCTGTATGCAGATTTGCCTTCTCACACATGCTTGTCTGCCCACATGCCGGGCAAATGGCAGTGACTTTTTTTTTCCGCAAAAAGTAACCAAAAACCCGAGTGAAACAAACACATGAAAGCCTATAAAACTATTAACAAATTGAATAAACTCTCGCCTGCGCCGGTTGCTACAGAGGAAGTGCTTGAACTTCTTCATCAATTCCGCAATCGACAAGGGCGAATTAAAAGGTCAGTTAAGGTCAGTGCTTTGGCTTGAACATAATGGAAACAACTAGTAAAGATAAATTATGGCGTATGATGAATTGCAAATTATTAGTAATTCTAGCTTTACAGAAGCATTGTCCTCACGCACTAATTGCAATAAGAAGATTGGTTTGCACATGTCTTTTAAAAAGTAAATTTAATTCTAAACATTTAATCCTAAAGGTTCAAAGTAAAAGCTTAACTGAACGATTTGTTTTCCGTTGGATCTGCGCAAGCTATTGAGATTGAATAGAATGCGAAAAGTAAATTTTTAAATTCCGTTCAACAAAAGCACAAGCTTAATTGAACGCAATCTTCGGCCTTGGCCTTTGCGCCATAGATGAAGAAAGTACAACCACTTCCTTTCTAGCAAAGGGCGTAGCCGACAGTTTTTGGTTACTTTTTTCTGTAAAAAAGTCACTGCCATTTGCCCGGCATGAGGGCAGGCAAGCCTTGTGCGTAAAGGCCAAATTTCCATTTTATAAGTTGGTGGAAACACAGTTTACTCGAATAAAAAATCTAAAATGGGATACTCCGAACTACAAATAACCAGCAACTTTACATTTCTAAGAGGCGCATCTCACCCTCACGAATTGGTGGAGCAAGCCGCACTTTTAGGTTATAAAAAAATAGCCATTACCGATAGAAATACTTTGGCAGGAATTGTACGAGCGCATGTCGCAGCCAAAAAACTGGATATCGATTTCATTCCAGCTTGTCGCTTGGATTTACTGGATGGCCCAAGTTTATTAGCTTATCCAACAGATAGGTTAGCTTACAGCCGACTATCTGCTTTGCTTTCTTTAGGAAACTTACGAGCAGAAAAAGGAAAATGCTTTTTGTACCGTCAAGATGTTTTTGAACATGCCGAAGGAATTTTGTTCATCATTATCCCACCAAAACATTTAGACAGTAGTTTCAATTTTTCCAGTGGATTTGTAAACGATTTAAAAGCTTATCAGCAACAGCTT
The DNA here is from genome assembly GCA_038243635.1 of Sphingobacteriales bacterium. Lineage (GTDB taxonomy): Bacteria > Bacteroidota > Bacteroidia > Sphingobacteriales > Sphingobacteriaceae > Pseudopedobacter. Next base: position 122,764 of record JBBSQW010000009.1, read on the forward strand.
GCACCGAATCTATTTTTAGCTACAACAAAGGTTTATCAGGGAGATGATCAAAAAAGGCTGCATCGTTTATGGCAGTTAGCTGAGGATTTGGATATTCCCTTAGCTGCCACAAATGATGTGCATTATCATGAACCACAAAGACGGGAATTGCAAGATGTACTGACTTGTGTTCGGGAAAAATGTACAATTACGGAAGCAGGTTTTAAACTCCATTTTAATGCTGAGCGTTATTTAAAACCCGTTCAAGAAATGCAACGGCTATTCCGGCAATACCCAGAAGCCATCACCAACGCACAAAAAATTGCGGACGCCTGTGATTTTTCTTTGGATGAATTGAAATATATCTATCCCGAAGAACTCACAACTGATGGTCGCACTCCACAACAAGAATTGGTGCATTTAACTTGGATAGGCGCTCGCGAACGTTTTGGAGAAAACTTGCCTGAAAAAATTGAGAAACAGATTAAAGAAGAACTGGCTTTTATCGAAAAACAGAATTTGCCCAATTACTTTTTAACCGTTCATGACTTGGTGCAATTTGCCAGAAGCAGAGATATTTTATGCCAAGGCAGAGGTTCGGCAGCCAATTCTGTGGTTTGTTATTGTTTGGGGATTACCTCGGTTGATCCTACAAAAATCAAGTTATTGTTTGCCCGCTTTATGTCTGATGCTCGAAACGAACCGCCAGATATTGATGTAGATTTTGAGCATGAACGTCGGGAAGAAGTGATTCAATATATTTATAAAAAGTACGGAAGAGAGCGAGCCGCAATTGTGGCAACCGTAACCCAAGAACGTTATAAAGGCGCAGTTCGTGATGTGGGAAAAGCGATGGGACTTTCTGTGGACACCATCAATAATCTTTCATCTGGCGTTTGGCGACCATCATCTGAGTGGTTGGATAGTATAGATTTGCAAGGGCAAGGCTTAAATGTGAAAGACCCGCATCTTAAAAAAACATTAGAACTTACCCGGCAGTTAATGGGTTTCCCGAGACAATTGGGACAGCATACTGGCGGTTTCGTAATTACCCACAATAAGCTTTCGGATTTATGCCCCATTATGAATGCTCGGATGGAAGACCGGACTTGCATTGAGTGGAACAAGGATGATATTGAAGCTTTGGGCTTTATAAAAGTGGATGTTTTGGCTTTGGGAATGCTGACTTGCATCCGTAAAGCTTTTGATTTGGTAAAAACGCATTACAATGAGGATTTAACTTTGGCAAATGTTCCGCAAGATGATCCGAAAGTTTATGAAATGGTTAGCGTTGCAGATACTGTAGGCGTTTTCCAGATAGAAAGTCGGGCGCAAATGTCCATGTTGCCACGGTTGCGACCAAAAAAGTTTTATGATTTAGTGATACAAGTCGCCATTGTTCGCCCGGGACCAATTCAAGGGGATATGGTGCATCCTTATTTACGTCGGCGAAACGGACAAGACCTGATAGAATATCCTTCTGATGAATTAAGAGATATATTATTCCGAACAAATGGAGTTCCTTTGTTTCAAGAACAAGCGATGGAAATTTCTATTGTTGCCGCCGGTTTTACTCCCGCCGAAGCTGATGATTTGCGCAGAAGCATGGCGACTTTTAAAGCACATGGAAAAGTGACCGCTTTCCGGGAAAAGATGGTCAGTGGAATGGTAAAAAGAGGCTACGAAGAAGAGTTTGCACACCGGGTTTTTAAACAGATTGAAGGTTTTGGAGGTTACGGTTTCCCCGAAAGCCATGCCGCCAGTTTTGCGCTTTTGGTTTACGTTTCGTCTTGGATAAAATGCCACCATCCTGATGTGTTTGCTTGTGCCATTTTGAACAGTTTACCCATGGGATTTTATCAACCTGCACAATTGGTAATGGACGCCCAAAAGCATGGCGTTGAAGTCCGTTCGGTAGATATTAATTATTCCTTTTGGGATTATGTGTTGGAAGAAAAATCTGGGAATTATAAATCCTTGCGTTTGGGTTTTAGGCAAATTAGCGGTTTGAGGATAGAGGAATTAGAGCTGTTAATTAGCCAAAGAACCAAACCTTATCAAAACCTTACGGAACTGTTAACTGCGGGAATTTCGCTTTCCTCTTTAGAGAAACTAGCAGATGCAGATGCTTTCCGTTCTATAGGTCTGGACCGCCGACAAGCCTTATGGGAAGTTTCCGCTTTGGCAGATAGCCCGATTGCTTTGTTTGAAGGTCAAACTTCTGAAAGTAAAAAAGAAATACAAATTGCTTTACCGTTAATGGCAAAGAGTGAACATGTTTTGCAAGATTATGCCAGCACTTCCTTATCCTTAAAAGCACATCCGCTGAGTTTTTTACGTCCTCAATTTAATGCATTGCAAATCACCACTAACGAACAGCTGAAATCCACCGCCAACGGTACTAAGGTAAAAGTTGCTGGCTTGGTACTGATTAGACAAAGGCCAGGAACTGCAAAAGGCGTTTGTTTTGTAACGATTGAAGACGAAACTGGAAGTGCTAATATTGTGGTTTGGCCAAATATGTTCACTAAATACCGCAAAGAAGTTATCAGCTCAAAACTGTTAATGATTGAGGGAAAATTACAACGAGAAAAAGAAGTGACTCATGTTGTTGCCGAACGATGTTTTGATATATCTGGACTTTTGCAACAGCTTAAAAAGAAGGGTGATTTGGTTAATGAGGGGGAAGTTTTTGACCAATCGAGAAATTTTAGGTGAGTATTTTAAAGCGTGAGTCAACGAGAAAGGATTTTTCTACATTAGATGATACTGCAAAATCAAATAATAGGTTAACGTCAAAGTATTTTTTATTTTTAAATAAAATATCAAGACATGGAACATACTTGGGAAGCCAAACTAGAAAACAAAAAGAAATTAGTTTTAGACGATGTAAAATATATTTTTGATCAAGCTGAAAAGTTTCTTATTGACATAAATGAATCGCATAAATTAGTCGTAGATAGGACTAATACCTTATTAGTTTTATACACCACAATAATCAGTGCTTTAATAGGATTTAATATTGACAGAATAGAATCAAATAGCTTATATGACAATATTACTAATTCAATTTGGATATTAATTACCTATCTAATTATAGGTATAATTTTATTGGTTAGAAACATTAGGCCAACAAACTATATGGGAATTGGAACTCCGCCAATAAATCTATTTGATGACATTTTCTTTAAGGATTCTATACCAAAGAAAGATAGAATAATTCGCATGTACGTTTCTGAAATAGAAAGGTATCAATTCCGGATTCAAAAAAACTCGATAATCAATAACAAAAAATGGAAGATATTTACAATTAGTATTTACTGGCTATTAATTACTCCAATATTTTTCTTGTTATCTTACCTATTCATATTAGTCGTCACTTAATGATTCACCCACATCAGGTCTATCACCTTTTGTAATAACATCATTGTAGTCGGACGGAACTGTATTCCAACCAGAATCATTATCATCTTGTGGAAGTGGATTTTCTTCTGGGTCGGGGTCAGTACAATTGAAATTCATATTTCTTACGATTGAGAAATAAAAATAAGATTAAATAATTAAAAAACCTAAAAACTTGTATCGCAGAATTGATTTATCAGGCACTAAAGTGAAACACATCTAGCGCAAGTCTTAGTGCCCCTTCTGGCGCAAGTCTTAGTGCCGGTGCCTTGAGGGTAAGCCTGACTTGTGCTCAAGATTTATTTCTAACAAACAACATCCGTTTTAAAAGCACAAGTCATCCACTTCTCTTTGTCCACGCTCTAAGACTTGCGCTAGTTTAATGGAGCGTTCCCTCCTCTCTGGCGCAAGTCTTAGTGCTGGTGCCTTGAGGGCAAGCCTGACTTGTGCTCAAGATCTATTTTCTAATAAACAAAACTCGTTTTAAAATTAAAAGTCATCCACTTCTCTTTACCCACGCTCTAAGACTTGCTAGTTTAAGTGCTTAGCTTAATCCCCAGCTTCAATGCCATAATATCTATCATTAATTCCTCGATATCGATAGCTACGGTAATTACATATAGCCTTTTTGAATTTTCTCCCATAGTCTGTAAAAGCTACTATTTATTTATAAACTTTGTTCGTTCAATTTCTATTTTCGTCTTGAGTTCGGCAATTTTAGTTATTATTTCGTCTCTGGGATGAGCGTAGATAATCCGAAATAATTTCCTACTCTCTTCGCGAACCGTTTTCCTTGAAGGATCCGATGTACCGAGTTCAAACTTGAGCATTTCCTCCTTCTCGTGATAGTCGAAAGTAGCTCCCCAGATTAAAGCATCTACATCTATTAAATACTGGTAATATTCAACTAGGGGGTGGTTTTTATGTTCTATTGATTTAAGGTATTCCAGAACTTCTCAAACTTTTCCCCATTCTTGTTTAATATCTTTTTTTCGCGAACGATACTGAATATTCAACCTTGACGGATACATACTGAAATCGGCAGCCTCTTTTTCGATTTTTTCCGCGGTTGTATATTCATCTTTCAATTCTGGAACTATTCCATAGACACCGTAAGATATGGGATTTCTCAAATGTGCTATTAAGCTTTCAGCTTTTGTTACATTAGCAAATCCCTCCAGTAATTTATCATACTTCTTTTCATTTTTCCAATTTCTAAAAGCCAACCAAGCTACATAAGTGTCCGAACAAATTAGTCAAATTCAGTTACACATTGGTTGATTTGTTTTAAAGGCATTTTTTTGGTTGTTTTTCTCTAAAAGAGTCTCGGAATTATTTCATTGGAACAGTAGTTTTTGCTTGAATATATGCGAGG